>JAPLCC010000031.1 GCA_026392415.1 Propionibacteriales bacterium
GCCGCCCTGCCCGAATGGCTTCACTTCTACAATCATCACCGCGTCCACTCCGCGATCGGAGCCAAGCCACCTGTCACCCGACTGACCAACGTGCCTGGACATCACAGCTAGTCGAGGTCGAGGAAGTGCTCGAGTCCGACCGTGAGACCGGGGAACGCCGTGATCTTGCGGACGCCGGTGAGGACACCGGGGGTGAAGGAGACGCGGTCGAGGGAGTCGTGACGGATGGTGAGGGTCTCCCCCACGCCGCCGAGGATGACTTCCTGGTGGGCGACCAGGCCGCGGATCCGGAGGCTGTGGACGCGGACACCGTCGACATCGGCACCCCGGGCACCGTCGAGACCGGTGCTGGTGGCATCGGGAATCGGCCCGCTGCCTGCGGCGCGGCGGGCGTCGGCGATCAGTGCGGCGGTGCGTCCGGCCGTGCCGCTCGGAGCGTCAGCCTTGGTCGGGTGGTGGAGCTCGACGACCTCCACCGACTCGAAGAACGGGGCCGCGATGGCGGAGAACCGCATCATCAAGATCGCGCCGATCGAGAAGTTCGGGGCGATCAGGACGCCTGTGCCGGGGCTGTCGGCGAGCCAGCCGCGCAGCGTCTCGAGACGCCCCTCGTCGAAGCCGGTCGTGCCGACCACCGCATGGATGCCGTTCGCGATGCAGTAGCGGAGGTTGTCCATCACGACGTCCGGATGCGTGAAGTCCACCACCACCTGGGTGCCGGACTCGGCCAGCAGCTCGATCGGATCGCCCTGGTCGACACCGACGGTGAAGTCGACGTCCGGAGCGTTCTCCACGGCCGTCACCACCTCGGCACCGACCTTGCCACGGGCACCGAGCACCCCGACCTGGAGTCGACCTTCTGCTGCGTTTTCCGCGACACGTGAAGCCACGGGACCAAGGTAGTGCGTCACCCGGGCCGACGTTCTGGCAGGCTGGCCCCCATGGTGAACAAAGTCCCGGCCCGGATCCGGTGGGCGGTGGATTTCATGGACGTCCAGCCCAACGACCACGTGCTGGAAGTCGGATGCGGCTCCGGAGCCGCTGCCGACCTGATCTGTCGGCGACTCGAGGGCCGCGGCAAGATGTTCGCCATCGACCGTTCCGAGGCCGGAGTCGACCGGACCAAGGCCCGTTGTGCGGAGCACATCGAGGCCGGCAGACTCACCGTCCGCCAGATCGACCTGGCCACACTGCGGGTCCCGGTCAAGCGCCTCACCAAGGTCTTCGCGTTCGACGTCAACCTGTTCTGGGTGCGCGACGCAGCCGAGGAGATCGCCCTCCTTCACGAGCGGCTGATGCCGGGCGGATCGGTCAACCTGTTCTTCGACACCAGCAGGCCCGAGCACGTCCCGGACATGCTCGCGAAGACGTCCGAGCAGCTGCGTGACGGCGGTTTCCGCGTCTACATCGTCGACTCCAAGATGCCTCCCGTGATCGGAATCATCGGGCGCAGATGAGCCCTCGGGTCACCGGTCACCACCGGTGACCCGCGCCCCGGCGCCGAGCGAGGATTGGCCAACCGGGGGTCGGGTCTGGTTAACCTGCAGGTGCATGTTGCCTGTTCTCGGGCAGCCCTTGCCGCGTCCGCGGAGCACGATCCGGCGGACCATTTCCCGGATCGGTGTGGCGTTGAATCGCCCCTTTCTGGTGGGTCAGGGTGCCGAGGGCGGACGGCCGCACGACCCCAAGGAGTGACGTGACCGACCCCGAATCCATGACCACCCATCCCCGCGCCGCAGCCCTCGCCGGCGCCGTGACGACGGCTGCCGCCGACGTCGTACCCCACCCCGCGCTCGACCAGGCGATCGAGGTCGACGAGCCACCGCGCCGTGGACTCGACCTGGTCGTCTTCGGCTGCGCCGCAGCCGTCAGCATCGCTTTCGTCGTCTGGGGCCTGACCAGCACGACGTCCCTCGGCAACGCGTCCGACAAGGCGCTGAACTGGGTCCTCACGAACACCGGCTGGCTGTTCGTCCTGGTGACCAGCGGCTTCGTCGTCTTCGTCGTCTGGCTCGCCATGAGCAAGTACGGCGCCATCCCACTCGGCCGTGACGACGAGGAACCGGAGTTCAGGACCGTCTCGTGGATCGCGATGATGTTCAGCGCCGGCATGGGCATCGGCCTGATGTTCTACGGCGTCTCCGAGCCGCTCTCCCACTACACGACCCCGCCTCCCGGCACCGAGGGCAACGCGGACGCCACGGCGCAGACGGCCATGGCCACGACGATGTTCCACTGGACCCTCCACCCGTGGGCGATCTATGCCGTTGTCGGCCTCGCCATCGCGTACGGCGTCTACCGCAAGGGCCGCGTCCAGTTGATCTCGGCAGCATTCGCTCCGATCCTCGGCCGCCACGCCTCCGGCGGCGCCGGGAAGATCATCGACATGTTCGCGATCTTCGCGACCCTCTTCGGCTCGGCCACCTCTCTCGGTCTCGGCGCGTTGCAGATCAGCAGCGGCCTGGAGATCGTCGGCGGCATCGGCCCGCTCGGCAACGGCGCGCTGGTCGGCATCATCGCCGTCCTCACCGCGGCATTCGTCCTGTCCGCCGTCTCGGGCGTCGCCAAGGGCATCCAGTGGCTGTCCAACACCAACATGGTGCTCGCCGTCGTGCTCGCCCTGTTCGTGTTCGTCGTCGGCCCGACCGTCTTCATCCTCAACCTGGTGCCGACCTCGATCGGCAGCTACGCGCAGGACCTCGCCATGATGGCGGCCCGCACCGGCGCCGAGGGGCAGGACACCGCTGACTGGCTGGGCACCTGGACCGTCTTCTACTGGGCCTGGTGGCTCTCGTGGACGCCGTTCGTCGGCATGTTCATCGCACGCATCTCGCGCGGGCGCACCATCCGCCAGTTCGTGACCGGCGTGCTCCTCGTCCCGAGCATCGTCAGCGTGCTGTGGTTCTGCGTCCTCGGTGGCACGGCCATCGACCTGCAGAACAAGGGCACCGACATCGCCGGCGCCAACGGGCTCGAGGCCCAACTCTTCAGCACCCTCGACGCCTATCCGCTGGCCACGGCTGCGAGCGGGCTCGTCATGCTCCTGGTCGCGATCTTCTTCGTCTCCGGCGCCGACGCCGCCTCGATCGTGATGGGCAGCCTGTCCGAACGCGGAACGACCGAACCGCGGCGCCGGGTCGTCATCTTCTGGGGCGTGGCCACGGGAGCCGTTGCGGCGGTGATGCTGCTCGCCGGGGGCTCGGACGCCCTCCAGGGACTGCAGACGATCACCATCGTCGCGGCGCTGCCCTTCGTGCTGATCGTCATCGGCCTCGCGGCCGCCCTGATGGCCGACCTCCGCAAGGACCCACTGGTCGTCCGACGCCGCTACGGCGAGGAGGCGATCGAGCAGGCCGTGATCGCTGGCGTCACCGAGCACGGCGACGACTTCGCGTTCACGGTCGAGCAGGCCGAGACGACCGACGAGCCCGAGCTCGAGCCGGCCGAAAGGCGCTGATCCGTCGCGGTCGGTCCGATCGGACGTCGTACGACGTCAGGCCGGGCCGACCACGGCCAGCAGCTCGGGCCGACCGAACACCTCGGCAGCGATCTCCCGCACCTGGTCGAGGGTGACACTCTCGATCCGCGCGATCACCTCGTCGATCCCGGAGATCTCGGCGTGGACGAGTTCGTTCTTGCCCAGGCGCATCATCCGCGAGGCGGAGTCCTCGAGACCGAGGATCATGCCGCCCACGAGCTGTCCCTTGCCGCGGGCGAGCTCGTCGGCGCTGATCCCGTGGGTGGCGATCAGGTCGAGCTGTTCGCGGACCACAGCCAGCACCTCGTCGGTGCGGTCGGGCAGGCAGCCGACGGCGACACCGACCAGGCCTGAGTCCGCGTAGTGGCTGGCGAAGGAGTAGACCGAGTAGGCCAGGCCCCGCAGCTCACGGACTTCTTGGAACAACCGGCTCGACGTGCCACCGCCCAGAGCGGTGTTGAGCACGCCCAGGGCGAAGCGGCGGTCGTCGTCGCGCGAGAGACCCTCGCGCCCGATCACGACGTTGACCTGCTCGAACGGACGCTCGACCTTCCCGGAGCCACCCGCGACGCGGGGATGCCGGCGGTGGGCAGCCGCGCGCGGCGCGACGGGTGCGGCGACGACGTCGAGCCAGTCGTGGCGCGAGAACGCCTTCTTGATCGCGCGTACGACGGCGGCGTGGTCGACCGCGCCGGCCACCGAGATCACGGTGTTCGCCGGCACGTAGTGCTTGCGGTAGAAGCGCTTGATCTGTGCGGGCGTCATCGCCTCGATCGAGCCGGTCGTGCCGGCGATCGGACGTCCCAGCGGCGACTCGACCCCCCAGGTCAGCTCGGCGAGCAGGTTCTGCACCACGTCGTCGGGGTCGTCGTCGTGCATGGCGATCTCGTCGAGGATGACGTCTCGCTCGGCGTCGACGTCGTGGCTCTCGATGAGCGAGCCGGTGACCATGTCGCCGATGACGTCGATCGCCAGCGGCAGGTCGTCGGACAGCACGCGTGCGTGGAAGCAGGTGTACTCCTTCGCGGTGAAGGCGTTGAACTCCCCACCCACCGCGTCGAGCTCGATCGAGATGTCGAGGGCCGACCGCTCCCCCGTGCCCTTGAACAGCAGATGCTCGAGGAAGTGCGAGGCACCGTGGGTCTTCGCGGTCTCGTCGCGCGAGCCGACGCCGATCCAGACGCCGAGCGAGGCGGAGCGGGCACCGGCCATCTGCTCGGTGACGATCCGGAGCCCGGACGGGAGCCGCGTGCGGCGAACCAGCGACGTCACGTGTCCGGCCTCGTCGCGGACGGTCTCGAGCGTCCTGGTCGAGGTCCGGGAAAGGGCCGACGGCCGGTCAGCGTTGCGCTGACCGGCCGTCGTGTCGAGCTTGTTGCTCACGCGTCCTCGGACTCCGCAACGTCAGCGGCGTCCTCGGTCGAGGCAGCCTCCTCGACGACGGGGATCAGCGAGAGCTTGCCGCGGTCGTCGATCTCGGCGATCTCGACCTGGAGCTTCTGGCCGACCGAGACGATGTCCTCGACGTTCTCGACGCGCTTGCCGCCGGCGATGGCGCGCAGCTTGCTGATGTGCAGCAGCCCGTCCTTGCCCGGCATCAGCGCGATGAAGGCACCGAAGTTGGTCGTCTTGACGACCGTGCCGAGGTAACGCTCACCGATCTCGGGCATGGTCGGGTTGGCGATCGCGTTGACCGCCTGGCGGGCGGCTTCGGCCGCTTCGCCGTTGGTCGCACCGATGTAGACCGTGCCGTCGTCCTCGATGGACAGCGTGGCACCGGTGTCGTCCTGGATCTGGTTGATCACCTTGCCCTTCGGGCCGATGACCTCGCCGATCTTGTCGACGGGGACCTTCACCGTGATGATCCGCGGCGCGTGGATCGACATCTCCTCGGGACCGTCGATGGCCTCGCCCATGACCTCGAGAATCGCCAGACGCGCGTCCTTGGCCTGGTTGAGGGCCTTCGCGAGGACCTCGGCCGGGATGCCGTCGAGCTTGGTGTCGAGCTGGAGAGCGGTGACGAACTCCTTGGTGCCGGCGACCTTGAAGTCCATGTCGCCGAACGCGTCCTCGGCACCGAGGATGTCGGTCAGCGCGACGTACTCGAGCTTGCCGTCGATCTCACCGGAGATGAGGCCCATCGCGATACCGGCGACGGAGGCCTTCAGCGGGACACCGGCCTGCAGCAGCGACAGGGTCGAGGCACAGACCGAACCCATCGAGGTGGAGCCGTTGGAGCCCATGCACTCGGAGATCTGGCGAATCGCGTAGGGGAACTCCTCGCGGCTCGGCAGCACGGGCACGAGGGCGCGACGCGCCAGGGCGCCGTGTCCGATCTCGCGACGCTTCGGCGAACCGACGCGACCGGTCTCACCGGTGGAGAACGGCGCGAAGACGTACTTGTGCATGTAGCGACGGTGCTTCTCCGGCGACAGCGTGTCGAGCTGCTGCTCCATCTTGAGCATGTCGAGGGTGGTGACGCCCAGGATCTGGGTCTCGCCACGCTCGAACAGCGCCGAGCCGTGGACGCGCGGGATCACGTCGACCTCGGAGTGCAGCGGACGGATGTCGGCGAGGCCGCGGCCGTCGATGCGAATCTTGTCGCGGAGCACGCGCTCGCGGACGACCTGCTTGTTGACCGAGCGGAAGGCCGCGCCGATCTCCTTCTCGCGACCCTCGAACTGACCGGCGAGCTTCTCGAGCAGACCGCCCTTGAGCTCGTCGGTGCGCGCCTCGCGCTCCTGCTTGTCACCGATGGTCATCGCGGAGGCCAGGTCGGCCTTCGCAGCGGCCTCGACGGCGGCGTACACGTCGTCCTCGTAGTCGAGGAAGATCGGGAACTCCTGGATCGGCTTCGCAGCGACGTTGGCCAGCTCCTGCTGGGCCTCGCAGAGCTGCTTGATGAACGGCTTGGACGCGTCCAGACCGGCAGCAACGACCTCTTCGGTCGGTGCCTGGGCGCCGCCCTGGACCTTGGCGAACGAGTCCTCGGTGGCCTCGGCCTCGACCATCATGATCGCGACGTCGCCGGTCTCGGTGACGCGGCCGGCAACGACCATGTCGAAGACGGCGTTCTCGAGCTGGCTGTGGGTCGGGAACGCAACCCACTGACCGTCGATCAGGGCGACGCGGGTCGCGCCGACGGGGCCGGAGAACGGCAGGCCGGAGAGCTGGGTGGACAGCGACGCGGCGTTGATCGCGAGCACGTCGTAGGGAGCGTCGGGGTTGAGCGCCATCACCGTGATGACGACCTGCACCTCGTTGCGCAGACCCTTCTTGAAGGTCGGGCGCAGCGGGCGGTCGATGAGGCGGCAGGTGAGGATCGCGTCCTCACCCGGGCGGCCTTCGCTGCGGAAGAACGAGCCGGGGATCTTGCCTGCGGCGTACATCCGCTCTTCCACGTCGATCGTCAACGGGAAGAAGTCGAAGTGGTCCTTGGGGTGCTTGCCAGCGGTCGTGGCCGAGAGAAGCATCGTGTCGTCGTCGAGGTAGGCGGTCACCGAACCGGCGGCCTGGCGGGCCAGGAGGCCCGTCTCGAACTTGATGGTGCGGGTGCCGAACTTGCCGTTGTCGAGAACGGTCTCCACGGCGGAAATGACGGGTTCAGTCAAGGGGTTCTCTTATTCAAGTGGTGCGGGACGCGTTGCCCCGCGGAAATGGACTTGATGACGTTCGCCACCTTATCGATCAGGCGGCGAAATGCAGAACGGGCGACCCCTTGGGGTCACCCGTTCATGTGCATTTCGTGCGGCTGGAAGTCAGCGACGCAGACCCAAGCGCTCGACGATGGAGCGGTAACGCTCGATCTCGGTCTTCTTGAGGTAGTTGAGGAGGCGACGGCGCTGGCCCACGAGGAGCAGCAGGCCACGACGGCTGTGGTGGTCGTGCTTGTGCATCTTCAGGTGGTCCGTCAGGTGGCTGATGCGGTGGCTCAGCAGCGCGATCTGCACCTCGGGCGAACCGGTGTCGCCCTCGGACGTGCCGTATTCGGCGACGATCTTCTTCTTGGTCTCAGCGTCGGTTCCGACTGCCATGGGTTCTCCCTGTGTTCGCTCGTTGCGCGGCGCCCCAGCCTGGTTTCCTGGAGCACTCTCGATCCGCGGCCGTTCTGACGGCGGGTGTGCCGGCGAGTCTCCTCGACGACAACCGCACAAGGCTAACAGCGAGGGTCTGGCGGTACCGAATCGAAGCCGGGCATGTGACGATGCCCGGGTGACGAACGGTGTGGAACAGCGAATCGGCGTGTGCAACCTGTGCGAGGCGACCTGTGGTCTCCTGCTCACGATCGACGACGGGCGGGTGACCGGTGCCCGGGGCAACCCGGAGGACCCGCTCTCCCGGGGCCACATCTGTCCCAAGGGCGTCGCGATCGGTGACATCCATGCCGACCCGGACCGCCTGCGGAGGCCGGTGCGCCGGATCGGCGAGGGCCAGGACGCACGCTGGGAGGAGATCTCCTGGGACGAGGCGTTCGACCTCGTTGCCGACAGGCTGACGGCCACGATCCGCGAGCACGGCGACGACGCACTGGCGATCTACCTCGGCAACCCGAACGTGCACAGCCTGGGCTCGATGACCCACGGCGTCGCGCTGACCCAGTCGTTCCGGACGCACAACAAGTTCAGTGCGACGTCCGTCGACCAGCTCCCCCACCAGTTCCTCGGCCACCTGCTCTACGGGCACCAGTTGCTGTTGCCCGTACCGGACATCGACCGGACGTCGTACTTCCTGGTGTTCGGGGCCAACCCGATGGCCTCCAACGGTTCCCTGATGACGGTGCCCGACTTCCCGGGGCGGCTACGGGAGCTCAAGGCACGCGGCGGACGGATGGTCGTCTTCGACCCGCGACGCACCGAGACCGCGAAGGTCGCCACCGAGCACCACTTCGTCCGCCCGGGCACCGACGCGTGGGTGTTGCTCGCCCTGCTCAACGTGCTGTTCGCAGAGGGCCTCACCCGCCCGCCGTCGTACGCCGACGGGCTGGACGAGGTCGAGCGCCTGGTGCAGGACTTCACCCCGGCGCTGGCTGCGCAGATGAGCGGCATCCCGGCAGCGGAGATCGAGCGGGTGGCGCGTGAGTTCGCAGCGGCCGACGGCGCGGCGGCATACGGCCGGATCGGGGTCTCGACCCAGGAGTTCGGAACGCTGTGCCAGTGGGCCGTGCAACTGCTCAACCTGGTGACCGGCAACCTCGACCGCGTGGGTGGCGTGATGCTGACGAACCCGGCGATCGACGTGATCGGACGTGGCCTGATCGGACGCGGCCACCACGACCGGTTCCGCTCGCGGGTCCGGCAGGCACCGGAGTTCGCCGGAGAGTTGCCTGTGTCGGTGCTGCGTGAGGAGATCGACACTCCTGGGGACGGGCAGGTGCGAGCACTGCTGACCATCGCTGGCAACCCGGTGCTGTCCACGCCCGACGGGGTCGCCCTGGACCGCTCGATCAGCGGGCTCGACTTCTACGCCGCCATCGACATCTACCTCAACGAGACGACCCGCCACGCCGACGTCATCCTGCCGCCGACGACCTTGCTGGAGCGCGACCACTACGACCTGGCGTTCCACGTGTTCGCCGTCCGCAACACCGCGCGCTTCACCCCGGCGATCTTCGAGAAGTCCCGCGACCAGCGGCACGACTGGGAGATCTTCCGGGAGCTCTACCTCCGGGTGGCGCGCCGGTTGCCGCGCAAGGCGCCCCTGAAGCGCCGCCTCGTGGGCGCGGCCCGGATGCGGATGAGCCCGACGTTCCTGATCGGGATGCTGCTGCGGACCGGGCGGTCGACCACGCTCACCGACCTGCGCAAGCACCCCGAGGGCGTCGACCTGGGCGCCCTGCAGGCGGGCCAGCTCCCGGGGCGACTGGGCACCAAGGACAAGCGGATCCATGCCGCGCCCGCGATCGTGGTCGAGGACCTCGACCGGCTCCGCGCCCACGAGGCGCCGGGCAGTGACCAGCTCCTGCTCATCGGTCGCCGGCACCAGCGCGACTGCAACTCGTGGATGCACAACTCCGAGCGCCTCACCCGGGGCCAAGAACGCCACCAGCTGCTGATGCACCCGGGCGACCTCGACGCCCGCGGCCTGGTCGACGGCGCCGTCGTCACGGTCAAGTCCCGCGTCGGCGCGGTGTCGGTCGCGGTGAAGGCCACCGAGGACGTGATGCCCGGAGTGGTCTCGCTGCCGCACGGTTTCGGGCACCAGTACGCCGGCACCCGCATGGGCATCGCCGCCGAGGTCGTGGGGGTCTCGATCAACGACCTGACCGACACCGACCGGCTCGACCTCTCTGGCAACGCGGCGCTGTCGGGCGTTCCGGTCACCGTCTCCTAGGAGCGGGCGTGGACCTCTCCGTACCACCGGGCCCCGGCCTGCCCGCGGGACTGGTCATCGCCGACACCGAGCTGGTCGAGCGGTTCTCCCGCTCGCCCGGGCCCGGCGGCCAGTCGGTCAACACCACCGACACCCGCGTCGAGCTGGTCTGGGACCCGACGGCATCGACGGCGCTCGACGAGGGTCAACGCACCCGGCTGCTGAGCCGGAGCTCCGGTCCGATCGCGGTCGTCGCCCACGAACACCGTTCCCAGCACCGCAACCGGGTCGCGGCCCGCGAACGTCTCGCTGCACAGGTGCGCGACCTGCTTGCACCGCCTCCCCCACCGCGCCGTCCGACGAAACCGACCCGCGGGTCGAAGGAACGACGGCTCGAGGCCAAGCGGCAACGCGGCAGCACGAAGCGGCTCCGCGGGTCGGTCGAGGACTGACAGCCCTCTCAGACCATCCCGTCGTTCCGCATCGACCGGTACGCCACCCGGGCGCTGACCGCGCGCTCCAGCTCATCGATGACGACCGAGAAGAACTGTCGGCGGTAGTGCTCGTCAGTGACGGCGTAGACCGTGAAGTAGAGACCGCTGAAGGCGGCGAGGAACGTCGAGACCCGGATCAGCTCCTGGCTCAACCGCAGGCCCGTGAGATCCCCCACCGGGCCGTTGATCGGGTGGAGCGTGCCCTGGGTCCAGGTGCTGACCACCTCGGGCGCCATCGCGACCACCCCGAAGACGATGAAGAACATGAAGACGGCCAGCGCGAGCAGCAGCACCTGCAACGCCTGCGCGACCAGGAGCACGAGCACCAGGTTCGCCTTCTGCAGACCACTCACCTCGGCGTCGACGGCACCGACCCGGTCGACGCGCCCGGCGATGCCGCGCGCGGCGGCCTCGAGCGGCGTACCGACGCAGGCATCGATCAGCTGCTGCCCCTCGACCTCGTCGTCGACGCTGTCGAGCTCCTCGGGCAGACGGACCATCAGGAAGCCGACGGCGAGGGCTGCGAAGAGCAGGACGGCGATCCACAGGACGCCGCCGTCGAGGCTGGCCGCCACCTGCCACACCTCGGCGTTGATGAACAGGAACGTGATGAAGAGGAGCAGGAGAGGCAGCGCCCGGGTGACCAGCGGGAACATCAGCCCCAGCGACCGGAACGTGCGCCGGACCGCCCACGTCACGATCAGCCACGCGCGCAGGGTGGCGACGGCGTAGAGCGCCACCACGGCGCCCGCGGTCGTCAGGCCACCACCGACACCGGTGGCCGGGCTCAGCCAGGTGCCGATGACGACGCCACCGACGGCACCGATCAGGAGTGCCACCACGGTCACCGCGACCAGGCGGCCGCGTCGCAGGCCACGTGCCACAGCAGCGCGGTGGTCATCGACGAAGTAGGGCAGGCCGTGCTCGACGAACCACCGCTCCGCAGCTGCGACGTCCTCGCGTGGCCCGTCCGCCACGTCAGTCCCCCAGGACGGCGCGAGCCCGCGCGACGTCGTCGGCCATCGCAACGAGCAGGTCGTCGACGGAGTCGAACCGGACCATCCCCCGCAGCCGCTCGACGAACGTGACCTCGACCTCACGGCCGTAGAGCTCCAGGTCGGTCCGATCCAGGACGTACGACTCGACCCGACGCTCCCGCTCCCCTGCGAAGGTCGGGTTGGTGCCCACGCTGATGGCGGCGGGGTACGACGTGCCGGCTTCGGGGCCGTCGATCAAGGTCAACCGGCCGGCGTACACGCCGTCGGCGGGAGCCGCGGCGCCCTGGCGCACGGGCACGTTGGCTGTCGGGAAGCCGAGCTCACGCCCGCGCTTGTCGCCCTCGATGACGACTCCGCGGGTCGCGAACGGACGACCGAGCGCCTCGGCCGCCCCGGTCACGTCGCCGGCGGCCAGACAGGTGCGCACATAGGTGGACGACCAGACCTGCGGGCCACCGTCGAGGCTGACCTCCTCGAGGACGAAGTCGTGCTCGAGGCCAGCGGCACGCAGCAGGTTGCAGTCACCGGCGGCGCGATTGCCGAAGCGGAAGTTCGCGCCGACCACGACGGCCTTCGCGTGCAGCGTTGCGAGGATGATCCGGTCGATGAACTCCTGCGGCGTCCAGTCGGCGATCTCTCGTGAGAACGGGATGACCAGCACGTCATCGACACCTGCCTCGCCGAGCAGCCGGAGACGTTCGTCGATCGTCGTCAGTGTCGGCGGCGCGTGCTCCGGTCGCAGCACCGCGATCGGGTGCGGGTCGAAGGTCACCGCGACCACGTGGTCGACACCGACCTCGCCGGCCACCTCCCGCGCCCGGCGTACGACGTGCTGATGCCCCAGGTGCATGCCGTCGAAGTTGCCGATCGTCACCACAGTGCGCCCGAGGTCACCCGGGACGTCCTCGAAGGCTCGCCACGCTTGCACGGCGCCAGACTACTGATGCCGTTGCCGGACCTGACCACCGCGGAGCGGTGTGGACGGGATCAGCCGACGAAGACCGCCGCGGGACGCGCGATGTCGCCCTCAGGACGGTAGAGGGCGAGGAACTCACCGTCGGGCGCGAACACGCCCGTCAGCACGTCGATCGGGAGCGGAAGCGGGCGTCCGAAGCGGACCGATTGCGCGTCCTCCTCGGAGAGGTCCAGGGCCGGGAACGACGCCCGCGCGGCCACGGCCAGCGGAGTCATGTGGAGGTGTTCGAAGTCGGTGTTGGCCGTGGCCAGCGTGAACGAACCCACCGAGTGGCGGCGCAGGGCCGTGAGGTGACCGCCCACGCCGAGCGCCACGCCGAGGTCTCGCGCGATGGCCCGGATGTAGGTGCCGCTCGAACAGGCGACCCGGATCTCGACGTCGAGGAAGTCGCCCTCGCGTCGGAAGTCGCCCGCCTCGATCGCACTGATCGTCACCCGGCGGGACTTGAGCTCGACCGTTTCGCCGGCCCGCGCCAGCGCGTAGGCGCGCTTGCCGTCGACCTTGATGGCCGACACGGTCGAGGGCACCTGGTCGATCTCGCCCGCGAAGGCCTGCAGGGCGACATGGACGGCCTCGTCGCTCACGTGGGCGGCCGAGGTGGTCGCTGTGACCTCACCTTCGGCGTCGTCGGTCGTCGTGACCGCGCCGAGGCGCACCGTGGCGGAGTAGGTCTTCTCGGTCAGCATCAGGTGACCGAGCAGGCGGGTCGCCCGCTCGACACCCAGGATCAGGACGCCGGTCGCCATCGGGTCGAGCGTCCCGGCATGGCCGACCTTGCGGGTGCCGACGGCACGGCGTACTCGGGCAACGACGTCGTGTGACGTCATTGCGCCGGGCTTGTCGATGACGACGAGGCCGGACTCGGCCACTAGACCTCGTCGGCGGGGGCGTCGGCGTCGTCGTCCTCGACGACTTCGCGCGGCTTCTTGTACGGGTCCGCCTCGCCCGCCGGAGTGGCGCCCGCACGAGCGGCAGCAACGGCGGCATCGGCCTCGCGGGCACGGGCCAGCACCTCGTCGAGCTGGCGCGCCGACTCGGGGATCCCGTCGAACGCGAAGGCCAGGCTCGGCACGGTGCGCATGCCCAGCTGCTTGCCGACCTCGGCGCGGAGCACGCCCTTCGCGGACTCCAGCGCTGCGGCGGTCGCCTCCTGGTCGGCAGCCTCGCCGAGCACGGTGTAGTAGATGGTGGCGTTCTGGGCGTCGCCGGTCATCCGGACCTCGGTGATGGTCACGAACCCCAGACGCGGGTCCTTGATCCGTCGCTCGAGCATCTCGGCGACGATCACCTTGATCCGGTCGGAGATCTTGCGCACGCGCGGGCTGGCCATGGTCTGTTCCTATCAGTAAACGGAAAACGTCTGCGCCGCCCGGCCCACGAGGGACCGGGCGGCGCGACGAGGAGCAATCAGCTCCGGGGGATCTCGCGCATCTCGAAGGCTTCGACGATGTCGCCTTCCTTGATGTCCTGGAAGTTCTTGAGCACGAGACCGCACTCGAAGCCTTCCCGGACCTCCGACGCGTCGTCCTTCTCCCGCTTGAGCGAGGCAAGGTCGATGTTGTCGGCGACGACCGCGCCGTCACGGAGGATGCGGACCTTGGCGTTGCGCCGGATCACACCGCTCGTGACCATGCAGCCTGCGATGTTGCCGATCTTGGACGAGCGGAAGATCGCACGGATCTCCGCCTGGCCGAGGGTCGACTCTTCGTACTCGGGCTTGAGCATGCCCTTGAGGGCGGCCTCGATCTCCTCGATCGCCTGGTAGATGACCGAGTAGTAACGAATCTCGACACCTTCCTTGTCAGCCATCTGGCCCGCCTTGCCCTGAGGCCGGACGTTGAAGCCGATGATGATGGCGTCAGAGGCGGATGCGAGGTCGACGTTGGTCTCGGTGATCGCACCGACGCCGCGGTCGATGACCCGGAGGCTGACCTCTTCGCCGACATCGATCTGGGCGAGGGCGTCTTCGAGCGCCTCGACCGAACCGGACACGTCACCCTTGAGGATGAGGTTGAGCTCCTGGCTCTCGCCCTTCTCCATGGAGGCCATGAAGTCCTCGAGGGTGCGACGGACACGACGCTTGGCCTGCATGGCCGCACGCTCGCGCGCCTCACGCTTCTCGGCGATCTGGCGAGCCATCCGGTCGTCCTCGACGACGAGGAAGTTCTGACCAGCGCCGGGGACGGCGGTCAGACCCAGGACCATCGCGGGACGCGACGGGTCGGCTTCCTCGATGTTGTCCCCGTGCTCGTCGAGCATCGCGCGGACCCGGCCGTAGGCCGGCCCGGCGACGATCGAGTCGCCGACGCGCAGCGTTCCGCGCTGGACGAGGATCGTCGCAACCGGACCGCGACCGCGGTCGAGGTGCGCCTCGATGACGAGGCCCTGGGCGTCCTGCACCGGGTTGGCGCGCAGGTCGAGCGACGCGTCAGCCGTGAGCACGATCGCCTCGAGCAGCTTGTCGAGGTTGAGACCGGCCTTGGCCGAGACGTCGACGAACATCGCGTCGCCGCCGTACTCCTCGGGCACCAGGCCGTACTCGGAGAGCTGGCCACGAACCTTCGTCGGGTCGGCGCTCTCCTTGTCGATCTTGTTGACCGCGACCACGATCGGCACGCCGGCCGCCCGGGCGTGGTTGAGCGCCTCGACCGTCTGCGGCATGACGCCGTCGTCGGCCGCGACCACCAGGACGGCGATGTCGGTCGCCTGCGCACCACGGGCACGCATCGAGGTGAAGGCCTCGTGACCCGGGGTGTCGATGAAGGTGATGCGACGGTCGTTGCCGTCGACCTGCGTGTGGACCTGGTAGGCACCGATGTGCTGGGTGATGCCACCGGCCTCGCCGGCCACGACGTTGGCGTCGCGGAGCGCGTCGAGGAGCTTGGTCTTACCGTGGTCGACGTGACCCATCACGGTCACGACCGGCGGACGGATGACGAGGTCTTCCTCGCCGCCCTCGTCGGCACCGAACTCGAGGTCGAACGTCTCGAGCAGCTCGCGGTCCTCGTCCTCCGGGGACACGATCTCGACGGTGTAGTTGAGCTCGTCACCGAGCAGCTCCAGCGTCTCGTCGCCCACCGACTGGGTCGCCGTGACCATCTCGCCGATGTGGAACAGCATCTGCACGAGGGACGCCGCGTCGACGCCGATCTTGTCGGCGAAGTCGGTCAGCGAGGAACCACGAGCGAGACGAACCGTCTCGCCGTTGCCCTTGCGGACCCGCATGCCGCCGATCGTCGGGGCCTCCATGGCCTCGAATTCCTGACGACGCGCACGCTTCGACTTGCGACCACGACGGGCGGGTCCACCGGGGCGACCGAAGGCACCCTGGGTCTGGCCACGCTGGCCGGGACGGCCACCGCCAGGTCGACCGCCGCCACCGGGACCGAAGCCACCGGGACCGCGACCGGGAGCACCCGCACCGGGGGCACCGGCACCGGCGCCAGGAGCGCCACGACCGGGAGCGCCACGACCGGGAGCGCCACCCGGGCCACCACGGCCGGGAGCGCCACCGGGGCGACCGGGACCGCCGGGACCACGGCCGGCACCCGGGCCGAAGGCGGCCGGGGACTTGGGCATCATGGCCGGGTTCGGACGCGGCATGCCGGGACGGCCACCGGGCGCGGCGGGGGGACGCGGTCCAGCCGGACCGGCCTCACCCTCGCGCGCCGGCGGAGCGGCAGCAGGCTTGCGGCCCATGCCCTGGCTGGGCGCGAACGGGTTGTTGCCGGGGCGCGGCGTACCGCTGGGCTTGCCCACCGGACGCGGCGCGGGTGCCTTGGGGGCGCCCGGCTTGGGGCTGCCACCGGGCTTCGGCGCGGCCGCAGCGGGTGCGTCCTCGACGGGCTCGGCGACAGGCTCGGCAGCGACGGGCTCGGCAACGACGGGCTCGGCAACGGCCTCGGGCTCAGGCGCCTTCGCCGGGCCGGGACGGGGGCCGGGACGCGGCGCGCTGGACTTGTCGTCAGCAGGCGCCGCAACGGCGGCCGGCGCGTCGGCGACAGGCGCCTCCGCAGCAGGCGCGGCGGGTGCCGCAGCAGCCTTCTTCGCCGGCGCAGGCTTGGCAGCGGGCGCGGGGGCCTCGCCGCCAGCAGCAGCCGGCTTCATCTTCGCGAGAAGGTCGGCACCGTAGGTGTCTTCGAACTTCTTGACGGCAGGCAGCTCAACGCTGGAGGACGCCGTCTTGGCGAACTCGCCAATGGCGCTCAACTTCTCCAGCGCTTCCTTGCTGGGGATGCCGTACTTCTTCGCGAGTTCAGAAACTCGGGTCTTGGCCACGGTTCTCCTTCTGGCCCAAGACCCGGTGGGATCTCTAGACCGTTGGTGGGTGGTGCAGGTTGAACTTGCTCATCGCGAAGTACTCATCGAGTGCTCATGAGCTGCTGCTCCAGTCTCTCTTGGTGGATTCGGTCAGATGATCGACAGCGAGGCGACGTACTCCCCCACCGGCACGCTGGAAAGGCCGCCCGTGCCCTGCGCAGAGCGCAACGCGCGGGAGAAGGCCTTCCGCCGCACCGCGAGGTCGTAACAACCAGGAGTGGGGTGCAGGTGCGCCCCGCGTCCCGGTGCAGCGCCCTCCAGATCGGGTACGACGGCCGGCTGGCCATCGGTTCCCGAGCCGGCGGTCACCCGCAACAACTCGCGTTTGGCGGCCCGCTGCCGACATCCGACGCAGGTCCGGACGGGCCCCTCGAGAGGGAATTCGTCAGGTTCTGCTGGAGATTTCGATTGGCGTGCCACCGACAGACGACTCTACCGCCCGGGGGGTCGAGATCACCAACCGGCAACGCCGTGGGTCAGACCAGAAGCCTGATTACGCCTCTTCGTCGGAATGGATGTCGATCCGCCATCCGGTGAGGCGAGCGGCGAGGCGGGCGTTCTGGCCCTCCTTGCCGATGGCGAGCGACAGCTGGAAGTCCGGGACGACGACACGCGCCGAGCGGGCAGCAGCGTCCACGACGGTCACCGACTGGACCTGGGCGGGAGACAGCGCGTGTGCGACCAGCTCTGCCGGGTCGTCGGACCAGTCGACGATGTCGATCTTCTCGCCACCCAGCTCGGCCATCACGTTGCGCACCCGCTGACCCATCGGACCGATGCACGCGCCCTTGGCGTTGACACCGGGAACAGCCGACTTGACCGCGATCTTGGTCCGGTGACCGGACTCGCGCGCGATCGCTGCGATCTCCACCGTGCCGTCGGCGATCTCGGGCACCTCGAGGGCGAAGAGCTTCTTGACCAGGTTGGGGTGCGAGCGCGAGAGCGTGATCTGCGGCCCGCGCATGCCCTTGCGGACCGAGACGACCAGGCACTTGATCCGGGTCCCGTGGCTGTAGTCCTCGCCGGGCACCCGCTCGCTCGCGGGCAGCAGGGCCTCGAGCTTGCCGAGGTCCACGAGCACGTCATCGGGGTTCCGGCCCTGCTGGATGATGCCGGAGAGGATGTCGCCCTCCTTGCCGGAGAACTCACCGAACCGGATCTCGTCCTCGGCATCGCGGAGGCGCTGCATCATGATCTGCTTGGCCGTCGTCGCCGCGATCCGACCGAAGTCGGCGGGCGTGTCGTCGTACTCGCCGATCTTGTTGCCCTCGTCGTCGAGTTCGGGAACGATCACGTTGACGTGCCCGGTCTTGCGGTCCAGCTCGACTCGCGCCTGGGCCACTGAGCCCTCGGTCTTGTGGTACGCCGTGAGCAGGGCCTGTTCGATGGCCTCCACGAGCACCTCGAACTTGATCTCCTTCTCGCGCTCCAGCGTGCGAAGGATGTTGAGGTCGATGTCCATCAGTCGGCGTCCTTGTTCTGGTCGTTCTCGTCGTCATCAGCAAGTACGGCGCTCTTGCGCCGGTTGAACTCGATCTGTACCAGCGCCTTGGCCACGTCCGCGAAGGCGATCCGGACGCCGGTGCCCGCCACGTCGAGCGTCACGCCCTCGTCGTCGCTGGCCCCGATCCTCCCGAGGATCTCTGTCTGTCCGGCATCCCCGTCGCCGGTCGTGACGACCTTGACCAGGCGGTCCTCGTTGCGACGCCAGTGGCGAGGCAACGTCAGCGGACGATCGACGCCGCGTGAGGTGACCTCGAGCGTGTAGGGCAGCTCCCCCATCACCGCGGAACCGCCACGGGGGCCGTCGGTCTCGAGGACCCCGTCGATGACCTTCGTCGCCGAGGCGACGTCATCGAGGTTGAGGCCGCCATCGGCGTCCAGGGCGACCCGGAGCACACGTCGCTTGCCGGCCGGGGTGAGCTCCACTGCCTCGACATCCAGGCCGAGCTCGGCGAGGGGGGCGGTGAGAACATCTGCGATTCGCTCTGCTGTGGTGCGCTGAGCGGGCTGGCCCGAACCCATGGCGAATCCTCCCGTTGTCCTGTTGTGGTGGTGCGGAATCACCCTACCCCGTGGGGATAGGGTTCCCCGCGTGCCCGACCGTGTTAGCCACCTCTCGCGTCGAGCCTTCGTGGTGGCCGGGGTCGGCGGCACCGCACTGACACTCACCGGGTGCGACGCACTCGACTCCCTGCTCGGCGAGGAGGAGCCCGCTGCGCCGGGTGCGGTCTCCCCGACGGCACCGGCTGCCGATGCCGACAGCGCCCTCGTCGACGAGGTCGCCACAGCGATCGCCGAGGCCGGTGCCCTCGCCACCGCGACGGGTACGACGATCCCGGGCCTCGCCCGGATCGGACTCCGCCTGGCGAAGATCCACGAAGCGCACGCAGCCGAACTGGGCCGGACCACCCCTGCCGATCCCCCGGTCGTGACGGGCGGCAAGGCGACCGCATTGCGCCGGCTGTGGCGCCGAGAGACCGCCCTCCAGGACCAGCTCGTCTCCGCAGCCCAGGCCGCCGAGAGTGGTGCGCTGGCCCAGGTGTTCGCCTCGATGGCAGCCGGCCTGGCCCAGCAGCAGGCGGTGCTGACATGAGCGACCCGGCCACGGACCCGACCACCGCAGCGGACCCCGCCGTCGATGCGCTCCAGGTGGCGCTGGCCGCGGAGCATGCCGCCGTGTTCGTCTACGGCGCACTGGGTGCGCAGACCTCCCAGTCGTCGCAACCGACCCTCTACGGGACGCTCACCCGTGCCTACACGCTCCACCGCGATCGGCGCGACCACCTGATGGCCACGATCACCGCGGCCGGAGCCGAGCCCGCACCGGCCGCGCCGGGCTACGCGCTGCCCGCCGACCTCGGCACCGCGACGGCGGTGAGGGCCCGCGCGCTCCAGCTCGAGGAGTCGGCCGCCTCGACGTACGCCTTTCTCGTGGCGAACACGACCGGCAAGGCCCGGGCGTGGGCCGTCCAGGCACTGCTCGACGCCGCGGTCCGCGGCCTGGGCTTCGGCGGGAAGCCGGAGCGACTGCCCGGCCTGTAGCCCGGCCCGTAGCCCGGCCTC
Organism: Propionibacteriales bacterium; assembly: GCA_026392415.1. Taxonomy (GTDB): domain Bacteria; phylum Actinomycetota; class Actinomycetes; order Propionibacteriales; family Nocardioidaceae; genus Nocardioides. Next base: position 19,642 of record JAPLCC010000031.1, read on the forward strand.
GAGCCAGGACGTCCGGTAAATACAACAGTGGTCCGCGGCCTCGGTCTCCGGGAGACTCCCGAGACGTCCCCCGAAGACGGGGCCGCGAACCACTGGTGACCGGGGACAACGGTCGTTGGGTGACGGGAGAGGTGGGGCTCACCGATCACCTGTGCACAATCATGCAACAGAACGGCCCGACGGTCTGTACCTATCGATCCTCATAAATGTGCAGTGCACAAACCTGCAGTGAACGGCCGCCTCAGCGCCAGGGAGCGAGCAGGTCGGGGATCTCCGAGAGTCGCCGCGCCACGGCGTCGGGCCGGCCCTCGGTGTGACCGATCTGTTCGGCCGGAATCACGCTGTGCGGGATGTGGATCGCGCGCAGGCCGGCGTTCTGGGCACCCCAGACGTCGTCGAAGAGCCGGTCGCCGACGTAGACGCAGCGTGCGGGGTCCGTGACCCCCACCGCGTCCATCGCGGCCCGGAACGCGTCGGGCGACGGTTTCGTCCACGGGATCTCACTCGAGTAGACGTCGCCGTCGATCAGGTCCAGGACGCCGTCGCGCTCGAAGTAGCCGCGGTGCCACTCCCGCGGCCAGATGGTGTTCGAAAGGATGCCGACCTTGATGCCCTCGGCGCGCAGCCACCGGAACAGCGGCGCGACCTCGGCGTCGGTCAGGGTGTGCGGCTCCCAGAAGTCGTAGTAGGCGCTGAGGAGGGCGGGGTCGTGGTCGAGGCCGGCCTCGTCGAACAGGTCGCCGATCGTCGCACTCTGCTGGTGGTCGCGGCTGCGGCCCCACACGACCGAACCTGCGCCGTGCAACTTTGCGGCGAAGGCGTGGTGGTCGTCGGAGGTGTCAGGCGTGGCGAGCACGGCCTGGGCGAGGGCGAACGACTCGGCGTGGAAGTCCACGTCGTGCCACTGGGTCAGCGTGCCGCCCCAGTCGAAGATGACCGCGTCGACCATCTCAGGCACGCACCTGCTGAACGAGTGCCTCCACCGCGCCCTCGAGCGTCAGTTCGCTCTTCTCGCCCGTACGGCGGTCCTTGACCTCGATGACGCCGTCGACGACGCCCCGACCGACGGTGACGATCGTCGGGACACCGATCAGCTCGGCGTCCTTGAACTTCACTCCGGGGCTGATCTTGCCGGCCCGGTCGTCGAACAGCACGTCGAGCCCCGCGCCAGAGAGGCCGGCAACCAGTTCCTCGGCCGCGACGAAAAGTGCTTCGTCCTTGCCCGCCACGACGACGTGGACGTCCGCAGGTGCGACCTCGCGCGGCCAGCACAGGCCGATCTCGTCGAGAGTGTTCTCGGCAATGGCAGCGACCGCACGGGTCACGCCGACGCCGTAGGAACCCATCGTGACCGTGACCAGCTTGCCGTTCTCGTCGAGCACCTTGAGGTCGAGGGCCTCGGCGTACTTGCGGCCGAGCTGGAAGACGTGGCCCATCTCGATCCCGCGCGCGGACTCGAGTGATCCGTCGGCGCAGTGCGGGCAGGCGTCGCCGTCGCGCACCTCTGCGGCCTCGATCGTGCCGTCAGGCGTGAAGTCGCGGCCGGCGACCAGGTCGACGACGTGGGAGCCGGCAACGTCGGCGCCGGTGACCCACCGGGTGCCGTCGGCGACGCGGGCGTCGACGAGGTAGCGAATGCCGGTCTTGCCCTCCTCGCCGAGGACGCCGGGGCCGATGTAGCCCTTGACCAGGTCCGGGTGGCGGGCGAACTCCGCCTCGTCCATGGCTTCGACCTCGATCGGCTCGAGCTGACCTTCCAGGCGCTTCTGGTCGACCTCACGGTCACCGGGCAGGCCGATGGCGAGAGGCTCGCGGGTGCCGTCCGGGTGTCGCAGCACGACGAGGACGTTCTTGAGGGTGTCGCCGGCGTGCCAGGGCCGGTCCTCGCGCGGGAAGGCCGCGTTGAGGTGGTCGACGAGCGTCGCGATGGTCGGGGTGTCGGGCGTGGCCTCGGCGTGGGCCGCCGGCGCGCCACCCCAGTGGTTGCCGGCATTCGCGGTCACGACCGCGGGGCGGACCTCGACGGCCTCGACGTTGGCGGCGTAGTCGCAGTTGGTGCAGCGGACATAGGTGTCCTCGCCGACGTCGGCCTTGGCGAGGAACTCCTCGGACTTCGAGCCGCCCATCGCGCCGGCGGTGGCCTTGACGATGGCGTAGTCGAATCCGAGGCGGTCGAAGATACGGACGTAGGCATCACGGTGCTTCTGGTACGACGCCTCGAGACCCGCGTCCGTGACGTCGAAGGAGTAGGAGTCCTTCATCGTGAACTCGCGGCCGCGCAGCAGTCCCGCACGGGGGCGCGCTTCGTCGCGGTACTTGGTCTGGATCTGGTAGAGGCTCAGCGGCAGGTCCTTGTAGGAGCCGTACATGTCCTTGACCAGGAGGGTGAACATCTCCTCGTGTGTCGGACCGAGCAGGTAGTCGGCGTCCTTGCGGTCCCTGAGGCGGAAGATGCCGTCGCCGTACTCGGTCCAGCGGCCGGTCGCCTCGAACGGCTCGCGGGGCAGCAGCGCAGGGAAGACGACTTCCTGGGCACCGATGCCGTCCATCTCCTCGCGGATGATGTTCTCGATCCGGCGCAGCACCTTCAGGCCGAGCGGCAACCAGGTGTAGATGCCCGGCGCAGCGCGACGGATGTAGCCCGCCCGCAGCAGCAGACGGTGGCTCGGGACCTCCGCGTCCGAGGGGTCCTCTCGAAGGGTCCGGACGAACAGGGTCGACATCCTCATCAGCACCTGCGCAGCCTACGGCGGCGCCGGCCCGGACAGCGAACCAGTAACGCTCAGGCGGAGCGCGCCGCCTTGAGGACGCCGCGGATCATCGGCAGCTGCAGCGGGAGCCGCGCCCAGGACGCCGCCTTCAACGCCGAGTTGTCGCTGCGCTGGGCGTCGAGGGCCATCTGCACGTTGCCGGGGAAGACGCCGAGCAGCAGGGCCGCGCTGGCGTAGCCCGCGAGCTTGCGGGTGCGCGGATGCAGCATTCCGGCGGCGCAGATCAGCTCCGCGACGCCCGAACCGATGATCACCTCGCGGTGGCGCGGCACCCACGCGGGCATCAGGGGCTCGAAGACCTCGGGCTTGACGAGGTGGACGGTTCCGCTGACGACGAACGCACCGGTCACGACCTTGGCGCTGCTGGGAAGGCTCATGGCGTCATCATGGCAGCGTGCACCTCGCGGTCCCTCAGACGATGTCCAGCAGGTTGCGCTGCCCGAGCTTGTAGAGCAGCTTGTCGGTCTGCTTGAGGAGCTTGAACTCGGGCGGGTCGTAGAGCCGGAAGGTCTTGACCGGCGCGGCGGTCGAGCGCGATTCGTCGAGGATCGCGTTCACGGCGTGGCGGGCCGACTCGTTGGCCCCCTCCATCGTGGCCAGGTCGATGTCGGTCTGCACGAAGTCACCACTCATCAAGAGGTTCGGGATCTTCGTACGCGCCGTCGGCCGGCTCTTCCAGGAGTCCACGGTGTTCACGAGCAGCGGGGTCTCGTTGGTGTTGCGCAGGGTGCCGGCGTCCCACTGCACGCCCGGGTCGAGGAACCAGGAGTGGACGATGCCCTCGGGCAGCAGCTCACCCATGGTGTGGTGGTCGCGGATCTGCGCCAGCACCTCGTCGGCGATCTCCTGACGACTGCACTGCTTGGCGGGTTTGCCGTAGAGGATTCCCGGCGCATCCCAGTTCGAGATGTCGACGGACAGCACGTCGACGACCTCGCCGTTGCCGTAGTCACGCGAGATCGTCCGGTCCTCCCAGAACTGCCCCTGGGTCAGCGCAGTCAGGGACCACGGCGAGTCGATGAAGGTGATGTGGCCCTTGGTGAGGTCGGCATGGTCTCGCAGGAAGAACTGGATGCCGACCATCCAGTCCGTCTGCAGCTTTGCGAGGCCCTTCAACCCGGGATCGAGGGCCAGGACGTCAGATGTCAGGGTCGGCAGGACGCGCTCGACCGGCATCGCACTGACGAACCAGTCCGCCTCGACCCGGCTCGTCGCGCCGTGGGTGTCAGCGAGCACAGCGGCCGCGATTCGGCCCCCTGCAACCTCGTACCGGACCAGGCGCTGACCTCCGACGAAGCGCACCCCCAGCCCGCGCAGGTAGGTCACCCAGGGGTCGATCCACGCCTCGTTGGTCGGCAGGTCGAGGACCCGGTCCAGGGCACCGTCGTTGCCGCGGCCCATGATGTTGTAGACGAAGGCCTCCCCCATGTTGCCGATGGTGCGCGTGCTGGCGATGGTCTCCTTGGCCGCCACCAGGTTGCGCGTCAGACCGGCGGCGAGGATCTTCTGGTACGGCCCCGAGCGCTTGGCCGCACCGACGAAGTCCCACCAGCTGACCTTCTCCCACTGACCCAGTCGACGTTCGTCGCAGCTCGTGAGGAACACCAGAAGGCGCTCCACGAAGTAAACGAGCTCATGGGGCGGAACCGCGTGACCTCCCAGGTTGTCCAGCAGGTAGCGGCGCAAGCCGTCGACCGTCAGCAGCGACACGGGGTCGGGGCCGATTCCGAACACGAAGGCATCGGCATGGTCTCCGCCGCGCAGGAACTTGCCACCGGTGGCCGCGACCAGGTTGTCGCCCACGGTGCCGGAGCCGAACGGGATCCGGCGCATCGTCTCCGGCACGTGGTGGTAGAAGCCGGGGAAGAACCGGAAGCCGTGCTCACCGGGCAGGTCGGCCCGACCGCCGCTGCCGGTGCCGGCGAACGGGATGCTGCGTGCCTTGCCGCCCCAGGCGGTGGGCTCGAACACCGTGACCGAGAAGCCGCGCTCGATCAGCTCGTGGGCAGCCGTCAGTCCGGCCATGCCGCCGCCGAGGACGACAGCGTTCTTGCCAGGCGTGGCTGCGAAGGCCGGCGCCAGTCCGGCCCCGGCCAGTGCCGCGCCCGCGCCCACCGCGGCTGAGGACGAGAGCAGGGTTCGGCGGTCGAGACGCTGCGGCATTGATGAACTCCCATGAGATCAACCGACACTTGTGTCGGTAAGTGGTGAGAGCGAGTATTGTGACTGGCACCACAGAAGGTCAAGAGGTGACAGCAGCGCCTTCCGACACCACTGTGGGTTGGTATCCCTGCCGTGAGAAGGAGACCGCGTGACGACCACCGGGACCGTCCGGCGCCGGCTCAGCGCCCCCGCCCGACGTCAGCGCATCGAGGCCGCCGCCGTCGAGGTCTTCGCCGGCCGTGGGTACGACGCCTCCTCCGTGGGTGAGATCGCCACCGCGGCCGGAGTCACCCGCACCGTCCTCTACGACCACTTCCGGTCCAAGCGCGAGCTGTACGTCCAGGTGCTCGACAGCCAGAACGCCGCGATGCTCGCCGAGGTCGGCGCCGGAATCACGGGCGGCGGTGCCGGACCTGAGCGGTTGCGCTCCACCGTCGCGGCCTACCTGTCGTTCTCCCGCCAGCGGCCGGCCGCGCGCCGACTTCTGGTCGATCCGATCCCGACCGGCGATGCCGACCTCGACCAGGTCCTCGCTGCCTACCGGACGGCCCGGGCGCAAGCCGTCGCGCTGATGCTCGCCCCGGACCTCGCCCGTTCGGGTGTGGTGCCCGGCACGACGGAGTCCGCCGTGATCGTCGAACTTCTCATCACTGGGGTCGACGGCGTCGCACGCTGGTGGCAGGAGCATCCCCTCGCCACGCTCGACGAGGTCACCGACATCGCCGCCCGCCTGCTGTGGAACGGACTCCCTCGCATCGGCGCCTGACTGCCCGACAGGCTCAGAACATGACGGTGGCGAACCGGGCGGTCTCGACGAAACCGACCCGTTCGTAGACCTTGCGCGCCGGCACGTTCCAGTCGTTGACGTAGAGAGACACCGCGGGCGCGATGCGGGCGCGCACCTGCTGGACCACAGCGGCCATCCCCGCGCTCGCCAGACCCTCACCCCGGCGGTGCTCCGGCACCCACACACCCTGGATCTGGGCAGCATCAGGAGTCGCGCAGGCCACCTCGGCCTTGAACACGAGCTCGTCGCCGTCGTAGCGGACGAAGGACCAGGATCGCCCGATCAGCTGCGCCACCCGGGCGCGGTACAGGTCGCCTGCTCCCCCGGACTCCGGCGAGACACCCACCTCTTCGGTGTACATCGCGACGCAGGCGGGATAGAGCGTCGCCAGGTCGTCGCGGACGCCCGCGCGCACGCCGTGGTCGGGCGTCACGGCCGGTGCCGTGTCGATCACCAGGTGGCGCTGGTCCCAGCGCACGTCACGCGGTTCGCCCCAGTGCGGACCGACCTGCCCCCAGAGCACGCTGACGGCTTCCTGCGGACCCACGATCGTCGAGGCCGTACGACGACGCGAGAGCGCGCGTTCGGCGAACGCTCGGGCGTCCTCAGGTCCGGCCTGGATGGGTACGAGGTTGGCTGCGGCATGGCAGGCAGCCACCAGCTCACCGTCCTCGAAGCGACCCCACATCTCGCCGCCGAGCCAGCGTGGCTCGAGACGGGTGGTGTGAGCGCGGTGGACCGCGAAGACGTTGACCACGGGGTCCTGGTTCGCCAGTTCCAGGAAGGTGGGCAGGTCTGCGCTCGCGAGGACGCGCACGCCGTGCCGGGTGGTCAACACAGGATCACCCTAGGCGGTGTCGGGAATCAGGACACGGAGATCGAGGGCTCCGCACCCTCGACCGGCTCCATCGACTCGGCGAGCTTCATCGCCTCTTCGATCAGCGTCTCCACGATCATCGACTCGGGGACGGTCTTGATGACCTCTCCCTTGACGAAGATCTGACCCTTGCCATTGCCGGAGGCGACGCCGAGGTCGGCCTCACGCGCCTCGCCGGGACCGTTGACGACACAGCCCATGACAGCAACACGCAGCGGGACCTCAAGGCCTTCGAGACCGGCGGTGACTCGCTCAGCCAGGGTGTAGACGTCGACCTGGGCGCGTCCGCACGACGGGCAGGAGACGATCTCGAGCTTGCGCGGGCGGAGGTTGAGCGACTGGAGGATCTGGATGCCGACCTTGACCTCCTCGACCGGCGGGGCCGACAGGGACACGCGGATGGTGTCACCGATGCCCTGCGAGAGCAGGGCGCCGAAGGCGGTGGCCGACTTGATGGTGCCCTGGAACGCCGGACCGGCCTCGGTCACCCCGAGGTGGAGGGGCCAGTCGCCAGCTTCGGCGAGCAGTTCGTAGGCCCGCACCATCACGACGGGGTCGTTGTGCTTGACGGAGATCTTGAAGTCACGGAAGCCGTGCTCCTCGAACAGGCTGGCCTCCCACACGGCGGACTCGACGAGTGCCTCCGGCGTGGCCTTGCCGTACTTCTCGAGCAGTCGCTTGTCGAGTGAGCCTGCATTGACACCGATCCGGATCGACGTGCCGCGGTCGTTGGCAGCCTTCGCGATCTCCTTGATCTGGTCATCGAACTTCTTGATGTTGCCGGGGTTCACGCGGACGGCGGCACAGCCGGCGTCGATCGCGGCGAAGACGTACTTCGGCTGGAAGTGGATGTCGGCGATGACCGGGATCTGGCTGTGCTGGGCGATCTCCGCGAGTGCGTCGGCGTCGTCCTGGCTCGGGCACGCCACTCGCACGATGTCGCAGCCGGCGGCCGTCAGCTCGGCGATCTGCTGGAGCGTGGTGTTGACGTCCGAGGTGAGGGTCGTCGTCATCGACTGGACCGAGACCGGGTGGTCGCTGCCGACGCCGACCTTGCCGACGTTGATCTGACGGGTGGTCCGGCGCGGAGCCAGTACCGGAGGGGGTGCTTCCGGCATGCCCAGGTTGATCGACGTCATGGCTTCAAGACTAGTCGGGGGCGCCCGCGATCAGGATTCGAGGTGGAGCGGCACGACGAAGTCGCCGACGATCAGCACGATGCCCATGACGAGCAGGGCGCTCGCGACGACGTACGCGACGGGAAGGAGCTTCGCCGCGTCGACATAGCCGGGGTCCGGGCGGCGGAAGACCTTCGCCCACGCCCGACGGATCCCCTCCCACGTCGCACTGGCGATGTGGCCCCCGTCGAGCGGAAGCAGCGGCACGAAGTTGAACATGCCGATGAAGAAGTTGAAGCCGGCGATCAGCATCAGCAGGGACACCGTCTTGTCCTGGACGCTGATCTCGTCGTGGGAAGCCGTCTCGCCCGCCAGGCGTCCGCCGCCGACGATGCTCACGGGTCCGAGGGGATCGCGCTCCTCGACACCGACGATCGCCTTGGCGACGCCCCAGACCTTGGCGGGCAGGGTCGCCAGCGACTTGGCCACGTCGACGGTCATGTGACCCATCTGGCCGATCGTGTAGAAGACGCCGCCCGTGGTCGGGTTCGACTCTGGCGCGACCCCGAGGAAGCCGACATTCTTGTCTGTCTTGCCGCCCTCCTTGTCGGGCGGTCGGACCGTCGTCGTGGTCTGGAACGTGAGCCGTTCGCCGGACCTGTCGACCACGACCTCGGCCTCCCGGGTCCCGTTGTCCTTGACCAGGTCCTGCATCTGGTCCCAGCTGGTGATCGCGGTGCCGTTGAACGCCACGATCCGGTCGCCCGGCTCGATGCCGGCGGAGTAGGCGGGCGTCGGCGAGTCGCGGAGCTCGTCGGCGGTGCAGACCCGGCCGGACTCCTCGAACGGGATGACACACGCGTCCACCCGGTCGATGGTCGTCTCCACCTTCCGGTCGCCCGCGTTGCCGTAGGTCGCGAACACACCAGCGAAGATGAAGAAGGCGATCAGGATGTTCACCGTCGGCCCGCCGGCCATCACGATGACCTTCTTCCACCACGGCAGCTTGTAGAACAGCCGGTCGTTGTCCTCGGGCCCGATCAGCTCCCACTCGGCCGCACGCGCGTCGGAGATCAGCTGGGTGAACATCCCGGTGTTGGACTTGCGGACCTTGAGGAACTGGTTGCCGGCGGCATCCGTTTCGACCTCGTCGGCGAGATCGGCAGCCCCCGGCGGCAGCATTCCGACGATCTTGACGTAGCCGCCCAGTGGGATCGCCTTCACGCCGTACTCCGTCTCACCGACCTGCTTGCTCCACACCGTGGGGCCGAAGCCGATGAAGTACTGGGTGACCTTCCCGCCGAACTTCTTCGCCGGGATCATGTGGCCGAGTTCGTGCAGCCCGATGGACGCCAGGATCGCGGTGAAGAAGATCACGACGCCGAGGGTGTAGAGCAGAACGGTCATGCGGGCGATCCGGTCCCTTGGTGAGTGGCGATGGTGTGGGCGGCGGCGTCCCGCGCCCACGCGTCGGCGGCGAGGATGTCATCGAGGGAAAGCTGCTCACTCGAGGGTACGTCGTGGGCGGCTACTGCGCTGGCGACCACGTCAACGATTCCGGTGAAGGGCAGCCGTCCGGCGCGGAAGGCCTCCACGGCGACCTCGTTGGCGGCGTTGTAGACGGCCGGCACGGTCGCACCGCGGGCGCCCGCGGAACGGGCCAGCGCGACCGCTGGGAACGCCTCGTCGTCGAGCGGGAAGAACTCCCAGGTCTCGGGCCGGGTCCAGTCGACCGCCGGAGCTGCATCGGGCACCCGGTCGGGCCACGTGAGCCCCAGGGCGATCGGGATCATCATCGTCGGCGGGCTGGCCTGCACCAGCGTGGATCCATCGACGAACTCGACCATCGAGTGCACGACGCTCGTCGGGTGGACCACGACCTCGATCCGGTCGTAGGGGATGCCGAAGAGAAGGTGCGCCTCGATCACCTCGAGGCCCTTGTTGACCAGGGTGGCCGAGTTGATGGTGATGACGGGTCCCATGTCCCAGGTCGGGTGGTTGCCCGCTTCCTCGGGGGTGACCGAGGTGAGCTGGTCGCGGGTCCGCCCGCGGAAGGGTCCACCACTGGCCGTGAGCACCAGTCGTCGTACCTCGGCTGCGGAGCCCCCGCGCAGGCACTGCGCGAGCGCACTGTGCTCGGAGTCGACCGGGACGATCTGGCCGGGCCGCGCGCGTTCCAGCACCAACGGTCCGCCCATGACGAGCGACTCCTTGTTGGCGAGCGCGAGCGTGGTGCCGGCGTCGAGAGCGGCCAGCGTCGGACGGAGGCCGACCGCACCCGTGATGCCGTTGAGGACGACGTCGCAGGTCTCCTGCGCCGCGTCGACGCTCGCCTCCTCCCCCAGCCCGTGGAAGCGCGGGGAGAACTCCGCGACCTGCTGGTCGAAGAGGTCGGGGTTGCTGCCGCCGGCGGTCAGGCCGACGACGCGGAACCGGTCGGGGTTGGCGCGGACCAGATCAAGGGCCTGGGTGCCGATCGACCCCGTCGAGCCGAGGATGACGACGTCCTTCACACGCTCATCCTCACAGCAGGCTGTCGGCGGCGGCGTAGGGGTCGGTGTCGCCAGCGACGACGGCCGCGGCGAGGTCGTCGAGGCGGTCGCTCTCGCCGACCGTTCCCCACCGGCGGCGCAACGCGGTCATCGCGAGGGTCTCGATCTCGTTGCGGGCCCGGCGTACGCGACGCCTGGTGAGCTCACCACTCTCCAGCAACCAGGCGCCGTGCTCCTCGATCGCGTCGACCACCTCCTCGACACCGTCGCCGGTGGAGGCAGTGGTCTTGAGCACGGGCGGCTTCCAGGCACCGTCGCGGCGCTCAGCCAGACCGAGCATCGAGCGCAGGTCGCGGCGTACCTTGTCGGCGCCCTCACGGTCGGCCTTGTTGACGACGTACAGGTCGCCGATCTCGAGGATCCCGGCCTTGGCCGCCTGGATGCCGTCACCCATGCCGGGCGCGAGGAGGACGATCGTGGTGTCGGCCTGGCCGGCCACCTCGACCTCGCTCTGGCCGACACCGACGGTCTCGACCAGGACGACGTCGAAGCCCGCGGCGTCGAGGACGCGCAGCGCCTGCGGAGTGGTCCAGGCCAACCCGCCGAGGTGGCCGCGGGCGGCCATCGAGCGGATGAAGACGCCGGGATCCAGGACGTGGTCGCCCATCCGGATCCGGTCGCCGAGCAGCGCGCCGCCCGAGAAGGGCGAGGACGGATCCACAGCGAGTACGGCGACCCGCTGGTCGCGGCGGCGCAGCTCGCCGATCAAGGCATTGGTCGAGGTGGACTTGCCGACGCCCGGAGAGCCGGTGAGTCCGATGATGCGGGCGTGCCCGGCGTACGGCGAAAGGATCCGGGTCAGCTCGGGCAGCACCGGCGATTCGTCCTCGACCAGCGACACCAGGCGGCCGACTGAACGCGGATCGCCTTCGCGAGCCTTCTCCACCAATGCAGGAACGGCCGCCGCGGTGATCCCGCGGCGGCCGCCCTTGACGCTTTCGTCAGGCAACGTGTTCCGTCAGCCTGATCAGTTGGCGGGAACCCGGATGACGAGGGCGTCACCCTGACCGCCACCGCCACACAGCGCGGCGGCACCGACGCCGCCACCGCGACGCTGGAGCTCGAGCGCGAGGTGGAGCGTGATGCGGGCACCGGATGCGCCGAGCGGGTGACCGATGGCGATGGCGCCGCCGTTGACGTTCACCTTCTCCTCCGGGATGCCGAGCGCACGGGCGGACTCGATGCCGACGGCAGCGAAGGCCTCGTTGAACTCGACCAGGTCGAGGTCGGCGACCGTGAGGCCGGCCTTGTCGAGGGCCTTCTGCGTCGCGTTGGCCGGCTGCAGCTGGAGCGTGGAGTCCGGACCGGCGACCTGGCCGTGGCTGACGATCTCGGCGAGGATCGGCAGACCGAGCTCCTCGGCCTTCTTCTTGCTCGTCACGACGACGACGGCCGCACCGTCGGAGATCTGCGAAGCGGAACCGGCGGTGATCGTGCCGGTCTTGGAGAACGCGGGCCGCAGGCCCGAGAGCGACTCGGCGGTGGTGTCGCCGCGGACACCCTCGTCGGCGCTGATGACGACCGGGTCGCCCTTGCGCTGCGGGATGCTCACGGGAACGATCTCGTCGTCGAAGACGCCGTTCTTCTGTCCAGCGGCAGCGAGCTGGTGCGAACGGGCCGAGAACTCGTCCTGCTCCTCGCGGCTCAACGGGTTGTCACGCTCGGCGTTGACGGCCTCGGTGAGGTTGCCCATCGCCTGGGTGGTGGTCTGGTCGTAGAGGGCGTCGTAGGCCATCGAGTCGACGAGCGCGACGTCGCCGTACTTGAAGCCCTCGCGGCTCTTGGGGAGCAGGTGAGGAGCGTTGGTCATCGACTCCATGCCACCGGCGACGACGATCTCGGCCTCACCGGAGCGGATCAGCTGGTCGGCCTGGGCGATCGCGTTGATGCCCGAGAGGCAGACCTTGTTGATGGTGATCGACGGGACGTTCAGCGGCAGGCCACCCGCGATACCGGCGGTGCGGGCGGGGTTCTGGCCCGCGCCGGCCTGGAGGACCTGGCCGAGGATGAGGTAGTCAACCTGCTCCGGCGCAACGCCGCTCTTCTCGAGCGCGCCCTTGATGGCGACACCTGCGAGGTCGGCGGCCGAGAAGGACTTGAGCCCTCCGAGCAGGCGGCCGATCGGGGTACGCGCCCCGGCGACGATGACGGTGGGGTTGTCGGACATTGCTGCCTCCGTGAAATGAACCATTGAAAGGAACAGGGTGACGATGGAGTTCGGGAACCGTTCCACCGAACCTCATCAACACTACTCGCGGGTCACGTGGCCCGGCGAGGTGTCTCGGCAGCGCCCGACTGAGGCACTCGTCACAGCCGGACAGGCATCGGCAGGCGGTGCGGACTTCGGCACAATGGGCCTCATGAGCCTTGACCTGCCGAAGCACCTGTTCACCGCGATCGACCACGTCGGCATCGCCGTGCCCGATCTCGACGTCGCGATCGCGTTCTACCGCGACAACTTCGGCATGGTCGCCGTGCACGAGGAGACCAACGAGGAGCAGGGCGTCCGCGAGGCGATGGTCGCGGTGGGCGACTCGGGATCCTGCATCCAGCTGCTCGCCCCGCTCAACGAGGACTCCACGATCGCGAAGTTCCTCGACCGCAGCGGCCCCGGCCTCCAGCAGCTCGCCTACCGGGTCACCGACCTCGACCAGGTCTCGACCATCCTGCGTGAGCGCGGTCTCCGTCTGCTCTACCCGGAGCCCAAGCGCGGCACCGCCAACAGCCGCATCAACTTCATCCACCCGAAGGACGCCGGCGGCGTGCTGGTGGAGCTGGTGGAGCCTTCGGCCGACGCCCACTGACGGACGCGATCACGCCCAACGAAACAGGAGCCCGTCCCCGGGGCGGAGCTGGGCAAGCAGGTCGGTGTCGGCATCGACGACGACACCGACCACGGGATAGCCGCCCGTGACCGGGTGGTCGGCCCCGAACACGACGGGTTCGCCGTTCGGTGGCACCTGGATCGCGCCGCGCATCGCGCCCTCGCTCGGGAGCTGGCCACGGTCGGCGCAGGTGAAGGGCGCGCCCTCCAGTCGCAGGCCCACGCGGTCACTCGCGCCACCCACCCGCCATGTCTGCGCGACGAGGTGGTCAGCGTCGGCGACCCAGTCGTCGCGCGGTCCACGGACGACGCGGAGGACCGGCTGGTCGCCGTACTGCTGCGGCGCGACGGCATCGACGAGCAGGTCGCCCCGGACCGCGTCGCCGATCTGCAACCGGTCACCCACGGCGAGCGGAGCCGGGCCGAGGCCGGCGAGGGTGTCCCGCGACCGGGATCCCAGCAGGGACGGGACGTCGACGCCGCCGCGCACTGCGAGGTAGGACCGCAGACCGGAGACCGGAGTTCCGAGGCGGAGTCGCTGCCCGGGGCGCAGTGCGAGCACGGCACCGGTCGGTTCGACACGGTCGTCGAGATGCAGGGACACCGGCGCGCCCGTCACGCACGCCCACACGACCGACGTGACCTCGAGCTCCAGCCCGCCGAGAGTCACCTCGAGCGCTGCCGCCCCGTCGCGGTTGCCCAGCAACCGGTTGCCCAGCGCGTACGCCGCCCGATCAGCCGCGCCGCTGGAGCCGACCCCGATCGCGCCGTGGCCTGGCCGGCCAGCGTCCTGCACCAGGGCCGGGCCGCCGACGGCGAGCACGACCAGTTCAGCCATCGGTTGCCTCGAACCGCACCGTGACGCCGGCGCCCAGGAGGGCCGGCGGATCCCGCTCGAGGTCCCACAGCACCGTGTCGGTCCGCCCGATCAGCTGCCATCCACCGGGCGAGGGCCGCGGGTAGATGCCGCTGAACTCGCCAGCCAGACCGACCGCGCCCGCCGGCACGCTCGTGCGGGGTTGGTCGCGGCGCGGGACCTGCAGCCGTGGGTCGCCGCCGACGAGATAGGCGAACCCCGGCGCGAACCCGCCGAACGCCACCCGCCACGGGGTGCTCGTGTGCGCAGCGACGACCTCGTCCTCGGTCAGACCCGTGAGGCTCGCCACCGCGGCCAGGTCCGGGCCGTCGTACTGCACAGGGATGACGACCTCCTCGGGTGGTCCCTGACGAAAAGCACCCGAATCCGCTGGTTCCAGGTGCTTTTCGTCAGGGACTATCGCGCGCAGCGCGTCGAGAGTGATGCCGGGGCGGGCGACGAGCAGCACCGTCCGCGCTCCGGGTACGACGTCCGCGACCAGGTCGTCGACCCGCGCCGCCACGGCGGGGTCGGCGCGCAGGGCGTCGACGTACGCGACCACGGCCGCGGTGTCGGCCAGTTCGAGGAGCAGGCCGCGGTCGCCGTACGGCAAGGCCTTCACGGCGAAGGGCTCGCGAACGCCTCCACCGCGATCGCGGCGTCGGACAACGCGGCACGCACCGCGGCCGCCGAGGTGGCCGCACCCGGCGAGTCACCGTGGATGCACAGGGAGCGGACTGATCCTGAGGTCGCGAGGCGCACTGCCTGCGCCGCAACGGCGGCCGGGTCGACCAGCACCGCACCCGGTTGCGATCGCGGCACCAGACCACCCTGGGGAAGGTAGGCCCGGTCGGCGAATCCCTCGGCGACGGTCGGCAGTCCGGCCGCGGCTACGCGGTCGAGGAACGGCGACCCGGCGAGGCCGAGGACGGGCAGTCCACCGAACGCCAGGACCGCCGCGATCACGGCGTCCGCCTGCGCATCATGGCTGCTGACCGCGTGGTAGAGCGCACCATGGGGCTTGAGATGAGCGACCACTCCCCCAGCCGCTGCCGCGATCCCGGCGAGTGCCGACAGCTGGTAGAGGACCTCGGCCTCGAGTTCGTCGGGCGAGATGTCGATGAACCGCCGGCCGAAGCCTGCGAGATCGCGATAACCGACCTGGGCGCCGATCGCCACGCCGTGCTCCACCGCCAGGGCGCACGTACGACGCAAGGTGAGCGGGTCTCCCGCGTGGAACCCGCAGGCGACATTGGCGCTGGTGAGGTGGGGCAACAGTGCCGCATCGTCGCCGAGGTCCCAGCGACCGAAGGATTCGCCCACGTCGGCGTTGAGGTCGATCGTGGACGGGCAACCCGGTGGCAACGTCACAAGGCCTATCGTGGCCCATCGACGCGCCCCTGACAGGCGTACGGCGTCCCGGCGCCGAATGAGACAACGGTCACGAAGACACCCTCGGGCGGTTACTCATGGGTAATCTTCGCCGCGGCCGTGCCCAATTTGCGATTGCCACCCCCGATTCAGAACCAGGGAGACAACGACCGTGCAGCACATCCTCGACGCCATCGTCGCTGAAGACGCCTCTTCGCAGGACTTCGCGAACCTGGCCCTTCCGGAGTCCTATCGAGCCGTGACCGTCCACAAGGACGAGGTCAACATGTTCGAGGGCCAGGCCTCCCGGGACAAGGACCCCCGCAAGTCGCTGCACGTCGAGGACGTGCCGCTGCCCGAGCTCGGTCCGGGCGAGGTCTTCGTCGGCGTCATGGCCTCCGCGATCAACTACAACACCGTGTGGACCTCGATCTTCGAGCCCGTCTCCACCTTCGGGTTCCTCGAGCGCTACGGCCGCCTCTCGGAGCTCACCAAGCGCCACGACCTGCCGTACCACATCGTCGGCTCCGACCTGTCCGGCGTCGTCCTCCGCACCGGCCCCGGCGTGACCAAGTGGAAGCCCGGCGACCGCGTCGTCGCACACTGCCTCTCGGTCGAGATGGAGTCCGCTGACGGCCACGACGACTCGATGATGGACCCCGAGCAGCGCATCTGGGGTTTTGAGACCAACTTCGGCGGCCTCGCCGAGGTCGCGATGGTCAAGGCCAACCAGCTCATGCCCAAGCCCGAGCACCTCACCTGGGAAGAAGCCGCAGCTCCCGGCCTGGTGAACTCCACCGCCTACCGCCAGCTGGTCTCCAAGAACGGCGGCAACATGAAGCAGGGCGACAACGTCCTGATCTGGGGCGCCTCCGGCGGCCTCGGCGGCTTCGCGACGCAGTACGC
>JAPLCC010000041.1 GCA_026392415.1 Propionibacteriales bacterium
ATGTCACCGGCGACTCGTTCAAGCTCGCCCGCGACGCGGCCGCCCGCCCGGAGGCCGAGTACATCGTCTTCTGCGGCGTGCACTTCATGGCCGAGTCCGCTGACATCCTCACCGGCCCCGACCAGCGCGTGATCCTGCCCGACCTCGCTGCCGGTTGCTCGATGGCCGACATGGCGCGGATCGCACAGGTCGAGAAGGCCTGGGCCGCACTCGGGGCAGCCGGCGTCCAGGGCGAGGTCGTCCCGGTCACCTACATGAACTCCAGCGCCGACATCAAGGCGTTCTGCGGCCGCAACGGCGGCGTCGTGTGCACCTCCTCCAACGCCGAGGTCGCGCTCGACTGGGCGTTCGCGCAGAAGGGCGAGAACACCAAGGTCCTGTTCCTTCCCGACCAGCACCTCGGCCGCAACACCGCCGTCCTGCAGCTCGGCATCTCCCTCGACGAGTGCGTCGTGTGGAACCCCTTCAAGCCGGACGGCGGCCTCACTCCCGAGGAGCTCGCCAAGGCCAGGATCATCCTCTGGAAGGGCCACTGCTCCGTGCACGGCCGCTTCACCGCCGACGTGATCGACGAGCTGCGCGCCAAGGTTCCCGACCTCAACGTGCTCGTGCACCCGGAGTGCCAGCACGAGGTCGTCCTCAAGTCCGACCAGGTGGGTTCGACCGAGTTCATCATCAAGACGATCGAGGCCGCGCCCGCCGGTTCCGCGTGGGCGATCGGCACCGAGCTGAACCTCGTGCAGCGTCTGAAGAACGCCCACCCGGACAAGAACATCATGTTCCTGGACCGCAACGTCTGCTACTGCTCGACGATGAACCGGATCGACCTGCCGCACCTCGTGTGGACGCTCGAGAACCTCGTCGACGGCGTCGTGGTCAACCAGATCCAGGTGGACCCGCAGACCGAGGCCGACGCTCTCGTCGCGCTCCAGCGGATGCTCGACCTGCCGGGGAAGTCACACCGTGACTGACGCCGTCATCGGAGTCGGTCCCCTTCAACTCAAGTCCCGTGTGGTCAGGAAGGCCTGAGCGTGTTCAAGCGCACCAAGTCCCCCGTCGTCGAAGAGACGACCGTCGCGAAGCCGGGCGGCAAGGGCCGCCCGACGCCGACCCGCAAGGAGGCGGAGGCCGCCGCGAAGGCTCGCGCCAAGGCACCTTCCGACCGGAAGGCGCAGTCGCGCAAGGAGCGGGAGTTCCGCGCCGAGCAGAGCAAGAGGATCCGCCAGGGCATGAAGGCCGGCGAGGAGAAGTACATGCTGCCGCGTGACCGCGGCCCGGTCCGACGCTTCATCCGTGACTACGTCGACGCCCGGTTCTCCATCGTCGAGATGGTCATCCCGCTGATGATCATCGGCCTGATCCTCGGCTACACCGGTAACTCCGCGCTCGTGCAGGCCAGCAGCCTGGTACTGCTCGCGACCGTGCTGTTCGTGTTCACCGACATGCTGGTGCTGCGGTTCCGGATCCGTCGCGAACTCAAGCGACGGTTCCCCGAGGAGCCGCTCAAGGGCACGACCTATTACACGCTGACCCGTGCGATGCAGATGAAGTTCATGCGGATGCCGAAGTCGAAGGTCAAGATCGGGCAGGCCCTGTCCGACGACTACGAGCGCTAGAGGTCCAGATCCACGTGAAGGTCATCGCTGCTCTGCACGAACCGGATCTCGGGTCCGCCCTGCTCGGTCCGGCGTTCCGCGCCGAGGTCGCCGCTTCCGGCGCCACGCGGCTCCAGGTGAATCTCGATGACGACGCGGTCGCCGCAGCCATGCGGTTCGGACCCGACAGGCCGATCACGGCGGTCATCAGTGTCTGGGGCGACGCGGTGACGCCGGTCGTCGACGTCCTGCGACGCCTCGACGGGAGTACGGACGCCTGGCTGGTCGACGAGCGTGAGCCACTGGTGCCGCCTGCGGTGGCGGACGGCGTACGGGCCGACGCGCTGGCGAACATCGCCTTCCTGCGTCGACCGGCCGCCCTGACGCGGGAGGCCTGGCTGGCCGACTGGCTGGATCGGCACACCCAGGTGGCCATCGACACCCAGGGCACCTTCGGCTACGTCCAGAACCCCGTCCTGGAGGCCCTGACGCCCGACGCGCCGGCCGTGGCCGGCATCGTCGAGGAACTGTTCCCCATGGCCGCGATGAGCGACCACCACGCGTTCTACGGCAGCGACGGCGACGAGGACGAGTTCCAACGACGGTTCGCGGTGCTCATGGACAGCTGCGAGCGCTTCGGAGCGAGCCAGGGCCTCGACCTCGTGCCGACCAGTCGCTACACCTTCATGCTGGCCTGACCGCAAGGATCAGCCGAGGACCTCGGACCGGCGCGGCGACCGGGTTAGGGCCGGGTCGGTCGTCACGACACCGTCGAGCACCCGGTCGATCGCTGCCAGAGTGTCCGCATCGAGCTTCACGCCGGCGGCCTTGACGTTCTCGGTCACCTGTTCGGGGCGGCTGGCACCGATGATTGCGGCCGACACGTTGTCGTTCTGCAGCACCCAGGCGACCGCGAGCTGGGCGAGCGAGAGCCCGGCCGCCTCGGCGATCGGCTGGAGTTGCTGCACACGCTCGAGGACGTCGTCCTTCAGCCAGCGGCCGATGTTGTCGGCACCACCCTTGGTGTCGGTGGCGCGGGAACCGGCCGGCGGCGGCTGGCCGGGGAGGTACTTGCCGGTCAGTACGCCCTGTGCGATCGGCGACCAGACGATCTGCCCGAGCCCGAGCTCGCGCGACGTCGGCACGACCTCCTCCTCGATGACGCGCCAGAGCATGGAGTACTGGGGCTGGTTGGAGATCAACGGCACCCGCAACTCGCGGGCGAGCTCGGCCGCTGCCCGGATCTCCTCGGCACGCCACTCCGAGACGCCGATGTAGAGCGCCTTGCCGGACCGGACGACGTCTGCGAAGGCGATCATCGTCTCCTCCAGCGGCGTCTCGTGGTCGAACCGGTGGGCCTGGTAGAGGTCGACGTAGTCGGTGCCGAGTCGGCGGAGCGACCCGTCGATCGACTCGAGGATGTGCTTCCGGGACAGGCCGTGGTCGTTGTGCTTGCCCGGGCCGGTCGGCCAGAAGACCTTCGTGAAGATCTCCAGACCCTCCCGCCGCTCGCCTGCCAGAGCCTTGCCGAGCACCGACTCGGCGGCCGTGTTGGCGTAGACGTCGGCAGTGTCGAAGGTGGTGATGCCGTCGGTGAGCGCCTGCCGGACGCACGCCAGGGCGGCGTCCTCCTCGACCTGCGAACCGTGGGTGAGCCAGTTTCCGTAGGCGATGGCCGAGATCCTGAGGCCGCTCGCTCCGAGGTTGCGAATCTCCATGCCCTCGACCCTAGTGGCGGTGGGCAAGGGGCGGCCGACGCCGAAGGTCGGTCTTCCCGGTCACCCTGCGAGGATGGACGCATGGTCTCTGCTGACGTCTCCGTCCGGGTCGGGTGGCCGGCCGATGCCCCCGGGATCGCCTCCGTCCAGCTCCGCAGCTGGCAACAGCGGTACGACGCCGAGCTGACCGCCCTCCTCTCCGAGCGCGGCATCGGCCCCGAGGCACTGGCCGAGTCGTGGCGCGCGTCCCTCTCCCGACCGCCCGAGGCCCGGCACCGTGCGCTGGTCGCCCTGACCCACGACGTGGTCGTCGGGTTCGCGCTCACCCTGCCCGCCACCGACCCGGACGCCGACCCGTCCGAGGACGGCGAGATCGTGGAGTTCACCGTCGACCCGGACAAGACCCGCGCCGGTCACGGCTCCCGCTTGCTCCAGGCCTGCGCCGACACGCTCGAGGCCGACCGGTTCACCCGCGCCGTGTGCTGGGTCTCCACGGACGACGACGCCTACAGGGCGTTCCTGACCAGCGCCGGGTGGGCTCCGGACGGGGCGACCCGCGAACTGGCCGACGAGTCCGGCGGCACCATCAAGCAGGTCCGGCTGCACACCTCACTCGTCTGAACGTCGCTTCGCCTCCGCCATGGACACCGCCGCCCGTCGTACCGTCGTGCGCGACAGCCTGGGCGTCGCGATCGCGACGGGCACCTATGGCCTGAGCTTCGGAGCGGTGGGGGTCGCCTCCGGTCTCGACGTCGCACAGACCTGCGCACTGTCGCTGCTGATGTTCACCGGGGCCTCCCAGTTCGCGCTGGCGGGCGTCCTGGGCTCCGGAGGCACCCCCGTGGCCGGAGCCCTCACCGCGTTGCTCCTGGGCACGCGCAACACCCTCTACGGGCTGCGTCTGGCCCCGTTGCTCGGCTACCGGGGCTGGCGCCGGTTCACCACGGCCCACCTGCTCATCGACGAGTCCACCGCCATGGCGGTGACCAGGCCGACCCGCGAGCTCTCCCGGACCGGCTTCCTCACCACCGGTGCCACGATCTTCGTGCTGTGGAACCTCACCACGCTGGCGGGCGCCGTCGCGGGTGAGCAGCTCGGTGATCCACGCGACCTCGGACTGGATGCGGCCGTGGGTGCCGCCTTCCTCGCACTGCTGTGGCCGCGCCTGACGACACCCCTCACCCGCCTCGTCGCCGGCCTGGCGGCACTGGTGGCTGCGGGAGCGGTGACGGTCACCCCGGCGGGCGTACCGGTCCTGGTGGCCGCAGGCGTGGCCGTGCTCGTCGGCGCCCTCACGGCCCGGTCCGGGGATCCAGAACCGGACGAGGAGGTGCCCACATGATCTGGTGGGCCGTCCTCGGTGCCGGTGTCGGCTGCTACCTGCTCAAGCTGGCCGGCATGTCGGTGCCTGCACGGGTGCTGAGCAACCCCGTGGTGTCCCGGATCGCCGACCTGATTCCCGTGGCGCTGCTGGCTGCCCTCGTCACCGTGCAGGTGCTCGCCGCGCCCCAGGGTCGCGCCCTGGTCCTCGACGCCCGGGCCGCAGCCCTCGGCGTTGCCGTACTCCTGCTGCTCGCCCGGGCCCCGTTCCTCGTGGTCGTCTTCGGCTCAGCGGCCTTCGCCGCCCTCCTCCGCCTGTTCTGACCACGAAGAGTGGCTAGTTGTGATGTCCGGGAAGGTTGTCCCGCCCTCCGGCGGTGAGTCGGCCTGACAGGTGAGGGCCCCCGGTTGTGAAGTGGAGCTGTCTAGTTCAACGCTTCACTGACCGGAGGCCCTCGTGTCCCACGCTAACGCTGCCCTGACCCCACGCGCCCGTTTGCGGCTCGCCCGACTCGTCGTCGACGACCACTCGCGTGTTGCCAACGCCGAGATCTGCACCGACGAGAAGGCCGCCACCGCGATAGGGGTCCTGCAACGTGCAGTGGCTTGGTACGCCGAACACGGCGTCACCGTCGAACGCGTGTTGTCCGACAACGGATCGGCTTACCGGTCATACGCCTGGC
>JAPLCC010000007.1 GCA_026392415.1 Propionibacteriales bacterium
GAAATCCTGTCCACCCACAACATCGAGCCCGACAAGAACTACTGGCGCAACACGCAAAGAGCCCCCGGCCGATGGCCGGGAGCTCTCTGACTTGTCACTCTTGTCGCGACTCAGGTGTCACCTATGTCCCGACTCATCACATTGCGCGCCTGTAGGGATTCGAACCCCAAACCTTCTGATCCGTAGTCAGATGCTCTATCCGTTGAGCTACAGGCGCTCATCGCCGAGGCGACCGCACGAGAATAGCCGAGGGCACGGGTCGATGCCGAATCAGGACCACCTGTCGTCGTACGCCGGGTGTGGAAGCATGTCGCCATGGCCGGTTTGCAGCCCGAGGACCGGGAGCTCTTCGAGGAAGAAGCGACCGGTCTCTACGAGCAGATCCTCGCCGAGGGCGGGTTGCCTGCGGACGACGCCCGGCTGGCCGCAGGGACGCCGGTACGGCGCGCATTCGACCTGCTGGTCGAGCTCGGACTCCTGCAGCTCGACAGTGCGCGGACGACGTGGCGCCCACTCGAACCGAGCCATGCCCAGTCCCGCGTCGTCACGCCACTCGGCACCGAAGGTGCCCGGCTGATCGACGAGTCCGCGCGCTGGGCGAAGGCCTTCTCGAGCCTCAACCAGAGCTGGCGGCGCTCGCCCGCGGCCAGCGAGTCGGGCCCGTTCCTCTACCTGCACGGCGAGGCGATCAACCCGTACCTGACGACCCTGGTCACCGAGGCCCAGGAGGAGCTGCTCACCGCCCAACCCCAGGCGACCCGCAGCGCGAAGACCGTGTCCGATGCAGCCAACCGCGACGTCGCCGCGTTGCAACGCGGCCTGTCGATGCGCACGATCTACCAGCACAGCGCGCGGCGGCACCCGGCGACGCACAAGTACGTCGCACACGTGACCGAGCACGGCGCCGAGGTGCGCACGCTCGACGAGTTCTTCAACCGGATGATCGTCGTCGATCGCCGGGTCGCACTGATCCCGGCCGCCGACAGCTTGGCGACGGCGGTCGTCGTACGGGAACCAGCAATCGTGGCCTATCTCGTCGACGTCTTCGAGCGCGCGTTCGCACGTGGCCGGCCGTTCGCCAGCGGCGAGCAGCGCGTGATGAAGGAGATCGCGACCGAGCAGCGTGCGATGACGATCCGGATGCTCATCGAAGGCCACGCGGACGCCGTGAGCGCCAAGCGGCTCGGTGTCAGCCCGCGCACGTACGCCGGATACGTCGCCGAGCTCAAGGACGAGTACGACGCCGAGACGCGGTTCCAGCTCGGCTACATCATGGGTCAGCGCGGCATCGCCGGTCAGGAGACCGACGGACGTTGACCGTCAGGCGACGGCCTACTTGCGGCCGATGACCCAGCCCCAGCCGGTGTCGGCCTCGGCGGCGGTCGGAATGGCAACGATGCCAACAGAGGCGATCAGTGCGGCCAACGCGAAAGCGGCCTTGCGAGCGAGCGTGTTCATCTTCAATCCCCTGATTCTTGGGGTCCCTCCCGGAACCTCCCTCTGAAGTCCGAGAACGCGCGGCCACCCCCAAAAGTCGATCCGCGCGCTCTCCATCTTGCCGCAAGAGGGGCAAATGAGCGAGACCCCCGGTGAGGGCGTCCTCACTCGGGGGTCTGTGCTTGGCGGAGGCGGAGGGATTTGAACCCTCGATGGGGTTGTAGCCCCAAACCCGCTTAGCAGGCGGGCGCCATAGACCGGACTAGGCGACGCCTCCTCCACCATCGGTCGCGAACGACCGAGCAGCGGAGCAAGGTTACAAGCACCGTCGCGCGCCACCCAATCGACCCACCGATCCAGTCGGGGCCGGGCGCCGGAGGTCAGCGGGCGGCGCCGCGGAGGTGGTCGCGGACGTCGCGGGCGAAGTCGTCCTTGTCGCCCGCCACCAGCTCGACCGGGATGGTCGTGGAGCGCCCGTCTCGCAGGCGCAGGACCAAGCACTCGATGCCGCGCGGCGAGGCGGCGACGGCGTCCTCGACCTCGCTCCAGCGGGCCTCGGAGACACCGGCCGCCCGCACCATGCGGGTGCGGTAACCGGCCGTGGTCAGGCGGACCACCACGAGCTTGCTGTTCAACCACCACCCGAGGCCGATCAGGCCCAGGACACCGAGTCCCAACAGGGCCACGAGCAGATCGAGGCTCAGCTCGAACACCACCGCGGCGACCGTCGTACCGAGCAGCACCAGCGCCAGCACGATGAGGTAGGCGCCGACGAGCCGGGCCTTCACCACGGGGGCGAGCCGGTACTCGGAAACGGAGGTCGGCTGCGCGCTGCTCATGGGGCAATTGAACAAGACGACCGAACTCCAGCGCAGAGGGGGCGGGATTCGAACCCGCGGTAGGTCTCCCTACGACCGCTTTCAAGGCGGTTCCGATCGGCCACTCCGGCACCCCTCCTCGTCCGCGCCGACGCCGCAGCGTCTGTCGGACAGCAAGCGAGCCTAGACGACGGCGCGCCCGGTCAGAGCAGCGGTGAGAAGCGACTCGGCTCCGGCCGTACGGCGGCGGCCTGCTCGGCGACCCGGCTGCGGCGGCCGCGGTTGCCGTTGAGCGCGAGGTCGAGCCGGATCAGGATCAGGCCGATCAGCAGGCCGACCACGAGGCCGTAGACGACCGAGAGGACAGCTTCCTGGACGGTGACCGCGGGGTTCGCGAGCGCGGTGGCCGTGGGCGAGGTCGCCGCGACACCGAATGCGCAGACCCACCAACCCTGACGACGGCGCGCCCGCATGTGACACCCGTAGGCCAGGGCGGGTACGCCGAGGATGGTCTCGATCGGGCGCGGGAAGGCGCCGAGGTTCTCGCGACTCCAGGTCACCCACGACAGCAGCTGGTCGACGAGCCCGGTGGACCCGTAGTGGCGCAGCAGCTCGGCGTACAGCAGCGTCGCGGCGAGCATCACGGCACCGATGCCGACGACGAACAGGCCACGTCGCCCCAGTCCGTGGAGGCCGGCGCCGAGACGGAACACGAGCACGATGGCGGCGACGATCGCCAGACCGAGGCCGACGTACTCGAAGCGTTCGGTCTGAATGACGGGCTCGAACCCGATGGCCGCCATCGCGCCGACACCGGCGACGAGGAGCGCCACGGTGCACTCGCGAGCGGACGTCAGGAAGCCCGCGGCCGGCACGGTGATCATGACGCCGAGCACGGCGGCGACGGCCGCCGTACAGACGGCGGCGCCGGTGAGCAGCAGGTCCTGGTCACTG
Organism: Propionibacteriales bacterium; assembly: GCA_026392415.1. GTDB lineage: Bacteria > Actinomycetota > Actinomycetes > Propionibacteriales > Nocardioidaceae > Nocardioides. Next base: position 3,210 of record JAPLCC010000007.1, read on the forward strand.
ATCGCGGCGACAGCGCCGCACCCGAGTGCCAGCAGCCCGAACACGACGGGCCGACCGCCTGTGCGGGCCGCGAGGCCGGCGCTGAACGCCGTGGCGATCACGATCGAACCGACCACGCCGAACCAGTCAGGTCCGACGGGCACCATCGCGCAGACGAGGGCCGCCGTGCCCACCGCGACCAGCGCGAACAGGATCAGGAGCGGTGCCCGGGAGGCACCGAATTCGCCGATCCGCTGCTCGAGCGGCTCCCGGGAGGGAACACGAGGAACGCTGCGGGACACGGGAAGCGAGCCTACAGACGCCGGTTCGTCAGTGACGGGTTGACCCGGCGCGCCTCGCGGACGACCTCGGGGTCGAGGGCGGCCCGCAGGACGATCGGCTCGGTCTCGGACCCCGGACCGGCCTCGGCGACCACCTCCCCGAACGGGTCGACGACCATCGAGTGACCGCAGTAGCGGGGCGCGGGCTGGCCGACGGCCGCGACGTAGACGGTGTTCTCGATCGCGCGAGCAGTCAGCAACGTGCGCCAGTGGTGCACCTTGCGCGGCCCGGCGACCCATGCGGCCGGAACCACGATCACCTCGGCCCCACGATCGACCAGGGCGCGCGCCAGCTCGGGGAAGCGGAGGTCGTAACAGGTCATCAGGCCGACCTTCCATCCCTGCAGGTCGACCACCACGGGCTCGACGGGGCCAGCCGTCAGGCGGTCGGACTCGCGGTAGCCGAACGAGTCGTACAGGTGCACCTTCCGGTACGACGCCGCTCTGGCGCCGCGCATCAGCAAGGTGTTGAACGGCCGACCCCGGTCGGGACCCTGCTCGAACATGCCGGCCACGAGAGTGGTGTCCCGCCGTGCCGCCGCCGCGGCCAACGTCGTACCGAAGAGACCATCGAGCGGTTCGGCGAAGGAGCTGATGTCCGAGCCGGCATCGCCGAAGTCACGCGCGAAGGCCTCGGGGAAGACCACGAGGTCCATGTCGGCACCGTGCTCGTCGGTCAGCCGTGCGAGCGCGTCGCGGTTCGTGGCCGGGTCGAGGGTCGATGCGGCCTGCACCAGGGCGACGCGGAGCGTGGGGACCGTCACGGTGCCAGCGTAGGACGTGGAGACACCATGGCTGGGAGACTGACGGGGTGATCGAGGCCGGGCTGTCCGCATTCGCCGCCATCATCCTCGCGGGTGGGCAGGCGACGCGACTCGGCGGCGCGGACAAGGCGTCCATCGAGATCGACGGACGAACCCTGCTGGACCGGGCTCTCGAATCGGTCATCGACGCCAGCGAGGTCGTGGTGGTCGGGCACCCCGTCCCGACCGACCGGCCGGTGACGTTCGTCCTCGAGGACCCGCGCCACGGCGGGCCCGCAGCCGGCCTGCTCACCGGCCGCGACTCCCTGCTGCGCCGGTTCCCGACCCTGGCCGTCCTCGCCGTCGACATGCCCCACCTGACCGCCTCGACCTTCCGGCGCCTGCACGAGGGCGCCGTCGGGCACGAGGGAGCAGCGCTGGTCGGCGCCGACGGTCGCAGGCAGCTGGCCTACGTGCTCGAAACGGCCCGGCTCGACGCCGTACGTCCGGACCGTGAGGGCCAGCACAACCTGTCGATGAAGGCCTTGCTCGCGCCGTTCGACCTGGCCGACGTACGGCAGGTCGGACGCGAGGCCCAGGACATCGACACGTGGACCGACCTGCGTGACGCAGCGGCCGAGTCCGAGACCGGCGACCGCTGACCCTTGTCAGCAGGCGGACTGAGGATCACTCTGGATGGATGAACCTCCACGACTGGATCGATGAGTTGTGCGATGTCCTGGACATCGAGGCCGAGGCCGACGAAGGCCTTCTTGTGGACCTTGCCCGGATCGCCGTCGACAACGTGCACCCTGCTGCCGGTGTCGTGACCGCGTTCCTCCTGGGCTTCGCGGCTGGTGAGGGCGGTGCCGACCCCGACGAGGTGGAACGGCTCGCCGGCAGGGCGCAAGCGCTCGCCGAGGCCTGGGATCGCCCGGCCGGCACCTCCGACGAACCCGCCGTGGACGTCGAGGTCGACGAGCTCAGTGACGCCGAGTACGCCGACGAGGACTCGCTGGTTTGAGTTCGAAGGGCTGACAGACTGGCGCCATGCGTGCCGTCACCCAGTCCAGTCCCGGGGGCCCCGAGACCCTGACCGTCAGTGAACTGCCCGACCTGGTGCCCGGACCGGGCGAGGTGCTGATCGCGGTCGCTGCGACAGCGGTCAACCGCGCCGACCTGCTCCAGCGCCAGGGCTTCTATCCGCCGCCTCCCGGCGCCTCGGACGTCATCGGCCTGGAGTGCAGCGGCACGATCGCGGCCCTCGGCGAGGGTGTCGAGACGTGGTCGGTCGGCGACGAGGTGTGCGCCCTGCTTGCCGGCGGCGGCTACGCCAGCCAGGTCGTCGTACCGGCTGCGCAGGTGATGCCGGTCCCGGCCGGCATCGACCTGGTCACGGCTGCTGCGTTGCCTGAAGTGGCGTGCACGGTGTGGTCCAACGTCTTCATGGTGGCCGGGCTCCGGCCCGGCGAGGTGTTCCTCGTGCACGGTGGCGGTGGCGGCATCGGCACCTTCGCGATCCAGCTGGCCGCCCGCTCCGGCGCGCGGGTGTTCACGACGGCCGGGAGCCCGGACAAGCTGGCCCGGTGCCGCGAGCTCGGCGCGGAGGTCGCGATCAACTACCGCGACGAGGACTTCGTCGCGGTGGTGAAGGAGGCAACCGGCGGCCGCGGTGCGGACGTCGTCCTCGACAACATGGGCGCGAAGTACCTCGATCGCAATGTCGACGTGCTCGCCGACGAGGGCCGGCTGGTCATCATCGGCATGCAGGGCGGCGTGAAGGCCGAGCTCAACATCGCGCAGCTGCTCGCGAAACGGGGTGCCGTGATCGCGACTGCGTTGCGTTCCCGCCCGGTGGAGGGCAAGTCCCGCATCTGCGCGTCGGTGGTCGAGAACGTCTGGCCGCTGGTCGACGACGGTTCGATCGTCCCTGTCGTGTCGACAGTGCTGCCCCTCGATCAGGTGGCCGACGCCCACCGGTTGATCGAGTCCGGTGACAGCGTCGGCAAGGTGCTCCTGACCCCCTGACGCGTGCGGGGGTTGGCTAGGTTGGAGCCATGACCGAGAACGCCGAAGAGCAGATCGTGGTGGTCGGACCGGACGGACAGCCGATCGGCACCGTGCCGGCCTCGGCCGTCGACGGGACGGTCGAGCCCACCGACATCACGAGCGACGACGGCGATGACGACGACGGCGAGCGAGCGCTGACCGACCTGGTCGAGCAGCCCGCGAAGGTGATGCGCATCGGGAGCATGATTCGCCAGCTCCTCGAAGAGGTGAAGGCCGCGCCGCTCGACGAGGCCAGCCGCAACCGCCTCGCCGCGATCCACCGGTCCTCCATCGCCGAGCTCGAGCAGGGCCTCGCCCCCGAGCTGGTCGAGGAGCTCGAGCGGCTTTCCCTGCCCTTCTCGGAGGACGTCACGCCCTCCGAGGCCGAGCTCCGGATCGCGCAGGCGCAGCTGGTGGGCTGGCTCGAAGGCCTCTTCCACGGCATCCAGACAGCGATCTACGCGCAGCAGATGGCCGCCCGCGCCCAGTTCGAACAGATCCGCCGCGCGTTGCCGCAGGGCATGTCGATGGGTGGGCCAGCCGACGAGAACCACTCACCGCTGCAGCCCGAGCAGCCCGGCTCCCCGGACGAGCAGCGCCCTGGCGGGATGTACCTCTGACGTTCGAGGTCAGTGCCGCTGGCGGCCGATCCGGCTGATCAACACCAGCCCGAGCACGCCGATCAGGCTGATCGCACCACCCGGCGCCACCAGACGGCCGAGGTCGGGGGTCTCGTCGGCGTCGGCGGGCGGGTTGCCGAGGTCGACCGCAGGCGGCCTGACCGGTGCCGCGAGGAACTCACGCAGCTGGGTCACCGTCGCCCGGTCGAGCAGCTCCTTCTCCAGCAGCGGCGTCGCGACGAAGCCGATGCAACCGTCGGCGAAGACCTTGCGGCCGGCACCCTCGGTGAAGAAGATGTAGCGCCCGCCCGTGCGGAGCCGGGAGTCGAGCTTGGCTTCGGCGGGCACCAGCTGGACGTCGACCGGCTTCCCGACCGTCCGGTTGTCCCCGGCGAGCACCTGCTGCACCTGGACCTGGAGCACGACGCCGCTCGCCGGCTCGTCCGTCGGGTCGGAGGTGTCCGTCTCGCTGCCGCCCGGCAGGGTGCTGAGGTCGGAGGCACCAGTGGTGCCGGTGATGTCGCCGATGCGGCCCACGAACACGTCGTCGGACTCCTGGCCGCGTTCGGCCACGGCGTCCCGGTCGGCCAGGGCCAGGTCACCGCATCCGTCGGCCGGCCCCGGCGCCGCAGTGACCGTCGTCGGGAGCAGCACGAGCAACACGGCCGCGAGCGCGGCCAGGAAACGGAGCGGGAGCGTCACGCGCCCATCCCACCAGATCCGGACCCCGGGAACCAGCGACCCAGCTCCACGGCTGCACCGTCGTCGTCGACGGAAGAGGTCACGTGGTCGGCCACGGCCTTGACCTCGTCGACCGATTGCCCCATCGCCACACCCCGGCCGGACCACTCGAGCATCTCGATGTCGTTGCGCCCGTCGCCGATCGCCAGGACGTCGGCTCGGTCGATGCCGAGCTGCCCGGCGACGTACTCCAGGCCGGAGGCCTTGGACACACCCACCGGCGCGAGGTCCAGCCACGCCGTCCAGCCGACGACGTAGTCGGTGCCGTGCAGACCGAGCCGGCTGGCGAGCTGGACGAAGTCCTCGGCCGTGGCCTGCGGATCCCGGATGATCACGCGGCTCACCGGCTCGGCAACCATGTCCTCGACAAGGGCCACGGACGTCGTACCCCCGAGCTCGCCGTCGGGGAAGGGTGCCGACACCCGGTAGCCGACACCGCGCTCCTCGACCGCGACGAGCGCGTCAGGGTGCTCCTTGAGCACGGCAGCCACGGCCGCGCGGGCATCGAAGGTCACCTCGTGCACGACCTCGATGGGCGGGTACCGCAGCACCACGGCGCCGTTGGACGCGACGATCCAGATCCTGTCGCCGTGGCCGTGGAGGTCGAGCTGGTCAGCGACGGTGACCATGTTGGCCGCCGAACGTCCCGACGAGAGGACGACGTGGGCACCCGCGTCGAGCACCGCCTGGACGGCGTCGTGCACCGCCGGCGTGACCTCCTCGTGGCTCATCCCGAGGCCCTCCACCCACTTGAGGAGGGTGCCGTCGATGTCGAGCGCGACCAGCCTGGGCGTCACTGCTTCACCGGCTCCAGCACTTCCACTCCGCCGAAGTAGGGCTGGAGCGCCTTCGGCAGCCGGACCGAGCCGTCGGCCTGCTGGTGGGTCTCGAGGATCGCCACGATCGTGCGGGTGATGGCGGTCAGGGTGCCGTTGAGGGTGGCGACCGGACCGATCCTGTCCCCCGTGCGGACGCGGGTGTCGAGACGGCGGGTCTGGAAGTCGGTGCAGTTGGAGGTCGAGGTGAGCTCGCGGTACTTGCCCTGCGTGGGGATCCACGCCTCGCAGTCGAACTTCCTGATCGCCGACGAGCCCAGGTCGCCGGCCGCGATGTCGACGACGCGGTAGGCCAGCTCGAGCTTCTCGAGGAACTCCTTCTCCCACGCCAGCAACCGCTGGTGCTCCGCGGGAGCGTCCTCGAGGGTGGTGTAGATGAACATCTCGACCTTGTCGAACCAGTGGACCCGGATGATCCCCTTCGTGTCCTTGCCGTGCGAGCCTGCCTCCTTGCGGAAGCACGGGCTGAACGCCGCGTAGCGCAAGGGCAACGATCCGCCGTCGAGGATCTCCTCCGAGTGGTACGCCGCCATGGCGACCTCGGACGTGCCGACGAGGTACATCTCCTCGCCCTCGAGCCGGTAGACGTCGTCGCCGCCGCCCTGGTCGAGGTAGCCGGTGCCCTCCATGGCGCTGCGGCGTACGAGCGACGGGGCGATCACCTGGGTGAAGCCGGCATTGCGGGCCTGGTCCATCGCCATGTTCACCAGGGCCAGCTCGAGCTGCGCACCGACCCCGGTGAGGAAGTAGAAGCGGCTGCCGCTGACCTTGGCGCCACGCTCGAGGTCGATCGCGCCGAGGATCCGGCCGAGCTCGATGTGGTCGCGCGGCTCGAAGCCCTCGGCGGCGAAGTCGCGCGGCGTACCGACCTCTTCGACGACGACGAAGTCGTCCTCGCCACCGGGCGGGGTCTCCTCGGCGACCACGTTGGGAATCGCCTTGAGGGCCGAGAGCCACTCCTCCTCGGCGACGCCCTGGGCGGCCTCGAGCTCCTTGACCTGGCCGGACAGCTCCTTGACCTGCGCGAGCAGGGCCTGCTTCTCCTCGCCCGCGGCCTGCGCGACCTGCTTGCCGAACGCCTTCTGCGCCGAGCGCTTCTCCTCGAACGACGCGATGGCCGCGCGACGGGCGGTGTCGGCGGCAAGCGCCCGGTCCACCACGTCCACGGACGCGCCCCGCTTGCCCTGCGAGGCGCGAATGCGGTCGGGCTCGTCACGAAGGATGCGCGGGTCGATCATGCCCGTCAGGCTATCCGGCCGACGTGCGGCGTCGCGCGGCGGTTTCGGGAGTCGCTTGTAACTCGGTGTTCGTGCATCCACCACGGTGTCGTGACTGGTCAGGAGTCCGTGGCAGATGCCCGAACACCGAGTTACATGGAGCGACACTCAGAACGGAGAGATCGGCTCCGGTGACGGGAAGAGCGCGTCGAGCTCGGCGAGGTCCTCGGGCGTCGGCACCCAGGCGCTGGCGGCGGCGTTGGCCCAGATCTGCTCGGACGTCGTGGCACCGGCGATCACCGAGGTGACCGGGTCCTGGGCGAGCAACCAGCCGAAGGCCACGGTCGCCTCCGGTACGCCGCGCGACCTCGCGAAGGCGGAGTAGTCCTGCAAGGGCTGGGAGGCGGCGGTCTTCAGCAGGTACTGGCGGCTGTGGGTCAGCCGGGAGCCTTCGGGCGCGACGCCGGAGGCGTACTTGCCGGTGAGCAGTCCGTTCGCCAGTGGGAAGTACGGAAGGACGCCGAGCCCGAACTCGCGGGCCGCCGGCAGCACCTCCAGCTCGGCGCGGCGATCGGTGAGGTTGTAGTGGTTCTGGGCGGAGATGAAGCGTTCGCCACCCAGCTCGCGGGCGACGTACTCGGCCTGCGCGATCTGCCATCCGGCGCGGTTGGAGTGCCCGATGTAGCGGACCTTCCCTGCCCGCACGAGGTCGTCGAGCGCCGAAAGGGTCTCCTCGATCGGCGTGCCCGGATCGGGCGTGTGGAACTGGTAGAGGTCGATCCAGTCCGTGCCGAGCCGCCGCAGCGACGCCTCGACGGCGTTGCGGATGTAGCGGCGCGAGCCGCGGGCACCGAAGTCCGCGCCGTTGGCGCCCTTCGCGTCCATGCCGAATTTCGTCGCGACGACGACGTCAGACCGTCGCGCACCCAGCGCCGCACCCAGGCGCGTCTCGGAAAGACCTGGCGTCGCGCCGTACGTGTCGGCCACGTCGAAGAGCGTGATGCCCGCTTCGAGGGCGGCCGAGATGACCCGGTTGGTGCCCTTCTGGGTCTCGGTCGCTGTCCCCGCGCGGCCGAGGTTGTTGCACCCGAGGCCGACGGTGGAGACGACGAGGCCGGAGCGTCCGAGGGCGGCGTACGACGGATGGGTCATGCCCCCGACGGTATCGACCCCCGTTCACAGGCATGGCGGTGAGTGCGACGCGGTGTCCTAAACTCCGCAGGTGCTCGACCGACCTCGCCGGACTCCTCTTCTGGCTGCCCTGATCTGCCTGGCCCTGTTCGGGGCAATCGCTGTCGCCGTCGCCGCCGAGTGGCAACCGCTGGTGGACCTGGACCACCGCAGCGAGTCCACCCGCTCCTGGGCCGTCGACCAGTCCTGGCTGCGCGACACGCTCCGCGTCGTCGAGATCGTCTTCGCGACACCGGGGATGACGATCCTGACGGTGCTCCTCGCCGGGTTCATGCTGTTCAAGGGCCATCGCCGCGCCGGCATCCTGATCGCGGTCGTGATGGTGGCGACCTCACTGACCACCTACGGCACCAAGGTCCTCGTCGGCCGCGGCCGCCCCGAGTGGCAGGACCCCGAATACTTCCTGCACAGCAACGCCTACCCCTCGGGTCACGCCTCCGGGATCGCTGCGTACGCCGGCCTGGCGATCCTGCTGGCGATCATGCTGATCCGCCGCAGCGGCATCCGCCGACTGGTCTGCAGCCTGATGGTGCTCGTCGCGGCCGCGGTTGCCGCCGACCGGATCCTGCTCGGGCGCCACTACCCGAGCGACGTCGTGGGCGGCGTACTGCTGGGGGCGGGGGTGGTGCTGCTCGGCCTCGCGCTCTACAGCCCGCTGCCCCGCAGCCATGCGCTCAAGGCAGACCCGCTGCCCGCCGTGTTCTCGCAGGCCCGCAACCTGGCCGTGATCCTCAACACGATCAAGGTCGAGTCGGTCGAGCAGTTCCAGGCGATGGTCAACCAGCTGGCCGCCGAGTCCGGCTGGAAGGAGCCCCGCTGGCACTTCACCACCGTCGAGGACTCCGGCACCGGGCAGGCGGAGCAGGCCTCCGTCGAGGGCGCCGACCTGGTCATCGTCTGCGGCGGCGACGGCACCGTCCGCGAAGTGTGTGCCGAGCTCGCCGGCACCGGCATCCCGGTCGGCATCGTGCCCGCCGGCACCGGCAACCTGCTGGCCCGCAACCTGCAGATCCCGCTGTTCATCCGGGCGGCGATCGACATCGCCCTCACCGGCCAGGACCGCGCGATCGACATGGTCTCCGTCGAGGGCGACGAGCTGGAGCCGACGCACTTCATGGTGATGGCCGGCATGGGCTTCGACGCCGCCCTGATGGAGGGTGTCAACGAGGACATCAAGAAGAAGGTCGGCTGGATCGCCTACGTGCTGTCCGGGCTGAAGGCCCTGATGTTCCCGGCCATGAAGCTCGAGATCTCGATCGACGACCTGCCGTTCACCAAGCACCGCGCCCGGACCTGCGTGATCGGCAACGTCGGCAGCCTCCAGGGCGGGATGGTGCTGCTCCCCGACGCCTCGATCGACGACGGGCAGATCGACGTCGTGGTGCTCTACCCGCGGCGGTTCCTGAGCTGGATCCCGCTGGTCGCCCGGGTCATCACCCGCCGCGAGCAGAACGCCGGCGAGGCGGTCGTCCGGATGACGGGTCGCAAGGTCGTCGTACGTGCATCGGGCGACGTCCCGCGCCAGCTCGACGGCGACACGATCGGCGCCGGCGCCGAGCTGCGGATGGAGTGCATCCACGGGCGCGTACTGGTGCGGGTTCCGCGCTAGTCGAACACCCGCTCCACCAGGTCAGCGACGAACTCCTCGGCCCACGCGGGCTCCTGGCGCTGCGCGTCGACAACCTCGATGCGCAAGAAGCCGTTGTCACCGGGGTCCGTCAGTGCGACCTCCCAGGTCCCGGACTGCTCCGAGTGGTACGTCGGATGGCCTGCCACCTCGGTGTTCGCGTTCGTCTCCAGCGGCTGGCGGCGAGCCGTGACGATGACCGTCGCCGGGTCGCTGGCGGCACCCACCCGATCCTGCGCCTCCAGGAGAGTGCACTGCCGCAGGCCGTCGTACGACGCCCGGTCGGCCAGCTCCTGCGGGTTCACCGCGGTGGTCACGGCCACCCAGGAGCGGCCCTCGCTGGCCGCGGACCTCTGCGCGGACTCCAGCGCCGGGACGCACAGAGCCCGCGGATCGGCCTCGCCCTGTCTGATCAGGTCCACCGGGTCGTCAGGGACGTCGACCTCGCCGACAGGGGCGCACAGCCACTCGATCTGGTCCCCCAGCTCGGCGCAGCCGCCCACGCCGCCCGGGTCCGGCTCGTCGACGGCGTAGAAGACCGGCTCGGTGACGGTTCGACCCGGGCGCGTCACCGCCGCCAGGTCCGCCAGCACGGCCTCAGCCGTCGCCTGAGCGGCCGCGCAGTCCTCTTCGGCGTCGACGATTGCGAGCGCCAGGCGCAGGCTGGCCGGCACGACGACGGCACAGCCGGTGCTGGGCCCGCCGCTCGTCACTGCGCCCTTCCCGACCCACGTGACGACGTCGGCGATCTCGACACGGTCGCGGCTGTCGAGTGCGTTGATCGCATCGGGTCCCGAGCCCTCGGAGAAGTAACGCGCGTCGGTGATCACCTCGACCGTGCCTTCGCTCCGATTGACCGTGCAGGTGTTTCCCCTGCCCGGCGTGGCGATCGCCTCGGCTTCGCCGACCGCACCCACGGCGCAGGGATCGAGCGCCCCGAGGTTCGTCCGGGTGATGGCCGCGCCGGGCTCGCGCACCTGCGGGATGTCGGCGGCGACCGGCTGGATCTGCGACCAGTCGCGGTCGTCGTACGACCGATCGCGAGAGCACCCGGCGAGCACGAGCGCGAGCGGCAGGGCGACGATGAACCAGCGCGGAAGAGGAAGCGGCACGGTTGCGACCTACCCACACCAGCCCACGTGCAATCCGAGGCATGAAGCGGCGCCGAGGTGGGAATGGCTTGGTGGGTCGCCGCCCAGGGCGGCCCCGCCAACGGACGAAGGACCAGTGATGTCGGACGAGATCTACGTCCCGATCGTCAAGATCTACACCGCTGCCCGACAAGGCATCCCGGACCAGGCCGAGGACCTCGCCCTCATCGGCGGTCGTCTGGCGTCGATCGTGGACACGCTCGACGTGCAGGCGGCGAAGGCCGGCGAACCGGCGGCGCTGCGCGACGCGCTCACCATCGCCGCCCGGGTCCATGACGGCATCCGGCGCGGGATCACCACGCTCAACCACGCAGCCGTGGCCCTGGAGCTGACCGGCGACGACTACGTCGCGACCGACACCCAGGCCCGCGACGAGTTCGACCAGTGGGGCGGCGCCCTCAAGAACGTCGAGGTGACGCGCACGGCCGTCCCCGGTGACATCGGCAGCCCGGAAGCACCCGGAGCGGTCACCGACGTCACCATCGGATTCGGGTTGCACTACCCGACGTACGTCACGCCGTCGGACTACGACCCCACCTCGCCCAGCGAGGACAAGGGCGATCGCGACGAGACCGCGAGCGACGACAGCGATGACCTCGGGCTTCCCCACGACCCGACCGATGACTACTGACAGGAGCCACCGGTGACGTTCGACTACTTCGAGCTCTCGGAGCAATTCGACAAGATCGAGGAGAAGCTCGGCCACCTCAAGGGCAACGAGCTCGCCTGGGACTACCTCGTGGCTGCACGCGACCAGCTCGGCGGCTTCGCGGCGCCCGGAGACGACTACATGCCGGTCAACCTGTGGCTCGAGGACTGCAAGTTCCCGGTGCCCGGCAACGAGGTCGACCCCACCCGATGGTTCGAGTTCACCTTCTGGGTGCCCTTCGACACGATCCGCGACCACCCGAATCCCGAAGAGCTGGGCGCTGCCAACGCGCAGTACATGAAGGACGTCGCCAAGGGCGCGCTGGAGGCGTGGAACAACGGTGCCTCGTGGGCGAGCGGCCTGGCGTCGTACTGCCGCCAGGTGTCGGACTCCTTCACCCGCGCCAACGCCGCGACGATCTGCAACGCACTCGAGGACCTGCACACCTACGTCACCAGCGACTTCTCGGTGAACGTGCTCGACGACCCATTCGGCATCGAGACCATCCGGACCCAGTGGACCGGGAAGTCCGGAACCCACTTCAACACCTTCTACGCCAACTACGACGGCCAGGTCGCCCAGATGGCGTGGGCCAGCGTCCAGGTCGCACAGACCTTCGCCGCCGCCGCCCACGTCATCCACGGCACCCAGCAGGGGGTGCTCGAGTTCGCCAAGAGCATCGTCAAGATCATCGACCAGCAACTCGAGGCCTGGGCTCCCTACGGCCCGCCCCCACGGGACGCACCCGAGCAGCCGGCGTGGGTGGCCGACGTGACGAAGATCGTGACGTCGGGCTGGAAGGTGCTCGGCCACGTCCCGGTCGTCAAGGACGTCAAGAGCCAGTTCGACGCCGTGATCACTGCCGGCACGGACGTCAGCAACTTCGTCAAGACGATCGCCGACGTGACAGGCACCGATCTGCCGACCCTCAAGAAGACGCTCGACGCTGCCGACTCCGACGAGATCTACAAGCTCCTGACAGAGACGCTCTACGACGACTACCAGCAGAAGTACGTCGACGCGATGGACTCGCTGCGGAACGGCAGCTCGATCGATCCCGATGACTCCGGCTACGAGCCGCCGGTCAACACGTCCGACGTCCTCGGTGACCTGCCGCCACCGTGGTTCCCGCGCGAGGACATGCCGAGCGAGGAGAGCCTGCGCTAGTCCCGGCGGGGCTCAGGAGCGCGCCATCCGCGCGTGCGCGACCGCCTCGGTCTCCTCGGGCGACAGCTCCTGGTCGCTGCTCCACCCCGCCACGGACTTGGCGTAGGTGCGGGCCTCGTTGCGCCCCCGGATGGAGGTGAGGACGACGCCGTCCCCGCCGTCGTCCAGCAGCGCCAGCGACCACGACAACCGGCCCCCCATCTCGTCGAACGCGTCGTACCGCACGACGGCAAGGTGCCGCAGGGCACCGACCGCTTCAGCGCGCAGGGCGGCGACTTCGCGGCGCAGGCCCGCGGCATCGGCCGGGAGGTCCTCCGCGTCACTGCCCGCTCGCCTGCTCCGACTGCGCACGGCCACGACGAGGGCCACGAGCGCGACGAGGAGGGCGAGGACCGAGAGCGCGGTGGGCATGCGGCAACCGTAGGGGCTTGTAACTCGGTGTTCGTGCATCCACCACGGTGTCGTGACCGGTCATGACACCGTGGTGGATGCACGAACACCGAGTTACAAGGTGCCGCCGCGGCGCGACTACCCTGAGCGCATGGCTCGCATCGCGTACCAGGGGGAACCCGGCGCCAACTCACACATCGTGTGCAAGGAGCAGTACCCGGACGCAGAGGCCGTGCCGTGCGCGTCGTTCGAGGACGTCTTCGCGGCAGTGACCAGCGGGGACTGCGACCTGGCCCTGATCCCGATCGACAACTCGATCGCCGGCCGGGTCGCCGACATCCACCACTTCCTGCCGGACTCCGGGCTCCACATCATCGCGGAGCACTTCCTGCGCATCCAGTTCACCCTGATGGCGACCCCGGACGCGTCCTTCGACACCATCAAGACGGTCCACAGCCACGTGCACGCGCTCGGCCAGTGCCGCAAGATCATCCGCGAGCTCGGCCTGACGCCGATCATCTCCGGCGACACTGCCGGCGCCGCCCGCGAGGTCGCCGAGGCCGCGGACCCGCTCCAGGCCGCGATCGCACCGCCACTGGCCGCCGAGATCTACGGCCTGCAGGTCCTGCGCCACGACGTCGAGGACGAGGACCACAACACGACCCGCTTCGTCGTGCTCTCGCCCGAGTTCGTGTCGGCGCCGCAGGGCAACGGACCGGTCGTCACCAGTTTCGTGTTCAACGTCCGCAACCTCCCGGCCGCGCTCTACAAGGCGCTCGGCGGGTTCGCGACCAACGGCATCAACATGACCAAGCTGGAGAGCTACATGGTCGGCGGCCACTTCGCCGCCACCCAGTTCCTCGCCGAGGTCGACGGCCACCCCGACGATCCCGACCTCAAGCGGGCGCTCGAGGAGCTGACCTTCTTCACCACCGACATCAAGATCCTCGGCGTCTACCCGGCCGACCCGTTCCGCAACTGACCGTTTCGGCCCTGCCCCGGATCGACCCGGCGCCACCTAAGGTGGGCCCATGGTGGCCCCCTCCCTGACGACCGGCCCTCCGATCCACGGAGCCGACAGCGAGGTCGGACGGCTGCGGTCGGTCCTGTTGCACCGACCCGGTCCCGAGCTGCAGCGGCTGACCCCCCGCAACAACGACCGTCTGCTGTTCGACGGGATTCCGTGGGTCGCCCGGGCCCAGGACGAGCACGATGCCTTCGCCGACGCACTGCGCAGTCGCGGCGTCGAGGTGCTCTACCTGACCGAGCTGCTCACCGAGGCCCTCGCTGTGCCAGCGGCGCGTGCCGCGGTGATCGACACGACCCTCACCGGACCCAGCGGCCGCGACCTCGGCGACCCGGTCCGCGAGCACCTCCGCGCCATGTTCCGCGCCGCGACCCCCGAGGAGCTCACCCAGCTGCTCACGGCCGGCGTCCGCAACGACGAGGTCCGCTCCGGCCTGGCGAGCGGCACCCTGGTCACCTCACTGCTGTCCGACGACACCTTCCTGGTCGACCCGCTCCCGAACCTGCTGTTCACCCGGGACTCGTCGTTCTGGCTCCCGGACCGCGTCGCGGTCACCTCGCTGGCGATGCCCGCCCGCCGCCGGGAGACCCAGCTGACCGAGCTGATCTACCACTACCACCCGCGTTTCGCCGGGACCGAGCGCCTGCACGGGCACCACCTCGAACACGTCGAGGGCGGCGACGTGTTGCTCCTCGCTCCCGGGGTCATCGCCGTCGGCGTCGGCGAACGTACGACGCCCGCGGGGGCCGAGCGGCTCGCCCGTCAGGTCTTCAGGGCCGGCTTGGCGACAACCGTCCTGGCAGTGCCGATCGCGCAGGAGCGGGCGACGATGCACCTCGACACCGTCTGCACGATGGTCGACGTCGACAAGGTCGTGATGTACCCGAACGTCGCGGACACCCTGACGGCGTACGCCGTGACCGCGCGCGAACCCGGCTCGACCGTCATCGACGTCGCTGCGCCGGAGCCCTTCCTGGTCGCGGCGGCGAAGGCGATGCAGATCGACACCCTGCACCTGATCGACACCGGCCTGGACCCGGTCACCGCCGAGCGCGAGCAGTGGGACGACGGCAACAACACCCTCGCCCTCGCGCCGCGGCTCGCCGTGGCCTACGAGCGCAACGACGGCACCAACGCACGCCTCGAGGAGGAGGGCATCGAGGTGATCCGGATCGCGGGTTCCGAGCTCGGGTCCGGTCGCGGCGGGCCCCGGTGCATGAGTTGTCCCGTGTCACGCGATCCGTTGGGTAACCCGGGCAGCGGGGACACGTTGTGACAGGTAATCCCGTGAGGCTCCCACTGGGCGCTCCGGACGACTAAGGTCAAACCCGAGGTAAATGGGGAGCCGGACGGCGGCAACATGTCGGGTCGGGCACAGCGAAAGGGTCAGCATGGCAACGTTCTTCGAGCACTTCACGCCGCAGGAGATCGCGCGCATCAGCGCGACGGGTCGGCGCGTGAAGCTCCCCCAGGGCTGGTCGCCGATCTGGGAGGACACCCCGGCCGACAAGGCGTACATCATTCTGGCCGGCACCGTGTCGGTACGCCGTGACGGCGTCGAGATCGCCCAGCTCGGTCCCGGCGAGATCGTCGGCGAGGCCGCGATCACCGGCCACTCGCTGCGCACCGCGTCGATCGTGGCGCTCACGCCCCTCGACACGATCCACCTGACCGACGAGACGCTCACGCAGCTCGACGCCGAGTGGCCCACGTTCCACGCAGCTCTCGTCGAGGTCGCCCAGTCGCGCTTCGGCAACGAAGCGGGCTGACCGCCTCGTGAGTTCGATCGACGACCCCGCCGGTGACGGCGGGGTCGTCGGTGCGCTCGAGGAGCATTTGCTCGGCGAGCGCCCGCAATACAACCAGGAGCAGGTCGCCGAGCTGGCGGGTGTGCCGGTCGTCGTGGCCCGTGAGCTCTGGAACCTGCTCGGATTCGCCCACGTCCCGGAGGACGCAGTGGCGTTCACCGAGGCCGACGTGCAGGCGCTGCGACTGACCAAGGACCTCGTCGCAGTGGGCATCTTGAGCCCCGAGCGCCAGTCCAGCCTGGTCCGCACCTGGGGCCGCAGTTTCGCCCGGCTTGCCGACTGGCAGGTCGCACTCCTGGCCGACGTCGCCGTCGAGACCGGCGCCGACCCGGCCGACGGTCTGCTCGCCATCTCCGGGCAGGTCATGCCGCTGGTCGAGGACCTCCAGAGCTACGTGTGGAGGCGCCACCTCACGAGCGCCGCGTCGCGGATGCTGGCCGAGACCTCGTCGGGACCGACGTCCATGCTCGCGGTCTGCTTCGTCGACATCGTCGGCTACACGTCGCGGTCACGGACCCTGTCCGACCGCGAACTGGTGACCTGGCTCGAGGACTTCGAGTCAGCAGTGCTGACCCTCGCGGTCGACCACGGCGGACGGATCATCAAGAACATCGGCGACGAGCTGCTGATCGTGGCCGATGACCCGGCCGCCATGGCCGCCATCGCGGTCGAGCTCACCCGCCGCGGCGCCGACCCCGACGACCCGTTCCCCGCCGTGCGTGCAGGACTCGCCTACGGCGACGTCGTGACGCGTCTCGGCGACGTGTTCGGCCCGACGGTCAACATCGCCGCCCGCCTCACCTCCGTCGCCCGCCCGAGCTCGGTGCTCATCGACAAGGGTGCCTACGAGGCCCTGTCGGGCGTGACGGACGACGGGACAGCTGACGCGGCGAGCGACGCGCGGGCCGATGCGGCCGATGAGGTGGCCGACCCGACGTCGTCGTACCGCTTCCGCCGCCTGCGCCGCGTCTCCGTCAAGGGCTACTCGCGCCTCCACGTCTGGGTGCTCCAGCCCCGCTGACCGCGAAGTGCGGCAATTGGTCCTTCGAGGTGCGGCATCTGCCCACACTTCGAAGGACCAATCTCCACACCTCGTGTGACAACGCGCCACACTTCGTGGATCAGCGGATGGTGACCTGGCGGTTGGCGAGGCCGTTGCGGGCAGAGCGCTCCTCGGTGGTGAGGTCGGCAGTGTTGGCCAGCGCTGCGTCGAGCTTGGCCTTGAAGGTGGTCGCGGCCTCCTCGAGCGGTTCCGGACCGGTGCCGACGGCGAGGTCCCAGACCGGGGCGAGCAGGCCGTGGGCGCGGAACATGCCGACCAGACGGGCTTCCGGCACGATCACGTCGTCGCCGGAGACGTGCAGCCGGGCGAGGGCGTCGAGCAGCACGTCCTCGGGCTCGGGCATCACCCAGCGCAGGTGCTCCTTGGAGCCCATCGCGGTCCAGTACGCCGCCGTGACCTCGGTCAGGCGCGCGGTCGGAGCAGCGGCGCCGTCAGCGGCCTCCAGCGCCTGGGCGAGCTCGGAGCTGGCCTCCATGTCGGACACCCAGAACTCGAAGCCCTCGTGCACGTCGACCTTGAGGTCGCCGTCCGCGACGAGGTCCTGCAGCCGCGGGCTGTCGAGGGAGGGCGCGCTGGTCAGGCCGACCATGCCGGCGCCGGGCTCGGCGGCGAGCGCCGCCACCAGCACCGCACCCAGGTCGCGGGCCGGATCACCGAAGGAGTGCTGGACCTGCAGCCCGAGCCACACCTCGCCACTGTCGCGCACCAGTGCAGGGGCCGCGCCGGGGAGCAGGGAGCAGAGCTTGACCACGCGGTCGGCGTACTCCCCCTTCAGCGGGAGTACGGCGGTCGCGGCCGGGACGAGCTCGCGCAGGGCGACGACGTCGCACTCCGACGGGAGCCCCTCGAACGGACGCCTGACGAACACGTCGGCACCGCCCGCCGCGCCGTGGCAGGCCTTGTAGCGCTTGCCGGATCCGCAGGGACAGGGCTGGCGCGGGCCGACCTCGCCAGCCGGAGTCTCGGTCGCGGTCCCAGATGACTTGGTGCGGTTCTTCTTGGCCATGCGCCGAAACCTACTCGGCGGCACCACCTATTCGCCGAAGCGGGTGTCCAGGAGGTCGAGCATGAACCGCGGCTTGTCGCTGATCACGGCCTTCACCCCGAGGTCGAGGCAGATCTCGAGGTCCTTCTCCTTGTTGACCGTCCACACGTGGATGTCGCGGCCGCTGCGCACCAGGCTCTCCTGCAGACGCGGGTGCTGCCGCAGCATCTTGATGCCGGGGCCGACGATCCAGTCCTTGCCGATGACGCGACGCAGCATCGGCCACTGGTTCGGCTTGTCGAACAGCTGCACCAGCTGGACCTCGGGCGCCAGCCGCTCCACGCGTTGCAACGCGGTGAAGGAGAAGCTCATGATCCGCACCGGCGAACCCGCCTGGTCCCAGCCGAAGTCACGCAGCATCTCGACGAGCCGCTTCTCGACGAGTCCGCCGAACCGGGTCGGATGCTTGGTCTCGATCGCCATCTCCACGCGACGGTCGTAGTCGGCGACGGTCTCGAGCAGCTTGCGCAGCGTGAGCACGCTGTGCAGCGACTCGTCCGGCTCGGGCGCTTCGTCGTCGAGGTCGGCCCACGGGTTCTTCCACGAGGCGAAGTCGAGCTCGGACAGCTCGGCGAGATCCATCTGCGAGACCAGCCCCTTGGTCGAGGCAGTACGCCGGAGGTCCCGGTCGTGCACGCACACGAGGTGCCCGTCGGCAGTCAGGCGGACGTCGCACTCGAGACCACCGGCACCGGTGTCGAGCGCCCGGAGATAGGCGGCGAGCGTGTGCTCGGCGAGCTCATGGCTGGCACCGCGATGGGCAACCACCTGCGGCCGCAGGGGCGAGGCTTCCGGCACGCATCGATTGTGGCAGGCGTGCACGGGTCGTCGCAGCGACACTCAGGGATCGGTCCGGGGTCACTCCGGGTAGCACCGGGGTCGTTCCCCGATGTGCCGTCACCGGCCCAGGGCCACAGTGGAGTCATGAGCAACTACGACAACTACCCCGCCCCCACACCGCCCACGTCCGGTCGCCGGCTGACCCGCCGCTCCCACAACAAGATGGTGGCCGGCGTGTGTGGCGGCGTCGCCGACCACCTCGGCATCGACGCCACCATCGTGCGGCTGATCCTGGTCGCCGCCGTGATCTTCGGGTTCGGCACCGGCATCGTCCTGTACGCCGTCGGCTGGTGGCTGATGCCGGAGGCCTGAGCCCGGCTGAGTCTCGACAAGGTCAACCGCCGAACGGCAGTGTGGCCGCGTGCCCGACCTCGTCACCCGCCTCCGCACCGCGGGTTGCGTCTTCGCCGAGGAGGAGGCCGCGCTGCTCGAAGGCGCCGCGAACACACCGGCAGACCTCGAGTCCCTGGTCCAGCGCCGCATCGCCGGCGAACCGCTCGAGTACGTCGTCGGCTGGGTCGCGTTCGACGGGATCCGGGTCGCCGTCGACTCGGGGGTGTTCGTCCCGCGCCAGCGGACGGCGTACCTGGTGGAGCTGGCGAGCCTCGCGCTGACGGACACCGGGCTGCCCGGCACGGCGCTCGACCTCTGCTGTGGCAGCGGCGCGCTGGGCCTCGCGCTCGCGCGCCGGCTCCCCGGCCTGGTGCTGCACGCCACGGACAACGACCCGGTGGCCGTCGCGTGCGCGGCGCGCAACCTGGCGCCGATCGGCGGAGTCGCCCACCTGGGCGACCTCGACCAGCCTCTCCCTGACGAACTCCGCGGCCGCGTCGGCGTGATCCTCGCGAACGTGCCGTACGTCCCCACCGGATCGATCGCCCTGATGCCGCACGAGTCACGCGATCACGAGCCCCCCAACACGGTCGACGGCGGGACCGACGGACTCGACCTGCTGCGTCGGGTCGCAGCGCTGGCTCCCGCCTGGCTGCGCCCGGGCGGCCGTGTGTTCTGTGAAGTCTCGGAGGGACAGGCCGACGCCGCGACCGCGGCCTTCGCGGAAGCCGGACTCGACGCCCGGATCCACCACGATCCCGAGCGCTACGCGACCGTGGTCAGCGGCCTCGGGCCCTAGGACTGGGCAGCATCCCTGGACACCCGGTCGAGCAGTTCCGACAACGCGGCCTCATCCGCCTTGCGCCCGGTCACGGAGATCTCCAGCGCGGCCTCGCCAGCATCGTTGGCGACCCAACGGAAGAAGTTGTAGCGGAGCCGGTTGCTGCCGTCGCGGTAGGTGAAGTAGACCGTGTCGTCGGTCTGCTCGTAGACGTCACCAGCACTGAGCCCCGCCACCGCTGCGGCCTTGGCGGCCACCTGCTGGGCCACCGTCTCCGTCGTCGAGAGCGCCTCGGCCCGCAGGCTGTAGCCGCCGACGGCGGGCTCTCCCTGCGGACGCCAGCGGACCTGCGTCTGCTGGTCCACCTTCCCCATCGGGATCCGGTCGTCACCCGTCGGGTCTCCGGCCCGGAACGGGACCCAACCGGCCGGGACGGCATAGGACCAGACCCGTTGTCCGGCCCGGACCTCGTGGGTGTCGAAGCTCGCCGGGAGCGTGAGGGGCGGGTAGTCGATGTCCGGAGCGGGATCCCCACTCGGCAGGCCGGCGCTGTCCGTCGGTGAGGTGCCCTTCCCGGACGGGTCCCCGCCGTCGGGGTCACCACCGAGGACCCGGGTCGCGCCGTACGACGCGCCGAAGGCCAGCAGCAGGACGAGCAACACCAGTCCGGCGAGGCGGAGTCCGTTGCCGCGACGGTTGTCGCTGAGCGTCTCGATACGCGGCTCGCTGGCGCTCGCCGCTACTCGACGAACCTGGGGCTCATCGCCCGCCTGGACAGTGACCGCCGACGGGGTCCCGGCGGCCTGTTCGGCCTGGCGCAGTGCGGCGACGAACGACGGTACGTCGGGCCAGCGGTCCCCCGGGTCCGTGGCGAGTGCACGCAACAGGACGTCGTCGTACGGCGCCGGGGAGCCCACGACCTCGGACGGAGGCGGCGGCAGTGCGGGCACGGCAAGGGCGCCGAAACCGCCGTCGCGCACGAGGCGGCCGGTGAGCAGGTGGTAGCCGACGGCGCCGAGTGCGTGCACGTCGGCGCGCAGGTCCAGCCCGATCCCGACGGCCTGCTCGGGCGCCATGTACGCCGGGGTGCCGACGACCTGCGTCAGGCCGCTGGCGTGCAGCATCGCCTTCGCGACGCCGAGGTCCGCGACCATCACCCGCTCGCCGCCCTCGGGGGTGGAGCGGCGCAACAGGTTCTGCGGCTTGACGTCGCGGTGGATCACACCGTGGCGGTGCAGCACCGCGATCCCGTCACCGGCCTGCGCCAACAGGTCGACGACCCGTTCCGCGGGCAGCGGGCGGCCCGGTTCGATCAGGTCGGCGACCGAACCGCGGTCGGCGTACGACATGACGAAGTAGGGGGTGCCGTCGACCGCGCCGATGTCGTAGACGCGCACCACGTGGTCCGAATCGGCCCGGCGCAGGATCCGCGCCTCCTCGAGGAACCGGTCGCACACGTCCTCGCGCTGCGACCAGTTGTCGGCGAGCGCCTTGACGGCGACAGGAGAGTCGAGCTCGTCGTCGTGATAGAGCCAGACGGTCGCGAAACCGCCCGCCCCGATCCGATCGATCCGGCGGAGTCTCCCGAGACGCTCCGGCAAGGACACGCTGCGTATTGTGCCCCACGGACAGAGAGACGAACCGCTACGACTCGGAGGCGCGCGTGGTCGAGGACCAGACCGGTCAGGTCGATCTGGAGGAAACGGCGCTGCGCGCGGCCGCGGGCGACCGGGAAGCCCTCGAGGACCTGCTGACCGCGATCCAGCCCCGGGTACGCCGGATCTGCGGACGGATGCTGCTCCATCCGCAGGACGCCGAGGAGGCCACCCAGGACGCATTGCTCCTCGTCGCCACGAAGATCCACACGTTCGGCGGGCGCAGCCGGTTCACCACCTGGCTGCACGCGGTGGCGTCCAACAGTGCCCGGTCGACGTACCGCTCGCTGAAGCGGCGCGCGGCCGAGCACGCTGTCGACGAGCTCCCCGTGTACGCCGACCCGCGCACCACCAGCGTCATCGCCGGCAGCCGGCTCGACCTGCTCGACGCGCTCGAGGTGCTGGCGGCGAGCTCGCCGGACCAGGCGGAAGCACTGGTGCTGCGCGACGTCCAGGAGCTCGACTACAACGAGATCGCGCGCCTGCTCGACACCCCGCTCGGCACCATCAAGGCCCGGATCCACCACGCCCGGCAGGCGATCCGTCCCCTGCTGCGCGTCCAGGACTAGGGGTCGAACGGACCCAGCGTCACGGGCTCGACGGTGAGCGGGATCCGGCAGTCGGACGGGTGGTAGGACCGCGCACTGACGTCGTACGTCGCCCCCTGCAGGTCGGCGACCGTGGTCGGCCCGATGTTCGGCAGGCGGGCGCCGGTGCCCTTCCAGGTGCGGCCGTTGCTCGACGACGGCTGCAGCTTGATCGTGAACCACGGGTAGGGGCCGATGAAGTTCACGTTGCTCCGGTGCGGGTCCTCGATGATCACCTGGCAGAAGATGCCGGTCGGGTCGGCGTTCTCCTCGACGACCGACGCGGAGACCTCGACGGTCAGCGGGTCGGCCTGGCCACGCGGATCCGGGGTCATCGTGAAGCCCTCGACGTCCGGGAACGACGGCAGACCACTCGCGTCGGCGATCGCCCGCTCGGCATCGGCGGTCGCCTTCGCACGAACCTCGCCGATCAGCAGGTGCGCGACCGCCAGGCAGGGATCGGCGGCCGCAGCGAGGATCGGCGCGTCGAGCTGCTCGCCCGCAGTCGCGAGGGCGGCGTCGAAACCCTCGGGAGGAGTGACCGCGTCGCACGGCACGCCGAGCTGCTTCATCAGCTCGACGGCGAGCTGGTCGAGCTCGCCGCTGGCGATGGCCTCGAGCTGCTCCACCGACGGCAACGACGGCGGCAGGCCGACCGACGCCAGCACCGCACCGATGGCGGCCTTCGTCGCAAAACCAGTGACGGTCTCGCAGGACTTGGCGGCCTCCCCCGCCCCGCCGGCGCCGAGCGCGAGGCAGACGGGGTTGAGCTTGGAGATGATGCTGGTGACGCCGGAGATGACGCCGTTGTAGGCGTAGGCGACGAGCTCGTAGACCTGCACGACGACGCTGACGATCGCCCCGGCGGCGTCGACGATGAAGTCGACCACCTCGCAGTACCACGCATCGCAGCCCTTGGGCGGCGGGAAGGCGCCCGGGCAGTAGGTGCCCGACTGCTTGTAGAACTGGCTGGCGACGTACGCAACGAAGTCGGTGCCTGCGCTGTAGCCGTCGTTCTTGGGTATGGGGCCGCCCTTGTCCCACGGGACGTCGACGATCAGGCAGCCGACCGCCTTCGGGTTCGGCGCCTTCCCGGCGTTGACCTTGACGGTGTTGACGGCGAAATCGATGCCGGTCTTGCCCGACTGGTGCGTCGGCAGGCGCACGAAGACGCTGGGTGACGCGGCCGCCGGGCCGGTCTCGGCAACGACGCGGACGTAGACCGTGCTGCCCTCGACCGGCAGTTCGACGGGCGGCGCCACCTGGGTCAGGTCGGTGACCGGCACGACCGCGCCGTAGGACGGCTTGCCGGACAGCGTGCCGTTCGGGATCGGCGGCTCGAGGGCCACGGCGACGCTGCCCTTGCCGGATCCCCCACTGGGGGCGGGTTCTGCGTCCGCCCGCGGGATGGAGGCGGTGTCCACCGTGAACGTGCCGTTGCCATCACCCTCGGAGACACCCGAGGCGAGCAGCCCCGGCGGGTTGAGGGCGAGGTTCGACGCACCGCTGACACTGGTCAGCACCTGCCAGCGCACGCGCGTCGCGGACGGCGACGCGGACGCCCAGTCGAACTCGAGCTTCTCGTGCTTCGACCCGAGCTGGATGCCGGTCCGCGGTCCGTCCGCGGTCGTCAGCGTCAGGGACAGCGCGGACGGCTGGCCGACCACCGAGGCGAGGGTCCCGTCCGTGGGCACCCGCAGTTCGCCGGTGGCCATGCGAACGGGGATGTCGCCCGACATCCGCCACACCTCGAGCTGGAGGTGCTTCCCGTTGAGGGCCGGCAGCAGGTGCGCGATCGAGGTGCGCGTCCCGATGCCGATCAGCTCGTCCTGCGAGGCAGGCACCCGGATCCATGGCTTGCTGTCGACCGACAGGTGCAGGAAGACGTTGGCGTTGGCCTTGGGCACGGCCAGCTCGCCGTCGACGATCGAAGCGTCACCGGTCCAGCCGTAGCCGTCGCGGCAGCGGTCGGGAACCGTCACCTCGACCTTGCCGGACTCGAGCTCACCCGACGCCCCCTTGCCGGCGCGCGCGAAGAACACGTGCGTCCCCGGCGAGAGATCGGCGATCTCGGTCTTGCCGTCCTTCTGCGGTCGGCCGGCCTGCAGCCAGCCCGAGGCCAGGCCACCGCCGTGGAAGAAGGTGACCTCGTCGGCGCCCGTCGCCTCCAGCGTGACGCCGCAGTCCCTGCCCTCCGCAGTGATCTCGAGGCCCTCGAGAGCCGGGCCGGTGAAGATCGACAGGTCGGACGCCTTCAGCTCAGCGACACCGGCGTCCGGCGCGACCTGGATGATGGCGGTGCGCAGCGCCTTGCCGCCGCCCATCAAGACATTCGCCGGAGGTACGCCGAGCCGCTCGGCCACGTCCTTCGCGTCCTCGTCGGGCAGCACCGGGACCGGCACCGGGATGACCTCGTCACCGGGAGCCTGGCCCACGAGGACCGTCATCGGCGCCGTCTCCGAGACGTTGCCGTCCCCGTCGGTGACCTCGGCGTGCACCGTGTGCCGACCGACGCTGAGCGCAGGCAGGGCGAGTGACGACGGTTCGGTGCTGCCGGAGCCGCCACTGGCCGGCCGGGCGACGTCGAGAGGGCGCGCGCCGTCGTACAGGGTGACGGAGGTGACGCCCGCGTCGCTGAACCCCTCGACGGCGAACCGGAAAAGCGAGCCGATCCGGCCTCGGTCGGGGCCCGCGAGGGACAGGGTGCTCGGGAACGGCATCGCGGCGTACGTCGCCTCGCCCCCGGCAGCAGCCGGCTCGGTGTCGTCACCGCGACGCTCCAGGAACAGCACGGTCACGCCGGCAACGAGCAGCGACCAGGCGACGACATGGGCCACCCAGGTCCAGGCGCGACGGGACATAGCGAGACCGTATGCCCGCGAGCGCCCCGGAGGGCGCGAATTCCGCTCTGCCACAAGGAATTACTCGCGATCCCTACCCGCGCACGACGCCCGACGCCGTACCTTCGTGCCATGGGCTGGGTCACCACTGCCGTCTCCGGCGTCGCTGCGACGGTCGGCGTCACCACCCTGGTCTTCGGCCTCCAGTCCGGCGCCAGTGGCGACGGCTCCGCCGAGGTCTGGATCGACGGTCCGCTCGCCGAGGCGCAACTGGTGCCCGGAGAGATCATCGTCAGCGCCCACGCGACGGCCGATGACGAGATCGACGGCCTGGTGCTGAGCGTCGACGGCGAGGAGGTCGCGACGACCACCGACCTCGAGCGCAGCGGCAAGCTCGTCTACGCCACCTTCGAGTGGGAGGCCCCGGAGGGCGAACACATTCTCGTCGTCAGCCAGGACGGCGGGGACGGGGCAGAGTCCCGCGAGCGCCTCGTGTACGTCGGCACGCCCAGCGACCCGGTTCCGGTCGAGAAGCCGTCGGACAAGCCGAGCGAGAAGCCGTCGGAGAAGCCCAGCGAGAGCGCGACGCCGAGTGAGTCCGCGACGCCGTCGGAGAGCGCCACTCCGACCGAGCCGACTCCCGAGCCGAAGCCCACACAGAAGCCGAAGCCCGAGCCGAAGCCGAAGCCCTTCATCGAGGCCGCCGACTTCGAGACCTATCCTCCCGTGCTCTACGCGTTCAACTGCGGCTACACGGTGGGCGTGCAGGCGGAGGTCATCAACGCCACGTCGGTCACGGTGATCATCAACGGCACGAACAAGCGGTTCGCCATGACAGCCGATGGCACTCGTTGGTACGCCCTGATGCCGTCCGGCTTCGACGCGGACGAAGTCGGAGATCACACGGTCACCGTGAAGGCCACCGGCCCGGGCGGCTCGTCGTCCATCCCGATCGGGACGCTGACGGTGAAACTGAACTGCCCGAAGGACTAGGTGTACCCGGCCATGAGGTTGGTAGCAGCGCATCACCGTTGACGTAGGAGGAACCTCCGGGTGGGGTGTGGCTTGTCGAAGGCCCGCTCCACCACCCGGAGGTTCCATGTCTCACGGTAGTGCGCGGCTGACCGTCC
>JAPLCC010000001.1 GCA_026392415.1 Propionibacteriales bacterium
CGAGAGCCGCAACCGGCATAGGAGCGGCGGAGAGCCTGGGTCGCTTCTACTTGCATCCACGCTTCAGCGCCTCACTGATCAAAGTCGACCAACTCGACGGCATCAAAACACCACCGCAACCAATACGTGCTCTCGACATCCCAGTAGACCGGCGCACTCAACCCCATGAGGGTTTCGAACCGATAGCCTTCTACAGCGACAATAGCGCGAGGAGTAAAATGCACTGCATCCCAGATCCGTGCGACTGAAGCCCAGTTGACCCGCGCGATTCCTCCTGAATTGCTGCCATGGGCATTTAGCAGTTCCACCCAGTCTGTCGCTGTCCTTATCGAATGCACCTTTGCATTTGATGCGATTTCAAGTCGCCATGTCGACCATGGACGCGGATGCAATCCTGCACACGAATCACCATCCAGAAAATTCCGCCACATTCCCACCCATGTGTCCGTCGCTGTTGACGAGTATAGGCCCCCGGTCTCTCGCCAACTCGCCGATGTTCCAGCCTGGATTTCAGAAACAGGTTTGAAGTGGTGAGCGCTCGGACGCTGCTCCTGAGGAGGAACCCACGCAGGCTTCCCAGTCGAGATCCAGTGCTGCCGGTATGCGCTACTGGCTAAAGGAGTATCAAGCCACGGCGCTCCGTCGCCAAGTGCCTTCAAGAAAGCGGACTCGGCCACGAACGCGTCCACCTCCTTTGGGGACCCAAATATCTTAGTTTCGTCGTCGGGCACTCCGTCAGAACTAATCTCTCCGAGGAGAGTTACAAACTTTCGACCTAGGTCATTTACGCTCTTGGTCGGCATCGCAGCAAATTCGTGATCAAAGTGATGGACTCGACGCTTTATGTCGGCCAACCCGCTTTTTCTATTCACGAGCATCTAATTCTAACAGCCGACGAGGACGCCGAGACGCGTGCCGTAAGCGGTATGTAGCCGATAGGAAAACGGATCCACCCATAGGCCTGCGCTCTAAATGTCACGTTACTGGAGCACGGGGCAGGGTCGTACGCAGTCACCTTGTTGTTACTCCAGGAGCGATATGTCTTTCCGCCCTGCCATAGTTCCCATCTCTTGTCCGGAAACAAGACCTGAACGTAGAGATTTACATGCAAGCTGAGAGAATCCACAAACCCGCCGCCCAACCCAGAGCACACTATCTGCGCTTTCACATTCATCGATCCTGGAGAATGTCTGGACGGGTGGGGGTTGTAGACGCTTAGAAGGCAACGAATTATCCTTGCTCTACCATTGAGGTCAAGTTCATCAACGGGGTTCTGCGGGTATGTGTAACCGGTCAGATTTCCGCCACGCTGTGGATCAAGGCTTGTGAACCCACCAGTGGACGGATTGAATAGTCGGGCACCCATTTGCATGAACCCGCCCAAGGCGTCAGCTGATCGGCGGAAAGATCCGAGGTATCCAAACCTTGTCACCGCGACATCAGCTGACTGCTGATTGCCGAATTCATCCGTTTCCGTGAATGCGCCAATAGTTGAGGCGCCGGAACTCCCTGGGGTCGTCGTGACGATATCCCCGTGGAGGTTGATGAGCTGGAGGGTAGTGGTGCCGTTGGTTGTAGAGGCTGCCATCCCGAGAACGGGTGCGCTCACATACCGGGTCGCAGTCCATGTGCTCCCTTGATCGGCGCTTACGTCGACGCTTGCTGGTGAGTCGCCAGTTTCGGCGAAGCGGTAACGGGTGCGGTTGGTTTCGTTCCCGCCAGTAGTGGTACTGAAGCTGTTGATGCGTTCGGCCGGGTCGAGTTCGTAGGTCATCGCTTGGGCGGTGGATCCACCGGTACCGTTGGCGACGTTTTGGCTGAGCGAGGCGACCATGTCGTTGGCCCGGTACGTCGCGGTGAGGATCCCGGCTGCGTTCGGGCCAGCGTCAGCCTGCGGGGTGGTGAGGGTCCTACCCAATGTGTCGTAGGTGTATCCGGCGTTGGTGATGCGCCCGGCGCTGTCGTAGCTGCTGGTCTTGTCGATCGCTGCCGTGGTGGTTTGGCATACCCCGCCGGTCCCTGGGTTGTACGACGCGAACGCATTGCGGTTCGAGGAGGCGTCGAACCCGTATGTGCGCGTGGTACAGCCGCTAGCACGGCTGTCCTCGACGTTGTCGAGGCGACCGAGGCCGTCGAAGGTGAAGGTCTGCGCCGAGGCCGTTGATGCTTGATCGATGGTTCGCCCGTCGGCAACGTTGGTGGCAGTGAACGCCAGTAGTTGGGCGGCCCCTTGGGCGTAGGTAAGCCCGGTCGGTGTGCCGACCTCATCCGAGGTCATCTCCGCAACCATTCCATTCGGGTACGTGATCGTGTCAACGACTCCGTTTGGCTCGTAGGCGTAGTCGAACGATCCGACGCCGCCGCCGGCGTTGAGACTGTCCAGTTCACCGTGTGTTCCATACGAGTAGGTATATGTGGCTGCGCCGTCGTTGAATGTCGCAACCTGCCCGTCTCCCTGATAGGTGGTCGAAGAGTTTGTGCCCAGTGCGTCGACGTAACTCGCCGTTCTCCCCCAGGTGTCGTACCCGGTGGTGACGCTCGATCCGGCTGAGGTGGTTGTGGTCGGGAGACCAGTAGCGTCCGCGTAGCCGAAGGTGGTCGCGATCGTGTCGTTGGTGGCCCCCGAGCCGGTGATCGCCTTGTTCATCGTCTTGGTACGACCCAACCCGTCAAACGTCATGGACGTTGTTCGAGTCGTGGCCCCCGAGGTCTCCTGGATGTTGGTCGGCTGCAGGTCTTCGTCGTAGGTGGTGGTCCACGTGACTGGCATCGGCTGCCCGGCCGGTTGTCCGGCAGGCGCGATCTTGCAGACGAGTCCATCCCAGGCCGGTTTCCCACCGCAATCCCCGGATCCCGTTGCCGTGTAGTAGCTCGTGACCGTGGAGTGCGCGTCCGTTCCGGCACCGGCGCCGTTCGCAGCACCACCGGGTTGCCGGGATTCGATCTCACGACCCGACGCATCAAAGCGGGTGGTTTCGGTCGACCATGTGCTGGCGTTGACCTGGGTATTGACAGTCGTCGGGGAGCCGAGGGTCCACCCATTCCCATCGCCCGCCACAATCGGGTCGTATCCATAGGTGACGACAGTCGCGTCGTAGTCGGTGGTGCGGGCGGCGTCGCTGGTCGAGGTGGTCTTCTTGACCGCCAAACCCAGCCCATCCGCCCCTGGCCGGTTGGTGATCAGCGCCGCATCGACGTTCGGGTCGTCGTCATACATCGTATTGGTGTGGGTCCGGAACAGCCCCGTGGTGCCGTTCACTAGCGATGCGGTGTGTGACGGCCCGTACTCGTCGACAAGCCGGGTGCCGACCGTGTCGGCGTCGCCCCAAGTGTTGTAGACGCTAAACGAGGACGCTTCTACGGCAACGCGGGGTCGGTCTGCTGCCGCAGTTGCTTGGACACGTTCCCATCCGGTGCTGTCGAGCTGCTGGACCACGTTCTGGTTCGCGTCGTACCAGGTCGTATCGACCAGCCACCCGGTCGGGCCGTGGACGGCTGTGTTGGTGACGATGCCGGTACTAGTGGTGTAGATCAGGTCTGCTCTGGTGACATCAGACGTCCCCGTGTGGGGCTGGTAGACGGCGTAGACCTTGGTTGGTGCGGTCTGTTGGCCCCATTCGGCGACCTTGGCGGAGGTCATTTCGGGTCCGCTGGTGGCCGGGGAAAGGCTGTAGTCGATGGACCAGGTTGCGTCACCGCCGCCGCTGGCGGTGGGACGCTCGCGTTTGACGTTCTCCAGGCGGCCGATGCTGTCGTAGTTGAAGCGCCACTCGGTGAGGCCAGCAGGCTTGAGGGTGGCGAGCATCGTGCGGCTCGCGACCGTGGTGTAGGTGTATTCGGTACACAGCGGCGTGGCGGCGCCGGGACCGTCGGGGTCAGGTCCGCAGACCTTGGTGAGCTTGCCCGAGGTGTAGGTGTAGTCGGCCACCGCCTTCAAGGTCACGGCCCCTGGCGTGGCTGCACCAATGAGGCGTTCGACCTTGCTCACCCGAGTCGCCGACCCGGTGCCGGTGTAGGTGACCTTGAGTGCGCGACAGCCCTCGGTCTGGGTGGTGGTGTTGCAGGTTGCCGAGGCTGCTGGGTCGGATTCCTGGATGAATGTTGGGCGCTGGCTGGTGCTGGTCACGACGATGTCGTTACTGGTGCCCGGGGCGTCGGTCGCCTTAAGGGTCCAGGCGGGGTCGCCCCCGGTGTCAGAGGTCTTCCATTCCCAGGTGGTGGTCACGCTCGCGGTTCCTAGGGGGCGGGCAAGTACAAGACTGTCGGGGTTGCCGCCAGTGCCAGTGGTGAAAGTGAGGGCGGTGGCGTCGCCGGTCGGCTGGAGCGGCTTGTAGTTCCCGCCGCCGGTGGGGGTGAAGGTCTGCGACCCGCCGCTGGAGTCGACGACGACGAGCGTGCCGTCTTTCGTCCTGTTGTCGACGATGGTTGCCGCGGCGTCGGACTGGGAGGCGAACACCTGGGGATCGGACCAACCCTGCCCAAAGACTCCGTCGGCGAGGGTGGCGTCGGAGAGGCTGGCGAACGTCCGGCCGATTCCTACTTTGGTGTCGGCTGCGTCGGTGTCGACAATCATGGCTTCACCGCTGAGGAGCGCGACCTGGGCGGGCCCGAGTTCGGTGGTCGGGAAGCGGTAGCCGAAGGCGGACTGCAGAAGGCTTAGGTACAGGGTTGTGGTGCAGGAGTCCGCGGATCCGGCGTATTGGAAGCAGCCGCGGGTCTCGATGAGGGCGTTACCGCTGAGGGTGCCGGTTCCGTAGGTTTCTTCGGTGGCGTTCCAGATAAGGGGGGTGGTGGTGGAGCGGCCGCTGCCGGCGCCGCCGACGTCTCCGGTCCAGTTAGTGCCGTCGGCCTTCTTGACCTTGGCTGCTGTGCGCCAGGTCGTTTCGCCGTAGAGGCGCCACTGCAGGGTGGCGCCGGATGCTGCAGCGGGCCCGGACATATCGATCGGGAACGACGCGGTCGACGGGGTCCACTGGGCGGGGGTGGTGAAGGCCGCCGTGCCCGTACCGTAGGAGAACGTGACAGGTGTGCCGTAGTTGCCGGCCTTGTCGACGGGAGTGACCTCGACAACGTGCCAACCGGCGACCGGGGTATAGACGACGTCCCTGTCGCCAGACGAGTTCGCCCCCAATGGCGTGGTGACGCCGTTGTACTTGAAGTAGAACCCTCCCGTGTCCGCGGCACCATTGAGGGTCATCGTGGCTGACGACGGGACGGTGCTGGTCCAGGCGCCGTTGGTGAACTGCGGCGAGCTGATCGTCATCGTCGGGGCGACGGTGTCAACAGTGACGGTCTTAGTAGCCGGCGTGCTGCTGCGGACGTTGACGTCGTCCTCACCCCACGCGCTGATCGTGTATGTCGTACCTTCGGTCAGATTTCCGGCCGGAACGGCGACGGTGGTGGTTCCGCCGGAGGGCACGGCTGGGCTAGTACCGGACCACACGAGGGTGGAGCCCTGCTTGATCTCGTAGTAGCCCTTGACCTGGCCACCGTCGGGGTCGGTGATGACCGACGACAGGGTGGGGGTCTTGGAGGTGATGAAGTTGTTGTAGAGCCCCGGTGTCGCGATCAGGCCGGTCGGGGTGGCGGGGGGTTGGCTGATGGTGACGGTCAGCTTGGGTGACTTGGTGTTGTCGCCGTTCTCAAGGGACCGGTATTTGCGGTAGCTGGCGTTGTTCAACGTGACCGCAGCGAGTTGCACGCCGTGGTTGGTGCTACCACCGACCCAGGACTTCACGATGTCGGTGGCATCGAAATCGACCACGCCCTCACTGGTGCAGCCGGTGAATCCGTGCGCGGTGGCGTTAGTCGAGGCACCGGTAGCAGTGACGCTGGGTTGGGTGGACCAGGTGATGCCCGGGACGGTCCAAGCCGAGGTGACCTGCGACATCTTGATCGCCGACCCGGAGCACGAACCAGCGGCGAAGTTCGACAGGCTCACGTCCGCGTCGACGATCCATCCCGGCTGCGGGCTACCCAACGCGGTCGTGTCGAAGTTCAGGTAAGAGCGATTCTGGGTGATGCCCAGGTTGCTGGTGCCGACCCGCAGCTCGGTCGAGGTGGACTGGCTGGTATTGGGCAGGATGTTCTGCACCCAGGTGTCCCCGGTCGCAGTCAGGACCACCGTGGGGTCGACCGTGACCGGGTAGGTCCGCTCCGGGTCAGCCAGGTAGGTGGGGTCCGGACGCAGCACCAGCTCGCGGGACGTACCCGTCCCCTCGAGGGTGGCCTCAACAGGGACCGTCGGCGCTTCGTCTGCCGAGTCCCACATCACCGGAGGGGTGATCGAGGCAACCAGCTTGCCCTCGCTCTTGATATCGATCGAGCCATCCGGGCGCGTGATGAACTTGCCCTCAGACAGGTTCAGCGGGAATCGGTACTCCGGGACCTCGCCTGCTGGGGCCTGGTCAAGGACCACCGAGAAGTTGAAACCCTCAGGGTGGGAAGTGACAACGAGGTCTCCCCCGTCGATTGCCGCTGGGTCGAAGGTGATCTGGTCGCCATCCACGGTGCCCTCAGGCAACTTGGTCGGCCAGTCGAGCGACAGCGTGGCACCAGTGGGTGAGGTCACCGTGGCGAGATCCTTCGAACCACCATCGCCATACTCGATATCGAACGGGACCGCCTCGGGCGCGGCGCCATCGGTTGAGGTTTCCAGGTCCGGGTTGACGCTGACCCACTTGTCCTGGTCATCGCGTGAGCGGACCAATCCCGAATAGGACTCGAGGGTCCAGGTGCTATCTGGGTTAGCGAACATCGCCGACGAAGGGGTCCGTGCCGACAGGTCCTCAACACGACTGTCCTGGGAGATCGCCGTGACCATGGCTGATGTCCGGTCAGGACGTTCAGTGACCTTAGGCGCCGCTTGAGTAGCGACAGCGGCCGCTGCCCCTTCGGAGTCGGGGCCGACCTGAAGCGTCCCGATCGCAAGGGACGCGAGAGCCGCCAAAGCGATCCCCCGCACCACACGCTGCGACCCGCTCGATCGAAGGACAGGACGACGAACTGAACCGCGAAGCGCCATTTACACGAACCCTGACTCCAACGAGTTCCCCCGAGACGCCCACGCATCCGACTCGCGCCTCGGAACATAGGGCCTAGTCGCAGGCGGCGTCTTGGGAATGGCCAGAACGTCTGAAGAATGGCGGGATCGAAGGCGCGACCCAAGCCGTGGCATCACGCCGAGCCATCTACGCAGAAGTTCCGGCAGACCCGACCCCGGCGCACTGTTCATCAGCATGGGCAAGACCGGACGACCGCACGGAGGAAACCGGGCATGCAGCGTCTGCGCCGCGGCGCCCCGAATGACGCCGACAATCCCACATCCGGGCGGCCGACGGAGATGGCACAGGCGCGATGCGCCAGTGTGAGGTGGTCCTGGACCCTGGCTGTCCGGTCGACCTCGCTCTCGTGAGCTCGCCGATCCTCCCGCGATGAGGGAAACTAGGACACATGCAGTGAATCCCCAGATCTCGAATCCAAATCCCGGGAGAGGCTTGTGCGTCTCGTGGTCATGACCTACAGAAAGAGACGCTTGTAGTGGAACCTTGGAATCGGACCGCTTATGTCTGCTTAGCGGTCAGCGCAGCCGTGAACGTCGCGGCAATCCTTTTCCTCTTCTCGCGACCAGAACTTCTCGCGGAAGGAAACCGGTGGTCTTTCCTCTTCATCGCACCAATCGTCGCCTCAGTCGTCGTCGCGCCGCTAGCTGGGAAGCGATGGGGCGCGCCAGTGGGTCGAGCGATCTTGGGCGGGATGGTGGTGGGCCTGTTCGTGGCGTTCGTCCTAGTAGCACTCTTTGCCATGACCATGAGTGGAACACCCGAAGATTGACGGCATGCCTCTTCTGGTGGCCGACACGCGTCGGGCCGGGGTAGTTCCGGCTTTCGCGATTCTCTACCGACGTCGAGTTCTTGGACCTGCGCGTCACACGGTGGATGCCTCAGGCGATCAGCGCAGAAGGACTCCAGTTTCAGCGGATCGCGGAGAGGGCGGTCAGCCAAAAGTGGGGGCTCCAGCCAAGGAAAGCCGCGCGCCTGAAGGCAAGTGCTCGTCCTGCCCAACGTTTGGCTGCCTTCGCGGGGTGCGCCCAGGCACTCGATCCATTCGGCGCACCCGCGTTGACGAAGGGCGGTGAATCTCAAAACCCGTCGCAGCATCACTCCAGCTTGATATGGCCCTTGACCGTAGCGGTACCGACACCGGTCTCACTTACGAGTTCCCCATCGATCATCAACTCAAGGCTCGGCGTCGGAGCGCAAGATGCGGTGATGATCTCGATCGTGCCACTTGCCCCCTCTGTCGCAGCGGAGAGTTCCCTTGTCTCGGCTGCGCGGGAACCGAAGACGGTGACGAAGGTGTCATATTCGCCCCACGTTTCTTCATGGGGCAGCGAATATTGGCCCTGGAGGCCGTCGACGGCAGTCAGGACGATGCCGTCCTTTCTT
This sequence comes from Propionibacteriales bacterium, assembly GCA_026392415.1. Lineage (GTDB taxonomy): Bacteria > Actinomycetota > Actinomycetes > Propionibacteriales > Nocardioidaceae > Nocardioides. The sequence continues at coordinate 8,448 of JAPLCC010000001.1, forward strand.
TTGTGATCGTCGGTCCCGTACGCGCCTGCTACGGCCTGCACCACGCGCGCCTCTTGCCCCCATTGGTCCTCTGAGTTGTCAGGACAGGTCACTTCGAACTGGTCGAACTTCACCGTTGAGCCTTTGTCGGTCTTCAGGACAATGCTGCCTTCCGGCAGACCGGCAGGCTTAGGAGATTCCGGAGACTCGTCGTCAGCAGTGGGACTAGATCCACACCCCGCCATAGCGATCAAGAGTGCAACAACGAATGCGGCCTTAGGTGAACGCGTCATGAGCCGCACCCCTTTTCTGCGAAGTTAGGGCTGTAAAGCCGGTAGGGATTAGGTCCCCAGGGACCCGTGGTCTTCGAACTGTTTCCCATCTCACCCCAGGCACCGGCGTAGCCGTACCAGAGTCGCTCCTTCGCGTTTTGGAGGTTTCTAGTCGCGTACCACTTCGGACCCGTGCCGTCGATTTGGTCTCTCCAGCCGAAGTCGACCCTTTCTTGGTCCCCTCCAGTGAGGCCGGCCGGGTAATTGCCGTGCGAACTCTTCGCGACCCAAACCTTCGGGTGCATTCCATTCAACCCTCCCTTGGGCGCCCGGGAGAAAGGCAGCGTGCATGAGTCGTGATGGTAGAAGTACTTGACGTGTGTCGGTTTATTCGTTTTCGGGTCCAACTTGATCGCCATATGTTCCCAGTCTCCTTCGTGCTTGCCCAAGTTGGGGCCAGCATTCGGAATTGAGCTCTCTCCCCAATGGAACCAGTACTGAATATGGTCATAGGGCTTGTATGTGTAGTACACGGGCTCTGCGCCACTGAAACCAAAGCCGTCGCGCGCTGAGTTATCCAGGTCCAAGTTCATGCCATTGCCATAACCGTCCGGCCCGCCGTCTTTGAATGGGTGGACGCGGTCCGTAGTTTTCCATCTAGTGCCACTGTGATTGACGCAGGAAAATGCGTAGTTCTGGTGGCTGTATTCGCCGCGGCCCATTTTTGTGGAGCTGGGCCTAGTTGACAGATCGTGATCGTTGCAGCCGCTGTGTGCCCACTCGAGCGTTGAGTGGGTAATGAACGTCGCTGCGGACATTGGCATTCGATCCTCATCGGGATGGATGTATGCCACGGGGGCGTACTTCTCTGGGATCGAAACATAGCGGCCAGCGACAGCCTCGGAGTCGGCCGATTCTCCCATCGCGCGCGCCATGACTACATCGCTGTCGGCTTGGCTGTCGAGCTGCTCTAGGTCGGCGTCGGTGTACGGGGTGGATGGCGGGGTGTCCTCCGCGTCCGCGTTCGGGTCCGGAGGCGTTACAACGATTTCGGTCTCGGCATCCACTTCAGCTTCCTGTGCAACTGGCACATCGATCGTGGTGTCGGGCTCCACGGTCGTCATGAAGGGGTACCAACCGGTCCATCGCACGTCGGTGCCGTCGACGACGCCGGCGCGGACCTCGTGAGTTCCTTGGCTCACTTCGCCAACGGGCAAGGACCAAGTAGCTGTGCCACCCGGCGAGACCTGCACCACTTCACCAGTCTTCGCATACGTACCTGAGCGCACCTCGAACTTCACTGTGACACCGGCTGTGGGCGCTGCCGAGCTGACTGTGGCCGCAAACGTGGCGCCTTCGCCAGTGCTCTCCCAGAAAGCACAGCGGGAAGTGCACGAGGTGAGGGACAGCGCCTCCGGCGGCTCCGTCGAGCTTGGGATTGAGACACTAAAAGACTTCCAGCTGCTCCATGTCGTTGCTTCTTCATCACTCGCCGCTACTCGGAACTCGTAACTGCCCGAGTTGCTCAGGGCTCCTTCCGCGACCTCATAGGTGGCGATCCCCCCAGGGCCCACATCTTCACCGTCTCCGGAAGCAACCACTGTCCCCGAGCTGTTCCGCACTTCGAATGACGGCCGAAGAAGCGAGGAGTCGTTATCGTCGACAGAGGCTTGAAGTACAGGAGTCAGCGACTGGACGACCGAGCCTGTGCAGTCCTCAACCGAGCACGGCGAGATGGCAAGGCCCGTAGGCACTGCCGGGGGTTCGGGGATCGAGACACCAAAGTCGGTCCAGTCGCTCCACTGAACGGGAGAAGTCGCGTCTTTAACGCCGCTTCGGAACTGGTAAAGGGTTCCGCTGGAAAGAGTGTTCGCCGGCACGGTCCAGCTGGCTTGAGTTCCCGATGCCGTGACTCCCGACGTCGTCCCAAAAGTGGCTGCCAGCAAAGTCGTTGAATCGCGGACTTCCCATTGGTAGGAGAGTTGGTCCCCTTGGGGGTCGGTTGTGGTGGCTCGCAGGGTCGGGGTCAGCGTGTCAGCGATGCGATAGTCCGAAGGGCACCCATCCGCGCAAGGCGTCATCGTCATGTCGCCCACGGCGGGGGCCGTGGGATAGGGCGTGTAATTGACGATCAGGTGGGGCTTGTGGCTCTCGTTCGTGCCCGTGAAGTTGATTGATCGATAGCGGCGCCACGATGCGTTGTTGGTTTCGGTGGCGGCAGCGAGGCGCACGCCGTAGTTAGGAACTCCAAGGTCGTTGTTTGCCCACTTCGCCACCATGGGAGTCAGGTCCCAGTGGGGGTAGCCATCTGAGCAGGTGACATTGGTGTTGCCGCCACCGAAGACTTGGCCGGTCACCGCCTCGTCATACGTGACGGCTTCGGGCTGATTGGCCCATGTCACATCCGCAGCGTCCCAGTTTTCGCTGATGCGGTTCGCGCGGATGCTGAAGCCGTTGCATGTGGTGGCCGAGGAAGACAGGTTGCTCTCGAAGTTGTACAGCGACAGCGTTGCGGTGTTGATCTGGGTGTTCGCCCAGGTGCTCTTGCTGAAGATCAAGAACGACCGCGCCTTTGTTGTGCCGCCGTCCTTGGTGCCGGCGCGGAGTTCTTGGGAGCCGGACTGGCCCGAGGTGTAGGTCTGAGAGGCAACCCAGGTGTCGTGCACACCGAATCCGGTGTAGCTGGGATCGATGACAACCGGGTACACGGTGTCGGGGTCGGCCAGCCAGTCGGCATCGGGGGTCAGCGTCAGTGCGGGAACGCCAGAGCTTGAGGCACTTATGCTGGCCTCGACATCGGAGACCTGGGCGCCTTCGGGTGCCCACTCCTTGCCCGGGTCAGGTGCATGGGCTGTCCCGTCGGTCGAGGAGTCCCACGCGATTGGTGGCGCACCAATCACTGAGGGGCGGTCAACGTGGGTGGCGACCGCGTCCGGGAGGGTGACCTCGACGCCGCCTTGGGCGGTAGTCGTGACGTTCGCTTGGCCGGCGCCGGTGAGGACGACCGGCAGCTCGAACTTCACGTTCTCGGGCTCGGCAGGGGCCTCGTGGAGCACGATCGCGTGGGTGAATCCGACTGCGGTCGCCGTGACCACCAGATCTCCCAGCGCACCGTCGTGCTCCGGTCCGTCGACGTCGACGGCGCCCTGGTAGGTGGCCGTGGGGCCGTCCAGAACAGGTTCGGGCAGGTCGGTAGCCCAGCGCCACTGCAGGTCTCGACCATTCGTGCTGCGCCAAGCGGGCACTGTCAGTGTTGCCAGTGCGGTGTCTCCGCCGTCGGAGAACTCGACATCGGTGGTCGACCACTTCGGCGCGATCGCCCCGTCACGCGCCACCAACGTGGTGTCGATGTCATGCCAGTCGCCTGCCGAGTCCTTCACGCGCTCAGGGCCAGACGCGACCTCCGAGGTCCAGGTGCCGTCGGCCTCCGCGAAGACCCGGGTGTCCTCAGTGCGCTGCGACAGATCCTCGACTCGTGACCCGTTGGCGCTGGCGGCCATGGCCGCAGCTTCGGGAGAGGCGGCGGAATCTGCAGCTGCAGTGGCTGGAGCTGCCTCAGTGCTTGAGCCCAGCGCGCCCGCGAGCGGCGGAACCACACTGAATGCCAAGACCAGTGCCAACAGGCGCCTTGTTGACGAACTTGAATGCTGTTGCAGGCGCTGCCGCATGCCGGACCCCGATCAAAAAATCCCGGGACCGCTGCCCCGAGAGAGAACCCGAATAGTGCCTGCAGCCGTTGCCAGAGATCCACGGAACGCAGGAAGTAGGGCACTTTGGTCTACTCGTGTAGTTCTTTGGGATCAGGAAACCTGCCGCGAGGTAGTTCCAATTGACCGCCATGACCGTTGACCACACTGCTCCTGGCAAGAGCGACAAGATCTGCCGTCGGTCCCGTCGGGGAACGCTCGCAGCCGTCATGGGTTTCTAGGACATGGCGCTTCTGCTCGGCGCGGACGCAATGAGGTCCTCTCCGAAGACGCACCAGCGCCACATGTTGGCTACCTCGACCTCATCGAGGACCCCAAGTAACAGGACGGTGCTGAGCTCAGCTGGTCGACCGGTACGACGCGGCTGCAATGGAGGACGCGACATTCATCGATGTCTCTGCGCTTCGCTCCTATTGGCGGACAGACGACGGCCGTCGAGATCTCGGCCGGTCACTTCGTGGCGACTTCAAGCATCTCAGCCCCCGTCAGATGGCTCTTCGCGCTTGCGTTTGTCAGCATCAGAAAACTCGCCGCTGATGATCCGATCGGCCATGCCTTTGGCGTCGGCTTGGTTCTCGTAGCCCTGGCCACCGTCGGTGGCGACGATCCTGCCGTTCACCTTGAGGTTCCACGCCCACTTGCCGTCCTTGCGCTTGTACACCAGTCGAGTTGCCATGGCGTCGACTGTGGCACACCTCTCGATCGTGAGGATGGGTTCTGCGGGGGTTCATCCCGAATAGTGTCGATTGTCGATGGCGAAGGTGCTTGCACGGAGATCTCGGGGCGCCCCGCAGCCGACTACCCCTCGCCACCCGCAGCGGCGCGGCACACCGGCTATTGCGGTCGGCACGGACATACTTGACTAGCGATCTCACTTCAGCAATAAGTGAAGAACAGCGAGCAATGCTATGCGACCGTCAAGTCAAACTCTGAGTTTGCTTACAAGTAAATGCCGTGGGTACTCATTCACGACGAGCGAATCGTGCTCACCGAAGCGATGCGTGTCTCTTCGTCGTTGAGCTGGCCCTCGAGTTCCAGGATCCAGTCCCAAATCTTGCTGGGCTGGCGTTGGTAATAGTTCCGTCGCCCAGCGCTCTCGCGCATCAGAAGTCGGGCATCCACGAGATTCTTAAGTGGCATCTGGAATGAGCTTTGCGGAAGTTTCAGGGCAAGCGACAGATCGCTGGGATTTACGCGGCCGTCACTCGACCTGGCTATGGCAATCATCAATGCAAGACGATGCGCCTGACCAAAGAGAAGCTTCGATCGCTCCTCGACCAACGATCGGTTGGCGAGCATGACTCCCTCTAGCGTCGATTACGTGTTTCGCGTAATATGTTCCGCGGTACAGGTTACACGCGCTCAGCTCATACGCGCAAGTGAACTACACCAGTGTGATTAGGAGGTCCGATGGCTTCACCAGAGCCCGTGACACGGCTGTCCCCGCGGTCCCCGCCTGACCCGTTGCCGCTTGTTGCAGGGTCACTCCGGAGCCGCATGGCGACGAGCGTCTTCGTCGATGTCCTTGGTGGGGAAGCCACGGACCAGAAGGCGTATATCGCGGCCCTGCCTGTCGGACAGCGGGATCGCGCCAGCGAACGAGCCGAGGAGCGCGCGGAGCTGGTACACAATCTTGTGCGGGATGGCCTGCGGTGGGCACGACTTCTGCTCGCTACGACGAGCGTGGCTGTGGTGCTCGGGATTGGCGCCGCCGTGTACGCCATCGTCAGAGATGGCAACATTGCATCCGGCGCCGTGCCGATCGCGGTTGGCGTCGGTGCAACCGCAGCGTCGGTGATCGTTGCTGTACTCGGACGCATTGCGCGCCGGAGGAAGCGTTCAATACAGTGATGGCCAGGACATGAGTTCAGCGCGACGTCGGTTGTCTGGCGGGATTTCAATCTTGGTACTGAGGTCCGCGTTCGCCTGCGGGGCGACGTAGTAATCGATGCGAAGAAGCGGCGGGAGATCGACGTCGTCAATAAGGCGCTGAACGACCAATTGTTCTCCATTCTCGATGGCCTCTCCTATAAGGCAGTACAGTCCCAAACTGCGCTGGACAACCTCGGCAGCACTCAATTGCTGTCGTTCCATCTCAGCAGCAAGAAATTCGGCATAGTCGCCGCCGATTTCTACCGTGAATGATGGGGTTCCATCACGCACCTTTTTTCATTTGTACTTCATGCATGATGGAGTCAATTATATTGCACCATGCCGGGATAACCATGAGCGTCACACGGCGACGCGTCGGCCGCGAGATCGAGATGCTTCAGCGCCAAGGCCCGGAGCTGCCACACTGACCGGCGGATTTCGGACCCCGTTTGTGCGACTCGCCAGCAGGAACTCCGCATCGGGCCAGTCAGCGCCCGTCTAGCGACCCGCCAGAATTAGTTTGCCCTCGGTTATGCAAACCCGGCGATCACGCCGGATCCGCTGGAAAGTTCCCCGAGCCCCTCGTCGCCTCGTGAACCTTCGCGAACTGCCAAGCTGCCCAAGATGTGCCGCCAGCCACCGCGAGCGCCGCGACGAACAGGACGGACTCGACGGTGGAGCTCGCCTCAAGCCGATTGCCGAAAACCATGCAGGTGAGGATCAGGCTGAAGCTTGTGAGTACACCTTGAGCAGCCGCGACGAACATCGTTTGGCGAGACCCTTCCCTCGCATCAAGGTCCAGGGTGGCCCGCCCATACTCAGCAACTCTGAAGTGGGCCCGTTGGCACCACTGCGCCGTTGTCGCCGTGTAGAGAGCCATGAGGGCGACCGTTACGACGGTGCCCATTGCTACAGCAAGCCAATCTTGGTAGGCCACCAGCAGGACCGCGTAAGCCGGCATCCCGATCAGTACTGCAGCGAGACAAGCGGTCTCAGACAGCGTGATCGCCGGACTTGTGGACCTGATTGCCGATACGGCCGCGGCGCGAACCATGCTCTTCTCAACAGCATCCGCTACGCCTTCGTGATCCTGCCGCAGGATCGCTAGCAGGCTGGCATCCACTGATGCGGCGTCGCGCAATCGATCTGAACTAATAATCAGCGAGCCCACAGCCGCGGTAGCGATGGCCCCAAAGGCAGCGGCGAGAAGTGTTTCGACCATCTCTGATGAGTATCACGCCCGCGCCTGTGCCGCCTGGAGTCAGAGCTCGCCGGACCGTGTCGGATGGAGCTAGATCATCGCCTTGTGCACCTCAACTCGGCAAGCAAGTTCGGCTTCGCACACCCCTGCGATACCTGAGGTCCTATCGATCGAGGCGGACAGCCTTAACCGATCATTCGTCAGGCACCAGGATGCTGGCGATCATGCCGAAGAGCAATCCCAGTGCAGCGGCCGCAACTGCCACTATCTCCGAGTTGTCCGCAATAACGTCGATCTCCTGCCAGCCGGAGCCCGGCACCGTCAGCGCCCAGAGCGCCGTTGCCACAGCCGCCAGACCCGCCCGCCGCCCGATATGGCCGAGCCGCTTGGGCGCCTCAAGCGATCGGTTGCCGAGCCAAACTACGACCGGCGCGACTGCGACGGCAATCAGCAACAAGAGCACGCTCGGCTCAGACAAGCCAATCGCACTCACCGCAGCGATGTAAAGCATCACGACGTCGCCTGGGATCCAAGCGACGAGTTTGTCGAGCAAGGGCTTCAAACCAGAGTTGCCGGCGCTGAGTTCCTCGATTGCAGCTGGCCTGCTGGTTGCGCCGATGGACCATGCACTCATCTAGTCCTCCAAAGGCTTGGCGAGATAGTCCTGACTGTAGAGGTCGAGGCAGGTCTGCGGAGGTTGAATGGGATCGCGGCCTCAGCCGGTCTAGACGACTAAGTGTGACCAACGCCGGAGGACGGGTCCCCTGCATCAATAGGTGGCATTGATCTGCGCCGAACCATCGACGCCGAGCGGTCGCCTATGCCTGCGATAGGTCCATCGGCCGGCTTTGGACGTAGGTCTGACACTTTCATTGCCGGTCGCCGCGGTTCGACGGGACTCCGAGGACAACGGCACCGCAGTCAACGACGAAAATGGGGAAAGCTACGTCGTCTCGCTCAGCGACATGTCCGGCAGACCCGACGATGCTGCTAGCCAATCCCACGTCGCTCGCGAGGATGTGGAGGGTCTGCAGTAGGACTCCCGCGTCGCGCAGGATGACGGTGAGCGCAGCGCCATAACGGCATGTCGCACGCTTCGCCTCGGCGACCAACGTCACCGTCGCAGGTGCTGGCTCGTCTCGTCGGCTTGCCCGGAGGGCTCCGACTTCAACAAGAGCAGCGTATTCGTTCCAAGACTGGCCTAGCCGCAACAGCCCGGCAGTGTGGGGGTTGAAGATGTACCTGCCGGGTTCGATGCCGGCGACCTTCTCAACGGAGACGAGGAGGTCGAATGGATGTGTTGCCCCGGCTGAGGGCACGGGACGAAGCGTCCACGGCGAACCGTCGGCGGCCACGCCTGCTGCTTGGATGCGATAGGCGCGCGACAAGACTGCGACCAGCCGTGTTAGATCGAAGGGGTCGAGGTGCGTGGTGCTTCTGCGTCCTTCAAGTACCTCCGCCAATGGACGGCTTGGCAACTGGCTGGCCGCACGCTTGACTTCGTCGGTCACGACATCCGGACCGCGGACGTCAAGGGCGAAGCCTCCGTTGCGCCCTCCGCGCCCGCTCGGGTGAATCACTTGGTCGCGGGCGAGCTGCAACGCGTTCAGCTCGGACTCGGAGAGTCCACCGCGGTGGTCAGGCTCACCGGTCATCGGCTGTCAGTCTCCGCGGGTTCGTAGCCGAGAATCCCGAGACCTGTCAGGACCTGTTCGCGTTTCCAGCACCCCGGACATGAAGCGCACGGCGTAAGGCCGCGATGGCACGAGTGGGTCCACCCAAGGATGGACTCAGGCACCCCAGACAACCGGACGACCTCCTCAGCGGACAAGGATGCGACCGGCGCCAGGACCCGGATGTTGCCTTCCTGCATGCGCGTGACAGCGTCGAGCGCCTCGTAGAACTGCGAAGTTCCGTCGACATGCCGTGCCGCGTCGCTGGCAACCGTGGCGGTTAGGACCGTGTCGATGCGTTCCCCCGCCGGCGGGCGCGCGCTGAGGGCCCAGGCTGCGGCGATGCTGCAAAGGAGCTGGTTGCGGAGTGGCCACCACTCTGGCGACGGAGCGATCGCGGCTGCGCCGGTCGTCGCATCCAGGGCCTGCGCAGCGTCGTCGAGCAGCAAGCCGGAGCCCAACATCGACAGGTCAATGTGGATGCGGTCGAACGGGATCCCGAGCGCCTGAGCGACCGCTCGTGCTGCTCGAGCTTCCGACGAGGCTGGGCGCTGTCCGTAGTCGATGAACAAAGCAGCGGCTGGTTGGACCCAAGCCGCCAGTGCTGTCGAGTCAATGCCGCCGGACAACAGCAGGACCGCGGTGTCACCGGAGACGGGCGGCAGCTCCATCATGCCGGCATCGAGGTGCGTACAACCGGAGCGGCTCCCATAGCCCGCCATGCTGCTCGATAGACCGCCGTCGACAGGTCGTCATGGAGCTCGCCACCGAGCCCCGTAAGCATCTTGGCGCCCTCTTTGTCTGGCTGCGATGCGTATCCGACCACTGGGGTACCGGCGTTCTCGGCCCATCCGGCCTCGTAGACGGTGCCAAAGTCGCTGCCGTCGAGAAGCGCCAGAACAGAGCTGCACTGGCGAAGCCCCTCGATGTCCGCGACTGCGACTGACTCGTCGCCCGGACCTACGTCGTGATACGGCGAGAAGACTCTCACGCCTTGAGCTAGCAGTGCATTGCGCACAAGATCGACCAGCCACAACTCCCCGAGCGTGAAGACGGGGCGGCCAGGTAAATCATCGGCACCTCATCTGTCTCGGCAGCATCGGGAAGGAACTTCACCTGTGCCGGCACGGCGCTGGACACCATGTCGCCCACCTTGAGCGAGGCGATGTCTGACTCCGTGTAGTCGAGCACCAGGCGCATGCCGTGGGTTGGCTGCGTCAGCGAGATGCGGAAGCGATGCCCGATTCTGGGCACCACCGTGCGGTAGACGTGGCGAACACGAATGGGCTTGCCTTCAAGAATCACTGCATCTCCAAGGTCTACCGAATAGGTCTGACCGTGCTTCCGAACAGTTCGACGAATTGGCAGGTCCACCCCATCCACGCTGTACGACAGCACTTCGAACGAGCCCCGATCGCTCGGATCCGCTACACCGTCTGGGATGTACCACGTGGACGTCGCAGGTAGGTCGTTCAGTAGCTCCCGAAACTCCACCTGATCGTCCGTGGACGCGAAGCGCTGAACCCTCGCGCTCGGCACCACGGTGTACTCCCAGATGACCACGACATCGAACAGCAGCAGCGAAGTGCTCGATCTAGGAGCACCTGCGGTGCTCCTCTCTTCTATAGAAGAGAGCCGGACGTTGATGTCAACGTCCGACCAACGCTCGGGACTCCTGATGGCTTGAGCCATTAGTCCTGCATAGATCGCGCCGGCAAACTTCTCGTCCCCAAGCCTAAGCGCGAGCGCGTTGGTTGCCAGTTGATCGAGGAAGTCGGGCGTCGCGACACGCTTCATGTCCTGCGGTTGCGCAGCAAAGCCACGCAGGACAGCGTCGACGTAGTCCGGGATGAGTTCCTTCTGGACGTCCCGACTCTGCTCGATCTCCACCTCTCGCCGATCACGGTTCGTGAAGAAGTCGACCGCAATGCCGATGCCACCCGTGACCAGGAGGACGTCGGACAGTCCATTCACCACAGCGACCAGGAGATGAGACACCTCGAGGCCTTGAAGCCACTCACTGAGCGCTGCGGCTAGGAGACCGAGGATCAGAAGAAGCGCTCCAACAAGCAGGAGCTTGAGTCGGTAGATCCGAGACAGGAGGGCGGAGCGGTCTTTCATGTTCTGCGTATACTTATAACAAATATTGCCACAATTGTGAAGTGTTTGAACAGCCAGTTGATCCCGACCACTGCGGGCGGCGCTGCCGCTTGGGAGTCAATCCTCGGCTTGTCGCTATCGGAGATCGAGGGCGGTGCGCGAATCTCGAGAAACTCGCACAGTGAAGACCGGTTGGGGCCGCCAGGGAGTAAGGCGCATCTATACCCGGTTCGCCCGTGCCAGCCATCTCAGTCGCGACCTCACACTTAACCATCGGAATCAGTCGGAAAAGCAAGTCGATACTCCATTTGCCTAACCGCGTCGTACTTGGCCTGCGCAATTGCATACTCATGAGATCTCAGCCAGCGCCTGAACAGCCCCGAGATCAACCCGCATGCAAACCAGATTGCCGCAGCAAAGTATCCGTCATAAAAAGGAAACCCAGCCATAGTCATTGCGGCCAATAAGGCAAGGGGTAGGGTTGTGAGCAATGAAGCTATGCGATATGGCCGTAAAGCCGCCCACCGTATCGAGTTCTGCGACAGAACTGTCAATTGGCCGACCGCAATCACGGGAAGTAACAATATGACGGCCATCGCTGCGTCGGCCTGTTCGGTCAGGTGGCGGACCAAGTCGTAGCGAACCCCGGCGCACCACCCTTCCTCACCACATAGTCCGGCAACTCTAAAGAGGCTCTTCTCGCCCGCCAACCCGGCACAAACAAACTGAACGGTCGCCACCGCGAACATCGTCCACATGGCCAATTTGGATACGTACTTTGCAGGAGTTACAAAATCTAGAGTTTCCGGCCACAACGAGAACCGTGCGACGGCCTTGTCGCTTGCCACGTCAGATATTTGAAATACGACCATGTCTGCGGACGACTGATCGATCACCGGGTCATCACGGTCGGTATCGAGTGTCGGCGCCGACAGGAACATCATCTCCGGCGCCTTCACCCGTAGGTGCGTACTCCGAGCCCTTTGAAGGTCGAAGAAACCCACTCCAGTCTGCGGGTATGGATCATCGTATTGGTCAGGAGCATCGGACAGTGACATATTTTCGACAACGCGAAACTTGATGAGCTCCGTCGGCTGGCTCCGCTTAGCAAGAAGCATGAACGCGTAGGAGTCCGCGAAAACCTCCAACTCTGAACACCAAACGTCAGAGTCCAGGGCTAATGCTAGCCACCGTCTTCCGGTCTCCGAGAGCTTACTCACGTCGCGAGTAGTTGGAGCAAAAATCGACCGTGCCCCCCGCGCACTGACCCTATAACAGGACGTACCGCGCTGGTCTGGAAATGAGGCGCAGAAGACTCGAAGAAATTCGAGGACCTCACTGCTTGCGGGCTCTAAGCGGCCGCCCATCAGCCGAACTGCCTCCATTGCAAGGTAATGAGCAGCTACCGCTGAATCCACATTCCTTGATGCAACAACCGCCGACGAATCGTCGATCCTGACGTCGAGATCGAAGCTGAGGGCTTTCGGAACCACCAGCATCGGCAAGAGGAAATCGTCATGGGTGCCACCACACAGCGGTACGTGTTTCGACAATCGATTCTTGACGTCCGCGGGAAGCGTGAGTGACATATTGCGCTCAAGGAGCGTTGCTGATTTGAAAGTAACCCGCTCGACTCGCCTGTCGTATAACGCCGGGGTGCGTAGCAAGGCGGAAGACGCCGCCACGCGGCACTCGGCCGGCGTCACTAGGTTGAGATTTTCTTAACGGATCCGCCGCCAACTCGCCGGCTATTGGAATACCGCCGCTCTAACGCCAGGAGACCGCCTCCCGAGTAGAGTGCGACGAGTTCACTGGGGAGGCCTTTGCGAACAAGCCGCGCCCGACGATCGGCGTCTGACTTTTCGTTGCTGATTTCCCGAAGCCTGCGATTGCGCTTCTCGCCTGCAATCCACCACTCAACCGCCCCCATTAGCCCGCCCTTCGGAAAACGCTGATACGGCAGTCGCCCTGCTAATTGGCGCTGCGGCGGCGGCAAATCCAACTCGAACCCCGGCTTGTCCGCCGCCTTCTGGGAGCCACGCATTTCGGGGCTCGCGAGCTCGGGTAGTCGTGGAGCAACCGCCCCCAAAACCACAGAACCGCAAGCCCGGCAAACTTCTGCCGCGACCTGCGTGGATTGCAGTGCTTCTGGTTGAACTGGTGTGACTTTGTCGTTCTCCATATGTGAAACTCTGCGTTTCACTTTGGACTAGGACGCCAATCACGTCAACCCCAATCTGCTCGACAGCAGGGCCTCCGACGGTCGTGACCGCTGAAGATGCCGCTAATGTAGTTACGCCTATGTGATTTCGAGGGGCGACGCGCCGATCTGCGATCGTAGCAATCTGGGGTCGCGTCATTCGGCCCGTCACCTCATTATTCGAGCGGGCGCCACCCGCCTACCCATCCTCGCTCGCCGGTCCAAGGCCGAGGTCGCCGGCCCCCGAGCTCGGGTGTGTCGCAGGAATCGAGTACACCAGACCGCCTCACCGACTCGCTAGCAAATTGCAGAGATCGTCTTCCAGGCGTAACGGCAAGGTCATGTGGATTCTGAGGAATCTGCATCCCGTTCCCACCTCCACCGCCATGCCAAGCCTGCGAACAGGCCGCCATACAGCTCTCTGAACTCGGCCGTGGCTGATGTCGTCAGTCCGAGGTCAAGGAGACGCTCCTTGCTCGGCTCCCCGGGCGCCTCCAGGTGCGTCAGTCCGCTGAATCTCCACGCGTAGACAGGCTGTTGCCCCAGAAATAGCACTTCGAAGCTGGCGAAACGAGTCGGTTCATGGAAGGCGTTGTACTCGCCGATGAGCCATGCCTCTTCACTCGGATCCCCGGGGAAGCGAATCACGAGGTCGTAGGTCTCCCCGCGGCGCTTGGGCTGCTCGTGCCGGAACGTATGGTGAAAGCCTCCTACGATGGCCTCGGTCTCGACCGTGAAGTCAGTGCTGATCACCTCGACCTTGGGGTTGGCGCTGTCGATCGCGAACCCTGGTGCCTCGTCGAACAGCGTGAACAAGCGGTAGTGGTGTCGGGTCTCCAGATGTCGGCCGTCGCTGACGACAGTCCTGACGTGCACAGCGTGCTGCACCACGCTGTTGTGGGACTCGGGTACCCGTAGCCCGGTCGGCGACTTTGGGTACCACCCCGTGATCAGCTGGGTAAGGAGGTTCTCGACGGCCTTGGTGTCCCGGTCGGCGATCGCGTCGCGCTTGAGTCCCAGGGTCGCGCCAAGGGCATCACGTCGCTGGCCGAGCTGGGTCTCGCCCGCCTGGTCGTCCAGGCCGTAGATGGTGATCAGAAGTTCGGCGTCATCGTCACGGAGCGACCAGATCGCCGACTCGAGCCGCTCGCGGAGCATGTCGTAGCCCTCGCCTGGTCCGCCGAGCACGCCGACAAGTGCCTTGCATCGTGCGAATCGGTCTTTGGTGAACCCGATCCCCTTTCGGAGGAATAGCAGGTCACTGCGGACGTCTTCTGGCTCGAACCGTTTGGTCATCCACTGTCCCCGCTCTCGCCTTTGATGCTGCCCGCTGCCTGCTCACCCGGCGAGCCAACTCCAACTCTTGTGTCCCGTCACTCCAACTATGTCGGAGCACCTGTGGAGCGTCTTTAGACGCTCCTAGCGTCCTTGCTACCGGGCCAGTTCGGACCGGCAATGAAGACAGGAGGAGCCAGATGAGCAACCTAGAGAAGGCCACTGCGAGTGGGGTGGCCCACCGCCGGGCAGTTTCCCGCGGCGAGCGGGCGTTGGATCTCGCGGTGGGCGAGATCCGCGCCGAGACCAAGCTGGCCGCGGTCAAGGTGGACGCTTCGGCCGCGTTGGCTGGTCGGATCATGGAGCGGGTGGTGGATATCGATGAATACCGCCGCGCGCTGGCCGGGAATGATGAGACCTTGAACGCCGCGTTGACCCGCATCGAGCTGGGCTTCATCGCCAAGGCCGAACGCATCCAGCGCGGCATGGGATCGGAGTTCGGGCTGTGAGCGGCCCCGACGCCGTAGTGGCGCTGAGCTACCTCGGTGCGGCCAGTATTGGCAGCGGCGTGGGCGGAATGGTCGCGCTCTGGGCGACCCGCACGCAGAGCCGCCTGTCCGCCAGTGCCGTCCAGATCCTGACCAGCACCCTCGAGCCGAACGACGCGCGCGCGTCGACTGATGCAGGAGACCGGGAGGCCGAGGCATTGCTGAACATGCACGTTGCTGCGGTCCGGGACCAGGTCGGGCAGTTTGCCGACGCACTGGCTGCGGGTGACCCGCTACTGCGGGCCCGGCTCCGCCGGCTGGAGCAGCAGATGCAGCGGGAGGCCTGAGATGGTGACGCTGTTCGTCTCCGTCGTGCTGCTCATCGCGGTCCTCGCGGCCAGCGGGTTGTCCTGGCTGATCTGGCAGGACTTCCGGTCTCACCCCTCTTCGGCCGGCCGACTGCTTGACGACGAGTACTGGGGTGCCCGACGGGCCATGAACGATGCCGCGAATCAGTCGTGGCGCAACCTGACGGACTAACGCCGTGGACAACAAATCCGAGGTTGGCGTCGAGCCACCAGGCACGCTGGCATCCAACGTGCCCAGCGTCCCGCAGACGACTCCGTGCATGACCTGGGGAGCCATTTCCGACCTCTGCGTCAACGCATAAGAGTACCCCTAGGCGGAATCGGGAGCGTTCTCTCGCGAGGAACGTTGTCCATTCCACAACGACATTCTTCTGGGCCAACTCATACCTATTGCCCTTTATCCGTACCTGTCTCGCTGGTTATCCGAGTGTCGCGTCGCCTGTCGCATCGCACACCACATCTATTGCATTTCTGCAAGCTTTGCGCTTTAAGTATCACCAAGCCCCGACGAGGGTCGGAGCACTGGCTTTCTGCCACGAGGTAGCGGTAACCCGCACGCCGAGTGGAGCCAGATCGCTCCGAGACGGACTCCATGCACCTGCGAAAGCGGGTGGGTGCTGTCTTCGTCATGCCTGAATCAGGAAGCGCGGGGCTGGAAGGAGGTCTTTCTATGTCCGACTACATCAACCCCAACCCCGGGGTGCTCACCCCGCCGGGGAAGTACCGCACCATTCTTGCCGACCCGCCGTGGGACGTGCACCAGAAGGGCCGCTACGGCGCCGGCGAGCACTACGACTTGATGACGCTCGATCAGATCGCACAGCTCCCGGTTGGCGACCTGGCCACGGACGACGCGCATCTGTGGCTGTGGGTCACCAACGCGACGCTGCGCGCTGGCTACGACATCGCCGAGAGTTGGGGCTTCACCGTGAAGTCACCGCTGACCTGGATCAAGTTCCGTCTCGGCCTCGGACCCTACCTGCGCAACTCCACTGAGCACCTCCTCCTCTGCACCCGCGGCACTGCACCGGTGCGGTTCAAGTCCCAGCCCACCTGGCTGGCTGCCCCAGTTCAGGATCACTCCCATAAGCCCGAAGAGCAGTACGCCGTCATCGAGCGGATTAGCCCTGGGCCCTACTTGGAGCTCTTCGCCCGCCGACCGCAGCCCGGATGGCACGCCTGGGGCAACCAGATCGAAAGCGACATCACCATCCCGGGCTTCCCTGTCCCGAGTGACCAGCGCCTGAACAAGCACCCTCGTGGAGGCGATCAGTGATGGCCGGCGTTGGAGGGTTCGACCCGACGAGCTGGTTCGTCGGAGTCGCCATGAGCCTGCTGTACGGCGCGATCGCTCTGGCAGCGGCCATCGCGATCATCCAGTACTACCTGCTGTGGATCATCGGCATCGCGCTGGTTCTCGGGATCGGGTTCCTGCTGATCCGCCTCGGTCTGTGGTGGTGGAGGCGGCCATGGTGAGCGTGCCCAACCCATCAAACAGCCCAAGCGCCGACGACAACCATCAAGCGCTCGAAGACCTCTGGCTCGAACGCCTGGCACGTCGCAGCAGCCGCCGCCAGGCCAAACAGCGCGCCCGTCGTGCTGGTCGCCGCATCGTGGTCGAAGCGGACACGCGTCCCCAGCCCGACACCGAACGCATGTCTCGTGCCCTGCTTGCCCTGCGTCGCCAACTCGACGCAGCAGCCGCCGAGCGCGCAGCGCGAACCGGCGACGACGCGGGCGGCGTGGAGGGGCGGTCATGAGTAGCGCCATGGTGTTCGCCCGGGTCTATCCGCCGCGGCCGCTGCAGCCCGAAGCGTTGGAAGCATTGCTGCTGCGACTGGCATCGGATCCCACCAGCGCTGCGGTAGTGCTGGAAGCCCGCGCCATTCGCACCGAAAGCGGGGAGAGCACAATCAGCTACTGGCTTGGCTCGAGCGGCGAGCACCTGCGCTGGCTACGCCGAACCGCTCACGACTTGCTGCCGGGCCTGCTCGTCGACACCGAGGCCACCGGCCGGTTCCGGGTCAACCATGCGGCCAGACTCGACCTGCACCCTCCCGGCCTAGCGTTGGCAGCAGACCGCCCCGAGCATGTCGCCACCGCGATCTTGTCAGCCCTCAACCAGCAACTCTTGCCGGACGAGTCGCTTGCCCTGCAACTGCTGTTCGGTCCTCGTCGAACTCCGCAGCACCGACGCCGCAACCTGATCGACCCCGGCCAGCCGTGGTGGTCCGTCATCGCCCACGGCACCAACGACGCACCGACCACGCTCGTCAAGCAGCATGATCAGCGCATCCTGCAGGCCGGGATCGCAACATGCGTCCGTATCGGGGTTGCCACGGACGATCGTGCTCACCCAGATCGCTACCAACGCCTCCTCACGGGGCTCCTTGGTGGGCTCTCCACGGCAAAGGCACCTGGCACGTTCATGCGTCTACGGCGCGAGCAGCCCACTCGCCTCGACAACGCCCACCTGCCCAGGGGCTGGCGCACGGCACCCGCGGTAGCTGAACTCGTCGGTCTAACCGCCTGGCCGCTCGGCGACGCCGACCTACCGGGTCTACCGCCGATGCATCCCAAGTTGCTGCCGCCAAGTCAGGCGATCCGCGCAGGCAACGATGCGAGTCGCATCCTCGGGATGTCCGGTGTGCCAGGTAGCAACGACCCCATTCCCCTATCTGCCAAGGATTCGCTGTTCCATCTGGTCGCGACCGGCCCGACCGGCTCCGGAAAGTCCACCGCGCTGCTCCACCTGATCCGCGCTGACATCCACGCTGGACGGCCCGTCCTCGTGATCGATCCCAAGCGCCAACTCATCGACGACGTACTCGAGCGAGCTATCCCTGAGGAACGTATCGATGACGTAGTCATCCTCGACCTCGATCCCCGCGCCAACCTCGTACCCGGCTTCAATCCACTCGATGTCGGCACCGGTTCACGCGGCCGTGATCCCGATGTGGTCGTGGACGGCCTGCTCGCGGTGTTCGCCGCCGTCTTCGCCGACGGCTGGGGACCTCGAACCCAGGACATCACCCACTCAGGGCTGCTCAGCCTGGCCCGAAGCAACCAGCGGCGCGCGGCCGCTGGTGCGGATCCGCACACGCTGCTCGACCTGCCCCGGCTGTTCGTCGATGCGACCTTCCGCCGCTCGGTCATCGGGCACGACGCACACGACCCCGGCCTGGCCACGTTCTGGGCTTGGTACAACTCACTGACCCCGCAGGCCCAAGCAGCAGCGCTCGCTGCGCCGGCCAACAAGTGGCGGCAGTACCTACTGCGGCCCAGCATCCGCCGAGTCCTTGGTCAGCCGAGCCCCCGTTTCCGGATTCGTGACCTCTTCAGGCAGCAGAAGATTGTGCTTGCCCCACTCAACGAGTCCCTCATCGGACCGATCACAGCCCAACTCGTCGGTGGCCTCCTGGTTGCAGAAGCGTGGGCAGCCACGCTCGAACGTGCCGCCGAAACCAACCCCGCGCTCAGGCCAGGCTCGATCTGGATCGACGAAGCGCAGAACTACACCCACCTGCCGACCTCGCTCGATGACGCCCTCGCGGCCAGCCGCTCCCTCGGCGTTTCTTGGAACCTCGCCCATCAATTCAGGTCGCAGTGGCCAGCGTCCATGGCAGCAGCGGTCGACTCCAACGCCCGCAACAAGCTCGTCTTCGCCGCCACTGACCCCAAGGACGCCGCTGCCTTCGCACGCTTCGTTCCCCAGCTGGAACCGACCGACTTCCTCACCCTCCCGTCTTTCACGGCTTACGCAACGGTCATGCACAGCGGCGCCCAGCAGCCGTGGTGCACCGTGCGCACCCTGCCGCCTCCAGCCCCGAGCGGCCTGGCGGCTGAGATCCGGCGGACGTCGATCAACAACTACGGCGGCAGCCCACCCGCGCCTCCCGAATCGCACGCGGCGGCGACGGCTGACTCCCCCGGCCTCGATGCACCGGTCGGCCGCAAGCCACGCCCGAGGCCCAGCTCATGACTGCCACCACCCTGGACCGACCCTGGCGTTTCATGACTCGACGTTTCGGTCGTCTCGTCGCGACCTCGACAACTCCTCGTTTCCGCTGGTCACCGGCCCGTTCGCGTCACTTCCGGGATGGGACTGACCCCGCACCGCGGGGCCACCAATCAGGCGCGGCCACAGCCAGGAACATCCGATGAACGCTCATCTCGTAGCCCAGTTGCTCGACCAGGTCGATGAGCGCGACCTGGCCATCCTGCGAAGCCTCGAACGGTTCAGGCTCCTCACCACCAGGCACATCGAGCAGCTGCACTTCGCCGGCCACGCCAGCCGACTGGCAGGAGCCCGCGCCTGCACCCGCACACTGCAGCGTTTGTACGGCCTCGGCTTCATCGCTCCACTGACGCGGCGCATCGGCGGCGTCCGCAAGGGCTCAGCCAGCTACGTCTGGCACCTCGCGGCAACCGGCGAGCGCCTGCTCCACGTCCAAGACGGCCGCGCCAGCCGCCGCCGCTACGTCGAGCCCGGCTTGACCTTCCTCAACCACACCCTGGCCGTCACCGACCTCGCCATCGGAATACTCACGGCTGCCCGCAACCACAGCGGCCTGGCGGTCGAACAGCTCATCACCGAACCGGCCAACTGGCGCCGCTACCTCGGCCCTCACGGCGAGACCGCATGGCTCAAGCCCGACCTTCACGTGATCACGTCGAGTGTCAATCCCGGCGACATAGGGGCTGCCCACGCGGCCGAGTCCTGGGAGGAGCATGCGTTCCTCGAGGTCGACCTTGGCACCGAGCACCTCCCGCGCATCCAGGCCAAGTGCCGCGCCTACGCCGCCTACTACGCCACCGGCGCCTACCAAGCCGAGCACCACCTGTTCCCGGCCGTGGTGTGGCTCAGTGCCGACACGAACCGCAGACGAGCCCTCCGAGCGGCCATTTCGGCCGCTCCCGGCCTTCCAGCGCTCTTCCGCGTCACCAGCCCGCGGGCCTACGTCACGAGCCTCCTCAGCGGCGACGGCGATCCGAACAGCAACCAATCCTCAGGTGGGCAGAACGGAGGTACTCCCTCATGAACCACGAACCCCATCCATCCAACAACCCCGACCGTTACCAACCCAGGCACCGCGTTGACCACGAACTCGAAGCAGCCGAAATGGGCCAGGCTCCGTACGACGCGGACAGCGACAACTACATCCGCCACGTCGTCGAGCACGCTCCCACCGCCGAGGTCGGAGCGCTCATCGCCCGGCTCTACCGCAGGCACGGCAGTCCGTTCGCGGCGTACCTCACGCTCGACAGCGTAAACGCCTACTTCCGAGACAACGGAGACGGACCGATGGCCGATCAAACCAACCAGCTTGAGACCGACTTCAAGGACGCCTACTACGGCCACTTCCCCGACCGAGAAGCACTCGTCGACGACACCATCGCGTCCTTCGACTGGGGTAGCGAAGCCGACCGGCTCCTGGACGGCCACGTCCAGCTCAGCCAGTTCCTCGTCTTCGACCGCAGCGCCATCTACGAGTTCGCCAGCGACCACTACGAAGTCATCCATACCGACGAGGGGCTGTATGTGTTCTGGCGCTGACGAACCACAAGCGCTCACGCCAACTGATGCGAATTCCGCATCAACCCGCGCACCCCCGTCGAATGTCCGTTTCCGCAGGTCAACCGCCCAGTTCGCACTGGATTTCAGCGCCGACCTGAGCGTCAATGTCAACGGTCCGAACGCCCACCGGCGCCCCGTTCCGGGGTCCCGCCGGACAGAGCGCGGACCGCGCCACCCCAACCCGAATCAGAAAGGAGGCATCAAGCCTATGAACGAACAAACCCCAACCACCACACCCGCCGAAATACCGGCGACCGAAACCATCGAGCAGCAGCGCTACAAGACCATCGCGGTCCGCGTGGAAGAGCATCTCCACTCCCAGCTGCAGTTCATATCTCAACTCAGCGGCACCACCATCACCGACGAGATCCGCAGCGCCATCGAGCACCGCATCAGCAACGCTCAAGAAGATCCCGACCTTCTCGCTCGCGCACAGAAGGCACGGCAGGAAATCGAACGAGAGGCCGCTGCCCGAAGCGCCGCCATTGTCGGCTTCATTGGGCAGAGCGCTGCGGCTGCCTCCGTAGTCAAGCCACCCCAGTCCACCACCCGATCGCGGCGACCCTCCAAGCCTGCAAGCGGCCAGGACCAACGTCCATGACGAGCACCCACAGCGCGGGGCCACGGCCAAAGGCCGTCATCTACGCCCGGGCCGCGGGGACGACGCGCGAAGACTCTGGTGCTGCAGCAACCCAACTAGTGGCCTGCCGAACCCTCGCAGCGCTCCTCGGCGTTGAGGTCTGTCGAGAGTTCGTGGACATCAATGAGTCCAGTGCGCCCCTCGGTAGGCCGGGTTTTCGAGCGCTCCTTGCGTTCACCGCGGGTCATCCGATCCGCTATGTCCTCTGCGCCGACCTCGCACAACTGTCAGCTGACCACGTCACGTCTATGGAAGTACTGCTGCGCCTGCACAAGCGAGGCGCCCAGGTGGCACTTGCCGCTACAGAAGCCGTGATCGAGATCCATGTCGGCAATCCGCCCGCTATGCCCGAGGATGACAAGGAGGCGGCGGCATAATGACCCGCTCGACAGCCGGCGACCACGAGACGGCACCCGTCCAGGCTCTCATCTACGTGCGAGTCTCGACAGCTCGCCAGGCCACCAAGAACGGCGAGGCCGAGGGATACTCCATCCCGGCTCAACGCGAGGCCTGCCTGCGCAAAGCCCGCGAGCTCGGCGCGGTCGTCATCGAGGAGTTCAAGGACGCCGGCGCCTCGGCCCGTTCGGCCGACCGCGACGGCCTCCAAGCCCTATTGGAACGAGTCAGGGCAGGCGGCATCGCCTACGTCATCGTCCACAAGCTCGACCGGCTGGCCCGCTCGCGAATCGACGACGCAGAGATCGCAACGATCTTGACCTTGGCAGGCACCACGCTGGTGTCAACCAGCGAACAGATCGACGACACACCCTCAGGCAATTTGCTGCACGGCATCATGGCTGCAATCGCCGAGCACTACTCCAAGAACCTGTCCCACGAGGCCAAGAAGGGCATGGCCGAGAAGGTCCGCCGTGGCGGTACCAACGGAGTCGCACCCCTCGGATACCTCAACGTCATGGAGAAGCTGAACGGCGTCGAAGTTCGGACCATCGCGATCGACCCGGACCGTGCCCATCACGTTCGCTGGATCTTCGACCAGTACGCCACCGGCGACTGGTCGATCGCCAGCCTGAGAGAAGCACTCGAACAACGCGGCTTAAAGTCCCGGACAACCAGAAAGCACGTCGGCGGGCCTATCAACAGCAGCCAACTCCACCGCATTCTGAGCAACCCGTACTACAAAGGCCAGATTCGATTCAACGACGTCCTCTACCCAGGCACCCACGAACCCCTCGTCGACGACACGCTCTGGCAACGCGTGCAGCACATCCTTGCTAACCGTCGCATCGCCGGCGACCGCTCCTGGCGCCGCACCCACTATTTGAAGTCGCCGACCTTCACCTGCCGCCGCTGTGGCAGCCGCCTCGGCTACACCACAGCCAAGGGCCGAGGGGGCGAATACGACTACTTCTACTGCGTCGGACGCAACAACAGGCGCACCGACTGCGACCTACCCCACCTCAGCGTCCCCGAGGTCGAGGACGCTGTCGTGCGCGAGTGGGCACGCGTTCGCTTCACGCCAGAACAGATTGCTGAGTTCAGCCAAGCGGCCCGCGACAGCCTGCGCCTCTCAGCCGAATCCAGCAGCCGCCTCATCGTTGACCAACGCCGGCGCCTGGCAGAGCTGGAGCGCCACCAACAGAAACTCCTCGACGCCTACATGGCCGATGCGTTGCCCGTCGACGTGCTGAAGGCCCGCCAGACCAGCACCGCCATGGAGATCGCAGACGCAAAGCGCCTCGTCGAGAACGCCCAGACCACCAGCGACGACCTGTTCGCCCGGCTCGACCAGGTCATCGAGTTGCTCACCCACGCACGGCGCCTCTACGAGATCGCCGATGACGAAGCCCGCGGCATCCTGAACAGCGCCGTCTTCACCGGGTTCGTCATCGACATCGAAGACGACGACGCCACCCGGACAGCGCTCGTCGCCAATGCGCCGCTGACGCCAATCGTGGACGCCGTCCTCGCTTCGGGCGCAAACGAAGAAACCCCCGGCGAGCGTTCGCTCGACGAGGGTTTCAACGTGAATCACTTGGCGGTGGCGGTGGGATTTGAACCCACGGTGGGTTTGACCCCACACAACATTTCGAGTGTTGCACCTTCGGCCGCTCGGACACGCCACCGCCGGAGAGGTTACCGGAGCAGTGCGGGGGTGCTGAAATCCGGCCCCATCAGCTCGAAGGTCAGCGCTGGACGTTGCGGTGGGCCGGGCGAACCGCCGGTTCGAGGTAGGCGCCGCTCCGGCTGCCGCCGGCGGTCCACACAGCGTTGATCGACCGCTCGAAGATGTAGGAACCCGAGGCCCCTTCACGGGCGATCAGCTTGATGGTGTGACTACCGGCGCTGACCGGAACCACCGCCGTGACCGAGCCCGCGAGCTCGTTGTGATCCGAGAGGAGCGTGTCGAGGACGTGGCGGCCCTGAACGATCTTGCCGTCCACCTTGATCGCGTACTCCAGGTAGCCGTCGCTGCCCAGGCTGTTGTCGGGCTGGGCGTACAGGTCTGCCGTGATGAAGAGGTATCCGGCCCGCACGGTGAACGTCTTGCTCACGATGGCCACCCAGTTCGGCGACGTGAAGTCGTTCAACTCGGTTCCGGGCGTCACACCTGCGGTGGCGGCGAAGATGCGGGACTCGTCCTTGATGTCGGCGCCGCTGAGCGAGTTGTTCTTGATGTCGGCGCCGCTCACGGTGCCGTCCTTGATCTGGGCGCCGGTGATCAGTGCGCCGGCGACGGCGCCGCCCGTCGTGCCCAGGATCAGGGTGACGAGCAGGAGTGCGAGCGCGAGGGGTGAGAGTCGGCCGACGGCGCGACCGAGGTCGGGAGCATGCATGACGGTTCTCCTTGGGGGTGGGAGCGGGGGGAGGGAGATCCCGGCTCGATCATTCACCTCTCCCCGGTCCTGCAAAAGACCTTTCCCGGCGCCGGAAGGCAAAGAAAGCAACGTGGTTGCAACGTTCTCCGGGCATCGTCGAGGCACGAGACGCTGGTCACATGAGGGAGGACGATGTCTACTGAAGTCATGACAAGGGACGCCGAACCCGCCGCCCGGATGCGGGCCGAGGTAGCGGCTTCCTGGGAGCGCTCGGCCGCCGCAGGCGTCGACATCACCCAACTCGAGGCGCCCATCGCCCTCGACACCCCTGACCTGCGCGGTCGCCGCGAGGCGCACCCGCTCGCCCGGGTCTTCCCGCTGCTCGACGACGTCCTGGGCAACGAGGTGCGTGACTGCGGCGCGGTGATGGCGCTCGCCGATCACGAGGGCACGCTGCTCTGGGTCTGCGGCACACCCGACAAGCTGCGCCAGGCCGAGCGGATCGGTTTCGTCGAGGGCAGCAACTGGGACGAACGGCTCGCCGGCACCAACGCGCCCGGACTTGCTCTGGCCACGGGCCGCGACGCGTTCATCACCCGCGACGAGCACTTCCGGTCCTCGGTGCGGTCGTGGAGCTGTGCCGCCACCCCGATCCACGACCCGGCCACCAGCCAGATCCTCGGCGTCCTCGACGTCACCGGTGGCGACGCGATCGTCGTACCGCAGACCATGGCGATGGTGCGGGCCGCTGCCCGGATGGCCGAGGCCGAGCTCGCACGACTGCTCCCCCCGCCGCCGACCCCGGAGCGTGCCACCGGGCTCCGCCTCGTCCTCGAGCTGCTCGGCCACAACGAAGCGCTGGTCACCGTCGACGACGGACGCGGCAAGATCAGCCAGTTGCGGCTTTCGCGGCGGCACAGCGAGATCGTCGCGCTGCTGGCCGCCTACCCGGCCGGCCTCAGCGGCGACGAGCTGGCCGTGATGCTCTACGAGGAGGACGGCGGTACGTCGACCCTGCGCGCCGAGCTCAACCGGCTCCGCGGCCTGCTCGGCGACGACCTCCTCGCCTCCCGGCCCTACCGGCTCACCGCCCCTGTCGCGGGCGACTGGCTCGCCGTCGAGGCCCAGCTCGCAGCCGGCGACCTGCGCGCCGCGATGCGTGGGTACGGCGGCCCAGTGCTTCCGCGCTCGACCGCACCCGGCGTCGTCCGGCTGCGCGACGGGCTGGCCGCATCCCTGCGACAGGCCCTGCTCCGCTCGCAGGCGCCCGAACTGATGTCGGCCTGGACCCGCTCGGGTTGGGGGCGCGACGACTACGACATGTGGCTCGCCCAGCGAGCCGTCGTTGCGCCGACGTCGCCGATGCGCGCCCTCGTCGAGGGGCAGCTGGCCCGCCTCGACAGCGATCTCGCCTGAGGGGTCTCGAGACGGTTGCTGCGCAACCTCCTCGACCAACGACGCTGCGCTCCTCGAGACGGTTGCTGCGCAACCTCCTCGACCAACGGGAAACGCAACCAAGGCGCAACGTTGCGCTTCGTAACGTCGTGATCGCCGTCACATCGCGGCTGACCCATCGACACCTGGAGCACTCCATGACCGTCTACGCAGCACCCGGACAAACCGACTCTCTCGTCACCGTCGAGTCCCGCTACGGCCACTACATCGGTGGCGAGTGGGTGGACCCGATCAAGGGCGAATACTTCGAGAACATCTCCCCGGTCAACGGCAAGCCGTTCACCGAGATCGCCCGCGGCACCGCCGAGGACATCGACGCGGCGCTCGACGCCGCCCACGCAGCCGCCCCCGCGTGGGGCGCCACCTCCCCGGCCGAGCGGGCCAACGTCCTCAACAAGATCGCCGACCGCATCGAGGAGAACCTGCTCCAGCTCGCCGTCGCGGAGACCTGGGACAACGGCAAGGCCGTCCGCGAGACCATCAACGCCGACCTGCCCCTGGCCGTGGACCACTTCCGCTACTTCGCCGGTTGCATCCGGGCGCAGGAGGGCGGCATCTCCGAGATCGACGCCGACACCTACGCCTACCACTTCCATGAGCCGCTGGGCGTCGTAGGACAGATCATCCCGTGGAACTTCCCGATCCTGATGGCCGTGTGGAAGCTCGCACCCGCCCTGGCCGCCGGCAACGCCGTGGTCCTCAAGCCCGCCGAGCAGACCCCGTGGTCGATCCTCAAGTTGATGGAGATCATCGGCGACCTGCTGCCGGCCGGCGTACTCAACATCGTCAACGGCTTCGGCGTCGAGGCGGGCAAGCCGCTGGCCTCCAGCCCCCGGATCGCCAAGATCGCCTTCACCGGCGAGACCACCACGGGCCGGCTGATCATGCAGTACGCCAGCCAGAACATCATCCCGGTGACGCTCGAGCTCGGCGGCAAGAGCCCCAACGTCTTCTTCGACTCGGTGAACGCCGAGAAGGACGCCTTCTACAACAAGGCGCTCGAGGGCTTCACGATGTTCGCCCTCAACCAGGGCGAGGTCTGCACGTGTCCGTCGCGCGCGCTCGTGCAGCGCAGCATGTACGACACGTTCGTGCCGGACGCGATCGAGCGGGTCCGCGCCATCAAGCAGGGCAACCCGCTCGACGACACCACGATGATGGGTGCGCAGGCCTCCAACGACCAGCTGGAGAAGATCCTGTCCTACATCGACATCGGCAAGCAGGAGGGCGCCAAGGTCCTCATCGGTGGCGAGCGCGCGATCCTCGACGGCGACCTCGCGGAGGGCTACTACGTGCAGCCGACCGTGTTCGAGGGCGACAACTCGATGCGGATCTTCCAGGAGGAGATCTTCGGGCCGGTCGTGTCGCTGACCAGCTTCGACGACGAGGCCGACGCCCTCAAGATCGCCAACGACACGCTGTACGGCCTCGGTGCCGGCGTGTGGTCGCGTGACGGGTCCCAGGCCTTCCGTGCCGGCAAGGAGATCCAGGCCGGTCGGGTCTGGACGAACAACTACCACGCCTACCCGGCGCACGCGGCGTTCGGCGGCTACAAGCAGTCCGGCATCGGCCGCGAGAACCACAAGATGATGCTCGACCACTACCAGCAGACCAAGAACCTCCTGGTGTCCTACAGCCCGGACGCCCTCGGCTTCTTCTGATGGATCGTGTCGCTGTGACCGGTGAGGCGGTGGAGTTGCTCCGCCGCCTCACCGAGGCCAACGGGCCGGTGATGTTCCACCAGTCCGGCGGCTGCTGCGACGGGTCGTCGCCGATGTGCTTCCCCGACGGCGACTTCCTGCTCGGCGACGCCGACATCCACCTCGGCGATCTCGACATCGGCCTGGAGCGGCCGGTGCCGGTGTGGATGTCGAAGGCGCAGTTCGAGTACTGGTCGCACACCCACCTGACGATCGACGTGGTCCCGGGCCGCGGTGCGGGCTTCTCCCTCGAGGCGCCCTACGGCGTCCGGTTCATGATCCGGTCACGGCTGTTCACCGACGAGGAATCCGCGGTGCTCACCTCGTCGCAAGAGCCTCGCTGACCCGTTGGGCGACGACCGCCATCGTCTGCCGGGCTCGTGCCGGGTCCTCGGTGAGGAAGTAGTGGTCGACTCCCGGTGTCACGTCGTGCCACACCTCAACACCGTGCTCACGCAGGCGCACGGCGTAGCGATCACCGTCCGGGCGCAAGGTGTCCCGCTCCCCGGTCAGCACGACGGCGGGAGGCAGGCCGCGCAGGTCCTCGGCGAGCAGCGGTGAGGCGTACGGCTCGGCCCGGGTCGTCGGGTCCGGGAAGTAGACCCGACGGACGAGATCACGGAACGACGGCGAGATCATGCCGCGCGTGGCCGGGACCTCGGACGCGAGGTCGAGGGCCGGTACGCCGAGCACCTGGAGCCGGGGCGTGAAGCTGCCGGTGTCGCGCGCCTGCAGGCACACGGACGCGGCCAGACCTCCTCCGCTGGAGAACCCACCGACCGCAACCGGACCCTCGGCTGCGACAGCGGCAGCGACGTCGTGGCACTCGTGCTGCGCCACGGGATAGGCGACGTAGGGACCCGTCCGGAAGTCGACGTTGAGGACCCGCACGCCGGCGGTGGCCGCCACGTACCGGCACCACCAGTCATCCATCTGCGGATACCGCATCAGCCATGCGCCGCCGTGGAAGTGGACGTACGCCGGGCCCGGGTCACCCACGCTGCGACCCGGCGCGGCGTACTCCCACGCGGTCACGTCGCCGTAGCGGGTCGGGACCGAGCGGCGCCGCGGTCGCGGAAGGTCCTGTCCCGCGAACCGCAGCGGTGCGCCGTACCGGACGGTGAACCGAGCGGTGGCGTGCACGAGGCTGGCTCGAAGTCGGTCACTGGCCCTCACCCGGGTGATTCGGAGACCGGCGCTCCCCGGATCGGAACGGCGCCGAGATCGACCGGAGTCGAGAACGCCCAGGACATCCGGGACCGGTAGGTCTCGCCCGGACGCAGCACCGTCGACGGCCAGTCCGGTCCGACCGGACGGCGGGGGCTGTCCGGGTGTGCCTGCGGCTCGAGCGCGATCCCCGCGCGGCGCCGGATCGGGCGTCCGTCCCTGTCCAGGGCCGAGGCGTCGAAACCGTTGCCGGTGTAGACCTGAAGCCCGGGCTGGTCGGACCACAGCTCCATCCGGGTGCGGGTAGCCGGACCGTCCAGGACCGCCAGCCGACGCCAGCCGACGCCGTCGACCACGAGGTTGTGGTCCAGCCCGCCGGCGGCGCGGACCTGCGGATGTCCGGAGCCGACGACGTCAGCGACCAAGGCGGGCGCCCGGAGGTCGAAGGGCGTGCCATCCACCGACTGATGGCCGCTGAGCGGGATGGAGGTCGCGTCGACCGGCGTGAACCGGGCCGCGGGAACCGTCAACAGGTGCTCCTCGACGGTCCCGTCGCCGTGGAGGTTGAGGTAGAGGTGGCTGGTCAGGTTCACGATCGTCGGGGCCGTCGTGGTGGCGGTGAGCTCGAGCTCGACGAGGTCCCCGACGACGGCGTAGCGCGCCCGGGCGGTCAGCTCCCCCGGGTAGCCGGCATCGCCGTCCGGGCTGACCAGCTCCAGGAGCACCGCCGTCGCGGACTGCTCGACCACCGTCCAGTCGCGGGTGTGGAACCCGTCCGGCCCGCCGTGCAGGTGATGTCCGCGGTCGTTGGTCGGCAGGACGACCTCTCGGCCGTCGAGCGCGAAGCGTCCGTGCGCGATCCGGTTGGCGTACCGGCCCACGACGCTGCCGACGTAGGCGGTCGAGGAGCGCACGGCCGCTCCATCCGCGAGTCCCAGGGCGACGTCGCGGCGCACCCCGTCACCACACGTGACGACCATCCGCTGCACCGACGCACCCGTTGCCAGGAGGTGCAGCTCCGGACCCGGAGCGCCACCGATCACGATCACCAACGCGGATGGATCGCGTCGCGAAGGCGGGTGTCGTAGAGGTCTCGCACGCCGTCGAGGAACTCCGTCGGGAGCGGACCGAGGTCGCCGGCCGTGGCATTGGCGTGGGCCTGCGCAACGTTGCGCGCACCCGGGATCACCGTGCTCACGCCCGGTTGCTGCCCGCACCACGCGATGGCGGCCTGAGCGGCGGTGACCTCGGGCCCGAGCGTGGCGCGCACCAGGGTCGCGAACGCTGCCGCGGCGGCGACGCCCACCTCGTACTCGACGCCGGAGAAGGTCTCCCCCACGTCGAACGCGCTGCCGTCACGGTTGTAGGTGCGGTGGTCGTCGGCGGCGAAGACGGTCGTGGCGTCGTACCGGCCCGAGAGCAGCCCCGAGGCCAGCGGCACCCGGGCGATGACGCCGACGCCCGCGGCCGCGGCCGCCGGAAGGACCTCGTCGAGCGGCTTGAGGCGGAACGCGTTGAGGATGATCTGCACCGACGCGACGCCGGGACGGGCGATGGCGGAGAGCGCCTGGGCACAGGTCTCGACGCTGACGCCGTACGCCGCGATCACGCCGTCCGCCACCAGTGCGTCCAGCGCGTCGTACGTCGCGTCGTCGTCGATGACCTCGGACGGCGGGCAGTGCAGCTGGACCAGGTCGATCCGGTCGACGCCGAGGTTGGCGCGAGATCGATCGAGCCACGCACGGAAGTTCTCCGCGGTGTAGTTGCCGGGCACCTGCTCCATCCGCCGACCCATCTTGGTCGCGACCGTCAAACCGGCGTCGGGATGCGCGGCAAGGAAGCGCCCCACGACCTTCTCGCTGCGGCCGTCGCCGTAGACGTCAGCGGTGTCGTAGAACGTGACGCCCGCGGCGGCCGACTCCTCGAGCACGGCCCGGGCGTCGGTCTCGCTGACGTCGCCCCAGTCGGCGCCGAGCTGCCAGGTGCCGAGGCCGACGACGGATGCTGCGCGGCCGAGACGGCCGAAGGTGCGCTGTTCCATGGTTCCTTCCGAAGAATCCTGGTGGGGGTCAGGTGCAGGTCAGGTGCGTGCCAGGGCCAGGCGAGCGTCGATCGCGGCCGGGCTGAGGACCTCGCCCAGCACGAGGGCGGCGCAACCGACCAGGCCGGCTCGGTCGCCGTACGTCGCCGGGAGGAACTGGAGCTCCCTGGTGGCGACGGCGGAGGACCGGGCGTAGACCGATTCCCGCACGCCGGCGGCGTAGACGTCGTACGCCGCGGCCATGTCGCCGCCGAGCACCACGGCCTGCGGGTTGAGCAGGTTGATCGCGACCGCGAGCACCTCGCCGACCTGGCGCCCGCTCTCGCGCAGCAACTGCTTGGCCTCGGCGTCGCCCGCGAGGGCGTGGGCGACGACGTCCCGCACGTGCTCGACGTCGCGGCCCTCCTCCCGAAGACGCGCGACCAGCGCCCAGCCGGAGGCGAGTGTCTCCAGGCAGCCGACGTCGCCACACCGGCACGGGCGCCCGGCGGCCTCCGGCACCTTGGTGTGGCCGATGTCGCCGGCGCTGCCGCGGGCTCCGCTGATGATCCGGCCGCCCGCGAGCACGCCCAGGCCGATGCCGGTCGACGCCTTCAGGACCAGCAGGTCGCGGATGTCGCGTGCGTGTCCGAGGTATTCCGACCGGGCCAGGGTGTCGGCGTCGTTGGCGAGGAAGAGCGGCGCGTCCGCGACGCCCGAGAGGTAGGGCGCCAGCGCGATGCCGTCCCAGCCACCCATGACGGGCGTGTCGACACTGACGCCCCGAGCGGAGTCGACGACACCGGGCAACGAGCCGCCGATGCCGAGCACCGGCGGCAGGTCCGGGGTGAGCAGGCGCGCCAGCTGGTCGGCGACGCCGGGCATCACTTCGTCCGGACCGGCGCCGACCTGGTGGTCGACGGCGGAGGCGGCCAGCTCGGTGCCACCGAGGTCGAACACGGCCACCTGGGACCGCGAGCGACCGACCGCGACGGCCAGGACGATGCCTGCTCTCGTGTTGAAAACCAGCCCCCCGGCCGGCCGCCCGCCGGTCGAGGCCAGCTCGGCACCGAGCTGCAGCAGGCCGGCGTCGGCGAGGGCGTTGACCCGGGCAACGACGGCCGTCCGCGAGAGCCCGGTGGCCGTACGCAGATCGGCGCGGGTCAGGGCCCGGCCACTACGCACGAGGGCGAGCAGGTCGCCCGCCGTTGCGGACTCCCGCACTGCCGGTGAAGTCCGCACCTCAGTCATGAGAACGGATCCTAGGCCACCGGAGAACATCGGTCGACCTACTTTGATCTTGAAAAGTCCTAAGTAGGGCTTCTCGTAGACGTAGTTACGCACTACCGTTGGACCAGTGACCGCGACTCTCCCCGATCTCGACCTCCCGGCCTGCGACTTCACCGTCTTCGGCGGAACCGGCGATCTCGCCCTCCGCAAGCTCATCCCGGGGCTCTACGAACGCGAGCGCCAGCGACACCTGCACCCCGACACCCGGATCGTCGGTGTCTCCCGCCACCCGCTGGACGACGAGACCTACCGCGACCTGGTGACCGAGGCCCTGTTCCAGCACGTCCCGGAGGACCACCTCGAGGCCGGTGCGGTGCACCGGCTCGTCAGCCGCCTCCACCACCTGGCGCTCGACGCCACCTCAGCCGAGGGGTGGGACCGCCTGCACGGGCTGCTCAAGGACAACCCGAGGCGGGTCGCGGAGCCTGACGACGCTCCGATCCGGGTCTACTACCTCGCTGTCGCCTCCGACCTCTTCGGCCCGATCTGCGCCCGTCTCGACGACCTCGGACTGGTCACGCCCGAGTGCCGGGTCGTGCTCGAGAAGCCGATCGGTGCCGACCTCGCCTCCTCCCGTGTCGTCAACGACGCCGTCGGACGGGTCTTCGAGGAGCGTCAGATCTTCCGCATCGACCACTACCTCGGCAAGGAGAGCGTCCAGAACCTCCTGGTCACCCGCTTCGCCAACACCTTCCTCGAGCCCATCTGGAACTCCCGGTGGGTGGACCACGTGCAGATCACCGTCTCCGAGACGCTCGGTGTCGCGAGCCGGGGCGACTACTACGACCACGCCGGCGCGATGCGCGACATGGTCCAGAACCACCTGCTCCAGCTGCTCTGCCTGGTTGCCATGGAACCGCCGACCTACGTCGGCGGCGATCCGGTGCGCGACGAGAAACTCAAGGTGCTGCGTGCCCTCGTGCCCCTCACCGGGGCCGACGTGGACCGCGACACCGTCCGCGGGCAGTACACGACGTACGGCGCCGAGCTCGGCCACCCCAGCACCAGCGAGACGTACGTCGCCCTGCGGACCGAGGTGCAGAACTGGCGCTGGGCCGGCGTGCCGTTCTACCTGCGCACCGGCAAGCGGATGGCACGTCAGGAGTCGACCATCGAGGTCGTCTTCAAGGAGCCGCCGCACGCGATGTTCCCCCACAGCGAGGGCACCACGACCCCCAACCGCCTGACCGTGCGGATGCAGCCCGACGAGGGCATGCAACTGCACCTGACCGCCAAGCACCCGGGCCCCGGCGGGATCCGGTTGCACCCGGCCTCGCTCGACCTGAGTTACGCCGACACGTTCGACGAACGATGCCCCGACCCGTACGAACGGCTGCTCATGGACGTCATGCGCGGCATCCCCACCCTCTTCATGCGCCGGGACGAGGTCGAGGCCGCCTGGTCCTGGGTCGAGCCGATCCTCGAGCAGTGGAGCCGCGACGGCGTCGAGCCGGTCCGCTACCACCCCGGCACCAACGGCCCGGCCGCGGCGGAGCGACTGCTCGCACGCGACGGCCACACCTGGCAGGAGCCAACGACATGAGCGCACTCCTTCATCCCGTCCTGGACGACGTCACGCGTCGCCTGACCGAGCGCAGCGCAGCGAGCCGGGCGGCCTACCTGCGCCGGATCCGCGCGGCGGCAGTCCGCGGTCCGGCCCGCGGGCGGCTCGCCTGCGCCAACCTCGCCCACGGGTTCGCCGCGGCCGAAGGCGCCGAGAAGACCGAACTGGCCCGTGGCCAGAAGCCGAACCTGGCGATCATCACGAGCTACAACGACATGCTCTCCGCCCACCAGCCGTACGGCGACTACCCGCCGGTCCTCAAGGACGCCGTGATCCGCTCCGGAGGACTCGCCCAGGTCGCCGGCGGCGTGCCCGCCATGTGCGACGGCGTCACCCAGGGCCGCGACGGCATGCAGCTCTCGCTCTACAGCCGCGACCTGATCGCGATGTCGACCGCCATCGCGCTCTCGCACGACATGTTCGACGGCGCGCTGCTGCTCGGCGTCTGCGACAAGATCGTGCCCGGCCTGCTGATCGGCGCGCTGTCCTTCGGCCACCTGCCCGCCGTGTGGGTGCCCGCCGGACCGATGGAGTCGGGCCTCCCGAACAAGGAGAAGGCCGCTGTGCGGCAGCTCTTCGCCGAGGGCAGGGTCGGGCGGGAGGAACTGCTCGAGGCCGAGGCGGCGTCGTACCACTCGCGCGGGACGTGCACCTTCTACGGCACCGCCAACTCCAACCAGCTGCTGATGGAGGTGCTCGGACTGCACCTGCCGGGCTCGTCCTTCGTCAACCCCGGCACCCCGCTGCGCGAGGCCCTGACCCGGGCGGCTGCTGCCCGCGCCGTCACCCGCACACCTCAGTACGACGCCGCACCGCCGCTCGGCGAGATGGTCGACGAGAAGGCCGTCCTCAACGCGTGCGTCGCCCTGCTGGCGAGCGGGGGCTCGACGAACCACACGCTGCACCTGGTCGCCATCGCCCGCGCTGCGGGCATCCTGCTCACCTGGGACGACCTGGCCGAACTGTCCGCGGTCGTGCCCTCGCTGGCGCGGATCTACCCCAACGGCGCGGCCGACGTGAACCACTTCCACGCCGCCGGCGGCATCGGCTTCCTGGTCCGCACCCTGCTCGACGCGGGCCTCCTGCACGAGGACGTCGAGACGATCGCTGGTCCGGGACTGCGCCGCTACACCGAGGAGCCCGTGCTGGTCGACGGCGAGCTCACCTGGCGGCCCGGTCCGGCCGAGAGCCTCGACCTCGACGTGCTGCGACCGGCGTCGGACCCGTTCGCACCCGACGGTGGCGTCAAGGTCGTGCGCGGGCCGCTGGGGACCGGCGTCGTGAAGACATCAGCCGTCGCAGCCGAGCATCGCTTCGTCAGCGCACCGGCGCGGGTCTTCGACGACCAGCACGACTTCCTCGCTGCCTTCGGCGCCGGGGACCTCGACGGCCACGACCTCGTCGCGGTGATCCGCTACCAGGGGCCTGCGGCCAACGGAATGCCCGAGCTGCACAAGCTGACGCCCGCACTCGGCGTACTCCAGGACCGCGGGCAGAAGGTCGCGATCGTCACCGACGGCCGGATGTCAGGGGCCTCGGGCAAGGTCCCCGCCGCCATCCATGTCACGCCGGAAGCCGCACTCGGCGGTCCGCTCTCCCGCGTGCAGGACGGCGACCTGATCACGCTGGACTCGACTGCCGGGACGCTGACCATCGAGGCCGACCTCGCCCACCGTCCCCCGGCGGGACGGGCCCCCTCGGGCGAGGAGTGGGCCGGCACCGGCCGAGAGCTCTTCGCGGTCTTCCGCAGCACCGTGGGCCCGGCCGATGAAGGCGCATCGATCTTCCCGGCACCCGCCGCCGCCGACCTGGAGGTCCGTCTTGTCCACTCCTGAGAGCGTCCTCGACGTCGTGCCCGTCATGCCCGTCGTCGTCATCGATGACCTCGCCACGGCCGTTCCGGTGGCCCGGGCACTCGTCGCCGGCGGACTGCCAGCGATCGAGCTGACCCTGCGCACCCCGGTCGCGCTCGACGCGCTGCGCGCAATCGCCGCCGAGGTGCCCGAGATCCTGCTCGGCGCCGGCACCATCACGACGCCCGCGCAGGCCATGGCCGCCGTCGAAGCCGGCGCCCGGTTCCTGGTCTCCCCGGGCCTGACCCCCGACCTGCTCACCGCGATGCGCGAGACGGGACTGCCCTTCCTGCCCGGCACGTCGACCGTCTCCGAAGTCATGCGGGTGCTCGACGCCGGGATCACCGAGATGAAGTTCTTCCCCGCAGAGGCGGCCGGTGGGACGGCGTACCTGAAGTCAGTGGCGGGACCTCTGCCCCGGGCGCGCTTCTGCCCGACCGGCGGGATCACCCCCGCCTCGGCGCCGACCTACCTCGGTCTGTCGAACGTCGGCTGCGTCGGTGGCAGCTGGATCACCCCCGCCGACGCGGTCGCGGCCGGTGACTGGGAGCGGATCAGCAAGCTCGCCGCGGAAGCGGCCACGCTCGCCTGACTCATCGCTCAGCTGCGATGGCGGGCGAAGAAGGAGTCGAGCAGCGCGGCCGACTCGTCGGCCAGGACTCCGGAGACGACCTCGGGACGATGGTTCAGCCGACGATCACGGACGACGTCCCACAGCGAACCCACCGCGCCGGCCTTGTCGTCGTAGGCACCGAAGACGAGACGGTCGACCCGCGACAGCACCACCGCGCCGGCGCACATCGTGCAGGGTTCGAGGGTGACCACCAGCGTGCAGCCGGTCAGCCGCCACTCGCCACGGACCCGGGCGGCCTCGCGCAGGGCCACCACCTCGGCATGGCCGGTCGGGTCGGCGTCCTGCTCACGAACGTTGCGGCCGGTGCCGATGATCGCACCGTCGGCGTCAACGACGACCGCACCGATCGGGACGTCACCAGAGACGCCCGCGGCCGCTGCCTCCGCGAGTGCGGCGCGCATCGGCTCGAGCCAGCGACTCACGCCGAGGTGAGTCCGACGACGTCGTCGAACAGGTCACCGAAGCCGAGAGCGCGAGCCACCTCGGACAGCATCTCGTCCGGGTAGAGCTCGTCGTCGTCGAGGATCTCGGCGAGGTCCATCGCGTCGACACCGAGGTCGCTGAGCAGCTCGAGGTCACCTGCGGGTTCGGCGTCGTCCTCGTCCTCGACCAGCGGGAGACCGAGGTGCTCGACCACCGTGGCGGCCAGCTCCCACTCGGTCGCAGCGCTGACGTCGGACAACATCACGCGGGTCCGGGGACCGGACACACGGACCACGACGAAGAAGTCCTCGTCGACTGCGACCAGCCCGACAGCACCTCCGTCGCCCGGGAACCGGCGCAGCGCCGAGGCGAGCGTGTCGACGTCCACCGCGTGATCGGGGGTCAGCTCCGCAACCTGCCAGACGCCTTCCTCGCGGTAGGCGGCCAGCGCGAAGTCGACGGCGTCACTTGCGGGCATGGCATCAGCGTGACACGGGAACCCCCGTAGGGCCAGCGGATAGTCCGTTCAGGACTAGGCTGCCCGTCATGCGCACCCAGGTGGTGGACCACCCACTCGTCGCCCACAAGCTGACCGTGCTGCGGGACCAGGAGACGGACTCACCCACGTTCCGGTCCCTCACTGACGAGCTGGTCACCCTGCTCGCCTACGAGGCCACGCGCGACGTCCGGGTCGAGCCGTGCGAGATCATCACGCCGGTCTCCCCCGCGACCGGGACCCGGCTCGCGACGCCGCGGCCCCTCGTCGTACCCATCCTGCGAGCGGGCCTCGGCATGCTCGACGGGATGATGCGGCTGCTGCCGACCGCCGAGGTCGGCTTCCTCGGCATGGTCCGCAACGAGGAGACCCTCGAGGCCGCGACGTACGCCGAGCGGCTGCCGGACGACCTGTCCGGCCGCCAGTGCTACGTGCTCGATCCGATGCTCGCCACCGGTGGCACCCTCGCCGCAGCGATCCGCTTCCTCGTCGACCGGGGTGCCGACCACATCACCGCGGTCTGCCTGCTGGTCGCTCCCGAAGGCGTGGCCCGCCTCGAGGAGGAGCTCGCCGACCTCGCGATCCCGGTCACCGTGGTCACCGCAGCCCTCGACGAGCGCCTGAACGAGAAGGGCTACATCGTTCCCGGCCTCGGTGACGCCGGAGACCGGCTCTACGGCATCGCCGGGGGTTGAGTCCGCGGCCGGGGCGCAGGACACTTCGGCACTAGACGGACGTCACACGTAAGACGAGGACCTCACAGGCCAACGGCTGTGTAGGTTGAGCGGCGCTGTATCCACGAATGGCTGGAGGCTCGATGCTCATCGGCATCCCCCGCGAGTCGAAACCGGGCGAGACCCTCGTTGCGGCGACCGCGAAGACCGTATCCCAACTGACCAACCTCGGCTACGACGTCGTCGTCGAGGCTGGAGCAGGCAACGCTGCCGACCAGCCCGACTCCGCGTTCGTCGACGCCGGAGTGCGGGTCGGCACCTCGGAGGAGGTGTGGGCCGCTGACGTCGTCGTCAAGGTCAACGCGCCCTCTGCCGAGGAGATCGGGCGGCTCCGACCGGGCGCCACGATCGTGTCGATGATGGCTCCCGGCCGCAGCCCCGAGCTGCTCGAGCAGCTCCAGGGCGCCGGTGTCACGGCCCTGGCCATGGACGCCGTGCCGCGGATCTCGCGCGCCCAGTCGATGGACGTGCTGTCCTCGATGGCGAACGTCGCGGGCTACCGCGCCGTCGTCGAGTCCGCCCACGAGTTCGGCCGCATGTTCACCGGCCAGGTCACCGCCGCCGGCAAGATCCCGCCCGCGCGGGTCTTCGTCGTCGGTGCCGGTGTCGCCGGTCTGGCCGCGATCGGTGCAGCGTCGGCGATGGGCGCCATCGTGCGCGCCTTCGACGTACGCCCCGAGGTGGCCGAACAGGTCGAGTCGATGGGCGCCCAGTTCGTCGAGGTCGACTTCGAGTCCGAGGTCTCCTCCGACGGCTACGCCAAGGAGATGACGGCCGAGCAGGAGGCCGCCACCGCCACGATGTACGACGAGGAGGCCCGCGCGGCCGACATCGTCATCACCACCGCCCTGATCCCGGGACGCCCGGCTCCGAAGCTGCTCAGCGCGGAGACCGTCGCCGGCATGAAGAACGGTTCGGTCATCGTCGACATGGCGGCCGCAAACGGCGGCAACGCCGCCGGCACCGTCACCGACCAGAAGGTCGTGACCGACAACGGCGTCACGATCCTCGGCTACACCGACCTCGCCGGCCGTCTGGCCGCCCAGACCTCGCAGTTGTACGGCACGAACATCGTGAACCTGCTCAAGCTGCTGACCCCGGAGAAGGACGGCGTCCTGACGCTCGACTTCGACGACGTCGTCCAGCGCGGCATCACCGTCGTCGACGGTCGGGACGGCGAGGCTGCACAGATCACGTGGCCGCCGCCGGCCGTCCAGGTCTCGGCTGCCCCGGCCGCAGCTCCGGTGGCCGCAGCTCCGGCGAAGGAGCAGAAGGCTCCGATGTCGGCGGGCGCGAAGGTCGGCCTGGTGCTGGGTGCGATCGGCCTGTTCTGGCTGGTCAACGCCCTCGCCCCGACCGACGACCTGCGCCGTCACTTCACGGTCCTGATGCTCTCGATCGTGATCGGCTACTACGTCATCGGCAAGGTCGCGCACGCGCTGCACACGCCGCTGATGTCGGTCACCAACGCCATCTCCGGCGTGGTGGTCGTGGGTGCCCTCGTCCAGGTCGCGAGCGACGACAAGTTGATCGTGGGCCTCTCGGCGGCAGCGATCCTGCTCGCGTCGATCAACATCTTCGGTGGCTTCGCAGTCACGCGGCGCATGCTCGCCATGTTCAGCAAGGGAGCCTGATCCGTGGACATCCTCTCCATCACTGGCGCGGCGTACATCGTCGCCGCACTGTTGTTCATCCTCTCCCTGGCGGGACTTTCGACGCACGCGTCGGCAAAGAACGGCCTGACCTACGGCATGACCGGTATGGCCGTCGCCCTGGCCGCGACCGTCGCCGCAACCGTTGACGCAAGTGACGGTCTCGACGACCGCGCCCTGGTGATCGGCCTGCTGGTCGCCGCCGTCGTGATCGGCGCGGTGATCGGTCTGTGGCGTGCGCGCATCGTCGAGATGACCGGCATGCCCGAGCTCATCGCGGCCCTGCACTCCTTCGTGGGTCTGGCCGCCGTACTCATCGGCGTCAACGGCCACCTCGAGGGCTCGCACTACGCGATGGACAGCCTCAACAACATCCACGAGGCCGAGGTCTCGATCGGCATCTTCATCGGTGCGGTCACCTTCACCGGCTCGATCGTGGCCAACCTGAAGTTGTCGGCGAAGATGAACTCTGCGCCGCTGATGCTGCCGGGCAAGAACCTCATCAACGTCGGCTCACTGGTCGCCTTCGCGATCCTGACCGTGGTCTACGTCGCCGTCGAGGAGGGCACCGGCCAGGACATCATCCTCGCCGTCCTCACCATCCTTGCCCTCGCGCTGGGCTGGCACCTGGTCGCCTCCATCGGTGGCGGCGACATGCCGGTCGTGGTCTCGATGCTCAACTCGTACTCCGGTTGGGCCGCAGCTGCCTCGGGCTTCCTGCTCGGCAACGACCTGCTGATCGTGACCGGCGCGCTGGTCGGGTCCTCCGGTGCCTACCTGTCCTACATCATGTGCAAGGCGATGAACCGCTCGTTCATCTCCCTCATCGCGGGCGGCTTCGGCATCGCCGCTCCCGCCGGTGAGGACAAGGACTACGGCGAGCACCGCGAGATCCAGGCCGACGCCGTCGCCGAGCTCCTGTCCGGCGCATCCACGGTCGTGATCACCCCGGGTTACGGCATGGCCGTCGCCAGACGACGTACCCGGTCGCCGACCTGACCGCGAAGCTGCGGGCCAAGGGCATCACCGTCCGCTTCGGCATCCACCCCGTCGCGGGCCGTCTGCCGGGCCACATGAACGTGCTGCTCGCCGAGGCCAAGCTGCCCTACGACATCGTGCTCGAGATGGACGAGATCAACGACGACTTCGCCGACACCGACGTCGTCCTGGTCATCGGCGCCAACGACACCGTCAACCCCGCGGCCAACGAGGACCCGACCTCCCCGATCGCCGGCATGCCGGTGCTCGAGGTCTGGAACGCCAAGGACGTCATCGTGTTCAAGCGCTCCATGGCCGCCGGCTACGCCGGTGTCCAGAACCCGCTCTTCTTCCGCGAGAACAGCCAGATGCTGTTCGGTGACGCGAAGGACCGGGTCGAGGACATCGTGCGGGCGCTCGGCTGATCGAGCCCGCTCCCTTGTAACTCGGTGTTCGTGCATCCACCACGGACTCGTGACCAGTCATGAGTCCGTGGTGGATGCCGTTTTGCCGTGGCAGTGGCCCGAACACCGAGTTACATGAAGCGTCGAGCGTCAGCCGAACTCGATCTCGGCGAGCGTCTCGTAGCGGGGAGTACGCCGCGGTCCCTCGCCCAGGTGCGAGGCGATGACGGCGACGGACGAGAATGACCAGGCGGGGCCCTCGTAGGTCTCGAGCAGGCGCACCCAGTTGGTCATCTCGACCTTCGGTCCGCCGGTGCGGGCGACCGTGAGGTGGGGCCGGAAGCGCTGCCCGTCGACCTCGATGCCGCTGACCACAGCCGCGTTGCGGCTCCGCACCGCGGCGGTCGTGAGGGAGTCGTCCGCAAGGACCCCGGTCGCGAGGACCCTGCCCTCGGCGACATTCGGGAACACGACGGCGCCCGCCAGCCGGATCGGGGTCGCGGGAAGTCCTTCGAGGGAGTCGGACAGCCGGTCGGCGTACTCCTCGATGCGGTGGGCGGGG
Source organism: Propionibacteriales bacterium (assembly GCA_026392415.1). Taxonomy (GTDB): domain Bacteria; phylum Actinomycetota; class Actinomycetes; order Propionibacteriales; family Nocardioidaceae; genus Nocardioides. The sequence goes on from JAPLCC010000001.1 coordinate 49,510, forward strand.
ACGTCGCCCATGAAGGCCAGCGTGACGTGGAAGTGCTCGACGCGGGTCCAGCGAAAGTCCGCCGCTTCCCGGCGCGGATCGAGGAATGCGTCGAGATGCTCGGCCACGTCGAGGGGCGGCACAACGGCCGCGAACAGCCTCATCAGACCTGCGTGCCGACCAACTGGCCGATGCCGTAGGTGACCGCCATGGCGAGCAGACCGCCCGCAATGTTGCGCACCACGGCCATGCGCGCCCCGCCGTAGCCGAACCGTGCGCTCGCCCATCCGGTCAGGGCGAGTGCCGCCACCACAGCGACCACGGTGACCGCGACCCGGAGTTCCTCGGAGGCGAGCAGGATCGTGAGCAACGGCAGCAACGCTCCGAGCGTGAAGGCCACCATCGACACGATGGCGGCCTTCCACGGGCTGGTGAGGTCGTCGGGGTCGATGCCGAGCTCGACCTCCGCGTGTGCAGCCAGCGCATCCTTCTCGGTGAGCTGTTTGGCCACCTCGAGTGCGAGGTCCGGCTCGAGACCCTTGTCGACGTACAGCCCAGCCAGCTCGGCGAGCTCGTCCTCCGGGTCCTCCTGCAGCTCGCGGCGTTCCTTGGCGAGCAGCGCTTCCTCGGAGTCACGCTGGGTGCTCACCGAGACGTACTCGCCGGCGGCCATGCTCATCGCGCCAGCCGCGAGACCGGCGATACCCGCGACCAGAATGGCGGTCCGGTCGGTGGTGGCACCGGCCACGCCCAGCACGATGCCAGCCGTCGACACGATGCCGTCGTTGGCTCCGAGCACCCCCGCCCGCAGCCAGTTGAGCCGGTCGTTGAACCCCGCCTCGTGCGGCTCGTCGTCGTGGGGACCGATCTCCTCTGCTACCTCCGTGTTCGCGCTCACCCCTGCATGATCCCCGATCTCGCGGATCTCATGCGACCGGATTGCCGGGGTACGCGCTCAGAGGCCGAGGTCGCGGCCGATGAGCTCCTTCATGATCTCGTTGCTCCCGGCCCAGATCTTGGTGACCCGGGCATCGCGCCAGGCGCGGGCCACGCGGTACTCGTTCATGAAGCCGTAGCCACCGTGCAGCTGGACACAGGCGTCGAGCACCTCGCTCTGGGCCTGGCTGGACCACCACTTCGCCTTGGAGGCGTCGATGGCGGTGAGCTCACCCTTGCTGTGCGCAAGGACGCACTTGTCGATGTACGCCTCGGCGACCTCGATCTGCGTGAAGAGCTCGGCGAGCAGGAACTTGTTGCTCTGGAACTTGCCGATCGACTGGCCGAAGGCGTGGCGGTCCTTGGTGTACTGCAACGTCTCGATGAGGATCTGCTTGGCCTGCGCCACGTTGGCGACGGCGCAGCCGAGCCGCTCCTGCGGCAGCTTCTGCATCATGTGGATGAAGCCCATGTTGAGCTCACCGATGATCTCGGCGTCGGTCACCCGGACGTTCTCGAAGAACAGCTCGGCGGTGTCGGACTCCTCCATGCCGACCTTGTCGAGCTTGCGGCCGCGGGAGAATCCTTCCTTGGTCGCCTCGATGCCGAACAGCGTGATGCCCTTCGGGCCGCGCTCGGGGTCGGTGCGCACGGCGGTGACGAACAGGTCGCCGGAGTAGCCGTTGGTGATGAACGTCTTCGAGCCGTTGATGATCCACTCGTCGCCGTCGCGCACCGCGGTCGACTTCAGGTTCGCGAGGTCGGAGCCGCCCGACGGCTCGGTCATGCCGATGCCGAGCAGGATCTCGCCGGAGACGACACCGGGGAGCCACCGCTCCTTCTGCTCCTCGGTGCCGAGCTCGACGATGTACGGCGCCGTGATGTCGGCGTGGATGCCGTGGCAGGTGGGGTACGCCGCACCGACCTTGGCGAGCTCCTCCTGGAGCACGGCGTTGAACCGGAAGTCGCCGGCCTCGGCGCCGCCGTACTGCTCGGGGACCTCGAGGCCGAGCAGGCCCTGCTTGCCGGCCTCCAGCCAGAACTCCCGCGGCAACGCCTTCGCGGCGATGTGCTCCTCGGTGTGCGGCAGGACCGACCGGTCGATGAATTCCTTCACCGAGGACCGGAAGGCCTCGTGGTCCTCGTCGTAGATCTCGCGCTTCATGGACCCGACTCTACTGGTGGGTCACATGTGTCGTCGTTGGTGCCGGGCACAACATTCGACCCTGCACGCTGGTCATTCCTGCTCGGCACCCGGCAGCGCGCCGAGGGCCTTTCCGATCGTGTCGAGGTACTGCCTGAGCGGGACGATGTCGTCGCCGTCGGGTGCCTTGATCGCGACCTCCTTGTCGAAGTCCGCGAACTCGAAGTGGTCGACGTCGCTCTCCTCGATCCGCAACAGGTAGTGGGGTTCGGCCACCCGGACGTCGAGCACCTCGCGCTGCGAACCCTCGGCCTGCTCGATGCGGACCGTCTTCTGGCCCCCGACTTCGCCCTCGCCCAGGTCCTTGGCCTCGGCGTTCTCCCTGCCGTCGCGCTCGAGGAACTCGTCGAGGTCGCAGAACGCCTCGGTGCTCTCGAGCAGGCTGTTCTCGACGACCCACTTGTCGCCGAGGACAGCGAGGATCAGCGTCGCCGTGTCGGGGTCGCCGGTCGCCTCCCAGAAGGGCCGGTCTGCGCGCAGGTAGAGCTGCTCGTCGACACGCAGGATCTCGGCGGTTCCCCCGGATGCGGCGGACTTCATGGTGCCGCTGCAGTTGCCGCTGCTCGTCGCGGTCACGTCGACGGTGATCGTGTCGCCCTGGTCGTCCTCGAACTGCCCGGTGATCCGCGCGGCCTCGAGCACCGACATGTCCTTCTCGGCAGCCTGGATGATCTCCTTCGGATCCATCGCGAGGAAGTCAGCTCCCTCGGGATCGTCCTCGCCCGTGGTCAGCAGCGCTGCCCCGACACCACCACCGAGGGCGATCGCCGCGGCGACGCCACCGACCACCCACCACCTTTTCGACGAGGTACGGCGTCCGGCGGGCGGCGCGCCCAGGAAGGCCGGTGGCGTCGGGCTGGGGTTGGCCGGCGCGTGGGCGGTGACCGGGGACGGGCGGGCGGCAGCAGGCTGGGCGGCAGCAGGCTGGACGGGAGCAGGCTGGACGGGCCGGTGGACCGGCCGCATCGCGGTCGCACCCTTGTCGTCGGGCACGGCGGCCCCCGGGGTGACGGGCAGCCGGAGAGCGGCCTGGAGGTCGGCGCTCATCTCCGCGGCCGACTGGTAGCGCTCCGAGGAATCCTTCGCCATCGCGGTGCGCAGGATCCGGTTGGTCGCGTTGAGCATGGGACTGGTGCCCGCCAGCTGCGGCACCGGGCTCTTCACGTGGGCGGCGATCAGCTGGTACTCCGAGGTCCCTTGGAAGGGGGGCGTGCCCGTCAGCGCCACCCACAGCAGGCAGCCGAGGGCGTAGATGTCGGTGGAGGCGCTGGCCTTGGCCCCGCCGTGGAGCTCGGGCGCCATGTAGGACGGCGTACCGACGGTCGAGGAGCTGAACCGGGTGGCGTCGGCGTTCATCTGTCGGGCGATGCCGAAGTCGGCGAGGTAGGCGCGGACCGAGCCTGGCCGGCGCCGGACCAGCACGTTGCCGGGCTTGATGTCGCGGTGCACCAGCCCGGCGTCGTGCGCATCGGAGAGGCCGCTGGTGACCTGTTCGATGATCTCCAGCGCGTCGACGAGGCTCGGGATGCCCTCGGTCCGGATCAGGTGGCCGAGGTCGCCCCCGGGGATCAGCTGGCTGGCGATGTAGAGGTAACCGTCCTCCTCACCGTGGGCGTAGACGGCGACGACGTGCGCCGACTCCAGGGACGCCTGCGACCGGGCCTCGCGGGTGAAGCGCTCGCGGAATTCGGGGTCATGGGCGAAGAGCGGCGCGATCACCTTCAGCGCCACCTCGCGCCCGAGGTTCTCCTCCATGGCGCGATACACGACGCCCATGCCGCCCTGTCCGAGCTGCTCCAGGATGCGAAAGCGGCCGATCCGCGACCCGGGAGCCGGATCGCCGGAGCCAGCACCCGAGCCAGAGAAGGACGACACACGTCTGTTCTACCCGACGACCGTGTCGCCGAAGTGTCGCGGGCAGGAGTGCCGCGCCCCGACTGCTCTGGAAATCCCCCCAGGGTTGTCCCCAGAACCACCGACGGCGAAGTCAAGGGGCGCGGCACACCGTTACTGCTCCGGGCCACTCCCCCACGGTGCGACCCGAGCGAATTGTCGCGCCCTCTGGCCGTCACCGAAACCAGAGGATGCGAGGACAGTGCGCTGTTCCGGACCCGGGCCACCGATCGAAGGCCTAGCATCCGGCCATGAGGCGGGGACGGTCCGAGGCACGCTCCTTCGCCGCGTCCGTCGAGCGCGGCCTGCAGCTCGCGATCGGGCTGGTGATCCTGGCCCGGACCACGGCCTTCGCAGCCCAGTTCGCTGCGCAGTCGCCGTACGACGACCGGGAGCTCGCGCTCGCGGCGACCGTGGTCGCGTGTGTCACCGTCGCCGGGATCCGTTGCGTGCTGGGCCGGGCGTCCTCGTTCGACGTCGCCCTGTGCACCCTCGCCCTCGTTGCCGGCTCGCTGATGCACCACGCGGAGGTGCCTTCGTCGGGCGCCGCCGATTCCCCGATCATCCACCTGGCCGAGCCGATGCTGCTGGTCATCGCCGCCCGGCGCCGCAACCCCGGGGTGGCGATGGGCGCCATCCTGGTCCTCTTTGTCGCGCTGCGCTGGGCGACAGGTGGCGAGGACGGCCTCCGCTACGGCCTGCAGGAGGCTGCCCTCATCGGTGGCTCGGCCCTGGGTGCGCTCGTCCTCGTCGCGCACATGCGCCAGGCCTCTGCCCGGGCCGAGCACGCCATCGCCACCCACCGAGCCGTCCAGACCGAACGCATGTCCTCGGCCGAGGTCGAGGCGACCTCCTTCCTGCACGACGACCTGATCCCGACGCTGCTGGCCGTGGCGGGCATGCCCGACGACCCGGCAACCCGACAGGCGGCCGCCACCGCGTACGAGTGGATCGAGGTGCCGACGACCGAACCGCGGATCGGGGACCTGGTGGACGCACTCCGCGCTGCAGCAGCGCGAGAGCACCTCGACGCGGAGTTCGTCGTCCACGGCTCACGCCAGCGGATGCCCGACGTCGTCCACGACGCGTTCGTGGGAGCGGCCAGCGAGGCGCTGCGCAATGTGGCGCGGCACAGCGGCCAGCGGCGCGCGCTCGTCACCGTCGTCCGCCGGTTCGGTCGGGTCCGGGTGCTGATCGAGGATCCCGGCGACGGCTTCGAAGGACCCCCGGGCGTCGGGCTGCGGGTCGCCGTGGCCGGCCGGGTGGCAGCCATCGGCGGCATGACCCGGATCGAGAGCGTCCCCGGCTCGGGCACCACCGTGGCCCTGATGTGGCGCCGGCGCCGCGTGGCACGTCTGCTCGGCATGTACCCCGACCACGACCAGACGATCCGCGCCGCGGTGCAGGACCCGGGTCGGGTCGCCCTGCTGGCGGCTGCCGTGCTGGCCGCCGGCTACCTCGCGACGGCTGCCCTGCTGACCCTCGACCATCCCCTGCAACCGGAGTCCTACCTCGGCGCGGCGGCCATCGCCGCCCTGGTCGCCCTGCTCGCGTCGACCATGGCCCGAGGCCCGCTGCACCCGGCCCTCATCGTGCTCGCCGCCCTGTTGCCGAGCGCCATGCTCACGTTCGCGCTCCCGGCGATTCCTGCCAGGGAGCTGGGGGGTGCCCAGTCCTGGCTGATCGAGTTCAGTGCCCTGCCGGCCCTGACAGCCGCATGGGTCGTGTCGAGGCGGGTGACCCTCCTCCTGCTGGTGCCGAATGCGGTCGTGATCACGGCGGTCGCGCTGCACAAGGACGTCTCGGGGAGCGACCTGTCGCACCTGCTGCTGGTCCAGCCGCTGAATGCCTTGTTCGTCGCCGTCATCGTCGCCGTGTGCCGGCACGCCGGGAACATGGTGACCAGCTCCCAGGCGCCTCCGGGCGCGGACCGCAGTACGGCGCTCGAACGGCTCCTCGGCGCGTTCTTCGCTCCCGTCAACGCCATCCTTCTCCATGCTGCGGACGGCGCGCTCGCGCGTTCGGAGCTCCCCCGGGCCGCGCTCCTCGCCTACTCTGCCCGCGACTGCCTCTACCTGCCCGGGGAGGAGCACGCCGACCTGCGCTCCGAGCTGACCGCGCTCCGCGCTGCCGGCGCACGGGTCGAGAGTCGACTCACCGAGCGCCCCAAGGCCAGTCGCACCCTCGCCTCCGCACTACGGGCCCTCGTCGGCACGGCACCCACGCACGTGACGATCTCGGGCACGGTCGACGAGTCGGTCGTCGTGGTCGTTCCGGGGATGGCCGCCGAGGAGGCGGCCCGCATCACCCGGGCGCTTCCGATCTCGTGGCAGGCCCGGGTCGAGCCGGAGGCCATGGTGCTGACCGGACCGCCCGACCTGGCCAGTGTCATTCGTCGAGGTGGCCGTCGGCTCGCGCACGACTGATCAGACCGTGCACGTTGCCCGGGTCGATCCCACCGGAGCGGTAGGCCCGCGCGGCGCGGAACAGGTGCTCGCGCACGGTGACCTCGCTGATGCCCAGGTCGCGGGCGACCAGCCGATAGGGAAGGCCGGTGCTCACCGCGCGGAGGATCTCGATCTGCCGGTCGGACAGACGGGCACCGAGGCTCTCGTCGGTCAGGAGCATCGCCGCGAGCTGGCCCGAGCAGGCGAGCTCGCCGGCCACCGCGTCGCGGATCGACTGGGCGATGGTCGCGATCGGATCGACCTTGAGCACCAGACCGGCCGCACCGGCCTGGATCGCCCGGCGGACCGGCATCGGCCGCTCCTCTGCCGTGAACAGCAGGACCGCGATGTCGCGGGCGACCAGCTGGGCCACCGACTCCTCGGCCACCGGCTGGCCCGGGATGTGCAGGTCGAGGAGCACCACGTCGAATCCCTCGGGCGTCGCCGAGAGGAGCTCATCGACCGATCCGGCGATGGCCACGAGCGACATGTCCGGGGCGTGATCCGCCAGCGCCGCGCCCACGCCGGCGAGCACGACGGGATGGTTGTCGATCGCGCCGACCCTGATCACCGAATCCACGAGACCAGTATGTCGACCACCCCTGACGGCGCGTGCCGAAATGGCACAGTCCGTCGCGGGGTGGTCGATCCGTCCGGCCGGGAGTCCGGGGAGGTCAGACCCCGACAGGTTCCTTGTCGGCCGCTCCGGCGTCCGGGCCCGGGGCGACGTCGTACTCCTCGCGGAAGCCGTGGCGCTGCCACCAGCGGGCCATCGGCGCGGGCGCCCACCAGTTCCAGCGGCCCAGGAGCTTCATCGTGGCAGGGACCAGGAGCGCCCGGATGATGGTCGCGTCGACGAGGATCGCCACCAGCATCCCGATGCCCATCATCTTCATGAACACGACGCCGCTGAGGCTGAAGGCGCCGATGACGACGGCCAGCAGCAGAGCTGCACTGGTGATGATCCGCCCCGTCTTCTGCACACCGGTCTCGACGGCGAGGTCGTTGTCGCCCGTGGCGTCCCACTGTTCGCGGACCCGGGAGAGCAGGAAGACCTCGTAGTCCATCGACAGGCCGAACAGCACCGCCAGCATCACGATCGGGTTGGTGAGGTCCAGGAAGCCCTGCGGCGTGAAGCCGAGCAGCCCCGACAGGTGCCCGTCGCTGAAGATCCAGGTCACCACACCGAAGGACGCGGTGATCGACAGCGCGTTCATCAGCACTGCCTTGAGCGGCAGCACCACCGAACCGAACGCCAGGAAGAGCAGCAGGAGCATGACGCCGATGACGATGGCGCCCATGAGCGGCAGGTGGTCACCGACCGACTCGGCGAGGTCGACCGTCTCGGCAGTCAGGCCGCCGACCAGGGCCTCCGATCCGGCGGGGCTCGCTACGTCCCGCAGGTCACGCACGACCTGCTGGGAGGCCTCGGTCTGGCTGTTGCCCTCCCAGGTCGCACGCAGCAGCGTCGCGTCGCCCTCGGCGGCGACCTGCTGGACGTCGACCACACCGTCGACCTTGTTGAGTGCACTCGTGTACGCCGCGAGGCCGGCCTCGTCGGCCCCGGAGACCAGCACGGCGGCGTTGGACCGCTCGGAGCCGAACTCGTCGTTGAGGCGCTCGGACGCCATGTGCGAGGACGTGTCGGCCGGGAGCACCCGGTAGTCCACGCTGCCCCACTTCACGCCGAGGAAAGGCGAGGCGACGACCAGGAGCAGGACGACGACGGCGGTGCCGACCAGCACCGGGCGGCGCATCACGGCTCGAGCCAGTCGCGCCCACGCGCCATGGTCGCTCTCGACCGGAGTGGACCGCTGGAGGAACGGGATCCGCCCCGAATCGATGCGGCTGCCGAGCAGCGCGAGGGTGGCCGGCAGCAGCGTCAGCGCGGCCAGCAACGCGATCAGCACGGCTGCGATGCCGCCGTACCCGATGGACTTGAGGAAGGTCTGCGGGAAGACCAGCAGCGAGCTCATCGCGGCGGCAACGGTCAGCGCGGAGAAGGTGACGGTGCGTCCGGCTGTCGCCATGGTGCGAACCAGCGCGCGCCGGGTGTCGTCGGGTGTACGCGCAATCTCCTCGCGGAAGCGGGACACGATGAACAGGGCGTAGTCGATCGCGAGGCCGAGCCCGAGCAGCGTGATGATGTTGGGCGCGAAGATCGAGACCTCGACGAACTCGTTCAGGCCGGCCATCGTCGCGCGGGCGCCGAGGACCGCAGCAAGGCCGACGAGGACGGGCATGAGGGCCGCGATCACGCTGCGGAAGATGATGAGGGAGAGGATCAGCACGATGGGCATCGAGACGATCTCCGCCATCAGGAGGTCCTTCTTCGTCTCCTCGTTGACGTCGGCGTAGACCGCGTACGATCCCGCGAAATCGGTGTCCAGCGAGCTCTTCTCGACGCTCGGGCGCAGCTTCTCGTAGGAGTCGATGAAGTCGTTCTGGGTCTCGCCGGTCAGCGACACGTACACCGCGGTTGCGTGGCCGTCCTTGCTGAGCATGCCCGGGTCCTGCGTGTCGTACCAGGTCACGTCGGACACGACGACACCGTCGGGGACGTCGGCCATCGTGCGCTCGACCTCGGCCTGGAAGGCCGCGTCGGTCACGCTTTCGTCGTCGCTCGAGAAGATCACGACCGTGTCGATCGAGCGGTTGCCGAAGGTCTCCCGCTCGAGCGCGAGCTCCTGGTAGGACTCACTGGACGGGTCGTCGAAGCCACCGGCGCCGAGCTTGTCCTCCAGCCCGATGCCTGCGATCGCCGCAGCCGCCGTGATGCCGAGACCGACCAGCAGGATCACCACTGCGCGCCGTACGACCAGGGCGCCCCATCGCTCGATCATTCTGACTCCTCGAACCACGTCTGTGAAACTCCATCAGTTTCGTTAACACCATTCACGGTAAACGGTGTAAACTATTCTCGTCAAGTCAGTTCAGCCATCGATCTCGAGGAGTCCTGTGCCGCACGTCCGGCTACCCGCCACTCGCCGCGAACGTCAGCGCGAGGCGACGTACGACGAGATCGTGGCCTCGGCAGCCGAGCTGCTCGACGAAGGCGCCGACCTGTCCCTGCGTGCCGTCGCCGCGAAGATGGGACTGACCGCTCCGGCGCTGTACCGCTACGTCGCGAGCTACCAGCAGCTCGTCGACCTGGTCGCCTTCGAACTCGACAAGGCTGCGACCGCGCAGTGGCAGGCGGCCGCCGAGAAGTACCCCGCCGACGATCCGGCCGCTCGCCTCGCCGTCGGCTGCGCCAGCTTCCGGAACTGGGCGCTGGCCAAGCCGCGCCAGTTCGCCCTGGTGTTCGCGAACCCGATCGCCGAGGCCGACACCGACCGGCGCGAGCTCCTGACCGTCTCGACCTCCGGCCACTTCTTCACCGACCTGCTCTGGCAGATCTGGGAGCTCTACCAGTTCCCGTTCCCCGCCCTGGACGACCTCGACCCGGTCGTCCGCGAGGCGGTCCTCGACCCACTGATCCCGGCGAAGTTCGAGCACATCCCGCCCGAGGACCGCGGCCTCATGTGGATCTACATGCGGTCCTGGTCGGCGCTTTACGGCGTGGTCACGCTGGAGTCGACCGGCCACTGCGACCCCCGCGTCATCGAGTCCGGGCAGCTGTTCCGCGCCACCGTGCTCGACTGGCTCGGGCCCCTCGGTCTGGACGCCGAGCGGGACAGGCTGACGGAGATCCTCGACGAAGTGCTCGCCCGGCGCTGAACCGAGCCGCCTTGTCGACAGAGGTCACGTCCGGGACTGAGTACTTCGACTCTCGCGGAGCCGGATCTGGTGAGGCCATGCTGAGTTCATGAAGTCAACCGTCGTCCTCGCCGGCCTCACCGCCCTCGCCTTCCCCTTCCTGGCCGCGTGCGCCAACCCCAGCCACGACAGTGAAGCCGGCGAACTGCGCGACAAGATCGCCGAGATGCCCGGTGTCGTGTCAGCGGACCTCGACTACACGAAGCCGATCACCCTGGACTCCGGAAAGCTCCAGCTCAGTGTGGAGATGGAGTCGGCGGCGAGCGCCGATGAGGTACGCGAGGTCGTGGCCGTGACCTACGCGGCCTTCGAGGACGTCCACCACGACGAGGAGGGCGATCTCGACATCACGATCGGGGACGACAACCTCCACCTGCGCAGCTTCGAACCCGACGCCGACACGGCCGACGTCGCGGACGCCGCGGAGCGGGCGGTCACCGTGTTCGCGAGCGGGCAGGTCGGCGTTGACGTCAACACCCAGGACGTGGACGCCGCACCCCACGTGCACACGCAGTACTTCGTCACGGTGACCGAACCCGGCGTCGAGAGCCTCCTCAGCACCCTCACCGACCTGGAGGCCGAGCACTCCGACATCCCGGACGCGGGCTGGACCGTCCAGGCCGGCAACGACGAAGGCTGGTCCCTCTCGGCCCAGAACGGGTTCCCGGACCAGGGCCAGCGCAGGCGCCTCGAACAGTTCCGCGTCGGACTGCCCGAGGACGCGACGATCTGGCTGGGCGACGACGACAACATCATCGTCCGCCTGCCCACGACCACACCGCCGGCCGAGGTCTCAGCGGTGGTCGGGCGCCACCTGGATCTGGTCGGTGGGCCCGGAAAGGCCTTCTACGACCTCCAGCAGGGCGGAGACTTCCTCGCCCTGATCACCCTGGGCGACTGCTACTTCGACACCGGCGCAACGGGCGCGCTCCTGGAAAAGGACCACGCCGAAGGGTGCACGAACGTGACCCACCCCGAATCGCCCTGACCGTCAGGACCAGAGCATCTCGCGGACCCAGACCGGGACGAGGTCGCCCGCGCGACCCTGCCGCGACTCGTGGAAGAAGTGACTGCCCTCGCTCGGGTCGAGGTTGAGCTCGAGGGTGCGCGCACCGTGCCGCCGCGCGTGCTGCACGAACCCGGCAGCGGGATAGACCGCCCCCGACGTACCGATCGACACGAAGTGGGTGGCCTCGGCCAGCGCATCGGCGATCCGGTCCATCTCGTAGGGCATCTCGCCGAACCAGACCACGTCGGGACGCAGGTCCTTGACACCGCAACCGGGGCAGGCGGGCTCGTCGAGCAGCGTCCCGTCCCACGGCGACACGGCACCGCACGCCCGACACCTCGCCTTGAGCAGCTCGCCGTGCATGTGGACGACGTTGCGGGAGCCCGCGCGCTCGTGCAGGTTGTCGATGTTCTGGGTGACGACCAGCAGCGCGTCACCCATGGTGGCCTCGAGCTCGGCGAGCGCGACGTGCGCCGGGTTCGGATCGACCGTCCGCAACGCAGCCCGGCGGTCATCGTAGAACCGCTGCACGGTGGCCCGGTCGTGCTCGAAGCCCTCCGGCGTCGCGACGTCCTCGACCCGGTGGCCCTCCCAGAGGCCGTCGGCGTCCCGGAACGTCGGCACTCCACTCTCGGCGGAGATGCCGGCACCGGTGAGGACGACGATCTGGGGCACGGTCGGAGGCTACCCGCCGAACGCGTGACGGCGGTCACCCGTCCGCGAATGCCGAAGCCGTCCGGGGGTACTTCCTCACCATGAGCCACCTCGCGCGGTACCTGCGCACGCACCTCGCCGGATCCAGCGCCGGGGTCCACCTCTTCGACCGAGCCGCCGGCGGTCTCCCCGAGCCCGCCGCCTCGGTCATCCGACGGATCCACCGAGAGCTGCTGGAGGAGCGGGAGACCCTGCGCGGCCTGATGGCGGCCGTCGGCGTCCACCCGAACCACGTCTCCAACGCGCTGGCCATGACGGGAGAGCGGGTCGGACGGCTCAAGCCCAACGGGAGCCTGCTGCGTCGGACGACGATGACCGATCTCGTGGAGCTCGAGTCGATGAGCATCGCGCTCGCCGGAAAGCTGAACGGCTGGGAGTCGCTGCTCACCATCGTGGACGACGAGCCGCGATGGAGCCGCCACGAGCTGGAGCGGTTGGCCCAGCAGGCGCGGGACCAGCGCGACGCCGTACGCGAGCTGCACGCTGAGGCGGCCCGTCGCGCCCTGGGCTGAGCGACGTCAGGCCAGCGGGCCGTCTTCGGTGAGGTCGAGGCCCATCGGGGACTTCACGGGGATGTCGCCGGAAGCGACGACCGCGGCAGCGATCGGGCGCAGCGCGTTCTGGAGCTCCTCGAGCTCCTCGTCGGTGAGTCCGTCGTACGCCGGCACGGCCAGGTCGTCGGTCAGGTCCTCGACCTGCCGCTTGGTCGCCGTGCCCGCGACCGTCAGGTCTCCCGAGGAGTCGACCAGTCCGCGGTCCCCCAGGTCAGAGAGGATCCGGTCCCACTCCTCCTGGCCGAGATAGCGCGCCGTTGCGTAGACCTCGGCCGGTGTCCGCGTCGCCAGCGCGTGGAACACGTGCGACTCCCGGCCTCCGATCCCGGCGGCCGTGAGGGCGACGACGTGGCCGTCGCCCCGGTGCTCGCGCAGGAGCGTCGCCGCGTGCCACAACCGGTCCATCGGATCGGTCGGCACCGCGAGTGCACGGTTGGCGGCGAACAACGGCCGTCCGGGGATCGGCGCAGCATCCGCCGCCCGCATCGCCAGATCGGCCGCTCTCGCGATGTCCAGCGATGCGCCGAGCTCGCCGAGGTGTCGGCGAAGGGCCTCGACCGAACCGCGCTGCCGGGCATCGAGCGCTGCATCCGGCGAAGCGAACCCCCAGGCATCGGGAAGGGCACGGCCCACGTGCTCGGCGGTGAAGTTGTAGAACAGCGCGTGGACGAGCTCCGCGGGTGCCGCCCCGAGCGGCGCGGCCCGACCGGCGAAGTAGCCCATCCAGAATCCGCGAAAACCCGCTTCCTTCAACGCCGCCAGCGGCTCCGGCGAGAAGTAGGTGACGGCATGGATCGGTTCCAGGAGCCGCCACAGCTCGCGGACAGCACCTCGGCGACGTCGGCTCATGACCACCGGTCTACTCCGCCGACGAACGCTCCGCCAGCCGATGAGGGACTCGTCACTCCGGAGGCGACCTTGCTCGACGGCAAGGCGCTCAACGGCAAGACGATGGTCCGTCGACGACGGGGCGTCGTACGATCATGACCTCGACTCGGGAGTCTGGAGTGCCTTGATGAGCAAGATCTGGTTGCTACGCGGTTGTGCCGCCGCTGTCCTCGCCGTCCTCGTCGGCGCCTGGGCGCTCGGCGTCGCCAACGGCGGAGACTCCTCCTCACCCAAGAAGGAGGCTGGCGACCCCGCGCCGGCCGACACCTCCTCGGTCGCGTCAGACGAGCCTTCCGCCGTCGAGACGACCGAGCCCGAGGGCGCGAGCACGACCGACGCCACCGAGGACACCACCGAGGACGCGGTCGACGAGCCGACCCCGGACACGGTGGAGTCCCCGGGCGAGGTCGCCGGCATCGTCGAGACGCAGACGCCTTCCGCGAAGCCCAAGCCGAGGCCTGCCAGCCAGACGCCGAAGCCGTCGAACACCCCGACCCCCACGCCGAGTCAACCGGCTGACGAGTGCACCGATCTGGCTCACGTCCTCGACTGCGTCCTGGCTCCGATCACTACCAAGCCCTGATTCAGAGCGGGTTCGCGGCCGCCGTACGTCGTCGGCGCTCCCACCACGAGAAGCCGACCATCACGACGACGACGAGCACCCCACCGGCGATCTCGTCGATGACGTAGTGCTCGGCGTAGTAGACCAGCGCGAACAGCATGCTGGCGGGATAGAGCACCACGGTCCAGCGCCAGGGGTTGGTGAAGTGGACGACGACCCACCAGGCGATGAAGATCGCCAGCGCCGAGTGCAGTGACGGCATGGCCGCTACCTGGTTGCCGATGGCCGAGAGGTCCTGCTGGGCCGTCGTCCCGGCACCCGGGCTGGTCGAGCGGGCCGACGCAGTGAGGTCGAACCAGCCCCGTCCGGTGATCCGGGAGACGTTGTCGGTGAGGTAACCGTCGCGCGCGGCCATCCACGGCGGAGCCATCGGGTAGAGGATGTAGCCCGCCACCGAGAGCAGCGTGATCGCCAGATAGCGCCGCATGTAGGGGATCCACGCGCTCCGGTTGCGCTTCCACAGCACCGCGCCGATCGCGAGTGCGGCGAAGAAGTGCGAGTAGTAGACCGTTGTCAGCACGACGTCGTACCAGCGTGGCGACAAGGACTGTCGGCACGGCACCGCGCACAGCTTGGCCTGCAGGTATTCGGTCGGCAGCGTTCCGCCGAATAGCCAGCGGTCCGCCTCGATGGGCCACGTGAAGCTCACGTCGAAGGCGCCGAGGTTGTCGGAGACCCCGCGGCTGTAGAGGTACAGCAGGAGGACGGCGAACGGCGGCCACCAGTCCCGCAGGAAGGCCACGTGTTCGCGCACCGGGCGGCGTACGTCGTAGGCGACTGTGGCCAGCCAGAGGATGATCACGACCTGGTAGCCCTGACGAGGCAGGCCCTTGACCTCCATGTAGGCCACCAGCCCGACGATGAAGGCGGCGACACCCGCCACCCGGACCAGGTCAACCGGCCGCGGGGTGGACTGCACTGCTTCCGCTTCACCACCCGTCATGACGACCTCACGCAGGGCAGGGTAACCGTCGGCCCTTGACCGCCTTGCGGCCGCACACCGACGAGGGTGTGCGGCCGCGAGGGGCGTTGAGGTGAATCAGTGGAAGGTGTCAGCAGCGTTCTTGTTGGTGACCGCGGGGTCGAAGTTGTCGATGTCCACGTTGTCGCGGTTGGCCGCGGTGTGCTCGATGGCGTCCTTCACGGTGAACTTGTCCTTGCCCGTTCCACCGACGAGGTGGTCGTAGGCCGGGGTGACCTCGCTGGACTGGATGATGTCGTCGCCGGCCTGGCCCTCGACCCAGTCGGAGCCCTCGTAGCCGTTGAGGTAGTCGTTGTCGTCGCCGCCATAGAGCTCGTCCGAGCCGTCGTTCACGCCGTTGCCGGCGAAGCTGTAGAGGGTGTCGTTGCCCTCCTCACCGCGGATGACGTCGTCGCCGGTGCCACCGTTGATGAAGTCGTTCTCGGTGCCGCCCATGATGAAGTCGTCGCCCGCCTCGCCCTCGACCTTGTCCATACCGCTGCCGGTGTAGATCTCGTCGTTGCCGGCGCCGCCGTACACGGTGTCGGCGCCGGTGCCGGACAGGACCTCGTCGTCGCCGCCGGAGGCGAAGATCGTGTCGTTGCCGGAGGTGCCGTAGATCTTGTCTGCGCAGGCGGTGCCGTAGGTGGTGACCCCGGGCTTCGCGACGATGATGTTGACCTCGCCGCAGCCGGACCCGAAGGTCGGGCCGGCATCCGCAGCGGTGCCGGTGGCGGTGAGGCCGACGACGGCGGTGGCGCCGACGAGGGCGAACTTGGCGGCGAAGCGGAATGCGGTGCTGGTGGTCATGGCGTGTCCTTGGAGTGTGAAGGTCTGCTCCGGACGTCTGCCGGGCTCAGGGGTAAGAGCACCGGCCCGGCCAGACCTTGCAAGAACTTGCGCGCCAGATCTGCTCAGTGGCATCGGAACCGATCAGGCGACGAGACCGACCAGGAAGACGCCGACACCGATCAGGGCGCACAGACCCAGGGTGCGCAGGGGGCTCCAGCCGCGCCCGAACATCACGGCGATCGCCACCGCGGTGATGGCGAAGGCGACCGGGTCCCAGGCACTGAGCACCGGAAGATCCAGGTGCAGGATCCCTTCGTCGACCGATCGCGTGCGGTCGAAGAGGTTGTGCAGCGCGAAGAAGACCGCAAGGTTCGCGATCACGCCGACGACGGCGGCCGTGATGCCGGTCAGCGCGGCGGTGAGGTGCTGGTTGTCGCGCAGCCTTTCGACGTACGGCGCACCGAGAAGCACGAACAGGAAGCACGGCACGAAGGTCACCCAGGTGACCAGCAGCGACGCGAGGACGGCGGCGACCCAGGGATCCAGGGAGCCGGGGCTGCGGTAGGCACCGACGAACGCGACGAACTGCACCACCATGATCAGCGGCCCGGGCGTCGTCTCCGCGAGGGCCAGCCCGCGGACCATTTCGCCCGGTGCCAGCCAGCCGTAGACGCCGACGGCTTGCTGGGCGACGTACGCGAGGACGGCGTACGCGCCGCCGAAGGTGACGACCGCGGCACCGGAGAAGAACAGTCCCTGGTCGACGAAGACGTCGGTGTCGGTGACTCCCGCCAGCAGCACGAACGCCACGACCGGCGCTGACCACAGGATGAGGCCCAGGGCGATCGTGCCCGCAGAACGGCTTAGCGAAGGCAGTTCGTGGTGCAGGGCGTCGTCACTGATCAGGGGTTCGGGGCCGTCGGCGGCGCCGTGCGCAGGTGCCACCAGCAGGGCGGGGAAACGCCGGCTCAACAGCCACCCGACCAGACCCGCCGCGAACACGACCGCCGGGAAGGGCACCGCGAAGAGGGTGAGAGCGACGAAGGACGCGACGGCGAGGGCGACGAGCAGAGGGTGGTGCAGCGCGCGCTTCCCGACCCGCTGCACCGCGTGGATGACGATCGCGATGACCGCCGGCGCGACGCCCGCGAAGAGAGCCGTGATGAAGTCGCTCTCGCCGTACCCGACGTAGATGCCGGACAGGGCCAGCAGGGCGACCATCCCGGGGAGCACGAACAGGCCACCGGCGATGAGGCCGCCGCGGATGCCGTTGAGCAACCAGCCGGTGTAGATGGCCAACTGTTGCGCCTCGGGGCCGGGCAGGAGCATGCAGTAGTTGAGCGCGTGCAGGGACCGCTTCTGGCCGATCCAACGCTTCTCGTCCACCAGCTTGTGCTGCATGACCGCGATCTGGCCGGCCGGACCACCGAAGGTCTGCAGGGAGATCGAGAACCAGGCCCGGGTTGCCTCGCCGAGCGGGATGACGTCACCGTCCGTGGGGTGCGCCGTGGATTCGGGAGTGGTCACGCGGGTTCCATCCGTTGAAGAGTCCGCGGCCGCGAACCCAGGCCGATCAGTAGTACCAGGGGAGAACTCGGGGATGGCTCAGCAGCAGACAGAGCCTCAGTCGCGCGGCACCAATCCGCCGATCAGCATCTCGGCGAACATCTCACCGATCTCGGAGGGAGACAGGCTGCCGTCCAGATGAAGCCAGGTGTGCGTCCAGGCGCCGGTACCGATGATGCCGAATGCGATGACGCGTGCCGGGCCGATCCTGCGGAAGGATCCGTCGTTCATCCCGTGCTCGATGAGATCGACGAAGTAGCGCTCGAACTCCTCGCGCTTGCGCTGGATCTCCTCGAACGTGCTGCCGGACAGGAACCGGCGCTCCTGCAGGAAGACGGTGATCTCGGCCTTGTAGACCGCCATCGGCTCGAGCAGCGCTTCCCTGATCAGCTTGCGCAGGCGCTCATCGGCCGGCAGACCGGGCTCGGACATCACGGCCCGCGCCCGGGACAGCTGATGGTCGATGAACTCGTCGTGGACGCGCTGCAGCAGCTCGTCCTTGCTCTGGAAGTGGTGGTAGAACGCGCCCTTGGTCAGGCCCGCGGCGTCGACGATGCTCTGCACCGACGTGCTGGCGTAGCCCCGCGTCTCGAAGAGCTCAACTCCCGCCTTCACCAGTGCGTTGCGAGCGCCCTCGGGATCGCGAAGCCTCTTGCGGGGCGTGGTCGCGGCTTCTGGCACGGCGGGTACCTCCTCACTGGAGTTTCGTCCTCCAGTTTCCGACTGATCGGTACGTTAGCAACCCGGCCGGGTACGCACCACGTTGACCATCTCTCCGTCGTGCACGACCTCGTCGTGCTGGTTGAGGACCTCGACTCGCTGGACCACGATGCCGCGCACGCCGTCGCTGGTCGCCCGGGCCTCCTCAACCGTCGTTCGGGTCCGGACCGTGTCGCCGATGTGAACCGGCCTGCGCATCGCCCATTTCCTGATCTCCACGAAGGCGACGAACGCCTCGCCGACAAAGGGCAGCTGACCCCGCTGTCCGGTCGCGATGGACAACACGAGCGCCCCGTGGACGAGGCGGGCGCCGAAGCGGGAGCGGGCGGCGTACTCGGCGTCGACGTGGAGCGGGTGGAAGTCGCCGGACACGCCACAGAAGGCGACCACGTCGGCCTCCGTCAGCGTGCGTCCCGTGCTGGTCCACACGCTGCCAGTGGACAGGTCCTCGAACCAGAGTTCACTCACGCGGATGTCCCGTCGACGAGGCGGCACCACAGAGAGGTGAGGCCCGCGGCGTCGACTTCGCCGCCGAGCTCGGCATCCCAGTCGGCGCCGGTACCGAACTCGCTGCGCCACGCCAAGGCGGGCATCGAGAACCGGTGCAGATCGTGCTCCCGCGTGGTGCCGATGGCACCGACCACCTGGTGGGTCGCACGCGTCACCGGCCCGACGGCGTGAGAGCTGCAGGACTTCGCGACCGCGACCGCCGTCCGCAGCGTGCTCAGGTCGCTCGCGGTCTCAGCCACCCCGATCGCGGCACCCACCGCGGCGCGCGCCAGTGACGTCTCGGACGCGGCATCGGCGAGCATCGCCTGCACCGCTTGGAAGGCAATCAGCGGGCGCCCGAACTGGATCCGCACCGCGGCATGCTCGACGGCCATGTCGACGCACCTCTCGAGGGCACCGACGATCTGCACCGCCCGCAACAGCGCCCCCCGGACCTGGAGCTCCGAGAGGTCCGTCGGAGCCAGCGGTGCGCGCAACACAGTGTCGGGGACGTGGGTCCGGGCCCGGCGTGACCCAGCGAGACGACCTTCAATCGACCAGTCCAGATCGCAACTGGGGTGCCGCGACACGGTCGCGCCGTCCTCGCCGATCTCCACAAGCAGCGTCACGTCGACCTCGGCTCCCCACGGTACGTCGACCGGGTGCCCGCGGCGCGCGACACCGACGCTCAGCACCTCACTTCCCGCCTGCCACCCGCACCGGTCGGCGAGCCATCGGCCCAGAAGGTCGTGCTCCCCCAGCGGCAGCTGGATGCCATGGCGAGCGGCCGCGCGGTGCAGCGTCCACATCTCCGGCCACGGAGCACCGGAGCCACCGCGGTCCTCGGGCGTGGTGAGCAGCGTCAGGCCGAGTCCCTCCATCTGCGACCAGGTGTCACGGTCGAAGCCTGCCGAGGGTACGACGTACCCGACCTTGGAGGCCCGATCGGCGAACAGCCGATCCACCAGGGCGGCGAAGTCCGGGTCGACGTCGAGCCCGGTGATCTTGTCGTCCATCCTCAGGCCCCCAGTCCCTTCGCAACGATGCCGCTCAGCACCTGGTTGGTCCCACCGCGCAGCGTGAATCCCGGGCGGCGGCTGAGTGCGTCGGCAACCAGCCGGTCCGTGGCAGCGTCACCCAGGCCGACCGCCCACTCGGCGACGTCCTCGGCGAGGTCGCCCTCGGAGCGCGTGCCGATGCCCTTGACCATCGACGCCAGAAGTTCCGCGGGTTCGCTGGCTTGGAGCCGCGACGCGACGTCCATCGAAAGGTGGTGCAGCGCAGCGAGCCGCGCCACGTGGCGGCCGACGCCTCCTGCGCTCGCCCGCGGGGGCAGGCCGCCTTCGGCCATCGACGCGAGGGCGACGAAGGTGGAGAGGAAGCGCTCCGGGCCGCTTCTCTCGTAGGCGAGCTCCGAGGTCACCTGTCGCCACCCTTCACCCACCTCACCCAGCACGTCGGCGTCCCGGACCTCGACGTTGTCGAGAACCACCTCGTTGAAGTGGTGACTGCCATCGAAGGAAACGATCGGATTGACCTGCACTCCCGGCGAGTCGAGCCGCACCAGGAACTGGCTCAGGCCGTCGTGCCTCCGTGCCGGGTCCAGGGGTGCGGATCGGGCGAGGACGAAGAACGCGTGGGACCGATGAGCGCCCGATGTCCACACCTTGGTGCCCGACAGGACCCAGCCGCCGTCGGTGCGGGTCGCGCGCGTGCGCACCGACGCCAGGTCGGAGCCGGAGTCCGGCTCCGACATCCCGATCGCCCAGTAGGACCTGCCCCGGGCGATGTCGGGAAGGTACTCGTCGCGTTGGGCAGCCGTTCCGAAGCGCAGGAGCGAAGGCGCGATCTGACGGTCAGCGATCCAGTGAGCTGCGACCGGCGCCCCCGCGCACAACAGTTCCTCGGTGACGACGAACCGTTCGAGATGGGTCCGCCCCTGCCCGCCGTACTCCGTCGGGATCGTCATGCCCAGCCAGCCGCGCTCCCCCAGGGCCTGACTGAACTCCTCGTCCCATCCCGCCAGCCAGCTGTCGACCCCGGGCACGAAGGCGCCCGCTGCCCGCTGCTCGGCCAGGAACTCGCGGACCTTCGCTCGTAGGTCGGCAAAGTCCGAGGACGTCACGATGCACCGGCCCGCCGGGGACCTCGCTCAGCGACGGTGATCGCCACGGCGATGATGAGGATCAGTCCCGAGAACACGTCCGGCGCCCAGGTGGGCCCGCCGGCCAGGGCCAGCCCCAGGGAGCCGGTACCAATGACCAGGACAGCGAGCACTGCACCCCACGGGTTGAATCGGCCGTGCCGGAACTGGGTCGCGCCGAGGAACGCGGCGGAGAACGCCGGAATCAGGTAGTGCGCCCCCGCATCCGGTGCCGCGGCCTGCAGCCGGGCAGCCAGGATCACGCCGGCGAATCCGGCCAGCGCACCGGAAACCATGAAGGCGACCACCTTGACGCGATTGACCCGCACACCCATCAGCCGCGCGGCCTCCGTGTTGTAACCCGTCGCGTACAGGCGTCGGCCCCCAGCCGTCTGCTCCAGGACCAGTCCCATCAGGATCATCAGAACGATGACGTAGAGGAACGCAACATTGACACCGGCGATCTCTCCGATCGCGATCAGGTTGAAGTCACCGGACATCCGCTCGGTGAGCACCTTGTCCCCGGAGAGCGCGACAGCCATGGCCGCCACGATCGCCCCGGTGCCGAGCGTGGCGATGAGGGACTCGAGTCTCAGCCACACCACGGCCAGGGCATTGGCGAGGCCGACCAGGGCGCCGACAATGACCCCGGCGGCAGCGCACAGGGCGGGCGGCAGGGAGGTGGTCGCCAGCATGTGCCCGGCGACCACGCCACCCAAGCTCATGGTCGCGCCGATCGAGAGGTCGAACAAGCGAGCTGCGAGCACGACCACGAGGCTCAGGGCGGCCAGCGCGGTCACCGCGTAGTCGCTCATCAGCGTCGTCACCGTCGCCTGGTCCAGCCAGAGGTCAGGGATCCACACGGCGAACACCGCGACCATTCCCAGCCACACGTAGACGGCGCCGATGGTGCCGAAGCCCAGTCCGCGTAGTGCACCACGACGGTTGGCCCGGAGACCGGTGTCCGCTGGCGCGGCCGGCTCTTCGCCGAGGATGCTTCGCGGCTCCTTCACCGGGGCCTCAGCGGTGCTGCTCGTCGTACTGTTCATGGTTTCGCTCATCTCTGGTCACCCATCTGCGCAGGGGCGGGATCCGGAACGGACCGCCGTCGTGCCATGGCGGCAAGGAGTCCTGCCTCGGTCACTGCATCGCCCTCGAGCTCCTCGACGACGACGCCGTCGACCAGGACGAGGACGCGATCGGTCATGCCCACGAGGTCGTCCAGGTCAGCCGAGCAGACGACGGACGGCGTGCCGGTCGCTGCCAGGTCGCGGACGAGCTGGTAGATGGACTGACGCGCGCCAACGTCGACTCCACTGGTGGGGTCCTGGAGCACCAGGACCTTCGGTGCCCCGATCAGGCCGCGGGCCAGCGCGACCTTCTGCTTGTTTCCTCCGCTGAGCAGGCCGTAGTCGCGGTCGGGATCGCGGGGCGCGACATCGAGACGTTCGATCCACTCGCGGGCGACGTCGCGCTCGCGCCGCCGCGAGATCCAGCCGCGGCGCGCAACCGCCGAGGGGCGGGACAGGCCGATGTTCTCCGCCACGGTCTGCTCGCGGACCGCGGCGGCCGGGTGGCTGTTGGGCAGCACGAGCGCGATGCCGCAGCCGCGGGCTTGCCGCACCGACATCCCTGATTTGCTGGAGGCTCCCGCCACCGTCAGCCGCATCGTCGCCGGGTGTGCGCCTGCCAGGGCGGGAGCAAGGTCCTCCCGTCCCGAGCCAGCGATACCAGCGACGCCCAGCACTTCGCCCTCCCTCAGTGAAAGGTCCACCTTCCGCAGGAGGTCGGTCGCCAGATCGTTGACGATGAGGATCGGCTGTGCTGTCGGAGAGATCGGGTGCAGATGCTCGCGCCGCCCGATCTCGGACACCGGACGCCCCACGATCAGCTCGGCGAGCGCCGCCTCATCCATTCCGTCCGTGGCTAGGGTCCCCAGGCTGTGTCCGTCCCGAAGCACCGTGAGCCGATCAGCAACACCAAGCACCTCGCCCAGCCGGTGGGAGACGTAGATGATGCTCACTCCCCGCTCCCGCAGGTCGGCGAGGACTTGCATGAGCCGATCGACCTCCGCTGGCGGCAGGGCGGCCGTCGGCTCGTCCAGGATCAGCACCCTCGGAACGCCGTGCGTGTCGTCGAGGGCGCGGGCGATGGCAACGGCGCTGCGCTCAACAGGCGCGAGTCGTCCCACCTGCTTGTCGATGTCCACCTCGATCCCGACGCGCTCCATCAGTCGACGTACCCGCTCGCGGTGGGCACGCCACGCAACGCGGCCGAGCTTGCCCTCGAAGCCGGCGGTGAGGCCGATGTTCTCCGCGGCGCCGAGCTCGTCGACGAGCCCGAGATCCTGGTGGACGAAACGCAGGCCGGCAGCGAGCGAGCCGGCTGGGTTGCCCGGATCGAGGCCGACTCCGTCGACCTCGATCCGGGAGCCGGGGTCCGGGCGGTGAAAGCCCGAGAGCACCTTGATGAGCGTCGACTTGCCGGACCCGTTCTCGCCCACCAGCGCGTGCACCTCGCCGGCGCGGACCTCGAGGTTCACCCTGCTCAGCGCCTGTTGACCTGGGAAGGTCTTGCTCACGTCGCTCAACTGCAGCCGTACGTCGCTCATCGTCACCACCTCTGTCTTCTCGATCGAATCAGGCAGTCGCCGCAGCGACCGTCAGGAAAGGCCCCACAGCGCGCGGTACTGGTCGCGGTAGTCCTCGACCGTCGGATAGGTCTCGGTGGCGGTCGGCTGGGAGTCCTTGGTCACGATCCATTCCGGCCACGTGGCACGGTCGGTCGACGGCGCTGTGTCCACGCCGTTGAACTCTCGGATGAAGTAGTCGACAGCACGCCACATCTCCTCGTCGCTCGCGGCCGTGAGCACCGCAGTGAGGAAGTCCCCGTCCGCGAGGTACTGGTTGGCCGCCACGTTGTAGGCGCCCAGCCCAACGACCTGGACGTCCGCCGGACTGAAGCCGGCCGAGCGGAGTGCCGCCGGGAGGCCCACCGCCATGTCCGAGAGTCCGATGTCGACCCAGTTGACGTCGGGGTTGCGGCGCAGGTGCGCAGCGACGCGTGTGGGGAGGTCCTTGCCCAGGCTGGTCGATGGCAGTTCGAGGATCTCGACGGAGCACTGCTCACACGCGGCTTCGACGCTTTCCTTGTAACTCTCGGCCATCACCTCGAGGCTCGGCAGCACCTCGCCCACGGTCACGGCGACCGCGTTGAGCTGGTCTCCTGCCTTGGAGAGGGTGTACTTCGCGATGGTCTCGCCGGCCGCTTCGTAGGTGTCGCGTCCGAGCAGCACGCCGGTCACGCCGCCGCCGACGGGGTCGACCATGTTGAGGCGCAGCACTGGAATCTTCTTGGCCTCGAGCTTTTGGAGCTCGTCGTCGAAGAAGCGGCGGTCGTGACCGAGCCCGATGACGCCGTCCGGGGCGAGGCGCACGGCCTGGGCCCAGGCGGTCTTGATCTCCTCCGGAGTCGCGCCGGTGGGGATGATCTCGAGGTCCCAACCAACGACGTCGACGGCCTCCTTGAGGGCCTTGCCGAGCGACTCGCAGGCCGGGAGGCTGCATTGCAGGTAGGCCAGGGTCTTGCCCTGCGGAACCGCGTCCACAGGCACGTCCAACCCGATCGAGGTCGGTCGCTCCAGGAGGTCAGCGACCTGCGCCGCCATCTCCTTGCCCAGCGCCTGCTCCTCACCCGCATTGACGGCAGCCGACTCGTCGTCCGGCGCGCTGCAGGCGGTCAGAGCCAGGCTCAAGGTGAGAGCCGCGCCTGCGGCACCTCGGAACACTCCACGCATGGTGATCTCGCTTTCGTTTTACACACCGACCGGTCGGTTTGATTGGCGCAACGTTATGCGCCGCTCGACACCGCGTCAAGGCCCTAGCCGACTGAGATTTCCGGCGGTTCTTCGCCGGCCGCCGGGACCACCTCGGCGAGGATGCTCAGCGCCGACATGGCACGAGGCCAGCCCGCGTAGAACGCCATCTGCAGCACGAGCTCGGCGATCTCGGCGCCGGACAGGCCACTGGCCAGCGCGCGCGGCCCGTGGAACCTGAGCTGCTCAGCGTTCCCGCCAGCGATCAGCGCGGACAGGGTTGCCAGGGCGCGGTCCCGCTGGCTCAGGCCCGGCCGCGCGAGCACGTCGCCGAACAGGGTCTTCTCGGTCAGCTCGGCGAGCTCGGGCGAGAACCGCCGGACGGCCACGAGGGCCTCGGCCAGTGCTTCATCGCGCTCGGCGGTCACAGGCTCTCCACCACCACGGCGTTCGCCATGCCGCCGGCCTCACAAATCGTCTGCAGGCCGTAACGGATGCCCTGCCTGCGCATCCGGTGCACCAGGGTCGTAGCGAGACGCGTGCCGGAGCATCCCAACGGATGCCCCAGGGCGATGGCACCCCCGTCCGGGTTGAGCAGCGCAGGATTCGCGCCGGTATCGGCCAGCCAGGCCAGGGCCACCGAGGCGAAGGCCTCGTTGACCTCCACTGTGCCGATGTCGTCCAGAGCCAGTCCCGCTCTCGCCAGCACCTTCTCGGTCGCGGGGATCGGTCCAGTCAGCATCATCACCGGGTCCACGCCGACGACGGCGCTGCTGTGCACCCGGGCCAACGGCCGCAGGCCCAGCTCGGCTGCCTTCTCGGCACTGGCCAACAGAACCGCCGAAGCGCCATCCGAGATCTGCGAGGAGTTGGCTGCGGTGACGACGCCATCCTCCGCAAAGGCTGAACGGAGGCCCGCCAAGACCTCCAGCGAGCCACCCTCCCGGATGCCTTCGTCGACGGCGACGAGACCGGCCTCGGTCATCACGGGCACGATCTCGCCGTCGAAGTGGCCGGCGGCGCGCGCAGCCGCTGCCCGCGCATGCGAGTCGAGGCTGAATTGGTCGAGTGCCGTGCGAGACAGGCCCCACGCCCGTGCGATCAGCTCCGCGGCCCGCCCCTGCGAGAACTCGACCTCCGGATATCGTGCGGCGACCCGGGGGCCGCGCGCTTCTCCGTGTCCGCTGGTGCGCGTGGCTCCCATCGGCACCC
This sequence comes from Propionibacteriales bacterium, assembly GCA_026392415.1. Lineage (GTDB taxonomy): Bacteria > Actinomycetota > Actinomycetes > Propionibacteriales > Nocardioidaceae > Nocardioides. The sequence goes on from JAPLCC010000001.1 coordinate 75,212, forward strand.
GAGACATCGACTCCACGCCGCCCACCACCACGAGGTCGTAGTGACCGGCGACGATCCCGGCGGCACCGAAAGCCAGCGCTTGGTGCGAAGAGCCGCAGGCCCGGTCGACCGTCGTACCGGGCACGGTCTCGGGCCAGCCGGCGGCCAGCGCCGTCCATCGTGCAACGTTCGACGACTGCTCACCGATACTGGTCACGCACCCCCAGATCACGTCTTCGATGAGCCCGGGATCGACCCCGGTACGCTGCACCAGGCCCGCGAGCACCTGCGCGCCGAGGTCGACCGGGTGCACCGACGACAGACCACCGCCCCGTCTTCCGATCGGGGTGCGGACGGCGTCGACGATCACGGCTTCAGCCATGGCTGACCTTTCGTTGGAGCGGCAGGTCACGCGAAGCTGCGTCCGCCGCAGGAATAGAGGACCTGCCCCGTCACGTACGAAGCCGCGTCGGAGGCCAACCAGTCCACGGCCTCGGCGATGTCCAGCGGCTGGCCAGGGGAGCCCAATGGAATGGCGTCGACGACCCGCTGCCGTGCCTCGGTCGGCATGGCCAGGGTCATCTCCGACTCCACGAATCCCGGAGCCACGGCGTTGACCCGCAGGCGGGGCGCGAGGGCGAGCGCGTGGGCCCGGGTGAGCCCGATGACGCCGCCCTTCGCGATCCCGTAATTGAACTGACCGACGTTCCCGAGCTGGGCCCGCGAACTGATGTTGACCACGGCTCCGTCGTCCACGAGCAAGGGGGCGATCGCCTCGGTGAGGGCATAGGTGCCACCGAGGTTCACCCGGACGACGGCGCGGAAGGCGTCCTCGTCCATGTTGCGCAAGAGGCTGTCGCGAGTGATGCCGGCGTTGTTGACGAGCACGCGCGGCTCGACCCCGAGGGCGCGCACGGCATCGACGATCCGCTCGACTCCGGCCGGTTGCGAGATGTCGGCCCGTACGCCGTGTCCGCCGAGCTCGGTTGATGTGTGGTGCACGCGTTCATCGAGGTCGACCAGCAGTACGGCGTGGCCGGACTCGACGAGCCTGGCCGCGATGGCTTGACCGATGCCGCGAGCGGCGCCGGTGACGATGGCGAGGCTCATGGCAGCATCGCTCCCACGTGCGCGGTGCCCACCATGACCGTCTGCCCCCGTCCGACCGCGGACGCGACGAGGAACTCCACCGTCGCGGCCACCCGCGCCGCAGGCTCGGAGCCGTCGTACCCCACGACGCTCGCGTACTGGTCCTTGCGGAGGCCTTCGAAGGCCAGGCATCGTCCACCCGCCACCAGCCCGACGGCCACCGCCGCGTCGAGCGGCGTTGCCCGACCGACGGCCGCCGCCGCATCCACGACGAACACGACGGGAGCGTTCTCGCGCGCGGCCACATGAGCCAGCCGGTAGGCCCGAATGAGCTCCTCCTCCGCCTCGGCCCATGTCGTCACTTCAGCAGGTCCGAAGACCACACCATCCTCTGGCCGACCCTCGGCAGAGCCGAGGCCACCCAGCGCCGCCGCCAGCGCGGCATCTGCCACGTGGATCCTCATCGATTCCCCTTCGTCGTCAGGTCGACCGGTCGCTCACCAACGGGAGACGACGAGCTTCTCCTCGGTGTAGAAGCGGAGCGGAGCATCACCGCACACGTGGGTCTCCCCGTAGAAGGACCCACCGAGCCCACCCATCACGAAGTTCGCCGGCGGGGCCGGGAAGGTGTTGATGCCGATGTTGCCGGCCCGCGACGCCCGCTCGAAGTGGCGCGCAATGCTGCCCGAGCTGGTGAAGATGGTCGAGGCGTTTCCGAACTCAGTGTCGTTCGCCAGGGCGATGGCCTGATCGAGGTCACCGACCCGGTGCATCGCGATCACCGGGCCGAACGTCTCCTGGAACTCGGCGGGGTGGGTCGGGCTCAGGTCGGCCAGGACGGTCGGTCCGACGAAGTAGCCCTCCGCCGATGCCGACGGCGTGCCGGGTACGACGCCGCGCCCGTCGCGCACCGCCGTGGCGCCGGCATCGACGGCCTGTCCGATCAGCACCTCGAGTCGTGACCGGCTCGCGGCGCTGATGACCGGGCCCATGGTGGTGCCGCCGTCGAGGCCGGCGCCGATGATCAGCTGGTCCGTGAGTGCTGCAACCCGCTCGACGAGCTCGTCGTAGACCTCGGCCAGGGCCACGATCCGAGTCCCGGCGAGGCAACGCTGTCCAGCCATGCCGAAGGCGGAGGTGACGATGCCCTCCGCTGCCAGCTCGAGGTCGGCATCGGCGGCCACCAGGATCGGGTTCTTGGCCCCACCGTTGGCCTGGACCCGCTTACCCAGCGACGTGGCCCGCGCGTGGATGGCCTTCGCCGTCGGGGTCGAGGTGATGCACGAGACGGCAGCCACGTCCGGGTGGTCGATGAGGCGCTTGCTGACCTCGGCCCGCCCGTGCACCAGGTTCAGCACACCGTTCGGCAGGCCCGCCTCGGCGAAGAGATGGAAGAGCGCTGTAGTAGCCATGGGGTCCTGCTCCGAGGGCTTGACCACGAGCGTGTTGCCGGTGACCAGTGCCCACGCAGAGAACTGGCTCGGGTTCATCACCGGGAAGTTGAACGGCGTGACCGCCACGCACACCCCCAGGGGCTCCCGGGCGTTGCGCGCCTCGATCGGTCCGGCGACGTGCCCGGACCGCGAATGCATGAGCATCGGCGCCGCGAGGGCGGTGTCGATGAACTCTGCAGCTCGCATGACCTCACCACGAGCCTCGTCGAGCGTCTTGCCCTGGTCGAGGCTGATCGTGCGGGCCAACTGCTCGCCGTTCCTGACCACATTGGCCCGCATGGCGTGCAGGTACTGCGCGCGGCGGGTGATCGAGAGCTGGCTCCACTCCTCGAAGGCCCACGATGCGGCGGCGACGGCCGCGTCGACCTCGGCGTCGGTCGCGGCGGTCAGCTCGGCGACTCGCTGGCCGTTCGAAGGATCGAACACGTCGATCACGTCGGTGCCCGAACCGGCGATGAACTCGCCGTTGATCCAGTGCTGGGGCTGCGTGACGTCCTGGGGGTTCTTCATCGAAGTCTTCTTTCCACTCGGGTCGTTCCGGACTGGTGCGGTGCCACCCTCAGGCGAGGGCGGGGGTGCCGTAGGGCACGCCGAGGTCCCCGCCGACGTTGTGCTCCTTGAGAGCCGGGAGCACTTCGCGTGCGATCAGGTCGAAGTTCTTGTCCGCGACATCCTCCGGCATACCGCCGAAGGCAGGCACCAGCAAGATGCCGCCGGCGTCGAGCCGGTCGACGTACGACAGGAGCTTGTCGACCACCTGGTCCGGGGTGCCCCAGACCTGAAGGTCAGCGAGGAAGCCGGCAAAGCCGGCCACGCCGTGCTTCTCGATGTTGCGGGCCAGGCCGGCGTAGTACTCGTAGCCCTTGATCTGCGCGAAACCGACGTTGTCGAACTCATAGTGTTCGACCGTCGAGAGCGCGTATCGCTGCAGGTACTTGTCCCGCATTTCCTGCGCGCCGGCTTCGGTGTCGGAGACGCCGGTGAACACGCAGATCAGCGGCTTGGGAGGCTGTTCACCGTTGATCTCGAGGTACCGCTGGCGGTAGATCTGCAGCTCGGCCTCGACGGTCTCCCACGGCTTCTGCGCGATGACCATGAGACCAACACCGAGCCGGGCCATGATGTCCATCGACTCCGGGGAAACCGCGGAGGCGAAGCTGCGGCCGCGGAACGACGCGTACGGGTCGGGGCGCAGGGTGACGCGCGGCTGCTGGTAGAGCTCGCCGTCGTACTCCATGACACCGGTCTCGAGCCCGGCGAGCACAGCCTCGGAGTACTCCACGAAGCGCTGGCGCGACTCGCCCATCGGCACCCGAAAGCCTTCGAACTCGACACGGCCCAGACCGCGGCCCATGCCCAGGATCGCCCTACCGCCGGACAGGTGGTCCAGCATCAGGAAGCTCTCGGCGGTCCGGATCGGGTCCTGCCACGGCAGCACACTCACCATCGTCCCGAGACGCAGGCGCTTCGTCTGCGCGGCAACCCAGGCCAGGAACTGCGGGACGTTCGGCGTGAGTTCGTAGTCAGTGAAGTGGTGCTCGGGGACCCACAGCGAGTCGAAGCCGGCCTCCTCGGCCCACTGGGCGTAGCGCACCTCACTGCTGATCACGTCACGATCACTGCGCGCGCGATCGAGATTCTGGAACGTAAGAGTGATGCCTGTGTGCATGGAACCTCTACCAACCTGTCTGAATCGAACCGGTACATACCGACCGGTCGGTTTATTGAAAGGAGCATACGGGCTCCGCGAGCGGACCGCAAGACCTGGCCGAACGCGCCGGCCGGGCCGCTGTCAGCTCGCGGCGGAGCGAACGGCGATGACGTCGATCTGGACCCGAATGTCCGAGGCGAGCCCGACCACGAAGGTGCAACGCGCCGGATAGGGGCCGTCGCCGAAGGCCTCCTTGAAGGCCGGGATGAACTCGAAGCGGTGCTCGTCGTGGCGCAGGTAGCACGTCGTCTTGACCACGTCGCGCCGCGAAAGGCCCGCTTCGCCGAGGATGTGGTCGATGTTCTCGAAGGCGATCCGCACCTCGTCGGCGATGGTCACGGCATCTTCGCGCCGCTTCAGCGTGGCCTGGTCCAGCGCAAGGCCGGTGGCGAAGGCGAGCGACTCCGTCGCGGTGCCGGACGAGAGTCCGGCGCCGCTGTAGTCGCCGACTGCGGCAGGGTTCAGGTACTGCGTCATGACGTGCTCCTCAAGGCGAGACGATCAGGTCGAACGGGCGGTTGTAGAGGATGTCCTCGACGACCTCCCGCGGAATGGGCAGCGGCATCGCGAGATCCGCGATGGCCAGGAAGTCCCGGGCGGCATCACCCGGGTGGAAGGACGGGAAGTCCGAGCCGAACACCAGCCGGTCGGTGACATGGCCCTCGATCGCCAACCGCAGGCCGTTGTACATCTGCCAAGGCTTGACGGGCATCGTCGAGACGTCCGCAAAGACGTTGCGGTTCTTCATCATCAGCTCGACGGTCTCGTTCATCCATGGCTTGCCGAAGTGAGCGAGCAGGATGTTGGTGTCCCGGAAGTCGCGGGCGACCTTGTCCAGCATGCTCGGGTAGGCGAACTCAAGGAAGCCGTCCGGGGCGAACACGCTCGCCTGATGGAACATCATGAAGATGCCGGCATCAGCTGCGACGCGGTAGACCTCATAGGCCTCGTCGCAGTGCGGGTGAAAGCCTTGGTACGGCGGAGACAACTTGACGCCGTGCAACCGGAACTCCCGGATCGCCTGGCGGAGTGCGTCAGCGGCCCCCGGCTGGGTGGGATCCACGCTGCCGACGGCGATGGCCCGCTCCTTGTTCACCTGGAGGTACTCCCCCAGGTAGTCATTGGGGACGAACATCCCCATGCGGGCGATCTGCAGACCAATCAGGGCGAACTTTTCGACGCCGGCCTCCGCCATCACTCGCGAGTGTTCGGCGAGGTCCGCCTCTCCGAACGCCGGCCGACCTACGAGCTCGGTCCCCCGGTCGGTCCACACCGGCCCGCAGTGCTCCGGCTTGAAGATGTGGGTGTGCCAGTCGACGAAGGGCCGCAGGGGCGCCGCTTGCTCGGACATCTGGATCAGCCCGCCTGGACGCGAGGACGGACGGCAATGGCGTCGAGCTCGACCCGGCATCCCCCGGCGATCCCCACCGCGTAGGTCACTCGCGACGGATAGGGGCCGTCCCCGAAGAACTCCTTGTAGGCGGCCCAGAACTCTGCCCGATACGCGTCGTCACTCAGGTAGCAGGTCATCTTGACCACGTCGCGGCGCGAGGCTCCCGCGGCATGAAGGATCTCTTCGATCTCTTCGAGGCACAGACGGGTCTCCACGGCCACCGAGACGGCATCGGCGCGCCGGGCCATGCTCTGGAAGTCGAAGGCCATCCCGCCCGCGAAGACCCAGTCCCGCGTTGCGGTCCCGGGGTTCATGCCGTACTCCGGGTAGGGCAGGCCTGCCGGATTGAGGTAGTCGGTCATCTCGTGGCTCCTCGTCGATCAGATCGGTCAGTGGATCGCGCTCGCCGGCAGGGCAGCGCCGGCTTCATGCAGCGCCGGCATGATGTGCTCGGCAAACAGGCGCATCGCCTTGGAGATGGCCTCGTTGCTGGCCACGCCCGGCACGCCGAACTGGAGCAGCCAGTTCTGGACCTGGTGCGACTGCGTCATCCGGAGCATCTGCTCGCGAACCGTGTCCGGTGAACCGATGAAGAGGTGGTCGCGCTCGTAGAGGAAGTCATAGGCCTCGGCATCGGTGAAGCCCTGCCAGTCGACCGTCGCAGCGTCCTCGTCGGCGTCGAGCCAGACGGAGATGTCGCGGACCGCACACACGAACCGGAAGAAGTCCGCGATCGCGGACTCGGTGGCTGAGCGTGCCTCCTCGTCCGTGTCGGCCACGAATGCCATGCGCAGCACTGAGGTGTTGACACCCAACGGCAGGGACTCGCCGTGCGCCTCACGGTAGGACTCCTGATAGGCCTCGTTGAGACCACGAAGCACCTTGCCAGTCGGGTACCAGGTGATCGCGCCGATGCCCTTGCGTGCCGCATCGCGAAAGCCCCGCTCGGACTCGGTCACCGCGAACAGCGGAGGGTGGGGATCCTGGTAGCACTTGGGATACATCGAGAAGGCCACGAGGTTGCCCTCGTCGTCCAGCCAGCCCTCCGGTTCAGGGGCGCCGGGAGCGTGGATGTACTTCGTGTCCGGTGTCGGCAGTGTGTATCGCTTGCCCTCGTAACTGAAGACCTCTTCGGTCCACAGCTTCTGCACGATGTCGTACTTCTCGTCGAAGATCTCGATGCTGCTGTCCGCACCGCCCCAGCGGTCGGCCTCTGGATTGAGGTTCTTCACCTCGATCGGCAGGATGCCCCGACCAAAGGCGACGTCCAGACGACCGTCAGCGAAGTGGTCGAGCATCGCGAGGTCCTCGGCGACCCGGATCGGGTGCCACAACGTGATCGACACAGCGGCCATGCCGAAACGGATGTTGGTGGTGCGCGCCGCCAGGTCCGCTGCCAGCAGGATCGGGTTCGGGCTCGCATCGGTGCCGTCCACGTCGAAGTGGTGCTCCCCGAGCCAGACCCGGTTGAAGCCGAGCTCGTCGGCCAACTGGGCGTGGTGGCGTGCTGCTTGCAGCACTCCGTTCCACGACATCTCGCCCGTCCGGTTGGTCAGGGCGTAAAGCAGATCGATCTTCATCGCAACTCCCAGTCATTCGGTCGCTGGTTCGCCGATTCGCGAACGTACCAGTCGGTATCTTCTCTGGCTTCGGGTCAGACGTCAACCCCGGAAAGGACCACGATTCTCCGCCTTGCCTGATTCAGGTCCGCCCATTGCCACGTGAGCCCGACCACAGTAACATACCGACCCGTCGGTTTGTTCACTCTGAAGGAGATGATCGCTATGTCGCCATCCATCGACAGCCAGCAGTTCCGTGAGGTTCTCGGGCAGTACCCGACCGGGGTGTGCGTGGTCACCGCTGCCCCGGAGGAGGGGCCAGCCGCCGGGTTCGTCGTCGGGTCGTTCACCTCGGTCTCTCTCGACCCACCCCTGGTGGCCTTCTTCCCCGACAAGAAGTCGACGAGCTGGCCGCGGATTGCAGCGGCGGGCCATTTCTGCGTCAACATCCTCAGCGCCGACCAGGAGCACCTCTGTCGTCAGTTCGCCTCCCGGGCCGGGGACAAGTTCGCCGGCGTGGAGACGCGCGCCGCTTCGACCGGTGCGCCCATCGTGGGCGGCGCCGTCGCCTGGATCGACTGCGAACTCGACTCCGTCACGGAAGCCGGCGACCACTACATCGTGCTCGGACGCGTGCGCGAGCTCCAGGTCGAGACGGGCGCGCTGCCCCTGTTGTTCTTCCAGGGCGGCTACGGCCGCTTTGCTCCCCTGTCCCTGGCCGCCACCGGGGCCCGGGGCACACTGACCGACGAGCTTCGCGAGCTCGACCTGATCCGCGGCGAGATGGAGGCCCTCGCCGGCGACCTCTCGTCGCGCTGCGTCGCGACCGTCGTGGACGACGAGGACCTGATCGTCCTCGCCAACGCCGGCAGCCCCGACGCCAGCGCCCGGGCGACACTGGTCGGTGTCCACCTCCCCTTCGCGCCCAGTTACGGCTCTGCCTTCGCCGCCTGGTTCGACGACGAACGGCTCGACGCATTCATCCGGCAGGTGCCGGCCCTCGACCGGGAGGAGGAGCGCCTCCGGATCGCGCGGGTGAGAGAACGCGGCTACTCGGTGGGCCTCATCAACGGTGCCCAGCGTGAGTTCGCCTCCGCCCTCAGCCAGCTCGAGCAGGACCCCCACGCTCGCGCCCAGGGCACGCTCAAGCCGCTCGTCGAGCAGTTGCACTACGACCCCGCGGACCTCACCACGAAGACGAAGACCGACATCCGTGTGATCGCCGCCCCGGTCTTCCGCAAGGGCGGCGAGGTGGCGCTGGTCCTCACCGTCTACGGCTTCCCCAAGCCGAACGGCGTGGTGGACGACTATGTCGCCCGGCTGCTGGAAGCGACCGGTCGCGCCTCCCGCTTGCTCGGCTTCTAGGAGATCGCCCGAGCGACGTCGGGGCGCGGAGCACCGGACGTCCCGCGCTCCCCGATCACGGGGCATCGGCGTCGCGGGCGATCTGGGCCGCGAGCTGGACCCGGTTGGACAGGTCGAGCTTGTTGAGGATGTTGTCCACGTGCTTCTCGACCGTTCGCACCGAGATGAACAGTTGCGCTGCGATTTGCCGGTTCGTGAGGCCGGTGGCGACGAGACCCGCGACCTCCAACTCGCGCTTGGTCAGTGGATCGTCGTCCGGCGCCTGCTCGCCGCTCAGCTCTCCCAACGCGAAGCCGACGGCGGTGTCCACGTCCCACGCCGCACCCTCCGCGTAGGCGGCGTCGGCACGGCGCTCATGCAGTCGCAGCGTCTCCTGCGTCTCCTGGTGGTAGTTCAACAACGAGTGACTGGCCTCGATCGGCATGCCGACCTGCCGCAGCACCGTCTCGGCGGCACCCATCAACCTGCCCGCGCGGACCGAATCGCCGTTCGTCGCCGCGACCCACGACATCGCCTCGAGGCAGACACCGACCCCGAGCCGGTCGTCCAGCGCCCGCTTGACGCGGAGGCTGGCCCGTTCGAGCGCCTCGGCGCCCTCGATGTCACCCTGCCGCCATTTGTCGATCCCGTAGGCCCACAGGGAGAACGAGCTCCACCAGGACTCCCCCACCGTGCCGGACAAGTCCTGACAACGGCGCTGCCAGTGCCCCGCCCGTTCGAGATCGCCAGAAAACCCGTAAGCGATACCCAGCTCGAACAGGGAGTGGATCTGACCGGTCAGGTGTCCCAACTCGGCGAACGCGGACACGGCCGACTCGAGTCGTTCGATCGACGTTGCGAGATCGCCCTGGAACATCGAAAGCAGTCCCCAGGTCTGCACGACGTAGGTGCCCAGCACCGCGTTCCCGGCCCGGTCGGCGATCCGGGTCGCCTCCTCCAGAATCTGCGGAACCGACGCATGGTCGTTCTGGAGCACGGCCAGCCACGCGGCCAACCGCAAGGCGCGGCCGCGGTCGACGGTGGGTGAGGTGTCAGCCGCCAAGAGGATGTCGAGCCACTGGCGGGCCTCGCTCAGGAATCCACTCGCCAACCAGAAGTTCTCGATGCCCGCCACCAACAGCATCCCGCGCTGCGGATCCTCGCCCACGCAGGACTGCAGGGCGACGCGCAGGTTCGGGTGGTCCCAGCGGAGCAGGGTGAGCCACTCGACCTGGTTCGGGCCCGACCACTCGTCGTCGGCCCGCGCAGCGAGAGCCGCGAACCACTCACGATGACGTCGGTTCAGCTCGACCTGTTCGTCGGCGTCGAGCAACTCGGCACCGTACTGCCGCATGGTCTCGAGCATCGCGTAGCGAGGTTCGCCTGCCTGCATCACCCGGGTGACGATCGACTTGTCCACCAGCCCCGAGACGAGGTCGAGGACGGGGTGGCCGGTCGCATCATCGCCGGCTGCGACAGTCTCGGCAGCCTCGAGGCTGAACCCGCCCGAGAACACCGACAACCTCGACCACAGCTGCCGCTCGCCCGACGAACACAGCTCGTAGGTGCCGTCGATCGAAGCGCGCAGGGACTGGTGGCGAGCCGGTGCTGTTCGGCTGCCCTGGGCCAGCAGATGGAACCGGTCGGCTGTCCTGGTGACCAGCTCACCAAGGGGGAGCAGCCGCAGCCGGACAGCAGCGAGCTCGATCGCCAACGGAATCCCATCGAGGAGCCGGCACAGCTCGCGGATCTGCTCCTGCTCGCCGGCGGTGACGACGAGACCGGGGACCGCTGCCGAGGCCCGGTCCAGGAACAGGCTCATTGCCTCGCTCTCGGCCGACGTCCCTTTCTCCGGGGCCACCGACAGCGGCGGCACCCGGACGACCGCCTCCCCGTCCAGCCCAAGGACCTGGCGGCTCGTGGTGAGGACACTGAGGCCCGGACAGGCTCTCAACAGGCTGTCGACCAGGGAGGCCACCGGAGCGACCAGGTGCTCGCAGTTGTCGAGCACGAGGAGCACGCGCCGCTCACCGAGGAAGTCGGCCACCGTCTCCAACTGCCAACGTGCCGACTGCTCACGTACGCCGAGCGCGGTGTTGACCGTGTGTCCGAGGAGCGCGGGCTCGAGCACGTCGGCCAGACGTGCGAACCGCACCTCGTCGAAGTCGGTGCGGGCCCGCGTCGCCACCTCGAGGGCCAGCCGGGTCTTGCCCACGCCGCCGAGCCCGATCAGGGTGACCAGACGCGAACGCTCGAGCGCGTCGCGCGCCAGGCCCTGCTCGCGGCGACGACCGATGAAGCGGGTGAGCTCGGCCGGAACCGAACCCGCCCCGTCCGCATCGCGCCGTGCACCTGAGGACGACTGGACCACGCTCGTAGTGTGCCTCACGTCACGGCGCCTCGGGGGGGCTCTGCGCGATCATCCACTCGCCCGGAACCTCAGGTGGCGACCGGTTGCAGATCCAACCCCGACTCCGTCGCCGCAGGTCCGTCCGCGGACGCCCCCGCAGGTCCAGTGCCGAGAACGGCGTCGATGACCTGCCGCAGCCAAGAGACCTGGCCATCGAAGCGCGCCAGCCGTTCTCGAGGTACCCACCGGTGAGCGAGGTCGGACTGGTCGGTCAGCAACCTCCGCCGGTCGGTCCGGGCGAGGACAGTGCGGACCAGGCGCGTCTGACCGTCGTTGTCGCGCAGCAGCACCACAGGCCCCGGGCAAAGGTCCTCGAGGTCACTGACAGCAAGTCCGGTTGCGCCGAGAACCAGGTGCGCCGCACACTCGACGGCGTCCTCGTCGGCCTGCAGCACGTCGTGCAGGCAGCGCCAGAGCCCAGCATCGGCCTCCGACTGCCCGCCACCCTTGAAGAGCCCGATCCGGCCACGCCAGGCCAGCACGACGACCAACTCCCGTGGCCCGTCCGACCGGCTCATCGGCCCAGGATCAGGTCGGCGGCGCGCTCGGCGATCATCACGGTGGCGGCGTTGGTGTTGCACGACACGATGGTCGGCATGACGGAGGCGTCCACGACGCGAATCCCGTCGAGGCCATGCACCCGCAGCTGGGGGTCGACCACGGTGTCGCGGCCCGTACCCATCCGACAGGTCCCGGACAGGTGGAAGAAACTGCTCACCGAATCACGGACGACGGCTTCCAGGCCGTGGCGATCGAGTTGCAGCAGCTCCTCGGTCCGGGAGGTGCCGCCCCACTCGTCGAAGGCACCGGTCCGAACCAGATCGTCAACCACCTCGATTCCCGCGACCAGCTGGTCGATGTCGTGCTGCTCGGTCAGGTAGCGCGGGTCGATCAGCGGAGCGACGTCCGGGTCGGACGATGCCAACCGCAACCAGCCTCGGCTCTGCGGTCGCATGTGCCCGATGCCGAACGTGTAACTGTTCTCGAGGGGTTCCTGCCAGGGCAGGTGGTAGTCGACCTGGACCTGGACGACCTGCAGCTCCGGTGCGGCCTGTGCAGGGTCGGTGCGCAGGAACAGCGTCGCCTCGGCGTACTGGCCACTCGGCTGAGGAAGAGGCCGTTGCGCCTGCACCCTGACACCCGCCAACATCACGTGGTCCTGGAGGTTCTGGCCGACCGGAAGGTCGAGCACCGGATCCACTCCGACGGCAGCCAGCTCCGCTGCCGGCCCGACGCCCGAGGTCATCAGCAGGTGCGGCGAACCGACGGCGCCAGCGCACAGCAACACCTCGTGGTCGGCAAACACCCGCTCCACGGCCTGGTCGGCGACGTACTCGACGCCCCGACAACGGCCCCTCTCGATGATCAACCCGCGCGCCTGCGCCGCGGTCCGGACCGTGAGGTTCGGTCGTACGGTCGCCGGGCGCAGATAGGCAGTCGCTGTGCTCTGGCGGCGGCCGTCGACAATGAGCAGGTCGTGCAGGGCCGCCCCGGTCAGATCGCCGTCATTGAGATCCTGCGCCACGACGTGACCGGCCAGGCGAGCGGCCTCGACGTGGGCCAGGCTCAGCGGATGCGGTACGGCGATCGGACACGGGCGCAGCGGGCCGTCAGTGCCGCGCACCCGGGGATCTCCGTGCGGGACCGATTCGGATCGCTGGAAGTAGCGCAGCACGTCGGCATGCGCCCACCCATCAGCTCCTTCGGCGCTCCAGCCGTCGAAGTCGGAACGGTGACCTCGCAGATGGGCCATGACGTTGATCGAACCTGACCCGCCCAGGATGCGGCCGCGATGCGCCGGCAAGGACCTTCCGGTCATCTCCTGCACGGCCGTCGCGTATCCCCAGTCGACTTCACTGCCGAGCAACGCGGGCCAGCCGCCCGGCGCCTCGACATCGTCGCGGCGCTCGTCCCCGCCTGCTTCGAGAAGCAGGACGGAAACGTCGGGGTCCTCGCTGAGCCGTGCGGCAAGCACGCTGCCCGCGGAACCCCCGCCGACGATGATGAAGTCGTAGCTCGTCACGGCCTGCCCATCAGAGGTGGACCACGACAGTCTTGAGCTCGAGGAAGTCGTCGAGGCTCTCCTTGCAGGTCTCGCGTCCCCAGCCGGACTGCTTGTAGCCGCCGAAGGGAAGGGCGGCATCCACCGCCTGGTAGCAGTTCACCCAGACCTGACCAGCCTCGATGCTCGCCGCCATGCGGTGGGCTCGACCGACGTCCTGCGTCCATACCCCCGCGCCAAGTCCGAAGTCGGACGCGTTCGCGAGGGCCGTGACCTCCTCCTCGGTGTCGAAGGGGACCACCGAAAGGACCGGGCCAAAAATCTCCTCGCGCAACACCCTCGAGTCGGGACCCAGGTCGGTGACGACCGTGGGCTGGACGAAGTAGCCCTGGTCGCCCCAGGCTTCGCCGCCGGCGACGACCCGACCCTCCTGCTTGCTCAGGTCCAAGTAGCCCAGAACCTTGTCGCGGTGGTCGGCCGAGATGAGGGGCCCCATCTCGCTGGCGTCGTCCAGACCCGGACCCAACTTGATGCTGCTGGCCCTGGCCGCGAGGCCTGCCAGTACCTCGTCGTACACCTCACGCTGGGCGTAGAGCCGGGATCCGGCGATGCAGCTCTCACCCTGACCCGCGAAGATCGCCATGCCTGCCGACACGATCGACCGTTCGAGGTCGGCGTCGTTGAAGATGATGTTCGGCGACTTGCCACCGAGTTCGAGGGAGACCCGCTTGAGCGTGCCGGTCGCCGCGCGCGCGATCGCCTTGCCGGTCTCCACCGAGCCCGTGAAGGTCACCTTGTTGACGCCCGGGTGATTCACCAGCGCCGCCCCGGCGGACTCTCCGAGGCCGGTCACGTAGTTCACCACGCCTTCGGGAATGCCCGCCTCAAGGATCAGCTCCGCCAGACGCGCCATCACCAGCGGAGTCTGCTCGGCCGGCTTGATCACGATGGTGTTCCCCGTTGCCAGGGCCGGTGCGAGCTTCTTGATCGCCATCATCAGCGGCAGGTTCCACGGGATGATCGCCGCGACCACGCCGACCGGCTCACGCCGGGTGTACGCGTGGTAGGGACCTCCGAAGTTGTGCGGGAACGAGACCGGAATGGTGTCGCCGGTGATCTTGGTCGGCCAACCGGAGTAGTAGTGCAGGATGTCGACCGAGAACGGTACGTCGATGTAGCGCGCCTCCATGATCGGCATGCCGACGTCGAGGGACTCGAGCTGGGCCAGCGTCTCCGCGTCCCGCTCGACCAGCTCGGCGAGTCGGGCGATCATTCGTCCACGCTGGCTTGGCGTGACCGTGCTCCAGGGACCGCGCAGAGCCGTGCGCGCGGCCGCAACGGCCCGGTCGACGTCCACTGCGCCGCCCGCGGCAGATTTCGCCACGACCGCCCCCGTCGAGGGGTTGAAGACGTCGATGGTCTCGCCCGAGGCAGATTCGACCCAGTCGGATCCGATCAGCATCCGGCTCGCCTTGGCGACCTGGGACTGCAAGTCACCGGAGAGTGAGGTGGTGATGGTCATGTCGCTTCCCCTCAGGCCTTCGCTGCGACGGTGGGCGGGGTGAAGTTCTTCATCAATGGGAAGACCTCGCTCCCCATGCGCTTGATGTCCGCGACGTAGTCCGTCAGCACGAGCATGTATCCGGCGACATCGATCTCGGCCCACTCGTCAAGCTGGCGCGCGATGCTCGCCGGCGAACCGGTGATGAAGTCGGTCGAGAACTGGACAAAGCCCTTGGCGTCGACGCCAGCAAGGATCTCGGAGGTGCCGCCCGCTGCGCTGTCGGTGGCCGCCTGGCCGAGCATGTACTCCATGACGCCCAGGTCCGGGTTGTCGATGTAGTTCTGGAGCTTGGCCTCGGCTTCTTCGTCGGTGTCCGCCATGACCACACCGAGGGCGACGTACGGACGGATGGTGCGGTTGGCTTCCTCCATCTGGCCGTTGAACTTGTCGACGACCTCCCGTAGTGCCTCCGGTCCGCCCCACGCGAGACGGAAGGAGTAGTCGGCGTACTGCGTCGTGAACTTGATGGCGTCGTCCGACGCACCTGCACACACGATGTTCATGTGGTGGTCCGGCTGAGGGCCCATCCGCAGGTCGTCGTACTGGAAGTAGTCGCCCTCGAAGTTCGACACACCCTTCTCCCAGAGCTCGCGCACCACCTGGCAGTACTCGCCGGCGTACTTCCAGCGGTACTCGTTGTACTCATAACCCGGCCATACCTTCATGACCTCGAGCTCTCGGGGATGCCAGCCGCCCGGGACGATGTTGAGCGAGAATCGGCCGTCGCTGATCTGGTCGATCGTCACAGCCATCCGCGCAGCGATCGCTGGGTGGATCGCCAGGATGTTCACCGAGCCGATCAGCTTCATGAACTGGGTGTCCCGCGCCAGGGCAGCCATCTGGGTCATGGACTCCAGGGCGTCGTCCCAGAAGCCGGTGCTGCCGCCGTGTCCGCGCAGCGCCGAGAGGGAGAGGGCGAAGGAGAAGCCGTTGGCTTCACCGGTCTGACAGATTTCACGCATGTGGTCGTACGTGGGCGAGTACTGAGGTGCCGTCTCCGAGATGATGTAGCCGTTGCGGGCACTCGGGATGAAGATTCCGAACTCCATGACTGGGGTCCTTTCGATGGTCGGTGATGTTGGCCGGATCGGGTGGGGTGGAGGTCAGTCGCCGCGGACCGCGCCGGACGCGGCCGGCGTCGCATCGCCGTATCCGGACCAGCCGATGACGCTGCGGTCGAGTTCTCCGTCGAGGCCGCTGTCGATGCGGGGATCCCGCAGGCCGAACACCTTCTCGACGAGTACGACGACCACGAGGGCGCTGAGCAGGCCCAGGGCGATGAAGGCCACCACGCCGATGGCCTGCTGCCCGACCCCGATGCTCGCGTGCTGGAAGGCGTACTTGCCCTCGAGGCCGATGTAGCCGCCCTGCTTGACGCCGTTGGCGAACACCCCCGTGGCCAGAGCGCCGTAGATGGCAGGCCCAAGGGTGATCGGAACGATCTTGATGTCGTCGAGCTTCGCCTTCTTCATCAGGTGGTAACCCCCGACGACGACGAACGGTGCGAACAAGGCGATGAACCCGCTCTGCCACGGGTTCACGACGTCCATCGACGCCGAGGAGGCGACCCAGCCGGCGATCGGCGAGACGAGGAAGAAGTAGACGTTCCCGGTGATCTTCCAGGCGATCATCCCGCCGACCCCGCCGGCCATGATCGTCATCATCAAGTTGGTGAGGACCACGCCCATGCCGGACTCGTTGAGCGCAATGCCGAAGAACCCTGCGCCCTCGACCAGGAAGCCGTTGAGGAGGACGTATCCGCACAGACCGGCGACGAACAGGAGCATCCCGAGCACGACAAAGGTCAGGTTGTGCGGCGCGGGTGCAGACGCCGGGTCGCTCGAGAAGGTGCCCGGGCGAGGCTTGGCCCGCCACACCAGCACGAGGGCCCACGTTCCCAGCAGGATGTAGAAGAAGGCGCCGCCGAAGTCGTGAGTCCCCGCGTTGGAGAGCGGGCCGACGGGACCGTAGACGAGGTAGGCACCGATCGGGATCACGAGGCCGGCGAACACGGCGGACACCGCCACCAGGGCGCCGGTCTTGACCCGCTCGATCACCGCGCCGGCGAGAAGCGCGGCGAAGAAGGCACCGAAGATGATGAAGATCGCGTAGAAGGCCTGGAACGCCTCCGCGTCGGGAACCACCTCGTGGTCGAGCTGCTGGGAGTAGGCGTTGATGTTGTCGCCGAACAGCCACCAGGACTGGAGTGCATCCTTGATCGGCGATGCAGACCCGAAGGCCTGGGTGAACTGGATGTCCCAGATGGCGAAGCCGATGAAGGCCATCGCGAGACCGCCGACGGTCGCGGCGGCGAGTTTCTGGACGAGGGTGTGCAGGACATTGCCCCGACGGCTCAGTCCGGCGTCGAACATGAAGACGCCCGCGACGGCGAGCGCGATGGCGACCAGGCCGATGACGTAATAGGCCGTCGCGACCTGGGCGTGCGTCGAGACCTGCGTCTCGTCGAAGCCCTCCGCGGAGGCGAGATGAGCAATGAGCACGGGATCCTTCTCTCGGGCGGGGTGCTGGGCACCGGCTGACTTCTCTGGTTACGAACTGGTGCGGTTGTGTGCTGGACGCGGTCGGCCCGGCGTCGGGCTGCATCTCCGGGCTGGCGATCCCTAGGCGCTGGCAGCGAAGAACTGTCGTCGGGCGTAGGCAAGGACCGCGTGGTCCTCCCGGACACCGCCCTCCCGCACCTGTCCGACCGCGATCACGTGGTCGCCGGCGTCGATGAGGTCGGTCACGACGCAGACCGCATGGGCGGCATTGCAGTCCGCGAGGATCGGGCCCCCCAGACCGCTCGCCGCCGGCTCCCAGGCTCGGCCCACGAACTTGTCCGCGGACTTGGTGGCGAACTCCAACGCCACCTGCTCCGACCCGCGTCGCAGGTAGTTGACCGTGAATGACCCGCTCTCGCGAATGGCGCCCAAGGTGGCCGATCCCCGGTCGACACAGACGAGAATCAACGGCGGCTCCAGCGAGACCGAACAGACCGCAGACATCGTCAGTCCACGTGGCTGTCCCGCACCCGTCATTGCCGTCACCACGGTTGCCGGCCCTGCGGCGCTGGCCATAATGGCTTTGAAGTCCGCCTGCGAGATGGTCATGCCACACCTCGGGCCTGCACCGCGGCGCGGATCCCGGAGCCGTTGGCTTCCCACCATTTCGCGACGATGTCGTCGAGTTCGTCCATCTCCGAGTCGAGCACGTACAGACCACGACTCGGCGCCACGGCACCGAGCTCTACGAGCAAAGGACGCAGGTGGACGTCGACGGCCAGCGCGTGGTGCGCCGAGCCGCCGACCATGACGGGGATTGCGGTCACTCCAGACAGGCCGCTGCTGCCGTACCGATCGAAGAAGGACTTGAGCAAGCCGGTGTAGGTGGCCTTGTACGTCGGCGACGTCACGATGACCACATCGGCGGCGGCCACCACGTGGCAGTCGCGATCCACGGCCGACGAGTCGGCATCCAGCACGACGGCGCCGTGGACTCCCAGCTCAACGGGTGCGAGGACGTCGGCACCGCCCAGTCCTTGGGCGACCATGCTGGCGACAGCGGCGGCGACCTGCGACGTACGGCCGGCCGGGTGCGGATTGCCGATCAGCGTCGCTACGGTCTTCGTGGTGGGCATGGCCTCACTGTTGCCGCGGTCACAGTGACGACAACAGGCAGGAAAACACGCAGCCGCTACGTATTTCGGCGGCCTACGTAGTCGCGCTCACATCACCTCTGGGACACGGTGCCGCGGGTCGTCCAGGCAGCCTCACCCTTGCGCGCCATCGACCACATCTGGGCACCACGCTCGATCTCGAGAGCCTGTGCCCAGGTCACCGAAGTGCCCAGCTCGAGCTGGAGGCTCGCCTTGATCCGGCGCGCTAGTTCAGGATCTTTCGCAGCCATCGAGACCAACTCCCGGGCAAGCCCGGCCAGGTTCTCCCGGGGAGCACATTGCAGCGCCCAGCCCAGTTCATACATGCGTCGTCCGGTCAGCGGCTGTCCGAAGAGAACCATCGCCGCCGCCGCCGGTCGCCCGACGCTGCGCCCGAGGAGGCCGATGTGGCCGCCGCCGGGATGAATCCGGCGCGCGAGGAAGCCGCTGTCGAAAAGAGCGTCCTCCGTCGTCAGCAGCACATCGGCCGCAAGCGCGAGGTTCATGCCGGCCCCGACCGCACCTCCGACCACGACCGCGACAGTCGGAACCGGGAGCGATCCGATGCGGCCGAAGACGTCGTACACGTTGGAGATCGTCGTCACCGACTCCGGTGCCGCCGGGTTGCGCGATGCTGCGGCAAGGCTCCTGGTGTCGGCGCCGCTGCAGAAGTAGTCGCCCGCGGCCTGCACGATGACGGCACCGACCGAGGCATCGCTCTCGATGGCCGCGCAGTGACCGACGACCTGCGCCGCCATCTCCTGCGTGATGGCGTTCTTCCTGCCGGGGTTGTCAAAGGTCAGCGTGGCAACACCGGCGCTGACCGTGAGGTCAACGATCGCCATGGGGTCATCTCCAAGAGGCCGCGAAGCATGGGCAGAACAGACCCATAGCGTAACATACCGACCCGTCGGTATGTTACTGAGAAAGCCCGAGCCCTACCTTCACACCGCTCGACTTCTTTGCGGACTGCGTGCGGACTGGAGGGGTGCATATCCCCTCTGAACTGCGGAAACGCGTCGAATCAGTAGTACCAGGGGTACGGCGACCAGTCGGGTTCGCGCTTCTCGAGGAACTGGTCGCGGCCCTCCTGGGCCTCGTCGGTCATGTACGCCAGGCGGGTGGTCTCGCCTGCGAACAGCTGCTGGCCGACCAGGCCGTCGTCGAGAAGGTTGAAGGAGTACTTCAGCATCCGCTGGGCGGTCGGGGACTTCCCGTTGATCTTGCGACCCCAGTCGAGGGCGACGTTCTCGAGCTGTGCGTGCTCGACGACCCGGTTGACGGCGCCCATCGTGTGCATCTCGTCGGCGGTGTACTCCTCGGCGAGGAAGAAGATCTCGCGGGCGAACTTCTGACCCACCATCTTCGCGAGGTACGCCGAGCCGTAGCCGCCGTCGAACGAGCCGACGTCCGCGTCGGTCTGCTTGAAGCGTGCGTGCTCCTTCGAGGCCAGCGTCAGGTCGCACACGACGTGCAGCGAGTGGCCACCGCCTGCCGCCCAGCCGGGCACGACGCAGATGACGACCTTCGGCATGAACCGGATCAGGCGCTGGCACTCCAGGATGTGCAGCCGGGCCAGCTTCGCCTTGTCGATGACACTCGGCTCCTCCGCTCCCGTGTCCGAGGCACCGATGGCCTTGTCCTCGTACTGGTAGCCCGCCTTGCCGCGGATCCGCTGGTCGCCACCGGTGCAGAACGCCCACTTGCCGTTCTTGGCGCTCGGTCCGTTGCCCGTGAGGATCACGCACCCGACGTCGGCGCTCATCCGCGCGTGGTCCAGCGTGCGCAACAGCTCGTCGACGGTGTTGGGGCGAAACGCGTTGAGCACGTCGGGCCGGTCGAAGGCGATCCGGACCGTCCCGTGCTCCTTGGCGCGGTGGTACGTGAGGTCGGTCAGGTCCTCGAACCCGGGCACCACGTCCCACTGGCTCGCGTCGAAGATCTCGCTGACACCGTCGATGGCACTCATGGGACCGAACGCTAGTCGGTCGGCGTACTGCTCTCGACGTAGGCCTTGAGCGCCGCGACCGTCCGCTCGATCTCCCGCCGGAAGGCCCGGAGCACGATGGGCCGGGCCGGCCTCAGCGCGAGGGGCAGGGTCAGGTCGACGACCCGGACCACGTGGGTCGACGTGCCCGCCGGGGCGAGCGTGTAGGTCACCGCGATGTCGACAGTGCCGAGCGCCCGCGGCTTCATCGTCATCGGCTGTTCGAAGACCACGCCGTTCGGCCGGTCGAACGCAGTGACCGTGCCGTGGCGGATGCCGTCGGCGCTGGACTCGACGTACGTCGTGCCGACGCCGATCGGGCCGGCGCTGATCTCCGTCGTACCCGGGAAGGCCTTGGAGGCGGGCAACCAGCGGTCGTAGCCGCGCAGGTCGACGATCACGTCGAAGATGTCCTCGGCGCTCGCGGCGATGTCGGTCTCGACGCGGATCTCGGGCATGCCGCATTCAACCGCGCGCCGACCCGCGGGGGGTGGAATACCGACCGGGCGCGTGGTCTTGTGGAGGTATGACACTTCAGGGCACCTACGTTCCGAGCAGCCAGCAGTGGGTCCGCGACCAGGTCGCGGAGTACGAGGCGTCCGGTGGCGCGAAGGCCAACACGCTCCAGGGTTCCAAGTACCCGATCGTGGTGATCACGTCGGTCGGCGCGAAGTCCGGCAACCTGCGCAAGAACCCGGTCATGCGGGTCGAGAAGGACGGCGTCTACCTCGCGATCGCCTCGAAGGGCGGGGCGCCGGACAACCCGAGCTGGTACGACAACTTCGTCGCTAACCCGGAGGTCGACCTCCAGGACGGCCCGGAGGTGAAGTCCTACCGTGCGCGCATCGCCGAGGGCGAGGAGCGGGCGCAGTGGTGGGACCTCGCGGTCGCCACCTGGTCGACGTACGCGTCGTACCAGGAGAAGACCGACCGGGAGATCCCGGTCTTCGTGCTCGAACCGATTGCGGGCTGACCAGACGCCGCACTTCGTGTGACCAAACGCCACACTTCGTGTGACCAAACGCCACACTTCGCGCTGGATCAGGCGTTCGCGATCGTGACGGTCAAACCACAGAGGTGGCCGAGCCGGGCGATCTCGGAGTCGGCGAAGTCCGGGCCACCGCGACGTCCGACGACGACGATCTCGTTGCCGTCGAGGCGGGCAGCGGCGAACAGGGTGACCTCGCCCTCGGGCGACTCCAGCCGCACCGGGGACTCGACCTCGATGAAGTCGAAGTCGTCGGGCGCGGCGCCGGTGCTGTAGACGACTCCCTTGGCGCGGTGCACGCGGGCGCCCCAGTCGACGCGGAAGGTCGCCGGGAGCAGGTCGATCAGCTTGTCGTACGCCGTGTCGGGTGACGCGGTGAGTTCCTCGACCGCCTCGAGGTCCATCACCAGGCTGCCACCGGCGGGGTAGCGGCTGATCCAGAGCACCTTGACGCCGTCGAGCGACGTGCACGCCGAGACCACCGAGTCCGGCATCGTGCCCTGCTGCAGCTCGAGCAGGACATCGTCGACCGCGGTGCCGTCGTCACGCTTCTCGACGATCTCGATCGCCTCGATGTCGCCCCCGGCCATACCGATCGCCGTCGCGACGCGACCCAGCGAACCGGGGACGTCGGGCAGCAGCACACGCAGCAGGAACGGCATGATCTCGACACTAACCCGACTGCGTTTCGGCGCGATTGCAGGGCCACGCGTTGGGCGTATCCGTCGCCCCGTCCCCCTAGGGTGCGGGTGTGCTCACCATCCACCGCGGCCCCGGGACCGCGGCTCTCGCTGACGCGCTGGGGGAAATGCTCAGCGTGCCGCCGGGCGATCCCTTCGCGAAGGAGGTCGTGGTGGTGCCCGCGAAGGGTGTGGAGCGGTGGCTCTCACAACGCCTGTCGCACCGACTCGGCGCTGCCCCGGGTGCCGCCGACGGCGTCTGCGCCGGGGTCGACTTCCTGCGGCCCCGGTCGCTCGTCTCCCTGCTGACCGGCACCGAACACACGGACCCGTGGCACCCCGACCGCCTCGCGTGGGCCGTCCTGTCCGTCATCGACACGTCCATGGACCAGGGGTGGGCCGAGCCGGTGGCCCGCCACCTCGGGGCCGAGCTCGACGGCATCGAGCGCGACCTGCGCCAGGCCCGCCGCTACGGGCTCGCGCGACGCCTCGCCGGCCTGTTCGCGTCCTACGGCGTCCAGCGCCCGCGCCTGCTCACCGACTGGCAGGCGGGCAGCGACGGCGGGGTCCCCGCCGACCTGGCCTGGCAGCCCGAGCTGTGGCGGCGGGTGGTCGCTTCCGTGGGCGCACCGCCGCCCGACGTACGCCACGTCGAGACCTGCGAGGCGCTCCGGGCGGACCCGTCCCGGTTCCCACTGCCCGCCCGGCTGAGCCTGTTCGGGCACACGCGGCTGCCCGTGACCGAGGTCGAGCTCCTGGCGGCCCTCGCCGAGCACCGCGAGGTCCACCTGTTCCTGCCGCAGGTGTCGGGGGCGCTCTGGGACGCGTTGCGTCCGCGGGTTGCCGAAGGCCCCGTCCGCCGTGTCCTCGACGAGTCGGCCCGCGATGCCCGCCACCCGTTGCTGGCCACGCTCGGCCGCGACGCCCGGGAGGTCCAGCGCCAGCTGGCAACTCTCGACGCCGACGACCAGGTGGCCGATGGCGACCCGCCCGGCGACCACCTGCTCGGCTGGCTTCAGGCCGACCTGCGGGCCGACGAGGTCCCGGTCGACCGCACCGCCCGCAACCTGCGCGACGACGACCGCTCCCTCCAGGTGCACGCCTGCCACGGCGCGGTCCGCCAGGTCGAGGTGCTCCGCGACGCGCTGCTCGCCCTGCTCGAGGACGACCCGACGCTCGAGCCGCGCGACATCCTCGTCATGTGCCCCGACGTGGAGACGTTCGCGCCGCTGATCCACGCCGTGTTCGGCGCGGTCCCCGACCAGCACCCCGCCCGCCAGCTGCGGGTCTCGATGGCCGACCGCGGACTGGCCGCGACCAACGCGCTGCTCGCGATCGCCGGCCAGCTGGTCGGCCTCGTCGACGGCCGGGCCAGGGCGACCGACGTGCTCGACCTGCTCGGCGCGGCTCCCGTGCGACTCCGGTTCCGGTTCAGCGACGACGACCTCGACACGATCACCCGCTGGGTCGTGACGTCCGGCGTCCGGTGGGGCCTCGACGCCGAGCACCGTCAGCCCTTCGGGCTCGACCTGGTTGAGAACACCTGGCAGTTCGGACTCGACCGCATCATTGCCGGAGTCGCGATGCCGGAGGAGCAACAGCTGCTCGGTCGCACCCTCCCGCTCGACGACGTCGGCTCGTCCGACGTCGAACTGGCCGGCCGCCTCGCCGAGGCCCTCGCGCGGATCGACGCGGCCGTCGGCGAGCTCTCCGCAGCCACCACCGCGCCCGCCTGGAGCGACGCCCTCCGACGCCACGTCACCGGCCTCACCGCGACGACGTACGACGACGCCTGGCAGCTCGCCCAGCTCGAGCGCGAGCTCGCGAGCCTGGCCCATCATGCGGCCGCCCCCGCGGCCGACGGGTCCTCGGTGCTCGGCGTCGCCGACGTACGACGGCTGCTCGAGGACCGCACGGCACCGCGCCCCACGCGCTCCAACTTCCGCACCGGAGCCCTGACCGTCTCGACCCTGGTGCCGATGCGGTCGGTGCCGCACCGCGTGGTGTGCCTGCTCGGCATGGACGCCGACTCGTTCCCGCGCACGATCACGGCCGACGGCGACGACGTGCTCGCCCGCGACCCGATCACCGGCGAGCGCGACGCCCGCGCCGAGGACCGCCAACTGCTGCTCGACGCCGTCCTCTCGGCGCGCGACACCCTGCTCATCACCTACGCCGGCATGTCGGAGCACTCCGGCCAGGACAAGCCGCCGGCCATCCCGGTCAGCGAGCTGCTCGACGCACTCGACCTCACGGCGGCCGACGCCGTACGACGCAGGATCCTCACCCGCCAGCCGCTGCAACCGTTCTCCGAGCGCCTGCTGGTCGCGGACCGTCCGGTGACCTTCGACCCGGTCGCCCTCGCCGCCGCCGAGGCCGCCCGCCGGCCCGGCCCGAGGGCGCCGTTCCTGTCCGGCCCGGTCACCGCACCGGCGGCCGAGCTGACCCTCGACGACCTGCGCCGCTTCCTGCTCAACCCGGCCCGTGCCCTGCTCAACCACCTCGAGATCGCCCTGCCCTACGACGTCGACCCGCCCAACAACGACATCCCGATCGACCTCGACGGACTCGAGCGGTGGGCTGTCGGCGACGACATCGTGCGCGCGGTCCTCGACGGCGCCGACCCGCAGGCGGTCCTCACCGCAGCCATGAGCCGCGGCGCGTTGCCGCCCGGCGACCTCGGCACCGCCGAGCTCCAGGCCATCTGCGGCACCGCCCAGAAGGTCGTCCAGCAGGCGACGTCCTTCCGCCAGGGCGATCCGGTGTCGACCGACGTCTCCCTCGACCTCGGTCCGTGGCGGCTCACCGGCCGCGTCCCCGATCGGTACGCCGCCGACACGCTCGTGCGGGTGACCTACTCCCGGCTCAACGGCAAGCAGGCAGTGGCCCTGTGGCTCGACCTGCTCGCCGTCCAGGCCGCCGAGCCGTCGTCCGCCGTCAACGGCGTCGTGATCGGCAAGGACGGGCAGGGCAGGATCCGACCCCTCGACAGCGAGCTGGCCCGGGCCACGCTGCAGCGCTGGGCGAGCATCCGGCACGAGGGCCTCCAGGAGCTGGCCGGACTTCCGCTCGAGACCGGCCGCGCCTGGGCGCGCAGTGCCCGCAGCCCCTACCAGGCGAGGACGGCCGCCCGCCGCAAGTGGGAGTGGGACCGCTTCTCCCCCGAACGCGACGATGTCGCCTGGACCCAGCTGCTCGGACCGAACGCGTCCCTCGACGCGTTGCCGGACCTCCAGCGGCTGGCCGACGAGGTCTGGGTCGACCTGCTGCCGTTCGAACGGGGGTGGCGGTGATGGAACCGTTCGACATCTCCGCGCCGCTGCCCGGCGCGACCGACGACGGCCTCACGCCGACCACCACGCTGCTCGAGGCCAGCGCCGGCACCGGCAAGACGTGGACGATCGCAGCACTCGTCACCCGCTACGTCGCCGAGGGCCACGCGAGGATCGACCAGATCCTGGCGGTCACCTTCACGAACGCAGCGACGAGCGAACTCCGCGACCGGGTCCGCGGCCGGCTCGGCGAGGTCGCCCGCATCCTCGACGGTGTGCTGGTGGGCGATCCGCCGACCGCCCCCGACGACCTCGTCGGCGTCCTGATCGAGGGTGATCGCGCGACCCTGGAGGCCCGGCGCGATCGACTGCGTACCGCTCTGGCGTCGTTCGACACCGCCACGATCGTCACCATCCACCAGTTCTGCCACCTCGTCCTCAAGGGTCTCGGCATCGCCGGCGACACCGATCCGCGGGCCACCCTCGTCGAGGACCTGTCCGACCTCCGCAAGGAGGTCGTCGACGACCTGTGGCTGCGCGACCACGCCACCGACGCACGCCTCGACCACGCGACCGCGGGCCTGATCACGCGCCGGATCGTCGAGAACCCGGGCGCCCGGCTGGAGCCGTCGGCCCCGGAAGAGGGCTCCGTCGACGAGGCGCGCACCGGCTTCGCCCGCGCCGCGGCCCGCGAGTTCGACATCCGCAAGCGCCGCCTCGGCGTCCTGTCGTACGACGACCTGCTCGGCCAGCTGCGCGACGCCCTCGGCGACGAGGCGGCCGTGGCTCGCGAGCGGATGCGGCAGCGGTGGCGGATCGTGCTGATCGACGAGTTCCAGGACACCGATCCGGTGCAGTGGGACGTCTTCGAGCGCGCCTTCCACGACCACGCCGTCCTGGTGCTGATCGGCGACCCGAAGCAGGCGATCTACGCCTTCCGCGGCGGCGACGTCTTCACCTACCTCCGCGCCGCCGCCCTGACGAACACACGCCAAACCCTGACGGTCAACCAGCGCAGCGACCCCGACCTCGTCGCATCGGTGCACACCGTGCTCAACCACGCCCAGCTCGGCGACCCCGAGATCGCCGTCCACCCGATCGGTGCCGCGCGCACCGAGGCGTGGATCCGCGGCCTCGACGGTCGACCGTTCGAGGTGCGAACGCTGCTGCGGGCCGACCTCGGCGTGAGTGACGACAAGCTCGGCACCGTCGGGGTCATCAACCCGCGGATCGCCGAGGACGCCGCCTCCCAGATCCGGGCGATGCTCGCCGCGGGCGCGGAGGTCTGGGACAACGACGAGCGCGTCTGGACCCCCCTCAACGCCGGCCATGTCGCCGTGCTCGCGCACGGTCGCCGGCACCTCGAGTTCGTCCAGGCAGCCCTGCGCGAGCTCGGCATCCCGGCGGTGGTCACCGGCGGCAACAGCGTGTTCGCCACCGAGGCCGGTCGGGAGTGGCGCGCCCTGCTCGAGGCGATGGCGCAGCCGCATCGCCCGGGCGTCGTACGCGCGGCCGGGTCGACGTCGTTCTTCGGCCACACCGGCAACGACCTCGATGCGGGCGGCGACGACCTCACCGACGTCCTGTCGGACCAGCTGCGCGATCTCGCGGCGACCTTCACCGAGCGCGGGGTCGCCGCGGTGTTCGAGTCGCTGGTCGCTGCCGGCCTCTCCGCGCGGGTGCTCGCCATCACCGGCGGCGAGCGCCACCTGACCGACCTACGCCACCTCGCCGAGATGCTGCACGCCGCGGCGACCCGCGAGCGCCTCGGCCTTTCCGGGCTGGTGGCCTGGTTCCTCGACCGCCAGCGCGAGACCAACGACTCCACCAGCGAGCGCACCCGCCGCATCGACAGCGACGCGGAAGCCGTGCAGCTGGTGACGATCCACGGCAGCAAGGGGCTGGAGTACCCGATCGTGCTCGCGCCGTTCCTCTCCGACCGCTGGATCGGCGACACCTTGCCCCCGATCCTGATCTACCACGACGACGAGCGCGACCGGGTGGTCCACGTCGGCGACCCCGCCGGCCGCTCCCACGCCCTCGTCGAGCGCCATGACGCCGAGGAGGCCGGCGAAGCGCTGCGCATGTTGTACGTCGCGATGACCCGCGCGCGGTCCCGGCTCATCGTGTGGTGGGCAGCAGGCAACAACACGCCTCACTCGGCGCTGACCCGGATGCTGCTCGGCCGCGGCATGGACGCGCCCGAGGTCCCTGCCCGCAAGGTCCCGCAGCCCGATGACACGCTCAGGAACTGGTTCCGGCGCTGGGACGAGGTCGGAGGACCGGCGTGGGCCGAAGCCGTCCCGGTCGACGCGACGACCGACGTCACGCGGCGCACCGAGCAGCGGCTCGCGGTGCGGTCGTTCACCCGGTCCATCGACCAGGACTGGCGGCGGACGTCGTACACGGGGCTCGCCTCGGCGGCCGACGACGCGCCCGCCGTGGGCTCCGAACCGGAGGTCGTCCCGAAGGAGGACGAGCCGGTCATCGAGCTGGGCTCATCCGTCGCCACGTCCGGGCTCGACCTCGCCTCCCCGCTCGCCGACTTCCCCTCAGGTGCCCGGTTCGGTTCGCTGGTGCACGCCGTCCTCGAGCACGCCGATCCTGCGGCGCCCGACTGGCGCGCCGAGCTCCTCGGCCACGTCCGCGAGCAGCTGGTCGAGTGGCCCGTGGAGCTCGACCCGGAGGCCTTGGCCGATGCCCTCGTCACCGTGTGTGCGTCTCCCCTGGGCCCGCTCGCCGGCAACACCTCGCTCGTGGCCACACCTCTTGCTGACCGGCTCCGCGAGCTGGACTTCGAGCTGCCGATCGGCGGTGGCGACGACGCCGTGCCGGCCCCCCACCTGCTCGGCGACGTCGCCGGACTGCTGCGCAAGCACCTCGCCGCGGACGACCCGCTGCGCGGCTATGCCGACGCGCTCGACGACCCGCGCCTCGGCGACCAGGTGCTCGTCGGCTACCTCTCCGGCTCCGTCGACGTGGTGTTGCGCGCGACGGGCGATGACGGCCAGGTCCGCTACCTGATCTGCGACTACAAGACGAACTGGCTGGGCGACCCCGATGAGCCACTGACCGCCGCCAACTACACCCCGGACCGGCTGGTCGCGGCGATGAACCACTCGTCGTATCCCCTGCAGGCGCTGTTGTACGCCGTCGTCCTGCACCGCTTCCTGCGGTGGCGACTGCCCGACTACGACCCCGAGCGTCACCTCGGCGGCGTGCTCTACCTCTACCTGCGCGGCATGTGCGGTCCGGAGACGCCGGTCGTCGAGGGCTCCCCCTGCGGCGTGTTCTCGTGGCAGCCGCCGGCGGTGCTGGTCACCGAGCTCTCCGACCTTCTCGACGGACGCCGACCGGAGGGCCCGCGATGACCGAACTGTTCGAGGCCCTCGACGAACACGACCACCGGCTGGCCGGTGGGCTGACCGGATCACTCGCAGCGCTCAACCACGCCGGTCTGCTGACGGCTGGCGACATCCGGACCGCACAGACCCTCTGCCGGCTCAGCCGCGAGGAGTCCCAGGACGTCGTGCTCGCCGTCGCGCTCGTGGTGCGCGCGGCTCGCCAGGGGTCGGTCTGTGTCGACCTGCGCGAGGCGGCCGACCTGGTGCCCGACCATGCGTGGCCGGAGCCCGATGCCTGGCTGGCGGAGGTCGAGGCCAGCTCCCTCACCGGTGTGGCGGTACGCGTCGAGGCCGGTCTGGTCTACCTCCATCGCTACTGGGGCGAGGAGGGCGCCGTCGTCACCGACCTGCTCGAGCGGATGTCCCGACCGCAGCCGGTCGTCGACGAGACCGGCCTCGTCGCCGCACTCGATCGACTGTTCCCCGAGGAGTACGCCGAACAGCGCCGAGCCGCCGAAGAGTCCGCACGCCGCTGGAGCTCGGTCATCACCGGTGGCCCCGGCACGGGCAAGACGACGACGCTGGCGCGCCTGCTCGCCGTGCTCGCGGACCAGGCCGACGGGCCGTTGCGCGTGGCCCTCGCCGCGCCCACGGGCAAGGCAGCAGCCCGGATGTCGCAGGCCCTGGCCCGCGCGATCGCGGACGGGAAGCACCCGTTCCCGGCAGAGGACCTCGAGGCTGTCGAAGGGCTGACCGCCTCCACGCTGCACCGGCTCCTGGGCTTCCGGCCCGACAACCACAGCCGGTTCCGGCACCACCGCGGCAACCGGCTGCCCCACGACGTGGTCGTGATCGACGAGGCGTCGATGGTCTCGCTGAGCCTGATGGCCCGACTGATCGAGGCGATCCGGCCGGACGCCCGGCTGGTGCTGCTCGGTGACGCAGACCAGCTGGCCTCGGTCGAGGCCGGTGCCGTGCTGCACGACATCGTCGGCGGGTTCCGCGACCGCACCCCCACGCCCGTGAGCCGACTGGTGACCTCGCACCGGTTCGGCCACAACATCGGTGCCCTCGCCGCGGCGGTGCGCGACGGCGAGGCCGACGAGGCCTGGCAGGTCCTCACCGCCGGCCACCCCGAGATCGAACTCATCGACCCGGCCGACCTGTCCCGGATCCGCGAGGTCGTCAGTCCCGGACCCCGAGCCCTGCGCGAGGCCGCCCTCGCCGGTGACCATGCGGCCGCGATCGCGGCACTCAACGGTCATCGACTGCTGTGCGCCCACCGCGAGGGGCCGTTCGGCATCACCCGGTGGAACGACCAGGTCGAGCAGTGGCTCAAGGCCGACGAGGGCCTCGACTGGCTGCCCGCCCGCTACCCCGGCCAGCCGCTGCTGCAGACGACCAACGACTACGGCCTCAAGCTCTGGAACGGCGACACCGGCGTCGTGCTCGCCGGCGACGAGCGGCAGGCGTTGTTCGATGACGGCGACCTGGGCCGCGTGGTCTCGCTGGCCCGACTGTCCGAGGTGGAGGTCGCGCACGCCTTGACCGTGCATCGCAGCCAGGGCAGCGAGTTCGGTGCGCTCACGGTGATCCTGCCCGAGCAGGACTCCCGACTGCTGACGCGGCAGCTGATCTACCCCGCCATCACCCGGGCCGTCGACGTCGTGCGCGTCGTCGGCACCGAAGCGGCGGTCAGGGACGCGATCGGCCGCCAGGCCGGTCGCGCGTCCGGTCTCGCCGGCCGCCTCTCCCCCTGATCTCAGCCGGCGTCGCCCACGAGCGCCGCCATGGTGCGGTGCCCGATCTCGATGGCCGTCTCGATGGCCGCCAGGTCGCTGCTCAGTCGGCCCACGTCGGGCGAACCGATGGGTGGGCGGACCTCGACCAGAGTGGCGATCGGCGCGGCGGTCGCATCCGCCAGGTGGAGGTCGTCGGCCGCGTAGGTCTGGTGACGCCCGACGTGCGCCCGGCCCGCCTGCCAGCCGTGCCGGAGGAAGTACGGCGCCAGCAGGGCGCGCTCGAGCCGCGACGGCGGGACGGCGTACTGGTCGGTGCGGCGGGTGCGCAGGACGAGCACGTGGGTCGCGCCGTCCGCCAGTGCGCTGCGGTAGGGCACGCCCTCGGAGAGGCCGCCGTCGACGTAGGTGCGTCCACCGAGGCGCACCGGGCGACCGGCGAGCAGCGGCAGGCACGAGGTGGCGCGCAGGGCGGTCTGCAGGCTTCGCCGGTCGGTGACGTGGGGCGCCAGGTCGACGCCCTCGCCGGTGCGTGCATCGGTGGCCATCGGATGGAAGCCGATCGGGTTGGCGATGATCGCCTCGAAGTCCATCGGGGTGATCGCCTCGTAGACGTGGTGGACCAGGCGCGCGAGGTCGATGAGCGGCCCGCCCCGCAGGACCCGGCGCGGGTCGGTGATGCGCGCGGCGGCGACCTCGGGCCACGCCCAGCTGCGCATCCAGCGCTGCGCCTCACCCGTCAGCAACCACGCGCCGTTGAGCGCACCACCCGAGGTGCCGTAGACGTCGTCGAAGGAGTCGGTCAGTCCGGCCTCGTCGAGCGCGAGTGCCATCCCCGCGGAGTAGGCCGCCCGGTTGCCGCCGCCCTCGATGGCCAGCGCCACGCGAAAGCCGTCGTCGCGCGCGCCTGGCCTGCTGGCCGCCTGTCGACGGTCCCGGAGGAGGTCGAGGACCGAGGGAGCATTCACGCGGCGACCCTACGCACTTCGTGGATCAAGCAGCGCCGTAGTTGCCGGCGAGCTTGATGGCGATGGCTCGCAGGGCGTGGAATTCGCCTGCGGTGATGGCGGTGGTGCCCTTCGTGGTGACTCTGCGGTGCAGGCCGTGGGGTGTGCGCCAGATCCATTGGTCGGGGCCGAGTTGGACGACGGTGTAGCCGGCGTGGGTCTTGGCGCGGTGGTGATGTCTGCGTAGTGGGGTGTCGTTGTGGTCGCCGGTCTGACCGGGTGGCCCGTGTTTGTCGTCGGGCACGGTGTGGTCGTGATCGGGGGGTCGCCCTGTCTTGGTGAAGGTGCTGGTGGCGTGGGGGAACATGTCGCCGATGGTGCGCAGCTCGGTGCGGGTCTTGACGTCGGTGGGGTGTTCGTAGCCGTTGACGGAGCGGCCGGCGTGCAGGTCGATCACCGGCTGCAGGGTGATGTTGGCGTGACGGGTGAGCAGGTCGCGGATCTGGGACAGCCGCATCGGCCCGAGGCCCTCGACCCGGGCCACGGGTCCGAGGGCACTGGTGGTGGGGTCAGCGGAGACGTGCACGACCACCGACGCGGTCGCGGTCGGGTCAGGTGACGTTGTCGCGGGTGCGTCGCCGCGCAGGAACGCGAGGACGGCGGCGGGGTCGGCGAGCATCGCGAACGCCTCGGCACGCCAGTGGTCCATCGACAACGGTTCTTCACCCACTTCGGGTGCGGGGGCGTGGGTGGC
>JAPLCC010000028.1 GCA_026392415.1 Propionibacteriales bacterium
GAAATCCTGTCCACCCACAACATCGAGCCCGACAAGAACTACTGGCGCAACACGCAAAGAGCCCCCGGCCGATGGCCGGGAGCTCTCTGACTTGTCACTCTTGTCGCGACTCAGGTGTCACCTATGTCCCGACTCATCACAATGGTGGAGCTGAGGGGATTCGAACCCCTGACCTTCTCATTGCGAATGGCTTCCCGGGCCGTCGCACGCGGGATTCACGCCTAGAATTGGGGCAATTCAACGCATGAAACGGCACGGATTGCGAGGCGGGGGTACGCCGGGGGTAAGCGTCTCCGTCACGGCCATCGTTGATCGACATTGGGCTCAGCTGACCATTTTGCGGACTGTTTGCGGACTGGCGGTGCCTGCCCCGCCGAGCAAAGGTCCTCGCCGAGATCCCAGTTCATGCTTAGCGCGCGAAGCCTGGGAACAGGGTTCGATAGCTGCAGCCGAGTGTCCCCAAGTTCACGATTCCAAGGCGGTCGTGTCCATGCTCGCCGGCCACGGTCAGTACGAGCGCGGGAGTCCGAGCGAGTGCTGGGCGACGAAGTTGAGCACCATCTCTGCGTTGATCGGGGCGATGCGCAGCAGCCGCGCCAGCCAGTACATGTCCGAGACTCCGTACTCAAGCGTCAGGCCGTTGCCGCCATGGGTCTGGATCGCCGCGTCGACGGCGTGGGTGGCCGCGTCGGCAGCGGCGTACTTGGCGATGTTCGAGGCCTCCGCGGCGGCGGGGTCGCCGGCGTCGTACAGCGCGGCAGCCTTCTGCGTCATCAACCGGGCCAGCTCGAGCTCGACCTTTGCCTTGGCCAGCGGGTGCTGGACCGCTTGGTGTGCGCCGATCGGCGTCTTCCAGACCTGACGTCCGTTCGCGTAGGCGACCGCCTTCTCCAGGGCGAGGCGGGCGACGCCGTTGGCGACCGCGGCGATCGCGACCCGCTCGGGGTTGAGCCCGTCGAAAAGGGGACCGAAGCCGCTCTCCTCGCCGCCGATGAGGCGGTCGGACTCGACGAGGACGTCGTCGAAGTGGAGCGTCCAGTGGCGGTCCGGCCACATGTACTGCACGGCGATCGGGGTGCGGGTGAACCCGGGCGCGTCCACGTCCACGATGGCCAGGCAGGGCGCGCCGAGCTCGCCGTCGGGGTGCCGGAACTTAGCGACGACCAGCACGGCTCCGGCGTCCTCGACGCCGGAGATGAAGGTCTTCTGGCCGCTCAGCAGGTAGCCGTCGCCGTCACGTCGCAGCTCGGTGCGCATGTTGTGGGCGTTGGTGCCGGCGTCGGTCTCGGTGATGGCGAAGGCCATCTTCATCGTGCCGGCAGCCACGCCGCGCAGCCAGCGCTCCTTCTGCTCGGGGGTGCCGTGACGCTCGAGGACCGAGCCGGCGATGCCGGACGACACCACGAACATCAGCGCCGGGCCACCTGACGCGGTGGTCTCCTCGATGACCGCCTGGAGCATCGACAGACCCATCCCGCCGCCTCCCCACTCCTCGGAAATGTTCACGCCGGCGAACCCGTGGGAGGCCAGTGCGGCCCAGAGCTTGCTCGGCGCAATGCCGGCGTCAAAGCACTCGCGGGCGTAGCGCGGCCCGAAGGACGTCACGATCCTGCGCACGGACTCGCGGACGTGGAGCTCCTCAGGAGAGGGCGTCAGGGGGAGCAGCGCACGGTTGTCGAGGGCGAGGTTCACGGTGCCTCCTAGGACTGACGGCACCCGGTGGTGCGCGTCGGGGACGGGGATCGCTCTAGGCGAGCCACCGAGGCACTACCTTCGCTTCGTTAGTTGTTACTGTCAATGCGCCAGCAAGAATGGTTCCGGGCCCTTCGCCGACTCAGGAGGGACCGAGGAGGCGAGCAGCACCCTCCTCGAACAGCGCCAGCACGAGCTCGTGCACCTCGTCGCGGGTCACTCGTTCGTAGCCGACCCACTGCAGGGCGGCAGCCTCCGCCCCGGCGACGCACACACGGAGGTGCGCGTGGGTCCGACCCGAGAGGGCATCGACGGGCCCGACCCCCATCACTGCGGCCACCTGGTGCGCGAGGGCATCGCGAGCATCCTCGACGGCCTGGCGGACCTCGGGGTCACCCAGGCCCTGCGCATGGACGGCATCGAGCCACAGCTCTCGGTGCTCGGCGACGACGTCGAGCCAGCCGGCCACGCTGGCGGTCAGTCGGTCGGCCAGGGTCTGGCCGTGCACGTACTCCGGCACGGGAAGGGCGCCCACGGTCAGGATCCGTCGCACGACCGCCACGTAGAGGTTGCGCTTGGTGCCGAAGTGGTGGTTGATCAAGCCCCGCGTGACACCGAGCTCCTCGGCGATCTCGTCGAGGGAGATGTCGCCGTAGTGCCGGTTGCGGAACAGCACCGCAGCAGCGTCGACGATCTGGCGTTGGCGCTGCGGCGCGGACAGGCGCTCCCGGCGAGGCCTTTCGACTGCTTCAGGGGCGGACATTCCGCCAATGCTAGCCAGACCCTTGTGGGATACGAGCGTACTCTGCAACAGTTCCTACTGACGTTTCGCCAGTAGTGGTGTGCCGATCAGGGCCACTCGTTCAAAGGAGAACCCCGTGACGAAGACCGAGCAGACGACGCTCCGACCGTCCAACGGACCGTCCCCCACGACGGGCCGGCCGCCGGTCGAGTACTCGAGGGAGGTCAAGGACGACCCGGCATTCGAGGAGCGTTTCCGCGCCACGATGGCGCGCAAGACGCTGCGCAAACCTCCACCCCCCTTCATCAAGGGCACGCGCGCGCACCCCGAGCGGATGGAGACCGAGGACGAGCTCTGCCGCCGCACGCAGACGTTCTTCACCTCGTTCGAGGAGCACATGAAGTTCTACTCCGAGCACCTGCCCTACGACGTCACGTGGATGACGGACTGGCTCAAGCGCTACTGGGTGGCGTGGGACCGCGGCATCGACGAGGACCTCGTGCGTCAGACCGTGGCCGAGGACTGCGTCTACAAGGACCCGGTGTCCTTCGGCCGCCCGATGGTCGGGATCCAGGCCTTCCTGGACTACAACTACGCCTTCTTCGAGGCCATTCCGGACCTGCGCTACGACGGCATCCCCGGCGAGTGCTCGGTCAGCGTCGCAGCCGACGGCGCGGTCCTCTTCATGGCCCGCTACACCGGCTGCGGGCACTGGGACAAGCCACTGCGCATATACCCCTGGACCAAGAACGCCCGCGCTCTTCCGGCAACCGGGGCGTTCATGCGGGCGGTGGCCGTGGACCGCTACCACTTCAACCCGGAGGGCAAGATCATCCGCGGCGAGACCTTGTGGGACGCCTTCGAGGGCCTGCAGATGTCGTCGGTCCTGCCCAGCGACACCAGTCTGACCTTCAACGCCATGCTGACCGTCGGTAACTGGACGTCGCGGGCCACGCGACTGCGCCGCAGGCTGCCGATCATCGGCGGCGAGACCTGTTGAGCTCCACGCCACCGCGAAGGACGAGACCGTGAAGATCGGCTACGTCATCACCGCCCCGCAGACCCTTGACGCGGCGACGATCTCCGAGATCGAGGCGATGGGGGTGGACTCCGTCTGGATCCCCGAGGCCTACGGCTACGACTGCCTCACGCCCCTGGCCTGGGCCGCGGCCTGCTCGAGCAGGCTGCGGCTCGGCAGTTCGATCGTGCAGATGTCGGCCCGCACGCCGACCGCCACGGCGATGGCGGCGATGACGCTGGACCAGCTCTCGGGTGGGCGCTTCACGCTGGGGCTGGGGGCGTCCGGTCCCCAGGTGGTGGAGGGCTGGTACGGACAGCCGTATGCGCGACCGCTGGCCCGGACCCGCGAGTACTTCGACGTGGTGCGCACCGTGATGGCCCGTGAGAAGCCCTTGGAGTATCACGGCGAGTTCTTCGACCACCCGTACGTCGGCGGCACCGGACTGGGCAAGCCCCTGAAGTCGATCGCCCACCCCCTGCGGGCCGACCAGCCGGTGCTCCTCGCCGCGGAGGGCCCGAAGAACGTCGCCCTCGCCGCCGAGATCGCCGACGGCTGGATCGCGATGCTCCTCGGCCCCGGCAACGACTCCTACTACCGGGAGTGCCTGCAGAACGGCTTCGCTGACCGCAGCAGCGAGCGTCGTCCGGTCGAGGACTTCGAGGTGATCACCACGATGCCCGTGGTCGTCGACGACGACGTCGAGGTCGCGGCCGACGCCGTGCGCGAGTACCTCGCGCTCTACATCGGCGGCATGGGGGCCCGCGGGCGGAACTTCCACTACGACGTCGTGGCGCGCCTGGGCTACGAGGACGTCGCGGAACGCGTCCAGACGCTCTACCTGGGCGGCCGCAAGGCCGAGGCCGCCGCAACAATCCCCACCCGGCTCATCGAGGAGGTCGCCCTCGTCGGACCGGCCGCCAAGATCCGCGACGACCTGCAGGCGCTGGAGGGCACGGTGACCACCACCTTGTGCGTGCTCGGCGACCTCCACGCCGTGCGGACGCTCGTCGAGTGCCGGTCCTGACTCTGACCCCGAGCCCCAGCCGACCGCACAACCGGCAGGTCGCCCAACCACCCGCTCCGCCTGGAGGTCTCCCATGCCTGTCCTCAACCGCCCCGTCGACCGCCGGGACGCCGACTACGTCGCGCGCCATGCGGCGCTGAGCGAGAAGATCGCCGAGATCGCCGAGCAGCACGCCGTCACGCTGTCCGCAGGCGGGCAGAAGGCCGTCGCCCGCCACCGCACTCGCGGGCGGATGCTCGCGCGCGAGCGCATCGAGCTGCTGATCGACGTCGACGCACCGTTCGTCGAGCTGTCCCCGCTCGCCGCCTACGGCACCCGCTTCCACGTGGGCGCCAGCGTGGTCACGGGGTTCGGCGTGGTCGAGGACATCGAGGTAGCGATCATCGCCCCCGAGCCCACCGTGCGCGGCGGCACCAGCAACCCCTACACCCTGCGGAAGATGCTGCGCCTGCAGGAGGTCGCTGCCGCGAACCGGCTGCCGATCATCTACCTCGTGGAGTCCGGTGGCGCCGACCTACCGACCCAGAGCGAGGTCCATGCTCCCGGCGGGGAGCTGTTCCGGTTGATGAGCCGCTCGTCGTCCGCCGGCTGCCCCGTCATCACTGTGGTGTTCGGCAACGCCACCGCAGGCGGGGCCTACTTCCCCGGGATGAGCGACCACGTCGTGATGATCAAGGAGCAGTCCCAGGTCTTCCTGGGAGGACCCCCGTTGGTCAAGATGGCCACCGGCGAGGACGCCGACGAGGAGAGCCTCGGCGGCGGCGAGATGCACGCCCGCACGTCCGGGCTCGCCGACCACCTCGCCGAGGACGAGGTCGACGCGATCCGGATCACCCGCCAGATTGTGTCCCGGCTGAACTGGCGCAAGCTCGGCCCCGGCCCCAGCCAGCCGGCCGGCGAGCCCCTGTACGACGCCGAGGAGCTGCTCGGCATCGTGCCGACCGACCTCAAGCAGCCCTTCGACCCGCGCGACGTCATTGCCCGGCTCGTCGACGGCTCGCGCTTCGACGAGTTCAAGCCGCTCTACGGCACGTCCCTCGTCACCGGGTGGGCCTCGATCCACGGCTACCCCGTGGGCATCCTCGCCAACGCGCGCGGCGTCCTGCTCAACGAGGACGCCCAGAAGGCGGCGCAGTTCATCCAGCTCGCCAACCAGGTCGATACGCCCCTGCTGTTCCTGCAGAACACGACCGGCTACATGGTCGGCACCGAGTACGAGCAGCGCGGCATGATCAAGCACGGCGCGGCCATGGTCAACGCCGTCTCAACCTCCAAGGTCCCCCACCTGACGGTCACGATGGCGGCGTCCTACGGCGCGGGCACCTACGGCATGTGCGGACGCGCGTTCCGTCCGCGGTTCCTCTTCACCTGGCCCAACTCACGCACAGCCGTCATGGGCGGCGCGCAGCTCGCCGGCGTGCTCTCGATCGTGGCGCGCCAGGCCGCCGAGGCGACCGGACGCGAGTTCGACGAGGAGGCCGACGAGCGGATGCGTGCCGAGATCGAGAAGCAGATCGACCGCGAGTCCCTCGCCCCGTTCCTCTCCGGCAAGGTCTTCGACGACGGGATCGTGGACCCCCGCGACACCCGCGACCTCCTCGGCGCCTGCCTGTCCGTCGTCCACAACGCCCCCATCGAGGGCGTGCACGGCGGCTTCGGTGTCTTCCGCTTCTGAGCCTCCGGGCCTTTCCAGAAAGTGCCTTCCATGATCTCCTCCTTGCTCGTCGCGAACCGCGGTGAGATCGCCCGCCGCATCTTCCGCAGCTGCCGCGACGCCGGCATCATCACCGTCGCCGTGCACTCCGACGCCGATGCGAGCGCCCTGCACGCCCTCGAGGCGGATGTGGCCGTGCGCCTGCCCGGCGACGCAGCCGGGGACACCTACCTGCGTGCCGACCTCGTCGTGGCCGCCGCCCTCGACGCCGGAGCCGACGCCGTCCACCCCGGCTACGGCTTCCTCTCGGAGAACGCCGACTTCGCCCGCGCGGTGATCGCGGCCGGCCTCACCTGGGTGGGTCCGCCCCCTTCCGCGATCGACGCGATGGGATCGAAGATCGCGGCCAAGGAGATGATGGCTGCGGCGGGCGTACCAGTTCTCTCCCAGCTGGACCCGGCCACGGTCACCGGGGCCGACCTCCCGGTCCTCGTGAAGGCGTCGGCCGGGGGCGGCGGACGCGGGATGCGCATCGTCACCGACCTGGCCGACCTGCCCGAGCAGATCGACCTCGCGCGCGCTGAGGCCGCCAGCGCCTTCGGCGACCCCACCGTGTTCTGTGAGCCCTATCTCGCGACCGGCCGCCACATCGAGGTGCAGGTGCTCGCCGACACCCACGGCACCGTGTGGACGCTCGGCGAGCGCGACTGCTCGATCCAGCGACGCCACCAGAAGGTCGTGGAGGAGGCGCCGTCCCCGTTCGTGGACGTCGAGCTCCGCGAGCGGTTATGCACCGCGGCCAGCGAGGCCGTCAGCGCCATCGGCTACGTCGGCGCCGGCACGGTGGAGTTCCTCGCCTCGGACGACGGACGATTCTTCTTCCTCGAGATGAACACGCGCCTCCAGGTCGAGCACCCGGTCACCGAGTGCGTCTTCGGCATCGACCTGGTCGACTGGCAGGTCCGCATCGCCGAAGGTGCCCGGCTCCCCTCGCCCGAGCCGCCGCCGATGAGCGGCCACGCCATCGAGGTGCGCCTCTACGCCGAGGACCCCGCCGAGGACTGGCGCCCCACCAGCGGTGCCCTACACCTGCTGGACGTGCCCGGTGTCAACGCCGAGTTCCGCGTTCCCGGCGGCACGAGCGCAGCCCTCCGGCTGGACGCCGGCTTCGCCAGCGGCGACGTGGTCAGCACCCACTACGACTCCATGCTCGCCAAGGTGATCGTGTGGGCGCCGACCCGGGCCGAGGCCGCACGCCGGCTCGCTTCCGCGCTCGCCCGCACCCGCTTGCACGGCCTCACCACCAATCGCGACCTGCTCGTCAACGTGCTGCGCCACCCGGCCTTCCTCGCCGGCGACGTCCACACCGCCTTCCTCGATCAGCACGGCCTCGACGAGCTGTCGCGCCCGATCGCGTCGAGCGACGCCGACCCGATCGCCGCGATCGCGGCGGCCCTCGCCGACGGCGCCGCCCAGCGCGCCGCCGCGACGACGATGGCGTCGGTGCGCCAGGGGTTCCGCACGCTCATGTCCCAGCCGGTCGAGAAGCGCTACCTCGCCGCCCGCGGCACGGGCGAGGAAATCATCGCGCGCTACACGCCCGCGCGCGGCACCATCGCGCTGCCCGACCTCGACGGTGTCGCCGTGCGGTCGGCGTCCCCGGGCCTGGTGGTGCTCGACGTGGCCGGACGCCGCATCGACCTCGCCGTGCACCGCACGCCCGACGGAGTCCACGTCGACTCGGTGCTCGGCCCGGTCGACCTCGTCGCAGTGCCGCGCTTCCCCGATTCCTCCGAAGTGGTCGCGCCGGGATCGCTGGTGGCCCCCATGCCCGGCTCCGTCGTCTCCGTGCACGTCGCGCCCGGCGACACCGTCACCGCCGGCACGCCCCTGCTAGTGCTCGAAGCGATGAAGATGCACCACACCATCAAGGCCAGCGAGGACGGCGTGGTGGCGTCGCTCTCGGTCGCGGTCGGCGACCATGTCGAGACCGGCGCCGTGCTCGTCGTCCTCGCCACCGAGGGCGAGGCCTAGTCACGACCTGTCAGACCTGGTCGACGGCCTCGAGCCGGACCGGCACGCCGTTGAGCAGCGTCATCCCCGCGATGGGCTCGATGTCGGACGGGGCGGCCGAGGCCAGCAGGTTGGAGTTGGCCCCGCCCGCGGCGTTGGCGCGACGCCAGCCGCCGCCACCGTGGCCCCAGCCGTGCGGGACGGCGATCGTCCCCTCCCCGACCTCGTCGGTGACGAGCACCCGGGTCTCGATCCGACCCGTCTTCGACGTGATCGCGACCCGGCCGCCATCCACGAGCCCGGCAGCCTCAGCGTCCGCGGGATTGATGCGGGCGGCGTGCACCCGGGCGCGGCCCTTCATCAGCGACGGCGCGTTGTGCATCCACGAGTTGTGCGAGCGGATCTCGCGCAGCCCGATCATGCGTAGCGGGTAGTCCGGGTCGACCGGGTGGGTCAGGTCCACCCGGGCGAGCGCCTTCAGCAGGGTCGGTTCGTCGAGGCGCACGAGACCGTCGCGGTGACGCACGACCGCCTTCTGCAGCCCCACGGGAGCGCTGTCGGCGAGCACGATGCCGTGTGGGTTCTCGCGCAGGACGCGGGCGCTGATGCCGCCGCGACGCAGCCCGAACCGATCGCCGTAGGGGCCGATCCGGATCAGCGCCTCGACGAGCGGGCGGGGGCGCAGGGAGATCGGGCTGAACCGCGTGGCGAGCCCGAGCGGGCCGGCCAGTCGGCGCAACGGCCCACCGGTGAACAGCGCGACGCCGGTATGCCGGGCGATCTCGTCGAAGATCTCCCACTCCGGTCGCGCCTCGCCCTGCGGGGGGATCACAGCCTCGGTCATCTGAAGGAACGGCAGCGGCGCGGCGCCGTTCATACCGATCGGGAAGTCCTCGCGCTCAAGCCAAGTGGTGCCCGGCAGCAGGTAGTCGGCGTGGCGGTTGGTGTCGTTGACGTAGAGGTCGATGCCGACCAGGAGGTCGAGTCGGGGCAGCGCGGCGTCCAGGGCGGCACCGTCCGGCACCGACTGCACCGGGTTACCGGCGGTGACGAAGAGCGCCCGCAGCTGCTCGTCGCCGGGCGTGGTGATCTCGGCGGCCATGTTGGTGGCCGGGTAGGCGTTGAGGACGTCGGGGAAGTCGCCGATGCGCGAACGGTTGTTGTCGTACGACGCGAAACCGGCGACCTGGGCGATCTCGTCGACCGGGATGGGCGACTGCGAGAAGAGCGTCCCGCCCGCGCGGTCGAGGTTGCCGGTCACCAGCGCGAGGACGTCGATGAGCGCGCTGACGACGGTCGCGTGGGTACCAAGGCTGGCACCGGTGCGACCGTACGCCGTCGCGCGGGGCGCGGTCGCGAAGTCGCGGGCGAGCTGGCGCACGGTCCCCGCCGGGACGCCGGTGACGTCCTCGGTGCCCTCGGGCGAGAACCGCGCGGCCATCCGGCGGATCGACTCGACACCCTTGGACTGCCGGGCGATCGCGGCCTCGTCGGCGAGCCCCTCCTCAAAGATCACGTGCAGCAGCGACAGCAGCAGCCAGGCGTCGGTGTCGGGGCGCACGGCCACGTGCTCGTGCGCCTTCGCTGTCTCGGTGCGCCGCGGATCGACGACGACGATCCGGCCGCCGCGGGTGCGGAGGTCGCGCAGCTGGTCCTTGATGCGCGGTGCGAAGAGGGCCGATCCGTGGGAGACGAGCGGGTTGGCGCCGACGATCAGCAGGAAGTCGGTGCGCGGCAGGTCGGGGAACGGCAGCAGCATCAGCGAGCCGTAGAGCAGGCGGCTCGCTACCAGGCGGGCGTTGGTGTCCTGCGAACCCACGGAGTAGATGTGCTTGGTGCCCAGGGCGAGACCGAAGCCCAGCATCCACAGTGCGTGCGAGTAGGAGAACGCCGAGGGGTTGCCGTAGTACATCCCGACGGACCTGCGCCCGTGGGTACGCATGATCGTGCGCAGGCGCGCGGAGATCTCGCTCATCGCAATTTCCCACGAGACCTGCTCGAAGGTGCCGTCGGGGCGGCGGCGCAGCGGGTGCAGCACGCGATCGGGGTCGTGGGCGATCTCGTGGAAGGCGATGCCCTTGGGGCAGGCCTGCCCGCGGGAGAGGGGGTGGTCAGGGTCGGGGCGCAGCTGCGTGACGCGGCCGTCCTCGACCGTGGCGACGAGCCCGCAGAGGGGCTCGCAGATGCGGCAGAACGTGATCTTCTCGGTGGCGCCCACCAGGGGCAGCTGCGTACGCGACATAGTTCCTCGGCTTCGACCGGCTTGGGTGTGGTGTGAACAGGGCGGGCACAGGGATCGCCCGTGCCCGCCCGGTGGTGGACCGCCGGCCTCAGGCGGGGAAGCGCTCGCCCTTTGCGGCCTTGTCCTTGAGCCACTGCGCGGGCGCGA
This sequence comes from Propionibacteriales bacterium, assembly GCA_026392415.1. GTDB lineage: Bacteria > Actinomycetota > Actinomycetes > Propionibacteriales > Nocardioidaceae > Nocardioides. The sequence goes on from JAPLCC010000028.1 coordinate 10,536, forward strand.
ACCGGTCGCCATACTTCTCGGCGAGCTCCTCGGCGCGCGCGACAAAGCCGGCGAGGCCGCCCTCGTAGTTCGTCATGAACGTGACGGTGCCGCCGGTGATGGCCGGGAACCCGATGCCCATGATCGAGCCGATGTTCGCGGCGGCCGCCGACTCGATGACGCCCTCCTCGAAGCAGCGGGCGGTGTCGAGCGCCTCGGCGAACATCATCCGGTCGCGCACGTCCTGGATCGGGATCTGCTGCTCGGCCACGGGGAACACCTCGGCGAGACCCGACCACAGCGAGAGGCGGTTGCCACGGTCGTCGTACTCGTAGAAGCCCTTGCCGCGCAGGCGGCCCGCGCGCCCCTCGTCCAGCATCCGTCGGACGACGGCCGTGCCGGGGTGGTCGAGGAAGTTCCTGCCCTCGGCCTCCTCCGCGGCTTTGGTGGACTCCGCGATCTTGGCCATCAGCTCCATGTTGAGCTCGTCGGAGAGCTGGAGCACGGGAGCCGGGTAGCCGGCCGAGGTGGTCGCGCGCTCGAGGGTCCAGGGCGCCACGCCCTCGGCGAGCATCGCCAGACCCTCGTTGATCATGTAGCCGATGACTCGCGAGGTGTAGAACCCGCGGCTGTCGTTGACGACGATCGGGATCTTCTTGATCGCCAGGACGTAGTCGATCGTGCGGGCCAGGGCGGCGTCGGAGGTCTTGGCGCCACGGATGATCTCGACCAGCGGCATCTTGTCGACGGGGCTGAAGAAGTGGATACCGATGAAGTCCTCCTGCCGTTGCACCCCCTCGGCCAGACCGGTGATCGGCAGGGTCGAGGTGTTCGAGCCGAGCAGGGCGTCGGGCTCGACGACGTCCTCGATCTCCTGGAACACCTTGTGCTTGAGGCCCTGGTCCTCGAAGACGGCCTCGACGACGAAGTCGACGCCAGCGAAGTCGGCCGGGTCGGCGGTCGCGGTGATCCGGGCGAGGATCTCGTCGGCCTTCGCCTGTGTCATCCGACCTCGCGAGACCTGCTTGTCCAGCAGCTTGACCGAGTAGGCCCTGCCGCGGTCGGCAGCCTCCTGGGTGACGTCCTTGAGCACGACCTCCATCCCGACGACGGCCGAGGAGTAGGCGATGCCCGCGCCCATCATCCCGGCGCCGAGCACGCCGACCTTCTGCGGCACCTTCTTGTCGTGTCCCGCGGGCCGCAGCGAGCCGCCGTTGAGCGCCTGCAGGTCGAAGAAGAACGCCTGGATCATCGCGGTCGAGACCCGGCCCGTGCACAGACCGGCGAAATAGCGGGCCTCGATGCGCTCGGCATTCGCGAAGTCGACCTGCGCGCCCTCGACGGCGGCGGCGATAATCGCGCGCGGAGCGGGGAACGGGACACCCTTGGCCTGCTGGCGAACGTTGCCGGGCAGGGCGGGCAGCAGTCCCGCGATCGCCGGGTGACTCGGCGCACCGCCGGGGATCTTGTAGCCCTTGCGGTCCCACGGCTGGGTGCGGGCGTCCTCGTCGTCCCTGTGCTCGAGGATCCAACGCTTGGCGGCGGGCACGAGCTCGTCGAGGGTGTCCACGACCTCGTCGACGAGACCCTTGTCGAGCGCCTTCTGGCCGCGGAACTTCGCACCCGTCGTCAGCACGTCCATGAGCGCCTTGACGAGGCCGAGCAGGCGCACGGCGCGGACGATGCCGCCGCCCCCGGGCAGCAGACCGAGCTGCACCTCGGGCAGGCCGACCTCGGCGCCGGCAAACAGGATGCGACGGTGGGTGGAGAGGGCGATCTCGAAGCCACCGCCGAGTGCCGCGCCGTTGATCGCGGAGACCACCGGCACGCCGAGCGTCTCGAGGCGGCGCAGGTCTGCCTTGATCTCGAGGGAGTCGTCGTGAATCTTCGCCGCGTCGCCGGGGCCGAGCTCGAGCAGCTGGTTGAGGTTGCCGCCGGCGAAGAAGGTCTTCTTCGCGCTAGAGAGGACGACGCCGATGACGCTGCCCTCGGCGATCTCCTTCTCGAGCCGGTCGAGGGCGGCACGCATGCCCTCGACGTAGATCGGGTTCATGGTGTTGGCCGACGCGGTGGGGTCATCGAGCACGAGGTCGACGACGTTGTCGGCGTCCTTCTCGTAGCGGACGCCGGAGACGGTGCTGGTCATGGGGCTCTGTTCCTTTCCCGACCCGGGCGGGTCAGACGCGCTCGATGATGGTGGCGATGCCCATGCCGCCGCCGACGCAGAGCGTGGCGAGGCCGCGGCGCAGGTCGCGCCGCTCGAGCTCGTCGAGGAGGGTGCCGAGGATCATCGCTCCGGTCGCGCCCAGCGGGTGGCCGAGCGCGATCGCACCGCCGTTGACGTTGGTGATCTCGTGGCTGATGTCGAGATCGCGCATGAACCTCATGGCGACCGAGGCGAAGGCCTCGTTGATCTCGAACAGGTCGATGTCTGCAACCGAGAGGCTGGCCTTGGCCAGTGCCTTGCGGGCTGCGGGCGCGGGTCCGGTCAGCATGATCGTGGGGTCGGCGCCGGACACGGCGGCCGCCACGATGCGCGCGCGCGGCGTGAGGCCGAGGTCGTTGCCGACCTGCTCGTTTCCGATCGCCACGAGCGAGGCGCCGTCGACGATGCCCGAGGAGTTGCCGGCGTGGTGGACGTGGTCGATCTTCTCGAGCCAGTGGTACTTCTCCAACGCCACGAAGTCGAAGCCGCCCTGCGCACCCATCTCAGCGAACGACGGCTTGAGGCCCGCCAGCGTCTCGGCGGTGGTGTTCGGCTTCAGGAAGTCGTCGCGGTCGAGCACGGCGAGGCCATTGCGGTCGACGACGGGCACCACCGAGCGGTCGAAGTAGCCGTTCGCCTGGGCCTTGGCGGCGCGCTTCTGCGACTCGACGGCGTAGGCGTCGACGTCGTCGCGGCTCCAACCCTCGACGGTGGCGATCAGGTCGGCGCCGATGCCCTGGGGCACGAAGTCGGTCGTCCATGCGGTCTCGGGATCGAGCGCCAGGGCACCACCGTCGGCGCCGAGCGGGACCCGCGACATCGACTCGACGCCACCGGCGAGGATGAGGTCCTCCCAGCCGCCGCGGATGCGCGCGGCCGCCTGGTTGACGGCCTCGAGGCCGGAGGCACAGAAGCGGTTCAGCTGCACACCCGACACGGTCTCCGGCAGTCCCGACGCAAGCGCGGCGACCTTCGCGATGTCGCCGCCCTGGTCGCCGACGGGCGACACCACGCCGAGCACGACGTCGTCGACGCGCTGCGGGTCGAGGGAGGAGTGACGGGTCTGGATCTCGTCGAGGAGGCCGCCGATCAGGTCGATCGGCTTGACCGAGTGCAGCGAACCGTCCTTCTTGCCCTTGCTTCGGGGAGTCCGGATCGCGTCGTAGATGAATGCTTCAGCGGCTGGCGCCATGGGAGTTTCCTGACTTCTTCTCGGGAGGTAGGGCGGGCGACGTGCCCGGCCGGGGAACAATGGAGGGACTGCTGCTCACACCGCTGCGGTCGCGCTGCGTCGAAGGGAGAGCGTGACGCGTCCTCCCTTCTTCGGGGTGAAGGTGAGGCCGCGGCTGCGCCATCGCTCGTCGGGGGCATCCGTCGAATGGAGCTCGAAGAGCTCGAAGAAGGTGCGGACGACGATCTCGAGCTCGAGCTGTGCGAAGGCGGCGCCCAGGCACCTGCGGACTCCACCGCCGAAGGGCAGCCAGACCAGCGGGTCGACCCGCTCGCCCACGAAACGGTCAGGGTCGAAGCGCTGCGGGTCCGGGTAGATGTCCGGGTCCTCGTGGATCAGCATGATGTTGCCGGTGACAATGGTCCCTTCGGGCAGGGACCATCGACCGACGCGGGCGCCGTCGACCTTCGCCATCCGGCCGAGGCCGTCGATCACGGGACGGGTGCGCTGCACCTCGGCCAACACCGCGCGCAGGTACTCGGAGCTGTCGGCGGCGAGGTCGGACTGCAGCCGGGCCACCACGGCGGGGTGACGACTGAGCCGCTCCATCGTCCAGGCCAAGGTGCCGGCGGTTGTCTCGTGTCCGGCTCCTAGCAGCGTGAGCAGCTCGTCGGCGATGCGGCGGGCATCGAGACGGGAGCCGTCGTCGTAGCGGGCCTGCAGCATGACCGCGAGGACGTCGCCGCGCTCGGCAAGCGCAGGGTCGGCCTCCGCCTGGTCGATGAGTCGGTCGATGATCGCGTCGTAGCGCACCCGGCCGCGGGCGTAGCGCTCCCAAGGGTTGAGCCCGAGGAACGGCTTGTTGGGGATCGGCAGGCCGAAGAGCTTCTGCCCGAAGGTGATCCACCCGGGCAGCAGGTCCTTGAGGTCGTCGAAGTCGCGTCCCTCGGCACCGAAGACGGCGCGCAGGATGATGTCGAAGGTGAGCTCCATGAAGGGCTCGGCGACCTCGAAGGGGCGGTCGACGGGCCAGGTCGCCATCGCCTCACGCGTGAGGCGCTCGATGACCTGCTCGTGGGCATGGAGGCGGCGACCGTGGAAGCAGGGGGTGAGCAGCTTGCGCTCGCGGAGGTGCTCGTCGTCAGACAGCGCGAAGATCGACCCGGGGCCTAGGATCCGTCCGAGATTCGGATCGGTGCGCCCGAACTCCTCGGTGTTGGTGATCAGTTCGCGCACCTCGGCCGGGTCGGCCAGGACCACGAAGGTGCCGAAGGTCAGGGCCTGGAAGCTGAAGGCGCTGCCGTACTTGCGGCGCATGTGCCGCGCTCCCCACGGTCGCGCGAGAGCGACGCAGGCCGTCTGTGCGACGGCGGGCACGCGCGGTGCCGGAGGCATCAAAATCGGGGTGGACACTTCGGTCCCCCTTCCTGATCGACAGGTGGTGGCGACCCACTAGGGGTTCGCCCCGAGAGGGAGGGAGGTCGGCCGGCGCCGGGACTGGACGGTCATGGTCGGCGCCGGCCGACCGGCTCAGTGGTTGCTGACGAACGGCAACTTGCGCGCCAGACGGATCGCCGGGGTGGCCACCTGGCCGCCCTTGACGAGGGCCTTGAAGGCGAGGCTGGTGTCGGCGGGCATGAGCTTCTGGATCTGCAGCAGCTCGAAGGGGTCGTAGAGGGTCTCGCCGCGGATCACCTTGTGGGTCTTCGCGTCGAGGTGGTAGCGGTCGACGGGGTAGCCCTGGATGTAGGCGCCGGTGCCGGGAATGGCCGGCGCCCCGGGGGTGAAGGGGTACATCCGCAGCGGGTTGTCCCAGTGGCCGCAGCCGACATAGCGACCCATGAAGATGACGTCGCCGGTGGGCCCGACCTGGAGCGAGACCTCGCCGGGGATCAGGTAGTAGGCCATGTCAGGGGAGGCGTCGAAGAAGGCGATGTTGTAGTCGATGAACTCCTGGACGCTGGTCATGTTGCGGCCGAAGCACAGCGGGTCCTTGTAGACGCAGTTCTCGTCGACGGTAAGTCGTACGAGGTCCTCCTGCACACCGCCACTCCACGCCGACCAGTAGGCCTTGAGCCACTCCAGCACCCACATCACGTCGTTGCCGAGCTTCTCGGTGTAGTAGGCGCACTGCGCCTCCACCTCCTCGAACAGCTTGCGCGTCATGTTCTGCAGCTCTGCCTCGCTGACCGTCGGGATCGGGGCCGATCGGTTGCCTTGCACGAAGGGCGGCATCGGCTTGAGGCTCAGGCGGCTGACGGCGGCCTGGAACCGGGCCTCGACGTCGATGTCGGTGTCGTAGTAGGACGACTTCTTGGAGGAAGTGGGCATCGTTGCTCCGTTCTGGCCAGGGCGCCATCGCCCCGGCTTATGGGATACATCCGTAACCTAGACTGTGCCTGCGGCCTCTGGCTACGGGTGCATCCAAGAATGGCCGGAACCGGCAATCCGTGGCCACGACGGGTCTAGGCTCAAGCCATCGCCACCACCGAGAGCTCCCTCCACTCGAGCGATCCAGCGCTCGCGCGGCGCGCCAGGCGGCGCGACGCGATGATCGACGCCGCCCTGACGATCGTGCACGAGAGAGGTGTCTCCGCCGTCGGCGTGCGCAGCCTGTGCGCTCGCACCCACCTCAACCAGCGCTACTTCTACGAGAGCTTCGACGCGGTCGAGGACGTGCTGCTCGCGGCACTGGACTCGATCATCGACGAACTGGTGGCTGCCGGCGCCGTCGCCCTGCACGATCGCACCTACCGCGCCCGCGTAGCCCGGGCCCGGCACGTGATGAGCACGGCCCTGGGCGTGATCCTCGACGACCCGCGCAAGGCGAGCCTGCTGGGCGCGCTGAGCGCAGGACCCGCGCCGCTCCCCCGGCAGTTCCGGCGTCGCATCGGGCGGCTGACCGAGGCCATCCTGGCCGAGCGGGAGACCGTGGCACACGGCTTCGACCGATCGACCGCGATCTACGTGACGGCGGGCAGCACGCAGCTCACGACCGCCTGGCTCGCCGGCGAGCTCGACATCGATCGCGACGAGCTGGCCGATCGCCTGGCCCGTCTCGCCGTCGGCGCCGCCGGGCACCGGACGCGGTAGCACCCGGGCTCGACGGCGCCACGAGCGACCTGCTTCAGACGCCGATGGAGCGGCCGATGATCTCCTTCATCACCTGCGTGGTGCCGCCGTAGATCGTCGAGATCCGGGCATCCACGAAGTGTCGGGCGATCGGGTACTCGTTCATGTAGCCGTACCCACCGTGCATCTGCACGCCTTGGGCGACCAAGCGGTTCTGCAGCTCCGTGGTCCACCACTTCGCCATCGAGGCCTCGACCGTGTCGAGCTTGCCGTCGAGGTGCTTGCGCAGGCACTGGTCGACGAACGCCTGGGTGACCCGCACCTCGGTGAGCATCTCGGCGAGGACGAACCGGTTGTGCTGGAACGACCCGATCGGCTTGCCGAAGGCCGTGCGGTCCTTGGCGTAGTCCGTCGAGAGCTGGGCCACCGCGGCGGCTCCAGCAACGGCCTGGACCGCGATGATCAGCCGCTCCTGGGGCAAGTTCTGCATCAGGTAATAGAAGCCGTGCCCCACCTCGCCGAGCAGGTTCTCCTTGGGCACGATCACGTCGGTGAACGACAGTTCGGCGGTGTCCTGGCCGTGCAGACCGATCTTTTCGAGATTGCGGCCGCGCTCGAATCCCTCCATGCCGCGCTCGACGACCAGCAGGCTGAAGCCCTTCGATCCGGCGTCGGGGTCGGTACGGGCCACGACGATGACGATGTCGGCGTTGATGCCGTTGGAGATGAACGTCTTCGCGCCGTTGAGGACGAAGTGGTCGCCCTTGTCGACGGCGGTCGTGCGGATGCCCTGAAGGTCGCTGCCAGTGCCGGGCTCGGTCATCGCGATCGCGGTGATGATCTCGCCGCTCACGCAGCCGGGCAGCCAGCGCTGCTTCTGCTCCTCGGTGCCGAGGGAGACGATGTAGGGCACGATCACGTCGGTGTGCACCGAGGCGCCGATGCTGGTGTGGCCCGAGCCGACGAACTCCTCGTTGAAGACCGCGTTGAAGCGGAAGTCGTCGATGCCGGGACCACCGTAGGCCTCGGGTACGTCGAAGCAGAGCAGCCCCTGCTCACCGGCCTTGAGCCACACGTCGCGGGGCACGATGCCGGCGGCGCGCCACTCCTCGTCGTACGGGTGGACCTCCTTCTCCAGAAAGGTCCGCACGGTCTGCCGGAAGGCCTCGTGCTCGGGCTCGAAGATGTCACGGGTCATGACGATGTACTCCTGGTCGGTCGCCCAACGGGCGACGGGATGGATGGGGCGGGGGTCCTGTGGCCGTGCCGCAGGAGCAGCACGGCGAGTGCGGTGACGATCGGGAAGCCGGGCGCGACCATCAGGCCGGCCAGCCACCCTTCGACGTCACCGAGAACGGGGCTCAGCAATAGCCGTCCGCTGGCGACCGCGGCGAGCGGCGCGAGCGCCACACCGACGACGACTGGCCGCCAGGCGGGCGCCGAGCGGCGGGCCAGCCCGAGCACGACGATCAGCAGGATCAGGGCCGGACCAGCGTGGAACCATGCGTACAGCGGCGGCACGGCGGGCGTCCCCGACGCGGTGAGGACGTCGTCCGGCCGGGTGAGGAGAACAGCGACGATTCCGCCCAGCGAGACCGAGGCAGCAATGAACTCGGGCTTTCCCAGAGCTCGCGGCCGGCCGGGGACCGTGAGGTTAAGCACGGAAGCCCCCGCCAGGAGCGCAGCCCCCGGCGCCAGCACGGCGAGCGCCACCGCGCCGGCGTCCAAGCGGGTGAGCTGGTCGTGGTCGGGCAGCAGCGGTCCGAGCGCCGCCCACAGCAGACGCAGGGCCGGGGCGGTAAGAAGGAAGCACAGGGCCAACGTCATCCAGCAGCGGTGCGCGAGCACCTGGCCGGCACGAGCGGCCAGGACACCGGCCAGCGTGGCACCCAGGGTGCTGAGGCCGAGCACCCACAGCTGCCAGGACAGCGCAACCTGACCGACGTGCTCCACCGGCGGCGCACGCAGCAGGAACACCACGGCGGCCCCCATGCTGATGATCACCGCAGCCAGGTATGCCCGCCCGACCGCGCGATGTCCCCTGCGCAGACCACGAGACGCGGCGATGCTTTGCCCGGCGGCGAGGAGCAGAGCCGCGCTGCCGGTCGTGGTGTGGACCAGCATCGCCACGCGCTGGTCCCGGTAGTCGTCGGTGCGAGCGGCAGCCACCGAACCGGGACCGGTGACATCCGCCTCGCCGGCGACCAGAGCATCGAGGCGCACCTGGAGTCGGGGAGCGTCGGCATCCACGGTGAAGAACATCGACGTGAAGGCGATCGGAGTGTAGAGGAGCGCGAGGAGCGCGGCGACCCCGCCAGCGACCGGGAGGACCCGGACGCCGGCGGGGCGAAGCTCTGACAACTTCTCCACCACGGTCAAGGGTCAGTCCGTGGCGGCGGCGTACCGCTCGCGCAGCTCGCGCTTGAGGATCTTGCCGGCACCGGAGACCGGCAGCTCGGTGACGAACTCGAAGCTTCGCGGGGTCTTGTAGCCGGCGATGCGCTCCTTGACGAACTCGCGGATCTCGTCCGGGTCGGGCTCGACACCGGGGGCCGCGACGATGACAGCGTGCACGCGCTCACCCCACTCCGGGTCGGGAAGGCCAATGACGGCGGACTGCAGCACGGCCGGGTGCTGCGAGAGGGCCGACTCGACCTCGGCGGAGTACACGTTCTCGCCGCCGGAGATGATCATGTCCTTGATCCGGTCCACGATGTAGAGGTAGCCATCGGCGTCGATGTAGCCCCCGTCGCCGGTGTGCATCCACCCGTCGCGGACGGCCGCGGCCGTCTCCTCCGGCCGGTTCCAGTAGCCGAGCATCACGTTGCCACCGCGCACGCAGACCTCGCCCACCGTGCCGGTCGGCACAGGCGTGCCGTCGGCGTCGCGGATCTCGAGCTCGACGTGGGCCGCTGGCCGTCCGGCCGCGCGCAGGTAGGGCTCGCGGTGGTCCTCGGGCAGGAGCAGCGTGGCGACAGGCGCCAGCTCGGTCATGCCGTACGCCTGGGCGAGACGGACATCGGGCAGGAGGGCCATCGTGCGCTTGAGCAGACCCTCGGCGATCGACGAGGCGCCGTAGAGGATGTGCTGCAGCGACGAGAGGTCGAAGGAGTCGACATCAGGGTTGTCGACGACCAGCTGGATCATCGTGGGCACCAGCAGGACGTCGGTGACCTTGTGGGTGGCGATGGCGTCACACACGGCCTTGGGGTCGAAGAAGGGCACGATGACGTGACGCCCGCCGGTCATGACCTGGCCGAGCCAGGCCGCGAGGTCGGCGAGGTGGAACATCGGCGCCGCGTGGAGCAGCACCGCACCGTTCTGCAGCAGGCTGCTGGAGGCCAGCATGCCCAGCGAGGACGTGCTGAGGTTCGCGTGGGAGAGCATGACGCCCTTCGGGAAACCCGTGGTGCCGCCGGTGTAGAACAGGCCCGCGAGCGCGTCGCCGGAACGGCGGACGTCCTCGACGGGCTCGGCTGCCGCCAGGATCTCCTCGTAGGCCAACATCCCGTCGGGCGTCGGGCCGTCGCCGCAGTGGATCAGGGTCTCGAGGCCCGCGCACTGGGCCTTCAGCACCGGCGCCATGGGCGCGAAGGCGTCGTCGATGAGCAGGACCTTCGTGTCGGAGTCGTTGATCGAGTACGCGATCTCGGCGGGGCTCCAGCGGATGTTCACCGGGTTGAGGACGGCGTCCGCCCACGGCACGGCCAGCAGGTACTCGGCGTAGCGGTCGCTGTTGAGCGACAGGATTCCCACCCGGTCGTCGCTGACGACGCCGAGCTCGCGCAGAGCTCCGGCGAGTCGGGCGACACGGTCGCCCTGCTCCCGGAAGGTCCAGACACGGTCGCCGTAGATCGTGGCCACCTCGTCGGGGGTCTGGCGCAGCGAGCGGTGGAAGCCTTGGGTCAGATACATCGCACTCTCCTTTGGGTTCGATACCTACAGATGGATCCCGAGCTCTCGGACCGCAGTTGGCCCGACGTCAACAGAGGTCTCGCGCCGGCGGGACGGCGCATGAGAGGGTGGCAGCGATGACCTCGCCCACCGTGGACGACCAGCCCCGCCGCCTGGGCGCGGACGCCCGTCGTGACCAGATCCTCGACTGCGCCGTCCGCCTGTTCGGCGAACGTCCCTACGACGACGTCGGCACCAGCGACATCGCCCAGGAGGCCGGCGTGACGCGGGGTCTGCTGCACCACTACTTCGGCACGAAGCGAGGCCTGTACGTCGAGGTCGTCAAGCGGATGTTGGACGCCACCCGCATTGACCTGGTAGCGGCCGAGATGGCCTCGCCGGGCCGGGGCCGCGCGTCGGTCCGTCGCCGGGCCGAGCGCGGGGTCGACCACTTCCTCGACGCCGTCGAGGCGCACGGCAAGACCTTCGTCGCCGTCTCGCATGCCGAGGGCATCGGAACCGATCCGGAGGTCGGCGAGATCCTGGCCCGCGCCGACGACCTGAGCGCCAAGGCGATGCTGAGCGCACTGGGCCTGCCCGATCCCGGACGGGAGTCGGAGGAGTACGCCGTGATGCGAAGCTATCTGCAGCTGGTCAAGGGCGCGACCCGCGAGTGGCAGCGCGACCGGACGCTGCGCCGCGATCAGGTGCGGCGACTGCTGGTCGAGACCATCACCACCATCACGATGCAGGTCCTGCCGAGGCTCGACGACGACGGGGAGGACTGAGGCCACGAGCACGGTCATCGCTCCACGTCGGCCCACGACGTGGGTGTGGTGAGGGCATCGATGAGCGGCAGGGCGGCCCGCAGGGTCGCAGCCCCCGCTTCGGCCGCTCGCTCGACGGAAGCACGGCCGGGCGCGAGGCTAGACGGGGCGAGCGTCGTTGGCATCCTCACGACTGCGTCGCAGTAGAGCCGGTTGCGGTTCCACTGTGAGGTCACCAGTCCCGCGACCGGGGCGTACCAGGCCTGACGCGGCCGGGCCTCCGGGTAGAAGCAGTCAAGGGCGAGGACGGCCGTGTCCCGGCCCCCGATGCGCCCGGCACGCACGGCGGACCACGCCTGCTCGGCGGGCACGTTGCTGACCGTAGAGCCATCGACGAGCGCGTCGATCCGGTGCCGGACCATCAGGGAGTCGAGCACGAGGGCGGCATCGGGGTCGGCGCTCTCGTGGTGGAGCATGCCGGGGATCGCCGAGGAGATGGAGATCGCGTCGACCACACTGAGCTGTCGGCTGAGCTCGTCGGCACCGAGCAGCAGGGGGCGCGCCGCGCCGGGCATCCGCTCGGGAACGGGCCGGCGTCGCCGCGCGAGCGCGGGCAACGCGCGGAGCACAGTCGCCGGGATGACGCGGGCGGCATGCCCGCGCAGACCGGTGGCGACGACGTCGAAGGGGATGGCAGTGTCGCTCAACCGCAGAGCGGTGCCGTCGGGGTTGCGGAGGAAGGAGCCCATGGCTTCCTCGAGACGCAGCGCCAGCGGGGCCCGGACGCCGTGTCGGCGCGGGCGGGTCGCCGGGCCGACGATCCCACGGTAGGTCAGACCCGCGGCGAAGGCGAGGTAGTCGTCAATCGGCACCGGCACCTCGCGGGCCAGGAGCGCACCCATCACCGCGCCGACGGACGAGCCCACCACGTAGTCGGGCAGGCGGTCCGCCTCGACGAGGGCGGCGAACGCACCGAGGTAGGAGTACGCAGCCGCACCCCCTCCCCCAAGGACCAACGTCAGCCGCCGGTGGCCGATCTCGGCCTCGAGGTCCTCGGCGCGGACGTCGTGGCGCTCGAGCAGGGCGCTGCGATGGGCCACCGCGTCGCGGACCAGGCGCTCGGACGCGGCGTCGGCCGCCCGCAGCCTCAGGACGGGGTCGCGCTCTCCGCGCAGTGGGCTGCCGAGGAGGTCGCCCACCCGCTGCCGGAAGGCGGTCGACTCCTGCCCCACCGAGAGAAGGCGACCGCCCGTGCCACCGGACGCCGCGCCGGGCTCGAACTCGTCGAGTCGGGCGAGGGCCAGCAGGTGGCGGATTCGGCCCAGGCGCTCTGCAGGCAGGGCTTCGGGAGCCGCGACGTGGGCGCGCACGAGCGCACGTTCCAACCGCTGGAGCGCGAGGACCTCTCCCGCTGTCGTACTCGCGCTGCGGTCAGGAGATGTGCTCACCGGAGGCCGCCCGCTCGCGCAGCCCGGTCGGGACGACGAACCGGTCGCCGTAGCGCGCGCGCAGCTCGTCGGCACGGGCCACGAAGGCGGCCGGGCCGGCGAGGTCGCCACGGGAGTACTGGTCGATGTACTGCAGCGTGCCACCGGTCCAGGCCGGGAACCCGATGCCGAGGATCGAGCCGATGTTCGCCTCCGCGACGGTCGTCACAATGCCCGCGTCGTAGCAGCGCGCCGCCTCGAGTGCAGCCGCGACCAGCAGCCGCTCCTTGGCATCCTCGAAGGGAACGAGCTGCTCGGACTCCGGGGCCCCATCGGCCGGGCGGACGAAGTGCTCGAGCAGGCCGGGCCACAGGCCGAGGCGACGACCGGTGTCGTCGTACTCGTAGAAGCCCTGCCCGGCGAGACGCCCCGGACGCTCGAACTCCGTGACCATCCGCTCCTGGATCGAGGTGCCCGGGGTGGTGACGTAGGTCCCGCCCTCCGCCTCGATCGCGGCGACCTGACCGCGCTGGATCTTGACCGTGGTGCTCATGTTCACCTCGTCGAGCAGTGCCAGCGCGCCCACGGGGAACCCCGCCTGGGTGGTGGCCTGCTCGATGGACGCCGGGTGGACACCTTCGCCGAGCATCGACAGCGCCTGGTCGACGAACTCGCCGATCACCCGGTTGGCGTAGAAGGCGTAGACGTCCTTGACCGCGATGGGGCTCTTCCGGATCTGGCGCGCGAAGTCGAAGGCGCGGGCCACGGCCGCCGCGCCCGTGTGCTCCCCGACGACGATCTCGAGCAGCGGCATCTTGTCGACGGGGCTGAAGAAGTGCAGACCGATCACGTCCGCCGGACGCGAGACCGCCGAGGCGAGCTCGCGCAACGGCAGGGCCGAGGTGTTCGACGCGATGAGCGCGTCGTCGGCCAGGTAGGGCTCGACCTCGGCGAGCACCTTCCTCTTCAGCTCGAGGTCCTCGAAGACGGCCTCGACCACGAAGTCGGCGCCCTTGACGTCGGAGATGTCTCCCGTGGCGAGGATGCGCGCCAACACCTCGTCGCGCTCCCCGGGCGTGATGCGCCCCTTCGCGACCGCGCGCTCGAGCAGGTCCCGCGAGTAGTCCTTGCCACGCTCGGCGGCCTCGACGCTGACGTCGCGCAGCACGACTTCCGAGCCCGACCGGGCCACGACGTAGGCGATCGCGGCGCCCATCATGCCCGCCCCGAGCACGGCGACCTTCTCCGCGCGGCGCACCTCGAACCCGGCGGGGCGCGAGACCCCCTTGTTGACGGCGTTGAGGTCGAAGAACAGCGCCTTGATCATGTTCGTCGAGACCTGGCCGCAGATCAGGTTCGCGCAGTAGCGCGTCTCGATCGCGAACGCGGTGTCGAGGTCGACCTGAGCGCCCTCCACGGCAGTCGACAGGATCGCCGCAGGCGCCGGCATCGGCGCGCCCTTGAGCTGCTTGCGCAGGTTGGCCGGGAAGGCCGGCAGGTTGGCGGCCAGGCCCGGGCTGGCCGGCGTTCCTCCGGGAATCCTGTAGCCGGGTCGGTCCCACGGCTGGGTCGCGTCGGGGTTCGCGGCGATCCACGCACGGGCCGCGGCGAACATCTCGTCCTCGGTGGCGACCACCTGGTCGACGATGCCGACCTCGAGCGCCTTGGCAGGCCTGTGGCGCTGGCCCTGTCCGAAGACGTTGAGCATGCCGCTGACGACCCCTATCATCCGGACGACGCGGGTGACGCCGCCGGCGCCGGGCAATACGCCGAAGGCGACCTCGGGCAGACCGATCTGGCTGCCCTTCTTGTCCAGCGCGATGCGGTGGTGCGCGGCGAGCGCGACCTCGAAGCCGCCGCCCAGTGCGGTGCCATTGATCGCGGCCACGACCGGCTTTCCGAGGGTCTCGATGCGCCGGAAGCACGCCTTCCAGGCGTCCAACCCGTTGGCGATCTTCTCGATGTCGTCGGCGCCGGAGTCGCGAAGGATGGTGAGGTCGGCCCCCGCGAAGAAGGTGTCCTTGCCTGACGTGATGATGACACCGTCGAAGGTGTCCCGCTCGGCCTCGAGCCGGTCGACGACCTCCTGGAGGGCGGCGAGGACCGGCTCGGTCATGGTGTTGGTGGGCTGGTCCGGCTGGTCGACCCAGATCGTGAGGATCCGGTCGGAGCCGAGGTCCCAGCGAAGGATGTCATTGCTCATGGTTCTCTCGACTCTCAGACGCGTTCGATGATGGTGGCGATGCCCATGCCGCCGCCGATGCACAAGGTGATCAGGGCGTAGCGGCCACCACGACGCTCGAGTTCGTCGACCATCGTGCCCGTGATGATCGCGCCGGTCGCGCCCAGTGGGTGCCCCAGCGCGATCGCGCCACCGTTGACGTTCACGTTCTCGTCCGGGATACCGAGCTTCTTCTGGAAGTTCAGCACGACCGACGCGAAGGCCTCGTTGAGCTCGTAGAGGTCGATGTCCTCCACGCTCAGGCCCGCGATGGCCAGCACCTTCCGGGCGGCCGGGACCGGGCCGGTCAGCATGATCGTCGAGTCGGCGCCCGAGACCGCCGCCGCAACCACGCGCGCCCGCGGGGTCAACCCTGCGGCCGTGCCGGCGGCCTCCGAACCAACGAGGACCAGACCCGCGCCGTCCACGATGCCCGAGGAGTTGCCGGCATGGTGGACGTGGTCGATCTTCTCGATCCAGTGGTACTTCTGCAGCGCCACCGCGTCGAACCCGCCCTGCTCGCCCATCGCGGCGAAGCTCGGTTTCAGCTGCGCCAGCGACTCCAGGGTCGTGTCCGGGCGCACGAACTCGTCGTGGTCCAGCAGGATCTGACCGTTGAGGTCGCGCACGGGCACGACCGATTTGGCGAAGAACCCGCCCGAGATGGCCGCGGCGGCACGCTGCTGCGACCGGACCGCGTAGGCATCCACGTCCTCGCGGGTGAAGCCTTCCACCGTGGCGATGAGATCCGCCGAGACTCCTTGGGGGATGAAGTAGGTGTCGTAATTCGTGATCGGGTCCATCGCCCAAGCACCACCGTCGGCACCCAGCGGGACACGCGACATCGACTCCACGCCGCCGGCGATGACCAGCTGGTCCCACCCCGACCGCACCTTCTGCGCCGCGGTGTTCACTGCCTCCAGCCCCGAACCGCAGAAGCGGTTCAACTGCACACCCGAGACCGTCTCAGGAAGGCCGGCCTTCAACGCCACCGTCTTCGCGATGTCGGCGCCCTGGTCACCCACGGGGGAGACGACCCCGAGGACGATGTCGTCCACCAGGGCCGGGTCAAGGCCGGGGTGACGCGCCCGCAGCTCGTCGACCAACCCCACGACGAGATCGACCGGCTTCGTGCCGTGCAAGGCCCCCGTCTTCTTGCCGCGACCGCGTGGAGTGCGGATCGCCTCGTAGATGAAGGCCTCGGTCATCGATTCAACTCCTGGAGCAAGGAGCGCAGCAGAGCGCTCTTGGCAATGTGCCAACACCTTGCCCGCTCTCTTGGCAATTTGTCAATGACAGGACGGCGGATCAGTTCACCGGGTCGATGGACGACACGCGCCACTGCCCGTCGACGCGCTGTAACTCCACGCGCACGCGAGCTCGCAGCAGGTTCCGCGGTTGCCCGGTGGTGCCGTCGCCGGTGGTGACGATCTGGTCGACGAACGCGAGGCACACGGCCGAACGGTCCGATCGCGAGACGACGCCGGCCCCCTTGACCAGGGCCACCGCCACCGCCTGCTGCTTCGTGGCGTCGGCACGCACCGCCTTGTCGAACACGGCGGTGAAGCTGTCGGCGAACTTCGGCGTCATCAGGGCCGTGGCGGCCCGCAGACCCTCGTCGAGCCGGCGGTAGTCGTAGGCCAGGCCGACCTGGATGGCCTCGACCGCCGCCCGCACGACCGAGGCGTCGTCGTCGGGCAGGGTGCCGATGCTGTACTCGGCCTTCGTTGCATCGAACCTGGACGCCTGGCCGGGCGGCGCGGAGTCGCGTAGCTGGACCATCAGCACGACCGACAGAGCGAGGGCGACGACCACCAGCACGGCGGTGGTGCGTCGCAGCTCGGCACTCATCCGACGTCCTGGAAGTCGGAGACCAGCCACACGCCGTCGACACGGTTGAGGACGACACGGGCGCGGGCGCGCTCGAGCTGCGCCGGGGAGTCGCCGCTCGACTTCTTCACGTCGACGGCGAGCAGGACCCCCGCCTCGTCGCCGTCGAGGTACTCCAGCGCCGTGCCGTCAGCAGGCAGCGTCGGGCGCCACACCACTTTCTTCTCCTTGACCGCCGCCACGAGGGCCACCTTCTGCTCGCGGTACTCCTTCGCGAAGCCCCCGGTGGCGAGCGAGAGCACCTGCTCGACGTCGGCGTCGATACGGCGGTGGTCGAGGTCGAAGAAGTTGCTGGCCTCCTCGCGGGCCACGGCCAGCACGGCGTCGGTGTCGTCGCCACGCTCCCAGAAGGCGTACCAGCGGGCGCCGGGGTGGTCGCGGTCGACGAGCACCAGCGCCAACACGAGGGCGAGGACGAGCACTCCCGCCGCCACGGCCGCCACGGCCGGCGGCAGCGTCCGCAGCCGCTCCCCCACCGCGAGCCTCACCGGCTCGCCCGCAGGGTGTGACCGAGCAGCCAGCCGAGCCCGTCGGCGCCCGGCGGGACCTCACCGCTGATGCCGAGCAGGCGGTAGTCGCCCTCGGGCGAGAGCAGCAGGCCCGTGTTGACGTCGTACATGGCGTAACCGACTCCCTTCGTGCCCGGCTCCGGACGCGCGCGACCGGAGCCGGAGTAGTCGTCAGCTACTGCCTCGGCGGGGTTCTTGGCCGGTCGTCGCGTCGAAGGGAAGTCCGGGATGTTCTGCGGACCTCGCACATTGGGCTGGTAAGGATCGTAGGGCGAGGAGGTGCACCGGGCACTCAGGTTGGGCTCGGTGTCGGGGCCCTGACGGGGCCCAACCCGGTCGATGGGTCGGCCGTCAGGGCGCCAACGCTCGGTCCCCTCGTAGCCGTTGGTGCACGGCTGGACGGCTTGGTCGAGCGCGACCCCGAGCCACAGACTGTAGATCGGGTCGCCGTTGACGTCGTAGCTGCAGGTGCTCTCGACCGGAAGACCAGTCCTCGCGTCATGGTCGTCGCAGTAGCGGATGGTCGTGCCCACCATCTCGAGCGCCCACGGGAGCACCGCCAGAGACTTGCGGACCTCGGGCAGGTTGTCGTCGACGACATCGGCCAGGGCCTGGAGGTCGTTGAGTAGCACCGGCAGCGCCTCCTGGTTGGCATCGAGCAGGTTGACCACCTGGTCACCCGCCCTGGCACCGCTCTCGAGGAGAGTGCGGATGTCGGCGCCACGGGCCTGCAGCTCCTCGAGCACCGGGGCGAGGTCGCCCAACGCGGCCCGGGACGTCGGCAGGAGGTCACGCTGGGTGCGCAGCACCGTCCGGGCATCCCGGATCAGCGAAGTCAGGGACTCCGCGGAGGCGAGGGTCGACGACGTGATGGTGTCGGTTGAGTCGAGGAGCCGCCCGAGCGGCGCACCCAGGTCGTCGGACGCCGTCGCGAGTTCGTCGAGCGCAGTAGTCAGGTCGTCAGTCGGCACGGAGTCGACGAGCGCCCGGACATTGCCGAGCAACTGCTCGACCGGCACCGGCGTCGCCGTGCGCTCCCGAGGAATCGTTGCACCGTCGGCGAGATAGGGGCCGCCCGCACTCATGGGGATCAGGGCGACGTACTGCTCTCCGATGGCCGACTTGTTCGACACCCGCGCCTGCACGTCGACCGGGACGTCGATGTCACGGTCCAGAGCGAGCACCACCAGGGTGCCGCCGTCCTCCCCGACCCGTACGTCGCGGACCGATCCCACTCGGGTGCCCAGCAACTCCACCTCGGCGCGGGGATAGATCCCGCTGCCCTCGGCCAGGTCGACGCTCACCTCGTAGGGCGGGTTGACCAAGGAGCCGAGATCGAGGAAGCGCACGGCCCCGTAGACGACGGTCAGCACGGTGATTACGGCGAAGGTTGCCAGTTGGACCTTCGTGATCCGCTTCATCGTCCCCCTCCGAGAAGTCCGCCGAGCAGCCCTCCGAGGCCCGGCTCGCCATCGACGCCCGGGGATGGAATCCCGGGCGAGGGCCCGGTGCCGCCGCCCAGTAGACCGCCCAGCAGGCCGTTGAGCCCGTCCGTGCTCAACCCACCGACCGGGGGCGGCAGAAGAGGCACTCGCGGACCACCGGGGTCGACGTCCCCGTTGGGCTGCCGGCCCAGCGGCGCGGCCAGGAGGCCGTTGACGAAGTCGAGATCGACGCTCAACAGCGGGTAGATGCCGGCGTAGTCGCCCTCGATGGCGCTCGTGGAGTCCCGCGGGAAGGGGAAGGTGGCCGCGCGTTCGAGCGTCATGGCGAGCTCGTCGCCCACCGTGCTCAGCCCCTCGAGAACCGGGGTCAGGTTGCGCAGCTCCTCGACGGTGGTCTTGCGGAGCGTGGCAAGCAGCGGGGTCGCCACCGCCGAGAGTCGCTCGAGACGCTGCAGGGTCGCGATGAGCCGCGGACGCTGCCGCTCGAGCGCCGCGACGCCGGCCGGCACCTTCTCCAACGCGCCGGCGATGCTGGAGCGCTGCGTCGCCAATTCGGAGGCGAGCCGTGCGACACCATCCAGGGCCTCAGTGATCGCGTCCCGGTTGCTGTTGAGCGTGGCGGTCACCCCTTTGAGGCGTCGAAGGGCAGCCTTCGGGTTGCTGTCGCGCATGGCGGTGGTGAGCTCGGCGGTGATGGTCTCGAGGTTGGCCAGGCCACCGCCGTTGAGGACGCTCGACAGAGCCCCCAGCACGACCTCGGTGTCGGCCTGGGCCCCAACGCCGGATGCGGGCAGGACGGCGTCCCGTGACACCGAGCCCTGCGGCTCGGCGCCGCCGGTGTCGAACGACACGAAGGGCTCGCCGAGCAGGCTGGTCTGACGGATCGTCGCCTCGGAGTTGGCGGGTAGGTCGACGTCGCGACGGATTCGACACACGACGCGCGCCTTGAGGTCGGACGTCAGCTCCACCGACTCGACGTGACCCACGACGGCGTCCCCGGCTCGGCAGGTCTCCTTGGCGACCAGGTTGGTGGCGTCGTCGAAGACGACGGTGACGGCGTAGCCCTCGCCCTTCCCGGTGCCACCCGGCAGCGGCAGGGACGAGGCACCCTGGTAGTTGCTGCACCCCGAGAGCACGATGGTCGCCGCCGCGGCCACGGCGAGCGGGAGCGCGACGCAACGCATCATCGGCCTGCCCCCGTCGGCACCGGCGGGGGCGGCAGGTCGATGATGCTCCTCCCGACGAGCAGGTTGCTGAGCACCCGCCCGAAACTTCCTCCGACAGCAGAGATGGCGTCACACAAGGCCGTGAGTTGCGACTGCAGGTCGAGGGCTGCGCACACCAGGCTGCTGACCTGCGCGGCGCTCGCGTCAAGGTTCTGCAGGAACAGGGTCAACCGCCCCCCCAGGCTGCTCGTGCGCCCGCCCACCGGTGTCAGCCAAGGCCGCTTCGGGTCCCAGTTCGTGGGCACGACCGTATTACCGAGGTTGACCGTCGCGAGCGGGACCAGCTTCAGCAGGTTTTCCAGCCGGTCGGTGCGAGCGGCGACAGTGCGGGTGACATCGGCGAGGTCCATGATGGTGCGGGTGATCGCGGGACTCTGCTCGCGCAGCAGCCCGTTGAGGTCGGTGAGGGCGGTCTGCAGCGTGGTGACCGCCGTCCCCATGCCTGCGCGCTGGTCGTTTAGCGTGCTGGAGACGGCTGCCAGGCTCTTCACCAGCCGGCGGATGACAGCGTCCTTGCCGGCGAGAGTCGAGGTGACGCTCGACAGGTCCTCGACCGTGCTCGAGACGTCGTCGCTCGAGCCGGCGAGCGTGCCGAGGGCTGCCGACAGGTCGCGAACCGTGTCGTTGAGCAGCTGTCCGCGCCCGTCGAGGGTGGCCGCGAGAGCCGAGACGAGCTCGGAGACCGCGCCGTCCTTGTTGGCGCCGTTCGGCCCTAGGCCCTGCGCCAGCTCATCGATGGCGCGGTAGCTGTCGTCGAGCTCGACGGGCACGCCGGTGCGGTCGAGGCCCAGCGTGAGCCGCGCCGGTGCCTTCGGGCCCCCGGAGTAGGCGGGGGCCAGCTGCACGAAGCGGTCACCGACAATGGAGGGAGGCACGATCACCGCGCGCACGTCGACAGGGAGGTCGACGCCGTCGTCGACGTCCATGGTCACCTCCACCGCGGTACCGACGACCTCGATGGAGCGCACGGAGCCGACGTCGACGCCGAGCACTTTCACCTTGGCCCCCTGGTAGAGGCTGGTGGTTGCGGAGAACGTCGCGACGACCTCGCGACGCCGCTCGTCGCCGTCACGAGGTAGGAATACGGTGACCGCGCAAAACAGCAGCAGGAGAGCCACGAGGATGGCGCCGCGTCGGCGCAGAAGAATGTTCACGGCTCGTTCCTCGATCCAATCCCGAGCGGGACGCACGGCTCGCTCTTCCGGTCGATCCGCTCGTTGAGGCTCGTCAGCAGGGGACCCAGGAGTTCGCGAAGCCTGCCGCCGCCGGAGTCGGTGATGCACACCGAGAGGCTCTTGGGCAGCGTGCTCTCGCCGTCGAAGTGACGTCCGGTGCCCGCCACCGCGGTGAACTCTCGGCCGTAGAGGTCCAACATGGTGATGGCCTGGTCGATGGTGGAGCGATTCTTCTTCAAGATCGCGAGGACGTCGTCGAGCTGGCCGAGGGTGGTGCCGATGGCCTTCTTGTTGTCGCGGACGACCCCGCTGACCTGGCGCGAGAGCGCCTCGACGCCGTCGATGAGGAGGACGATGTCGGCGCGCCGCCGATCGAGGACGGCGAAGACTCGGTCCGCCCCGGCGAGCAGCTGGCCGAGGTCGCGATCGCGGGCGGCGACGGTGCCTGACACTACTCGCGCTTGGCGCAGCAGGTCGGCGATGCCCTCGTCGCGGTTGTTCACCACGTTCGAGAGTCTTCGCAATCCTTCGAGGGCCGGGGTCATCTCGGGGGCCGCCGCGCTCAGCGTGCCGGCCAGCGACTCGAACGCGGTGGCGAGCTGGGCGGTGTCGAGGCGATCGGCCGTCTTGGTCAGCTGGTCGAAGACCGGCACCAGGTTGACCGGGGTGGTGGTTCGCGCCAACGGGATGGTCGAGTCGGAGCCGACGTTCCCCTCGCCCGCGGGGTCGAGGCTGACGTAGTGCTGCCCCAGAAGGGTCTTGACCTCGATGCCGGCGGTGGTCTTCTTGCCGAGATCGACCCCCTTGACGCGGAAGGTGACTCGGACCGCCGCTCCCTGCAAAGCGATGTCGGTGACCTGCCCGACCTTGACACCCGCCACCCGCACCTCCTCGCCGACCTTGAGGCCAGCCGCATCGGAAAACAGCGCATGGTAGGTCTCGCCCCCACCCACCAGCGGTAGGCGCTGGAAGTTGACGGCGACGGCCAGCAACATGCCGATCAGCACCAGGCCCACGGCGGCGTAGCGGACTTTCTGCCGCTCGGTCACGTCGCGAATGTTCATGGTTGCCCTCCGGCGCAAGCGGTCTCGGTGTCGTTCTCCATCGGCGCGGCACCGCCGAGGTCGACGAAGCCGTCGAGCAGCTGCAGCCGCACCTCGAAACCGCATGCCACCGTGTTGAACCACGAGCCGTAGGAGCCGATTCGAGCGACCTCCCGCTGTCGGCCGGGCAACCGGTCGAGCGACTCGCTGAGGGTGTCGCGGCTGTCGTGAAGCTGCTCGGTGATGGACTGCACGGCGCTGACGTCGTCGCGCAGCGACGGGCGGGCTTCGCGCAGGAGGCCCGTCGTGGTTCCCAGGAGGTCGTTGAGCGTCGGGAGGGCTGTGTCGATGGCGTCGCGATCCTGCGCCAGACCGGTCATCAGGTCGCGGAACTGCACGATGAGCCCCGATAGCTGTTCGTCACGGTTGCCCACGGTCTCCAGCACGGTGCCGAGGTCGCGCACCACACCGTCGATGACTCGGTCCTTGTCCGCGAGGGTGTCGGTGAGCTCGGCGACATTGCGCAACAAGTCGCGCACGGTGCCGGACTCCCCCTGGAGGGTGCGCACCAGCTGGAAGGAGAACTCGTTGAGCCGCTTCGGGTCGAGAGCTCTGAACAGCGGCTGGAAGCCGTTGAACAGCTGGGTCAGGTTCAGTGCCGGCCGGGTCTGGCTCACCGGGAAGGTACCGCCCTCGGGCATGCTTCTACCGCCGTCGGCCGTCTCCATGACCGCGAGGTAGCGCTGGCCGACGATGTTCTCGTAACGCAACTGGAGGCGCGCGTCGGCCATGACCGGCACGTCGTCGCGCACGGACAGCTCGAGACGCGCCAGTCGGCGGCCCTCGTCCGCCTCGACGAGCGACACACCCTGCACGGTGCCGACCTCGACGCCGGAGATGCGTACGCGGTCGCCTTTGAAGACCCCGGTGGCGTCCGTGAACAGCGCGAAGTACGTGCGCGACGGCGCAAAGGAGATGTTGCCGATCAGCGTGGCGAGGAGCGCGATCAACATCGCGGTGACAATAGTGAAAACGCCGACCTTTAGGCCGTTGCCGGACAGGCGCCGTCGCGGACGTGCCGACACTCTGGGGGGCTCCGGGACCTCGATCGGGGGACGCATGGCGCTCATGGGACCTCCGCCAGCCCGGCCGCCACCAGCGGGGTGACCAGCAACTGGGCGACGCCTGGCAGCGCCGAACCGGACTCGCCGAGGCGCTGGGCCGCGAGGACCCGGGCAAGGCCCTCGCGCGCCTGCGCCACGGCGGGCGGGTCGACCTTGCCACCGCTCGCTGCCGCCGGAGCGGCGGTCGAGCTCGGCTCGTACTTGGCTCCGCCGATCCCGGGCATGGAGAACGGTGCCGCCTGCTCGAGCTCCAGTTGCCAAGGAGCCACCTCGGGGCAGTGCGGCCGCCAGTCGGGAACCCATGAAGGCAGCCGGTCGAGGGCGGTCTCGTTGTCGCCGAGTGGGAGGTCCTTGTCGGCCTTGTAGTAACTGGCCGACATCAGGAGGTCGACAGAAAGCGACACGTGCGGCCCGCGGCCGCCGATGACGTGGCTGGCAACACGGTCGCCGAGCGCGAGGGCGTCCACGAGGCAAGGCACGGTCGTCGCGTACTCCTTCAGCAGGCGGGTGATGCCGAGCGCGCTCCCCGTGAGTCGCACGAGCGTGCGGCCGTTGCGGTCGAGCAGTTCCTCGGTGGCCGACGAAGCGCGCAGCGTGGAGGAGAGGAAGTCGCGGAAGGACCGCTCCCCGGGCACCAGCACCTGGGAGCTGATCGATGCGGTGCTGTCGAGCACGCGCGCGAGATCCTCGGTGGCATCTGCGTAGCCCTCTCCGACCTGGCCGACGAGACGGAGGTCCTCGATGAGCGCGGGCAGCTGCGGATCGAGGGTGCGCAGCACGGCATCGACGCCCTCGATGGTGCCGGCGATGCGCTCGCCGCGCCCGCTCAGTGCGGCGGCGAGGTTCGTGAGCGTCACATTGAGCTGGTCGGGGCGGATCTTCTGCAGCAGTGGCGCCAGCAGGGTGAAGATCTCGCCCACCTCGGCCGCTCTCTCGGTCTGCCTGATCGTGGCACCGGGCGCCAGCCGAGTCGCGACGGAATGCGCGCGCGGCGCCCGCAGGTCGACGAACTTCTCGCCGAACAGGGTCTTCGGGACGATGACGGCGTCGACGTTCGCGGGGATAAGGACGCGGCGCTCGGGATCGATCGCCAACCGCACCCGGGCCTCGCGCCCGTCCGAGGTGATCGACTCCACGCGCCCGACCAGAACGCCCTGGAACTTCACGTCGGACAGCGGGTTGAGTTCGAGCCCGGCGGAGCGGGTGACGAGGTCGACGGCGTCGGTGCGCTGCCAAGGCAGATCCTTGTTGTACGCGGCGATGCTCGCCCCCAGCAGGGACGTCAACACGACGACGAAGGCGACACCGCGCACGGGCATCGGGACGGCGGCACGTGGGTTCATCCGGCGAGCCTCACTGTCGTCGTCGAGCCCCAGATGGCGAGGCTCAGGAAGAAGTCGGCCACCACGATCGCGACGAGCGAAAGACGCACCGCGCGTCCCACGGCCACACCGACTCCGGCAGGACCGCCAGTGGCGTTGTACCCGTAGTAGCAACAGATCAGCGCCAGCATCACGGCGAAGACGATCACCTTGAGCAAGGAGTAGAGGACGTCCACCGGCGGCAGGAAGAGGGTGAAGTAGTGATCGTAGGTGCCAGGGGTGAGGCCGTAGTAGGTCACCGAGACGGCTTGGGTGGCGGCGAAGGTGCCGATGAGCCCGATCAGGTACAGCGGAATGACAGCCATCACGCAGGCGACCACCCGGGTGCTGACCAGGTAGGGGATCGACGGGATTGCCATTACCTCGACCGCGTCGATCTCCTCACTGATGCGCATCGCTCCCAGCTGGGCCGTGAAGCCCGCTCCGACCGTCGCAACGAGAGCCGTGGCGGCCGTCAGAGGTGCGACCTCGCGGGTGTTGAAGTAGGCGGAGAGGAAGCCGATGTAGGGCTCGATTCCGATCTGCTTGAGACCCTGGTAACCGACCAGGCCGACCACGGAACCGACCGCGAGCACTTGGAAGGCCATGATGCCGAAGGTGCCCGCGACCAGGACCAGGGCGCCCCGGCCGAGGCTGACCTCCGCCAGCAGTCGGAAGATCTCCTTGCGGCTGCGTCGCACGGCCCGCGGGATCGAGACCAGACTCCTGCTGAAAAACGACACCTGCTCGCCGAGCTCGGAGAACAGCCCGACGAGTGAACGCCACAGACTGGTTACGACGGAGACCTCTTGTGCCATCACAGGCCCTTCGGTGGGACGACCTGGTAGTAGACCAAGGTCAGGATGGCGTTGACGAGGAAGAGCAGCACGAAGGCGACGACGACAGACTGGTTCACGCCATTGCCGACCCCCTGGGACCCGCCCTTGGCGTTGACGCCCTGGTGGCAGGCGACGATTCCGGCGATCGCACCGAACAGCAGTGCCTTGATTTCGCCGATCCACAGGTCTGGAAGCTGGGCGAGCGCGGTGAAGGACTGCACGTAGGCGCCCGGCGATCCGCCCTGCACGAGCACGTTGAAACCGTAGCCTCCGGCGAGGCCCACGATCGTCGCAATGGCGTTGAGCAGGACGGCGACGAAGGCCATCGCCAGCACTCGGGGGACCACGAGCCGTTGGATCGGATCGATGCCGAGGACCTCCATGGCGTCGAGCTCCTCGCGTACCTTGCGCGCCCCGAGGTCGGCGGCCACCGCGGTGCCGGCGGCGCCGGCCATGATCACGACCGTGGCGATCGGCGCCGCCTGCTGGACAATCCCGATCACGGCCACGGCCCCGGTGAAGGACTTGGCGCCGAACTGGCTGAACAGGGTTCCCACCTGGAGCGAGAGCACGGCCCCGAAGGGGATCGTGATCGCCATGGTGGGCAGCAGGGACACCCGGATGACGAACCAGGTCTGGTCTATGAACTCGTTGAACTGGAACGGCCGACGCATGCTGGCGCGGGCCACGGCCACGAAAAACGCGAACAGGTCTCCGACCGGGACCAGAACCCGCGCGGGTCCCACCACCCCCGTCGATGCCATACCAACCCCCATTGCCCGTCCTTGAGAACTATGACTGCCATCACACCTGCTGGCCATGGCCCAATCGGTCACGCGGACGACAGTTGTGGCCTGCTGTTGCGCCGGCCTGGAACATCACGTCGATTCATCGCGAGAAGTGCTCCACGAAGAGCAGCTGGAGCTCCCCCACGGCGAAGCCGAGCATGGCCCCGACCGTGACCATCAGCGCCTCGTCGTCCTTGAAGACTGGCCGCAGAATCCCCTCGTACTGCTCGGGGGTCAGCTGCCGCATCTTGTCGACGATGAGGTTCTCGATGTCGAGGGTGCGCGTAGCATAGTCCTTGGCCTCGGCCACCGTCTCGGGAAGTCGCTCGACGATCCGCTCAACCACGGTGCCGCGCAGCTCGCGGTAGCGCAGGGTCCCGATCGCCAGCGTCACTGCAGGTTGAGCAAGCCCGAGTTGGTCGTCGAGCGCCGCCGAGACCTCCTTGTCGATCGCAGCGAAGAGGCGGTCCGACGTCGGCCCGTGCAGGAGCCCCTCGAGCAGCACGTCGGCAGAGAAGATGTCGTCGGCGAGGATCCGCGCGTAGTCGCGGGTGATTTGCTCGCGCTGGGCGTGCAGGACGGCATGCAGCGGTAGACGACCAAACAGCAGGCGCCGCTGCCGCGGCACGAAGATGAGGTTGAGCGCGAGCCAGTCAGAGACGAAGCCGGTGATGAAGCCGAACAGCGGCATGATCCAGGGATTGTGGAAGTAGCCCCAGGCCACCATCTGCACCAGGCCGATGAGGAAGCCGAAGTAGATGCCGCTGCGCCTTATGAATTTCATCGGGCCCGATCCGATGCCGCGCACCAGGTCGTTGAGCTGGGCCTTGTTGCGCACCAGCACGGTCACGGCGACGTACTGCAGGTCGACGAAGCGGGATAGGTCGCGACGCATCTCGGTGAGCAGATTGTCGATGATGCCTGGCGCAGCCTTGTGGACCCGGCCCAGGATCGCGCGGCGGCCCACCAGCGGCAGCGAGTCCCAAAGACCGGGGCGCAGCTGGTCGCACAGCTCCCGCGCGAGGTCGTCGACGATGTCCGTGAGGGGCTGGCGCAGTTCCTCGACCATCTCGGCCGGGTCGATCCGATCGAGGATCTCCTCGGGCTTGAGCAGCTCCTCGGTGAGCATCTCGATCGTGACCGCTGCCGTCTTGCCAGCGCGTCGGGGAACGACGCCCTGCCAGCCGAACGGACCGATGCCGCGGAACTCGATGGGCCGGTAGATCATCTGCAACGCCACCAGCTTGGTGGTGTAGCCGACGAAGGCCGCGATGAACGGCATCGAGAGGTAGATGAACCAGTTCAGCGAGAAGTCAGCGCGGATCTCGTCCCAGGTCTGCACGAGCGGGACGAGTTGGGCGACGCCCAAGACGAGCGCGCTCACGACTTCCCCCGGACGCCGATGGCCGCAGCCCACAGGTCCCGGCCGAGCGGCGAAAGCTGCAGACTGGCGCGCTCCACCTTGGGCGGGATCGGTCCGCGGGAGCCGCGGCGCACGGCGCGCATCACGACCAGGTCGGCGGCGAGGATCTCGTACTCCGCCTTGATGGCGGGGTCCTCCGGCCCGGACTGCACCACGTTGAGCGCGAGCAGGTGGCGCACATAGACCGGCGTCAACTGCGGGAGAGTCAGGTTTGCCGTCTTGCCGATCAATGACATGTGGCTGAGCAGCGGCTCGGCAGCGACGCCGCTGCGACTGCGGGTCAGGACATGAACCATCGGCGACGAGCTGCCGTCAGAGAGGGCGGCGACGATGCGAGCCTCGTCGGGCAGCAACTGGTCGACGATCCAGTGGTAGACCTCGTCGAGAGCGTCCATGGAGTTCGACTCCAGGGAGCGCTCGAGCAGATGGCGCATTTTCGACCCCAACAGCTCGACCGGCGCGGTCGCCGGCCACCTCGGCTCCTCGGCGGGCGCAAGGGCCTCCATGCGCTCGCGCAGCAGCGTCAGCGTCTGGCGCTCGGACCAGCCCGCCACGGCCGTGGTGGAGCGGAAGGCCGCCCCGACGACACGGCGCACCCCGCCGATCAGGTCGACCATGTCCGCCGGCCGCTCGACCACATTTCCGGGCCGCAGCTCGACCTCATGACCGGTGGTCTCGACCGGGCGGAGCTCGTCGTACGCATGCGGCTGCTCGCCGTCCGGTTCGGTGGACACTGTCAGAGGCTAGGTACGCGCGACCGCGACGACCATCACACTGTGGGCCATGCCCGGGACACTTCCGGACACACCTGCATCCCAGATGGTCGGAGTGCCCTCCCCGAGGGCTGCGTAGTGTCATACTCGGAGCGGGATGGAGATCGAGACGCTGGTCGGGGACCGATGGATGCAACGCCGCCCCACCGCGAGCGCCGCGCTTCTGGTGGCGCTCGGTTACGAGCGGGGCGTGCAGCCGGAGGTGCTGCTCGACGGCACCGGCCTCGACGTCGTCGCGATCCACGACCAGAACGGCGAGATCACGGCCGGCCAGGAGCTCCGGCTCGTGTCCAACCTGCTCGCCGCAACCGACGAGCCCGGCCTGGGGTTCACGGCAGGACGCCGCTATCACTTCGGGCTGCACGGACCGTGGACCTACGCGGTGCTCTCCAGCCCGACCCTCGGCAGCGCGCTGGAGCTCGCCACCCGCTACGTCGAGCTCACCTACACCTTCTTCGTGCCGCATTTCCGCATCCACGGCCACGAACTGCGCGTCTACCTCGACAGCGCCGACGTGCCGGAGCACCTCCACCGGTTCCTGATCGAGCGTGATCTCGCGATGACCGAGGCGGTCGGTCGCTCAGCCCTGAATCTCGAGAACCTGAATCTCGACCACCTGCCCGTGTTGAGCGCGCACCTGACCCTCCCCCGTCCGGAGGACCCCCGGCACATCGACCGCTACGTCGAACTCCTCGGCGTCGAGCCCGAGTGGGACGCCGAAGCCAACTGGGTAAGCCTGCCGGGAGTTCTCATGGACCTCCCGCTTTCCCTGCACTCCGAGCAGACCGCCCGCGCCGCCGAGGAGGCTTGCGCGCAACTGCTCAGCCGCCGACGCAGTCGGGTCGGGTTCGCCGGCGAGGTGCGGCAGGTGCTGGCCAAGGGTGGCGTCACCACGAGCCAGACCGTGGTGGCGGCCGGCCTGAACATCGGGCTGCGCACACTGCGGCGGCGTCTCGCCGACGAGGGCACGAGCTTCCGCGCCCTTTCCCAGGAAACCTGGGGGCTGCTGGCCGAGGAACTCCTGGCCACCGGACTCACCGTGGAGCAGGTCGCCGACCGACTCGGCTACGCGAGTGCGTCGAGCTTCTCACGGGCGTTCAAGACCTGGACCGGTCAGCGTCCCGGCGTCCACGCCCGGACACTGCGCGGCTGAGGAGACGGCGCAGCGAGGCGCCCCGACGTGCGACAGGTGCCGCGTGCCGCGGCCGGTAGCGGGATCTCATCGACATCGTGAGGCCGCCGGCTTCACAGTGCGTAGCCGAGTCGCGTGGCCTGCTCGATCGCCCGCTTGGCGTCGATCTCGGTGGCCACGTCGGCCCCTCCGACGAGGTGGACGGAGACACCCGCCTCGCTCAGCTGCTCGTACAACCCGCGCTCGGACTCCTGACCGGCGCAGAGGACCACGTGGTCGACCTCGAGGACCTGCTGGACCCCGTCGACGGTAATGTGCAGGCCCGCGTCGTCGACACGGTCGTAGGTGACGCCCGAGATCGACTTCACTCCTCGACGACGCAACTCGGCGAGGTGGATCCAGCCTGTCGTCTTGCCGAGGGTGCGCCCGATTCGGCCCGGGGAACGCTGCAGCAGGTACACCTCGCGGGCAGGTGTCTCGGCCGACGGCGCGACGAGCGCGCCCGGCACCTCCTCGTCGCGGGTGACACCCCAGTGGCGGCTCCAGGTCTCGACGGGGTCCTCTCCCGGCACAGGGGCGGGCGCCGTCAGCGCGACGCTGACGTCGACGCCGATACCACCGGCACCGATCACCGCGACCCTCTCCCCAGGGAGGACGCGGCCGAGCAGGACGTCGCTGTAGCCGAGCACCTTGGGGTGGTCGACGCCCTCGATGGCCGGACGACGAGCGTTCACTCCGGTGGCGACGACGATCTCGTCGAAACCGCGCGCGAGCAGGTCGTCGGCGGCCACGACCGACCCGAGGCGCACCGTGACGCCGAGCTGGGCGAGCCGGGTCTCGAAATAGCGGAGGGTCTCGGCGAAGTCGGCCTTGCCGGGCACCTCCCGAGCAACCCGGAAGTGACCGCCCAGAACGTCCGCGGCCTCGAAGAGCTCGACCTCGTGACCGCGCTCGGCCAGCGCGAGGGCACCGGCGAGACCGGCAGGCCCCGCGCCCACCACAGCACAGCGCTTGCGCCGCCGGGTGGGAGCGAGGATCAGCTCGGTCTCCCTGGCCGCGCGGGGGTTGACCAGGCACGACACCGGCTTCTTGGTGAACAGGTGGTCGAGGCAGGCCTGGTTGCAGCCGATGCAGGTGTTGATCTCGTCCGCCCGCCCGGCAGCGGCCTTGTTCACCCAAGCCGGGTCGGCGAGGAAGGGGCGCGCCATGGCGATGAGGTCGGCGTCCCCGCGGGCCAGGATGTCCTCGGCGGCGGCGGGCATGGTGATCCGGTTCGATGCCGAGACCGGGACGCGCACCGCCTCGCGCAGACGCCCGGTCGCCCACGCGAAGGCGCCCTGCGGCACCGACGAGGCGATCGTCGGGACCTGGGACTCGTGCCAGCCGAAACCGCTGGTCAGGATCGACACGCCGGCGTCCTCGAGCTCGCAGGCCAGATCGAGGACGTCGACGAGGCGCTGTCCGCCGTCCACGAGGTCGAGCACGGAGATGCGGTAGAGCACGAGGAAGTCCTCACCCAGGCGGGTGCGGACACGGCGCACGATCTCGACCGGCAGCCGGCGTCGCTTCACGGGCGTTCCGCCCCACTCGTCGTCGCGCTGGTTGGTGCGCTCGGCGAGGAACTCGGTGATGAGGTAACCCTCGTGCCCGAGCACCTCGACGCCGTCGTAGCCGGCGTCCCGGGCAAGCTCGGCGGTACGGACGAAGTCCTCGATGCACGCCTCGATCTCGTCGCCGGTCATGGCACGCGGCGTGGTCGGCTTGATCGGCGGGCGCACGGCGGAGGGTGCGAGGGTCTCGGGGAGGTCGGAGTACGCGCCCCCGTGCGCGATCTGCAGGACGATCGCAGCGCCGCCACCGTGGGCGGCCGCCGTCACGAGCCGGTGCGGCTCCACCTGCCCGGGTTCGGTCAGCATCCCTGACCCCTCGCCGAGCAAGCCCTCGCCGTTGACCCCGAAGCCGCCGGTGACGATGAGCCCGACGCCGCCGTGGGCGCGCTCGGCGATGTAGGCGGCCAGCTTCGGGAAGTCGTCCGGGTCGTCCTCGAGCCCCGTGTGCATCGCGCTCATGATCACCCGGTTGCGCAGGGTGATCCCCGACGTCTCGAGCGGAGCGAGCAAGTGCGGGTACGGCGCCTCGCTCATCGCAGCAGCTCTCCGGCGATGATGAGCTTGCGGACCTCGGTGGTGCCGGCACCGATCTCGAGCAGCTTGATGCTGCGGTAGAGGCGATTGATCTCGGTCTCCCAGATGTAGCCGCCTCCGCCGTGGATCTGCAGCGCGTGGTTGAGGACGCGGTTGGCCATGTCGGCGCAGAACATCACCGCCGAGGCGGTGCGGGCGTGGATCTCGCCGCGACCGGCCTCACGCTCGTCGACGGCGTCGCAGGCCGACAGCACGCTCCAGCACAGCGTCTTGGCGGCCTCGATGTCTGCGTACATCTCGGCAATGCGCGACTGCACCATCTGGAAGGAGGCGATGGGCGCGCCGAACTGCTCGCGGCTCTTGGCGTACTCGATCGACAGCGCCAGCGCCCGCTCAGCCGTACCGACCGAGATCGGCGCGATCATGGCACGTTCGATGTCCAGACCGGACATGACGACCTGGTGGCCTTCGTGCTCGGTGCCGACGATGTTCTCCACCGGGACGACCATGTCGTCGAAGACGAGCTCGGCGGTCTGGGAGCCGCGGAAGCCCATCTTGTTGAGCTTCTGTGCCACCTGGAATCCGGGGGTCGAGGTCTCGACGACGAAGGCCGTGATGCCCTTCGAGCCCCGGTCGGGCTGCGTCTTGGCGTAGAGCAGGCACACATCGGCAATGGGGCCGTTGGTGATGTAGATCTTGGAACCGCTGATCCGGTAGACGTCGCCGTCGCGCACCGCCTTGGTGCGCATCGATCCGAGCGCGTCGGAGCCAGCGCCGGGCTCGGTCAGGCCCAGGCACCCGACCCACTCGCCACTGACGAGCTTCGGCAGGAAGCGGCTGCGAATGTCGTCGCTGCCGTTGGTGTAGAGGTTGTTGGCGCACAGGTTGTCGTGTGCCGCCCAGCTGAGCGCGATCGCCGGGCTCCACCGGGCGAAGGCCTGGAGCACGAGACCGGCCTCCAGGTAGGACATGCCGGCGCCGCCGTACTCGGGTCCGATGGTGGCGCCCAGCATCCCGTGCTTGCCGAAGTTGCTCATCAGCTCCGGCGGCCACCACTCCTCGTCGTCCATGCGCGCTGCGATCGGCCCGAACTCCTTGCGGGCGTAGTCGTCGGCCTCCTTGAGGAGGTTGTGCTGGTCCGGGGTCAGCCCGAAGGCGCCTGCCGCGGGACGGTCGTGGGCGGTCATGGTGTTCTCCTTGCCTGGGCGCGACCAAAGCCGCGCCGGGTTACCGTGTCGGGGATGTGCCGGTGTGGGTGCCGGCGGACAGCAGGACGGCGAGCGCGGACTCCCGCAGCACCGCGCGCAGATGCGGATCGGCGAGGCCGGAACCGTGGTTGAGGGTCGACTGGATCGCTCCGATCGCGCAGTGCACGACCGTGCGGGCCGTCGTGTCGTCGAGCTCGGGACGCCACTCGGTGAGCAGGTGCGTCCACTCCTCGACGTGGAGCCGCTGCTTGCGTCGCAAGGTACGGCGGTCGACCTCGGGCAGGTGCGCGAGCTCGCGGAAGTAGACCTGCGCGACATCGCGCTCGCCGACGACGAAGCCGATCTGCGCGTCGACCAGGCGCCCGAGTCCCACCGCGGGGTCGCTGTGGACGTCGGCCGCCAGCCGCGCGCTCTCAGCGAGTAGACCGTCGATGGCCCGGTCGAACATCGCGGCGAGCATGGCGGTCTTGGCGTCGTAGTGACGGTAGATCGCCGACGCGGTGATGCCGACCGCCTCGCCGATCTGCTCCATCGACACGGCATGGAAGCCCTGGACGGCCATCAACTCGGCGGCCGCGTCGAGGATGCGCTGCTTGCGCGCCGGGTCGCGGGTGCGCCCGCCCGGGCGCGTCGCACCCGCCGGCCGCCCCGGGATCTCCCCGGGAACGGCCAGCGCGCTGCGCGCACCCGCTCCCCCACGCACGGTCGTCATCCCCGGACGTCGGCCCCGCCCGCCCAGCGTGCTGGCAGGTCGACGTGCCGCGAGCGGATGTACTCGCCGAGGCCCTTGGCCTGCGGATCGGGCCGCGTGGAGTCAGCGACGCCGTTACCGAGCAGCCCGACGACGACGAAGTTGAGCGCGCGCAGGTTCGGCAGCTCGTAGCGGTGGATCGCCAGGGCGTCCGCCTCGGGCAGCAACTCGCGGAAGCGCTCGACGGTGAGGTGGTGGAAGAGCCACTGGTACTCCTCCTCGGCGGCCGTCCAGATCCCGACGTTGGCGTTGCCGCCCTTGTCGCCCGAGCGTGCCGCGCAGACCATGCCGAGCGGCGCGCGCACGGTGTCCTCGCCCAGCACTGCCGGCACTGGAACATCGGCGGGCGTCACCGAGGGAGCAGGCTCGACGGCCGCCGGGGTGTGCGGCACGGTGGCGCGGGTGCCGTCCGACAGCACGACCTCGTGGGTGACGACGTCGGCGTCGACGAGCGCGGGCCAGAAGACGCCGAACTCCGAGGCGTCGGTCGGCGGTGTGGTGGTGTGGATGCCTGCGTACCCGCTGAGCGCCATCTCGATGACGGCCGATGCGAAGCGCCGGTCGACCTTGCGCCGGTCGGCGTCCTTGACCGTGACCCGCAGGTGGGCGGTGGCCTGGGCGTTGGCGGGCGCGTCGGGCCGGTCGAAACGCAGCAGTTGGACGTCCACCTCGTCGAAGGAGTCCTTGCCACCGAGCAGGTCGAAGAGGCGGGCCTCGGCGGCCGCCGCCTTCGCCTCGATGTCCAGTCCCGTCAGGACGAGGGTCATCGTGTTGCGGAACCCGCCCACGAAGTCGACGGCGACCTTGAGCGAGCCGGTCGGGGCGGTGCCGCGGGCACCCGCGATGCGCACCCGGTCGGGCGCCTCCTGGGTCAGCTCGACGCTGTCGAAGTGGGCGACGACGTCGGGGTTGGCGTAGGCGGGGCCGGCGATCTCGTAGAGCAGTTGGGCGGTGACCGTACCGACAGAGACCACGCCGCCGGTGTCGTCGTGCTTGGTGATCACGCTCGACCCGTCGGTTTCGACCTCCGCGATCGGGAAGCCGGGGGTGCGATGGTCGACGATCTCGTGGGCCCACGAATAGTTGCCGCCGGTGGCCTGAGGACCGCACTCGATGACGTGGCCAGCGGCGACGGCCCCGGCAAGGGCGTCGAAGTCGTCGGCGGCCCAGCCGTGCCACCAGGCAGCTGCGCCGACGACGAGAGAGGCGTCGGTGACGCGCGGGCACACGACGATGTCGGCGCCGGCGGCGAGCGCGTCGCGGATGCCCCAGGCGCCGAGGTAGGCGTTGGCCACCACGGGCGTCACCCCCACCTCGGCGAGCGAGCGGCCGGTGTCCATGTGGGTGAACGGTTGCCCGGCGGCCATCAGCTCCGGCATCCGGTCGGTGATGTCGTCACCGACGATGTGCGCCACCCGCGGTTTCAGGCCGAGCCGGTCGCCGAGGGCTTCGATCTGCTGGGCCAGTCCTCCGGGGTTGAGGCCGCCGGCGTTGGTGACGACCTTGATGCCCCGGTCGAGCACGGTGCCGAGCACGCCCTCGAGCTGGGGCAGCACGGTGCGCGCGTAGCCGCCGTCGGGGTCCTTGCGGCGCGCCTTCCACAGGATCAGCATCGTCAGCTCGGCGAGGTAGTCGCCGCTGATGACGTCGACGGGACCCTGCTCGACCATCTCCTTCATCGCGGCGAGTCGGTCGCCGTAGAAGCCGGAGACGTTGCCGATCCGGACTGCTCGCTTGCTGCTCATCACGCCTCCTGGGCGGGCTCGTCGGTACGGTCGTGCGGCGCAGTGCTGCCGGTGCTCGGCGCGCGCCCGGGCCCGGGCGCGCCGGCGTAGGCCTGGGCGATCGACGCCCACCTCTGGGCCGACTGGCCGGTGATCTCGAGGTCGAGGTCGTCGAGGTGGCGGCGCTGGGTGACGAGCTGACAGAAGTCGAGGGCGTCGCCGCGCACGACGTCCTCGCTGGCCGGGTCGCCCCAGGTCCACGTGCCGCCGCTCGGCGCGGCGAGCTCGACGAAGATGCCGCTGGTCGGCCGCTCGAGACCGCGCAGGTCGAAGGAGAAGTTGAAGGTGCGCACGCCGATGTCGGCGACGTGGCGCAGCCGGTCGGTGGGGCGGCGCTGGAAGTCGAGGGCATCGGCGACGTCCTGGCCGTGGGCCCAGGTCTCCATGAGGCGGGCGGTGATGAAAGACCGGGCGCCCATGGACGGCCCGTACCAGGGGAGCCGGGCCTTCGGGTCCAGCGGCCCGGCGACGGCCACCACCGCGGCGACGACCGGACCGACCCACGAGGGCAGACCCCGCGGGCGCACCAGCATCAGCGCCGCACCGATCGCGAGCAACGCCACCGGCGCGATCGCGGCGAGGCTCACTCGTCGGCCGGGAGATCGCCCGCCGACCGCAGTCGCGGCCGGAGCACACGGCGCCACACGATCACGGCGACGAGCAC
>JAPLCC010000035.1 GCA_026392415.1 Propionibacteriales bacterium
ACCGTGGACGGTCAGCCGCGCACTACCGTGAGACATGGAACCTCCGGGTGGTGGAGCGGGCCTTCGACAAGCCACACCCCACCCGGAGGTTCCTCCTACGTCAACGGTGATGCGCTGCTACCAACCTCATGGCCGGGTACAGCTAGCAGGACGGGCGGGTCCATCGTTTTGGTGGATGCCGGCCCGAACCGTAGTATTGACCGTCGGTGCGCCGCAGGTGCGCCGTTCTGCTGGCGCCCGGCTCTTCGCTGTGTGTGCCGCAGACCCGAACGTTGACGTGAGAAGGAGCCCGCGGTGGTGTACGCGATCGTGCGCGCAGGCGCGAAGCAGGAAAAGGTCGAGGTCGGCGACGTCTTCGAGATCGACAAGTGCGCTACGCCTGTCGGCGACACCCTCACCCTGCCGGTGGTTCTCGCCGTCGACGGTGAGACCGTGACCAGCACTGGCCTCGAGAAGGCGTCGGTGACGGTTGAGGTCCTCGGTGCCACCAAGGGTCCGAAGATCATCATCCAGAAGTACAAGAACAAGACCGGCTACAAGAAGCGCCAGGGTCACCGCCAGAAGTACACCCAGGTCAAGGTCACCGACATCTCGCTCTGAGCTGGGCCCCGGACGGGTTCTCCTCACTTCTTCAAGAAGGACTGAAACATGGCACACAAGAAGGGCGCAGCGTCCACCAAGAACGGGCGCGACTCCAACGCTCAGCGCCTCGGCGTGAAGCGCTTCGGCGGCCAGGTCGTCAGCGCCGGCGAGATCATCGTCCGCCAGCGTGGCACCCACTTCCACCCCGGCTCCGGTGTGGGACGCGGCGGCGACGACACGCTGTTCGCGCTCATCCCCGGTGCCGTCGAGTTCGGCAAGAAGCGTGGCCGCAAGGTCATCAACATCGTTCCGGGTGAATGAGCTGACGCTCATCTCCTGAGTTCTTCGAAGGGCGTCCCACTTCCGAGTTGGGCGCCCTTCGTTCATTTCCTCCTGAAAGACTGATCCCATGGCTGTTCCCACCTTCGTCGACCGGGTGACGCTGACTGTCGCTGCCGGTCGGGGCGGTCACGGGGTCGCGTCCGTCCACCGTGAGAAGTTCAAGCCGCTCGGCGGCCCCGACGGCGGCAACGGCGGGCCCGGCGGCTCGATCATCCTGCGCGTCGACCCCGATGTCACCACGCTGCTGGAGTACCACCACAGCTCGAAGCGGCAGGCCGAGCACGGCGGTCACGGGGCCGGCGACCACAAGAACGGCTCGCACGGCGCCGACATGATCCTGAAGGTGCCGGACGGCACCGTCGTGAAGCGGAAGAACGGCGAGGTCATCGCCGACCTGATCGGTGCCGGCACCGAGGTCGTCGTGGCCGAAGGTGGCCACGGCGGGCTCGGCAACGCCTCGCTGGCGTCGAAGTCGCGCAAGGCCCCCGGTTTCGCGCTGCTCGGCGAGCCCGGCGACGAGCTCGAGGTCGTCCTCGAGCTCAAGGTCGTCGCCGACGTGGGGCTGGTGGGCTTCCCCAGCGCCGGCAAGTCCAGTGTGATCGCGTCGATCTCGCGGGCCAGGCCCAAGATCGCCGACTACCCGTTCACCACCCTGGTCCCCAACCTCGGCGTCGTCACGGCCGGTGACTTCACCTTCACCGTCGCCGACGTGCCCGGTCTGATCGAGGGCGCCGCGGAGGGCCGCGGCCTCGGTCACGACTTCCTGCGCCACATCGAGCGCTGCGCTGCGCTGGTTCACGTGCTCGACACGGCCACCATGGAGCCGGGTCGCAACCCGGTCGACGACCTCGACGTGATCGAGGACGAGCTGCGGCGCTACGGCGGTCTCGAGGACCGTCCGCGCCTGATCGCCCTCAACAAG
The DNA here is from genome assembly GCA_026392415.1 of Propionibacteriales bacterium. Classification (GTDB taxonomy): domain Bacteria; phylum Actinomycetota; class Actinomycetes; order Propionibacteriales; family Nocardioidaceae; genus Nocardioides. Next base: position 1,847 of record JAPLCC010000035.1, read on the forward strand.
GTCGACGTGCCCGACGGTCGTGGCATTGCCGAGATGGTCGTCGAAGACCTCCGTGCGCGTGGCCACCGTGTCTTCGAGATCTCCGCCATGTCCGGCGAGGGCACCCGCGAGCTCATCTTCGCGATGGCCGAGATCGTCCAGGAGGCCCGCAAGGCCAAGCAGGCCGAGATCCCGGCCCGGATCGTCGTACGCCCGAAGGCGGTCGACGACGACGGCTTCAAGATCACCTCCACGAAGGCCGGCTGGCGCGTGGTGGGCAAGAAGCCCGAGCGCTGGGTGCGGCAGACCAACTTCAGCAACGACGAAGCCGTCGGCTACCTCGCCGACCGGCTCAACCGGCTCGGCGTCGAGACCCGCCTGCTCCAGCTGGGAGCCGAGGCCGGCGACTCCGTGTTGATCGGTCCCACGGACGACTCCGTCGTGTTCGAGTTCAAGCCCGGTGTCGACGCCGGTGCCGAGAACCTCTCCCGACGCGGCGAGGACGATCGCTTCCAGGACGACCGCCAGGCGGCCATCCGTCGTCGCGAGATCCAGGCCAAGCTCGGTGAGCGGGCGGAGGGCGAGACTCGCGCCGACGTGGCGCGCCGCATCGACCAGCCCGAGGTCTACGGACCCGTGTCCTACGAGATCGGCTCGAAGGAGGACCCGGACGCTGCTCCGGCCGCGATCGATGACGACGCGTGGCTCGAGGACGATCCCGGTGAGTGAGGCAACCGCCCGTGAGGTGGTGACCGGCGCCCGCCGGATCGTCATCAAGATCGGTTCGTCCTCCCTGACCACCGCTGCTGGTGGTCTCGACCCCGAACGAGTCAGTTCGCTGGTCGACGTCGTCGCATCGGTCCGCGCCCGAGGTGCCGAGGTCGTGCTCGTCTCCTCCGGCGCGATCGCCGCCGGCCTCGCACCCCTCGGCCTGAGCAAGCGCCCCCGTGGCCTCGCGGCCCAGCAGGCGGCTGCCTCGGTGGGGCAGGGCATCCTCGTCCACCGCTACACCGAGGAGCTCGCCCGGCACGGCCTCACCGCCGGCCAGGTGCTGCTGACCCTCGACGACGTGACCCGTCGCGCGCACTACCGCAACGCGCACCAGACCTTTGCCAAGCTGCTCGAGCTCGGCGTGATCCCGATCGTCAACGAGAACGACACGGTCGCGACCAGCGAGATCCGTTTCGGTGACAACGACCGGCTGGCCGCGCTGGTCGCCCACCTGGTCCACGCCGACCTGCTGGTGCTGCTCTCCGACGTCGACGGCCTGTACGACGGACCGCCGAGCCGGCCCGGCGCCCGGCTGATCCCGGACGTGCGCAGCGATGACGACCTCGCGGACATCACCGTCGGATCCGTGGGCGCGGCGGGTGTCGGTACGGGCGGCATGGTCACCAAGGTCGACGCCGCTGCGATTGCGACCGGCTCGGGCATCCCTGTCGTGCTCACCTCGGCCGACGGTGCCGCGGCGGCGCTGGCAGGCGACCCGGTCGGCACCCTCTTCCATGCGACCGGCAGGCGTCGCCCGATCCGCCTGCTCTGGCTGCGCCACGCGACCGAGGCCAAGGGCGGCCTGGTCCTCGATGCCGGCGCGGTGCGGGCCGTCGTCGACCGACGCGCCTCACTGCTTGCGGCCGGCATCACCGGCGTCCGGGGCGACTTCGTCGCGGGTGACCCGGTCGACGTACTCGACCCGGAGGGCGCCGTCGTCGGCCGCGGTCTGGTCAACTTCGACGCCACCGAGCTCCCGAACCTGCTCGGGCGCTCGTCGAAGGACCTCAAGCAGGAGCTCGGTGCTGCCTACGAGCGCGAGGTCATCCACCGTGACGACCTCGTGATCCTCTGAGCGACCCGCGTACGCTGGGAACGACATGAACGACGCCCCGACGGTCTACCTCGACCACGCCGCGACGACGCCGATGACCGACGTCGCGATCGAGGCATTGACAGCGGGGCTCCGTGAGGTCGGCAACGCGAGTTCCCTGCACGCCTCCGGGCGCCGTGCGCGGCGCATCGTGGAGGAATCGCGCGAGACGATCGCGCAGGCGCTCAACTGTCGTCCGGGTGAGGTGGTCTTCACCTCCGGTGGCACCGAGGCCGACAACCTCGCCGTGAAGGGCCTGTACTGGTCGCGTCGCGGTGGGGACCCGCGTCGGCTCCGCATCCTCGCGTCCGCCGTTGAGCACCACGCGGTGCTGGATCCGTTGGAGTGGCTCGAGGAGCACGAGGGCGCGGCCGTCAACCTGTTGCCGGTCGACCACCTCGGACGGCTCTCCCTCGACGGTCTCCGCGCGGCCATCGAGCTCGAACCGACCTCGGTCGCCGCGATCACCGTGATGTGGGCCAACAACGAGGTCGGCACCCTCCAGCCGATCGACGAGGTCGTCGCGCTCGCTGCTGCCCACGGCATCCCCGTGCACACCGACGCGGTCCAGGCGATCGGTGCGGTGCCCGTCGACTTCGCTGCGTCCGGCGTCGATGCGCTCTCGGTCTCCGGCCACAAGGTCGGCGGCCCGCAGGGTGTGGGCGCTCTCGTCGTACGCCGTGAGGTCGCCCTGACCCCGTTGCTGCACGGTGGTGGCCAGGAGCGCGACGTCCGCAGTGGCACCCTCGACGTCCCCGCGATCGCCGGCTTCGCCGCTGCCGTCGAGGTCGCCGTGAAGAACCAGGCCGACAACGCCGCCCGGCTCTCCGTCCTGCGCGACGAGCTCGTCGCCGCCGTACGACGCCAGGTGCCGGACGTCGTCCTCAACGGTGACCCGCGCGGTCGCCTGCCCGGCAACGTGCACCTCGGCTTCCCGGGGTGCGAGGGCGATTCGCTGTTGATGCTGCTCGATGCCCGCGGGATCGAGTGCTCCACCGGATCGGCGTGCTCGGCGGGCGTACCCCAGCCCTCCCACGTGCTGCTCGCCATGGGTCGGGCGCCCGACGATGCTCGCAGCTCGTTGCGGTTCAGCCTCGGGCACACCAGCACCTCTGCCGACATCGAGGCCGTCGCGGCCGCGATCGCTCCCTGCGTGGAGCGGGCCCGCGCGGCCCGTGCGTGAGCGGTCGGAGGTGAGCTCACGATGAAGGTCGTTGCTGCCATGTCCGGCGGCGTTGACTCCGCGGTCGCAGCCGCACGCGCGGCGGAGGCCGGCCACGACGTCACCGGCATCCACCTCGCGCTGTCACGCAACCCGAAGTCGTACCGCTCGGGCGCTCGCGGCTGCTGCACCATCGAGGACGCCAACGACGCGCGTCGGGCGGCCGACGTCATCGGCATCCCGTTCTACGTCTGGGACCTCTCCGACCGGTTCCACACCGACGTGGTCGAGAACTTCATGGACACCTATGCAGCGGGGGAGACGCCCAATCCCTGCCTGCGTTGCAACGAGAAGATCAAGTTCGCCGCCGTCCTCGACCGCGCGCTCGCCCTCGGGTTCGACGCGGTCGCGACGGGTCACTACGCGAGCGTCGTCACGAAGGACGAGGGGGTCGAGCTGCATCGCGCGGTCGACAACGCGAAGGACCAGTCCTACGTCCTGGGTGTCCTCGACGAGCAGCAGCTGCGCCACTCGATCTTTCCGCTCGGCGACACCACGAAGGACGTCGTGCGCCTCGAGGCCGCCCGTCGCGGACTGCTCGTCGCCGACAAGCCCGACAGCCACGACATCTGCTTCGTCGCCGACGGCGACAACGCCGGCTGGCTGCGCGAGAAGCTGGGCGACCGCGCCCCGAACCACGGTGGCGAGATCCGCGACGAGGCGACCGGTGAGGTGCTCGGTCACCACGAGGGCACGTTCGGGTTCACCATCGGGCAGCGCAAGGGGCTCCGCCTCGGCACGCCCGCGGCCGATGGCCGCCCCCGCTTCGTGCTCGACATCGAGCCCGTCTCCGGCACCGTGACCGTCGGCCCGCGCGAACGGCTCGCCGTCGACCGCGTCGAGGGCGACCGGCTGCGTTGGTGCGGCACACCTCTCACGCCCGGCACCGTCCTCGACGGCGACCGTGTGACCGTTCAGCTCCGGGCGCACGGGGCCGAGCACCGCGCCGTCGTGCGGGTGGGTGAGGACCGGTTCGAGATCGACCTGATCGACGTCGCCGAGGGCATTGCCCCCGGCCAGGCCGCCGTCGTGTACGACGGCACGCGGGTCGTCGGTTCGGCGACGATCACCGCGACCCAACGAGTCCCCGCGTGACGCGGGCGACCGCGATCGGCTCCTTCCCGGGCGAGACCCAGCGGGACTTCGACGAAGCCGTGGCACTGGTCCTCGGCGAGTTGGCCGGCGACGAGCACGGCCTGCCGTTCCTGCCCGAGGTCCCTGGTCGGGGCGCGCCGGAGGGGATGATCGGCCGGACCCTCGGACTGGTCACCGGCCTCGACGCCGACCTCCAGCCGAGCGGTTGGCGGCTGACCGGCAGCAGCGGTGCGCCGGCGATCGACCAGCGCCGCGCGCGCAGCCAGGTCGCCCAGGACCTCGACGGCCTGGAGGAGCGCGCGTCCGGCCACACCGGGCCGTTCAAGGTGCAGGTGACCGGTCCATGGACCCTCGCCGCGAGCGTCGAGCGCCCGCGCGGCGACAAGATTCTCGCCGACCACGGGGGCCGACGGGAGCTGGCGCAGGCGCTGGCCGAGGCCGTGACCGACCACCTCGCCGACGTACGACGCCGCCTGCCGGCCGCGACCCAGTTGATCCTGCAGGTCGACGAGCCGGCCCTGCCCGCGGTGCTGGCGGCCGCCGTACCGACGGCCTCAGGGTTCAGTCGACACCGCGCCATCCACCCGCCGGAGGCCAGCCAAGCACTCGAGTGGGTGCTCGCGGCCGCGGCCGATGCCGGGGCGACGCCGTGGGTCCACTGCTGCGCGCCCGACGTGCCGATCGGCCTGCTGCGTGGGGCGGGTGCGCGCGGCGTCATGGTCGACCTGGGCCTGCTGGACGCCACCGGGCACGACGCTGCGGGCGAGGCGCTGGAGGCCGGCGACACCATCGCCCTCGGCATCGTTGCGACGACCGACGACGCGGCCGGGGACGCCCCGCTCGTCGAGCGGGTCCGACGGTGGCTGGACATGCTCGGCCTCGATCCCGAGGAGATCAGCGGTTCGCTGGTCATCTCACCGGCCTGCGGGCTGGCCGGGGCGACGCAGGAATGGCCGCGTCGCGCGCTCGAGCTCTCGCGCCTGGTGGCGCGTTCTCTCACCGGCTGAGCAACAAACGACGAAGCCCGCCGGAGATCATCCGACGGGCTTCGCTGTGGGGGGTGTCAGCCGACGTGAACGCCTTCGGGGGCATCCGTCGCCAGCTCGGTGTGCTTGACGTCCAGGAACGTCCAGATCACGGCCGATGCAGCGAGCATCAGGATCGAGGCGGCCAGGAAGGCATGGGTGGCGCCCTCCGGGAAGCTCGAGCTGAAGATGGCTGCCTGGAGGAAGGACGGGTCGGCCTGTCCGCCGTTGGCGCCGATCGCATCGGCCATCGGGCCGGCCACGTCGGACGCCTGCTTGTTGGTGAAGTGGAGCGCCACCGTGCTCAGCGTCGCGAGACCGATCGCGCCACCGACCTGCTGCATGGTGTTGAGCACGCCGGACCCGATGCCGGAGTCCTCCGCCCGCACGTGGTGCACCGCGGTGAGGGTGAGCGGCACGAAGACCAGGCCCATGCCGACGGCCATCATGATGATGAAGGGGAAGATGTGCGTCCAGTAGTTGACGTCAGCGCCACCGTCGGCCAGCGCGGAGAGCACCGCCTTCGGGGACTCGTCGATCGGGATGCGCGAGAACATGAACAGTGCCGTTGCGGCCAGCAGGGTTCCGGTGCCGGCGAGGAAGCGCGGGTCGACCCTGGAGATCAGGTTCGACGAGAGCGCGGCGCCGATCACGATGCCGAAGGAGAACGGCAAGAACGCGAAGCCGGCCTCGAGCGAGCTGAAGCCCATGATCTGCTGGATGAACAGGCTGAGGAAGAAGAACATCGAGAACATCGCAGCGGGGGCGATCATCATGGCCGCGAAGCTGGTGGCCCGGGTGCGGTTGGCGAAGATCCGGACCGGCAGCAGCGGGTGCTCGACCCGCGACTCGATGAACGCGAACCCGGCGAGCAGGGCGACGCCGGCCACGAGCGGAATGATCGTCTGGGGGTCGTCCCAGCCGTAGGCCTCCTCGCCTGCACGGGACAGGCCGAAGACGATGCCGAGCAGGCCGAGCGTTCCGGTGATGGCGCCGGGGATGTCCATCTGTCCCGGGTGCGACTCGGACTCGGTGAGCACGCGCGGCACCATGAACGCGGCGATCAGGCCGATCGGCACGTTGATCAGGAACGTCATCCGCCAGCCCTCGACGTCGAGCCCGACGAACGAGTCCAGCCCGGTGAGCCAGCCGCCGAGGATCAGGCCGATCGCCGCGCCGACACCCGACATCGTGGCGTAGGCAGCCATGGCCTTGTTGCGGGCCGGACCTGCCGGGAAGGTGGTGGTGATCAGCGCGAGGGCAGCCGGCGCAGCCATGGCGGCACCGACACCCTGCAGCGCACGGGAGGCGAGCAGCATGGCCTCGTTGGTGGCCAGGCCGCCGAGGGCCGAGGCCACGGCGAAGGTCGCGAGCCCGATCATGAACAGCTTGCGGCGGCCGTAGAGGTCACCGAGGCGGCCGCCGAGGAGCAGCAGGCCACCGAAGGCGAGCGCGTAGCCGGTGACGATCCAGGTCAGGTTGGCCTGGGAGATGTCCAGGTCCTGACCGATGAAGGGCAGGGCGATGTTGGCGATGGTGGAGTCGAGCACCACCATCAGCTGGGCGGTGAGGATGAGCACGAGCGCGAGGCCGGCGTGCTTGCTGGGAGTGGAGACCTCGGCCTCTGCGGACGAGGTCGTCCCCGCAGGGTCGAGTGATTCGACGTCGGTCATGGGTGATTCCTTCGTGAGGTGGTGATGTGCGTCGGGGTCAGCCGCGGGTGGCGGCGGGAAGAATGATCTGGTCGATCACGCGCTCGATCAGGTCCGGTGTGGGCGGATCGCCGAGCAGGAACATGCGGTGCAGGATGATGCCGGGCAGTGCGGTCGAGAGCAGGTCGATGTCGGCGTCGTCACGCAGCTCGCCACGATCGCGGGCCCGCTCGTAGATCTCCCGGCCCACGGCCGCCTTCGGTGCGATGAAGCGGTTGCGGAACTGGTCAGCGAACTCGGCGTCGCGGCCGATGGCCGTGATCACGCTGCCCAGCAGGTCGGTCTGGTGCTTGTCGGTGAGGCCCCCGCTGCCACAGAAGACCGAGAGCAGGTCTCCGCGCAGGGTGCCGGTGTCCTCCTTGACGACCAGCGGTGCCTTCTGGGACATCAGCGCATCGATCACCAGCGCGGCCTTGCCGTCCCACTTGCGATAGAGCGTCGCCTTGGACGCCTTGGCGCGGGACGCCACGGCGTCCATGGTGAGCCGGTCGTAGCCGACCTCCGCGAGAACTTCGAGCGTGGCCTCGAGCAGTTCCTGCTCGCGGTCGCCCTCGACGCGGGGGCGGGTGCCCGCCTCCGGTGAGGTGGGGCTCGTTCGCGGTGACATGGTGCTGGGTGCTCCTGACGGGGTGGAAATGATGGAACGATACGGTTCCGTTTCACTACGATAGTACGGAACTGTTTCGTTTCGCAAGCTATTCCTCGCGGTGCTCTCCTGGGTCGCTCGACGAGCCTGACAGCCGCCACCGACATCGGTCGTGGGTCGGGGAGCGGTTGTCGGTGGGGCGCGGCAAGATGGGGGTCATGAACGACGCCACGTCCTCCGTCGTACCTCCCGAGGCTCGTGAGGAGCACGCCACCCTGTCGCAGGAGCTGGAGGACGCCCGCTACCGCTACTACGAGCTGGACGACCCCACGTTGTCCGACGCCGACTTCGACGCGCGGATGCGCCGTCTGGAGGAGCTCGAGGAGCAGTTCTCCGAACTCCGTACGCCGGACTCACCGACGCAGAAGGTCGGCGGAGCGGTCGCGACCGGATTCACGTCGGTCGACCACCTCCAGCGGATGGAGAGCCTTGCCAACGTCTTCTCGTTCGAGGAGCTCGGCGCCTGGCACGCACGACTCGGGCGCGACGGGATCGAGAGTCCGGCGCTGCTGTGCGAGCTCAAGGTCGATGGACTGGCGATCAACCTGCTGTACGAGAAGGGTCGTCTGGTGCGCGCGCTGACCCGCGGAGACGGGCGCACCGGCGAGGACGTCACGGCCAACGCCAGGACGATCACTTCGGTGCCGCACCGGTTGGTTGCCACCGACGAGTTCCCGGTGCCCGACCTGGTCGAGGTCCGAGGCGAGGTGTTCCTGCCCGCGGAGGCATTCGAGCGGCTGAACGTGGCGGTGACCGAGGCCGGCAAGCCGGCGTACGCGAACCCACGCAATGCGGCGGCCGGTTCCCTGCGGCAGAAGGATCCGAAGGTGACGGCGAGCCGTGCCCTCGACATGGTCTGCCACGGCATCGGCGCCCGGGAGGGCTTCGAGCCGACCGCGCAGTCCGAGGCCTATCGCGCCCTCGCGGCGTGGGGCCTCCCGGTCTCGGAGGCCGTGAAGGTGCTGCCGACGCTGGTCGAGGTCGAGGGCTACATCAGCCACGCCGGCGAGCACCGGCACACGATCGTTCCCTACGACATCGACGGCGTCGTGATCAAGGTCGACGACGTGAGCCTGCAGCGTCGGCTCGGCTCCACCAGTACGGCACCCCGCTGGGCGATCGCGTTCAAGTACCCACCTGAAGAGGTCAACACCAAGCTGTTGAGGATCGACGTCAGCACCGGCCGCACGGGCCGGGTGACGCCGTTCGGTGTGATGGAGCCGGTCAAGGTGGCTGGCTCGACCGTGGAGATGGCCACGCTCCACAACGGCTACGAGGTCAAGCGCAAGGACGTCCGACCCGGCGACACCGTCATCCTCCGCAAGGCAGGCGACGTCATCCCCGAGATCGTGGGTCCGGTGCTCGCGTTGCGCCCGGAGGGCCTGCCCGAATGGGTGATGCCGACAGCCTGCCCGTCGTGCGGCACCGAGCTGGTCGAGCAGAAGGAGGGCGACAAGGACCGTCGTTGCCCCAACCACGAGCACTGTCCGGCGCAGGTCCGCGAGCGTGTGCACCACGTCGCCGGTCGGGGGGCCTTCGACATCGAGGGCCTGGGCTACGAAGCGGCCGTCGCCTTGCTCGATTCGGGTGCGATCCGCAACGAGGGCGACGTCTTCGACCTGTCGGTCGACCAGCTGCTGGCCACCCCGCTGTTCACCCGCGCCGCGAAGAAGGACGAGGAAGGCCCGCAGCTCAGCGCCAACGGCCAGAAGCTGCTCGACAACCTCGGCGAGCGCAAGGCGACCGTGCCGCTGTGGCGGGTGCTGGTGGCCCTCTCCATCCGCCACGTGGGCCCGACCGCTGCCCGCGCGCTGGCCACCGAGTTCGGTTCCATGGCGGCGATCCGGGCGGCGAGCGAGGCCGACATCGCTGCCGCCGAGGGTGTCGGCCCGACCATCGCTGATGCCGTCACCGAGTGGTTCGCCGTCGACTGGCACGCCGAGATCGTCGAGAAGTGGACCGCTTCGGGCGTCGCGATGGCCGACCAGCGCGACGAGTCCGTCGCCCGCACCCTCGAGGGACTGACGATCGTGGTGACCGGGTCGCTCCAGGACTTCTCGCGCGACTCGGCCAAGGAAGCGATCCTCTCCCGTGGCGGGAAAGCCGCCGGCTCGGTGTCGAAGAAGACCGACTTCGTCGTGATCGGTGAGAACGCCGGCTCGAAGGCCGAGAAGGCCGAACAGCTGGGTGTTTCGATCCTCGACGAGGACGGCTTCAAGCGGCTCCTGGCCGATGGGCCACCGGAGGGCACACTGGAGTCATGAAGCGGTGGATCCCGGTGGTGCTGCTCGGCCTCCTCACGACCGCATGCTCGGGCACCGAGGAGCCCGGAGGCGTCGGGCCCGGGCGACCCACCTCGAGTGGCCCGAACTCGAGCGTTGCGACGCCTGAGGGGTCCGCTTCCTCCGCAGCGCCGACGCCGCACCGGGTGTCGCTGCTCGCCCTGCGCCAGAAGACCTTCGACGGCGACGGGCTCACGCTCGGCACCGAGGTCCTGCGCACGGCCAACCACACTCAGTACGACGTCACCTACCGCAGCGGGAAGCTCACCATCTCTGGACGCCTCGCCGTCCCCAACGGTGACGGACCGTTTCCCGCGGTGGTGCTCGCCCACGGCTACATCGACCCGGCGGTGTACGCGATCGGCCAGGGGATGACCCGCGAACGCGCCTGGTTCGGCGAGCGCGGCTACGTCGCGCTCCACGTCGACTATCGCGGCCACGGCGGCTCCGACCCCGACCGCAGCGGCGGCCTGGACATGCGGATGGGATACACCGAGGACGTCATCAACGCCGTCCACGCGCTGCGGGCGTGGGACGGTCCGGTCGATGACGAGCGGGTCGGCCTGGTCGGCCGGTCGATGGGTGGGGGAGTCGTCCAGAACGCGCTCGTCGTGGCGCCCGGCCTCGTCGATGCCGGCGCCGTCTTTGCCTCGGTGAGTTCGATCGCCTCGGAGAACTTCAACCACTTCATCCGCTCCGACGGGTCGCGCGACCTCGTGACCCGCACGATCCTGCGCCGCTACGGCGAGCCGAAGGACAACATCGCTTTCTGGGACGGCATCAGCGCGCGAAGCTACTTCGACGACATCACCGAACCGGTGCTGATCCTCCACGGCACGGCCGACGACACCTGCCCGATCCGGTGGAGTCGTCAGACGGCGAGGGCCCTGCGCCGGGCGGGCGTCGACGTGACCCTGGCGACCTATCCGGGCGAGCAGCACGCATTCGGGCTGCAGTTCGACCGAGCCATGACGACGACTGAACGCTTCCTGCGCCGCGCGATGTCCTGAGCACTACGCTGGAGCGTCTGGGATCCTCCTCGAAAGGCGCGACGTTGGCTCGAATTCCCGGTGTCGGCGACATGCTCGGCCCCTACCGGATCACCCGGGAGCTCGGCGCCGGTGGCATGGGCATCGTGTTCGAGGCGATCGAGGAAGGGCTCGGTCGGCGGGTCGCGCTCAAGGTGTTGTCGCTCCAGCTCGCCTCCGAACCGGAGTTCCGCACCCGTTTCGTCCGCGAAGCCTCGGTGCTGGCCCGCAGCGACAGCCCGCACATCATTCAGGTCTACAGCCACGGTGAGCAGGACGGCTGCCTCTACCTCGCGACCCAGTACGTCTCGGGTGGTGACCTGGCGGTCCGCGTCGCTGCCGATGGCCTCCCGACGCCCGACGTGGCGCTCGACATCGCCGCCCAGGTGGCCTCCGCACTCGCCGATGCCCACGCAGTCGGCGTGATCCACCGCGACGTGAAGCCGCACAACGTGCTGCTCCGCCCCGGGCAGGGCCAGGTGCACGCCTACCTCTGCGACTTCGGGATCGCTCGCGACGGTGACTCCTCCCTGACGAGCAGCGGCGTCGTCGCCGGCACCTACGCCTACCTCGCACCTGAGCGCTTCCGTGGCGAAGTCGCGACGGCGGCGAGCGACACCTATGCGCTCGGCTGCCTGATGTGGTTCCTGCTCACCGGGCGCGCTCCGTACGACGGCGGGCTGGTGCAGCTCGCTCACCAACACGAGTTCGCGCCGATCCCGCAGCTGCCGGGCGCATCCGACCAGCTCAACGGGTTCCTGCTGCGGTCGATGGCCAAGGACCCCGCGGCACGGCACCCCAGCGCCGCGGCGGCCGCCGCCGACCTCCGGGCGATCCGGGCCGGCGGACGCCTGCCGGCCCAGCACTTCGCCGTACCGCCGCCGACGGCGCCGCCGAACCTGTCCCAGGGCTCGTTCGGATCGGTTCCGCCCGTCCACGCCACGCCTGCCATGCCGGCGCCGGCGCCTGCGCCGGCGGAGAAATCCCGACGGAGCCCGCTCGTTGCGGTCCTCGCCGTGCTCGCGGCGCTGGTCCTCGGCATCGGCGGCGGCGTGGGGTGGCACTTCCTGCGTACCGCCGACGGTGGCCCGGAAGCGGACGACCAGAGCAACCAGACAACGGGCAGCACACGACAGGCACCCACCGACGACGCGAGCGTGAAGCCTCCGGGCGCACAGCGCGGCCCGGTCACTCCCGCCGACTTCGATGGCGACGGCAGTGACGACACGGTCTTCGTCGACAACGTCGCCGACCAGACCCTCGTCCTGGCTTCGAGCAGTTCCGACACCGGCTTCGGCGACCTGGAGGCGTGGGCCGACACGGCCTACGGCGATGCCAAGGTGGTCCGCGGAGACTTCACCGGCGACGGCTTCTCGGACCTGGCGCTGGTCGAGGCCGACCGGGTCCGGGTCGCCCGGTCGACGGGCAGCGGGTTCACCGACCCCGAGGACTGGGGCGACGTCGACCTGCCGGAGCAGTTCCGGGTGACAGCCGGGGACTTCAACGGCGACGGCCGGACCGACCTGGCCTTCCTGACGGGCGACGGCGCCAGTCCGACGTACATCTCGCTCGACGTCGCCCTGTCCGACGGGTCCGGTTTCGACGACCCGTCGCCGTGGGCGGAGGTCGACGGCTGGACCTACGCCGACATGAAGATCGGGGCCGGCGACGTGACGGGCGACGGCAAGGCGGACCTGATCGAGATGGGACGACCGCCCGACACCGGTGGTATCGACATCCGGGTGCTGCCGTCGCTCGGAGATTCCTTCGCGGCCAACGAGCTCTGGTTCCTGGACGCCACCTGGGACTGGACGCGCACACGGACCATGGTTGGCGACGCGGACGGCGACGGCGACGCGGACGTCCTCATTGCACAGGACCGGGGCTCTGCTTCCTTCTCGGTGCTCACGGCCGAGTCCGGCGGGCTGACTCCGGGCGCCTGGACCGACGTCGACGTCGCCTACGACGACCTGGCATCCGTTGCGGCCGACACCGATGGCGACGGCATCAGCGACGTCGTCCTCCTCGACCGCTCCACGGGTGTGGTGCGTCAGTTGCGCCAGGACGGTGGCGGGTTCGCGGAGAGCGGGCGAACCACGGTTGCTGTCGACGGTCAGGACACGCTGGTCATCGGCATCACGCGCTGATCGCAGCCAGCCACGCTTCGGCCGCGGTCGGCCCGGCGAGGTGCAGGAACGCGACCTCCGGGTGGGCCTCGGTCAGCGTGGCGAGCCACGTCAGGTCGGGCTGTGCCGCATCAGCCCGCATCCGGCGCACCGTGCGGCGCACCAGTCCCCGCAGTGTGCCGGGCTCGTCCTGGCTGACGTGCACCACGAGGTCGGCCCTGCCGAGGAGCAACTCCCGCGCGGCGTCGTTCTCACTGGTGCTCACCCAGCCGTCGAACGCAGCGAGCTGCGCGGCGTCGGAAGGATCGGCAAGATCGGCCAGCGGCACGAGCGGGACGTCGAGGGCTGCAGCGAGCCGCTCGAGGAAGCTCGACATGGCTGGTCCGGATGTCCCCGCGGTGATCACCCGCTGCGGGATCCGCGGCGGAGTGGGAGTGGGCGGGTACACCCGGCGGATTCTAGGCACCCCCACGGGACCTAGAATCACCGCCATGTCCCAACTCTCCCGCGACGAGGTGGCCCACCTGGCCGATCTCGCCCGGATCGACCTCGATGACGCCGAACTGGACCACCTCGCGCCCCAGCTCAACGTGATCCTCGAGGCGGTCGCGTCCATCAGCGGAGTGGCTGGTGACGACGTCCCGCCGATGTCGCACCCCATGCCGCTCACGAACGTCTTCCGCGAGGACGTCGTGGTGCCCGGCCTGACTGCCGAGCAGGCGCTGTCCGGCGCGCCCGAGGCCGAGGAGCAGCGCTTCCGCGTGCCGCGGATCCTGGGGGACGAGCAGTGAACGACCTCATTCTCAAGACCGCCGCCGAGCTGGTCGACGCACTCGCCGCGGGCGAGACGACCTCGGTCGAGCTGACCCAGGTGCACCTGGACCGGATCGCCGCCGTGGACGGTGACGCCACCGCCGGCGTGCACGCCTTCCTCCACGTCGACGCCGAGGGCGCGCTCGCGCAGGCCGCCGAGTCCGACGCGCGCCGCGCCGCCGGGGAGACCCGGCACCTGCTCGACGGCATCCCGATCGCCGTCAAGGACGTGCTGGCCACCCAAGGGCTGCCCACGACGTGTGGGTCGAAGATCCTCGAGGGCTGGATCCCGCCGTACGACGCCACGGTGGTGCGCAAGGTCAAGGCCGCCGGCCTGCCGATCCTCGGCAAGACCAACATGGACGAGTTCGCGATGGGCTCCTCGACCGAGCACTCGGCGTACGGCCCCACCCGCAACCCGTGGGACCAGACCCGGATCCCCGGCGGTTCCGGCGGCGGCTCCGCTGCCGCGGTCGCCGCCTTCGAGGCGCCGCTGGCCCTCGGCACCGACACCGGCGGCTCGATCCGCCAGCCGGGTGCCGTGACCGGCACCGTCGGCGTGAAGCCGACCTACGGCGGGGTCTCCCGCTACGGCCTCGTCGCGCTGGCCAACAGCCTCGACCAGGTCGGACCGGTCACCCGCACCGTCCTCGACTCGGCCCTGCTGCACGAGCTGATCGGCGGACACGACCCGCTCGACTCCACGTCGGTCAACCAGCCCGTCGGTGCATTCGTCGCCGCTGCCCGTCAGGGCGCCGCCGGCGACCTGGCCGGTCTCAAGGTCGGCGTCATCAAGGAGCTGGCCGGCGACGGCTGGCAGGCCGGTGTGATGACCCGCTTCGCCGAGACCGTCGAGCTGCTCACCGGGCTGGGCGCCGAGGTCACCGAGATCGCCTGCCCGTCGTTCGTGCACGCGATGGCGGCCTACTACCTGATCCTGCCGGCCGAGTGTTCCTCGAACCTCGCGAAGTTCGACGCCATGCGCTACGGCCTGCGGGTCGTCCCCGAGGGCGATCCGAGCGCCGAGACCGTCATGAGGGCCACCCGCGACGCCGGCTTCGGTGACGAGGTCAAGCGCCGGATCATGATCGGTACCTACGCCCTGTCCAGCGGCTACTACGAGGCCTACTACGGCCAGGCGCAGAAGGTCCGCACGCTCATCTCGCGCGACTTCGCGGCCGCGTTCGAGCAGGTCGACGTCCTCGTGTCGCCGACGTCGCCGACGACGGCGTTCCCGTTGGGCGACAAGCTCGACGACCCGCTGGCGATGTACCTCCAGGACCTGGCCACCATCCCGGCCAACCTGGCCGGTGTCCCCGGCATCTCGGTGCCCGCGGGCCTCGCCGACGAGGACGGCCTCCCGGTCGGCTTCCAGGTGCTGGCTCCGGCGCTGGCCGACGACCGGCTCTACCGGGTGGGTGCGGCCGTCGAGGCCGCGCTGACCACGCGTTGGGGTGGCCCCATCCTTTCGCAGGCACCGACCCTTGGGGGAGCCCGATGACGGAGACGCTGATTCCCTTCGACGAGGTGATCGAGAAGTTCGATCCCGCACTCGGCCTCGAGATCCACGTCGAGCTCAACACCAACACGAAGATGTTCTGTGGCTGCCCGGCAGTGTTCGGAGGCGCGCCCAACACGCAGGTCTGCCCGACGTGCCTGGGCCTGCCCGGTGCGATGCCGGTCGTCAACGGCAAGGCCGTCGAGTCGGCCATCCGGATCGGCCTCGCGCTCAACTGCGAGATCGCCGAGTGGTGTCGGTTCGCCCGGAAGAACTACTTCTACCCGGACATGCCGAAGAACTTCCAGACCTCGCAGTACGACGAACCGATCGCTTTCGAGGGCTTCATCGACGTCGATGTCGAAGGGGAGACCTTCCGCATCGAGATCGAGCGCGCCCACATGGAGGAGGACACCGGGAAGTCGAGCCACATCGGCGGCTCGGACGGCCGGATCCATGGTGCCGACTACTCCCTGGTCGACTACAACCGCGCCGGCATCCCCCTGATCGAGATCGTCACGAAGCCGATCCTCGGCACGGGTGACAAGGCCCCGGCGGTCGCCAAGGCCTACGTCTCCGCGATCCGCGACCTGATCGTCGCCCTCGACGTGTCCGACGCCCGGATGGACCAGGGCTCGATCCGTGCCGACGTGAACCTGTCCCTGGCACCCAAGGGCGCCGGCGGGCTGGGCACCCGTTCGGAGACCAAGAACGTCAACTCGCTGCGCTCGGTCGAGCGGGCAGTGCGCTACGAGATGGCCCGCCACGCCGGCATCCTTCTCGGCGGCGGCTCGGTGCTGCAGGAGACCCGTCACTTCCACGAGGACGACGGCTCGACGTCGTCGGGTCGGGAGAAGTCCGACGCGGAGGACTACCGCTACTTCCCCGAGCCCGACCTGGTGCCGGTGGCCCCGAGTCGTGCGTGGGTCGAGGAACTGCGTCTGACCCTCCCCGAGAACCCCGCCGAGCGCCGCGTGCGGCTGCAGGGGGAGTGGGGCTTCACCGACCTCGAGATGCGTGACGTCGTCGCCGCCGGTGCGATCGAGCTGATCGAGGACACCGTCGCCGAGGGCACGGCGCCGCAGTCGGCCCGCAAGTGGTGGGTCGCTGACCTGCTGCGCCGTGCCAACGACACCGGCGTCGAACTGGCTGCAGTCGGCGTGACGCCCGCGCAGGTCGCGGCGGTCCAGGCGCTCGTCGATGCGAAGACGATCAACGACAAGCTGGCGCGTCAGGTGTTCGACGGCGTCATTGCGGGGGAGGGCACGCCCGCCGAGGTCATCGAGAAGCGTGGTCTGGCCATGGTCTCCGACGACGGCCCGCTGCTGGCAGCCATCGACGAGGCCCTCGCGGCGCAGCCGGACATCGCCGAGAAGATCCGCGGCGGCAACCACGCCGCTGCCGGGGCGATCATCGGTGCCGTCATGAAGACCACCCGCGGTCAGGCCGATGCGGGTCGGGTGCGCGAGCTCATCCTGGAGAAGCTGGCCTAGGAGCCGGGGACGGCCTACGGCTCGATGAGCAGGATCCGGTCGTCCTCGGGAGCGGGCGTGCCGCGGCCGTCCTCGTTGCTGGTGGTCAGCCACAGACGGCCATCAGGCGCTCGTACGACGGTGCGCAGGCGGCCGTAGTCGCCGGCCGTCTTCCCGTCGAAGTACGCCGTCGGGTCGCTCACCTGACCGCTGGCCACCTTGATCCGCCAGAGCCGCTCGCCCTGGAGCGCCGCCATCCAGAGGTAGCCGCCGGCGTAGGCCAGACCGGAGGGGGAGGCCTCGCCGGTCTTCCAGGTCAGGTCCGGCTGGGTGAACTTCTTGGGTCCGCCCGTGCCCTCGACGACCGGCCAGCCGTAGTTCTGGCCGGGCAGGATCCGGTTGAGCTCGTCGGCCTTGTCCTTGCCGAACTCCGAGGCCCACAGCGAGCCGTCGGTGTCGAACGCGAGACCCTGGACGTTGCGGTGGCCCCAGGACCAGACGGCCGTCCCGAACGGGTTGTCGGGTGCGGGCTCGCCGTCGGGGGTGATCCGCAGGATCTTGCCGGCGAGCGACTTCTTGTTCTGCGACAACTGTTCCTTGCCGCCCTCGCCGGTCGACACGTAGAGGTTGCCGTCAGGTCCGAAGGCGAGGCGGCCGCCGTCGTGGATGGCTCCGGTCGGGATCCCGGTCAGGACCGGCTCGGGCTCGCCGAGCTCGTCGCCGTCGAGCCGGGCCCGGACCACCCGGTTGTCCTCAGACGTGCAGACGTAGAAGTACACGAGCTGGTCGGTCGTGAAGGACGGGGAGACCGCGACTCCGAGCAGACCGGCCTCGCCGCGCGGATCGGTCTCGGGGATCTGGCCGACCTCGACGACCGTGCCCTGTTCCGTGGTGGGTTCCTTGCCCACCTTCGGCGGGGTGACGACCAGGACCCGGGCGCTGTCACGCTCGGTGACCACGGCACTGCCGTCGGGGAGGAAGTCGATGCCCCACGGCGTGGCCAGACCGCTGGCCACCGTGGCGACCACGTCGGGAACGCCGTCGACCGCGAAGGTCAGGCCGTTGCTCGTGTCCGTCGGCGTGGCCGCGATGTTGACGTCGACGTCGGTCCTGTTGCCGCCCTGGCCGCAGCCGGCCGTGACCAGTCCGAGCACGAGCAGGGACGCGAGGGCGCTCCCGCTTCGGGTGCTCATGCGATGCGTTCGAGGAAGTCGAGCAGCAGTTGGTGGACCCGGTCGGGTTGTTCCAGCTGGATGAAGTGCGAGCCCCTGAGCTCGACGTACTCGCTCTCCTCGCCACGATCGGACAGGCGTCGCGAGGCCGAGGCCATGTCGCGGGCGCCAGCCAGCACGTCGTACGTCGCGGAGACGAACATCGTCGGGACATGGATCTGGCTCAGCCGCACCCGCGGGTGTCGGGAGGTGCCGATGGCGAGTCGGGCGTACCAGTCGACCGGCGTGGTCAGGAACTCCTCGAGGCCGATCGCCGTGGCCTGGGCGTCGACCACCGGGAACAGGAAGCCGGTGCGGGAGATCAGCTTGACCGTGCGGGGTCCCATCGGGATCCGCCGGGCGATCGGGTTGACCACGAAGCCGGCGTGCGCTGCGACCCGGCAGAGGTTGACCGTCATCGCGCGGGCCAGGATGCGCGGCACGTGCAGGGGCGCGAGCATGGTGGCGAAGGTGTCGCCGGGCACGCCGCACATCGCGAAGATCCCGCGCACCCGCTCCGGGTGGCGGTAGGTCAGCTCGAACGCCGTGTTGACGCCCATCGACCAGCCCATCAGCACAGCGCTGTCGATGCCGAAGTGGTCCATCACGGACAGGGCGTCCTGCACGAAGTGCTCGATCTCGACGTGCTTGCGGTCCAGGGGACGTTCGGAGCCACCGACGCCGCGGTGGTTCCACGACACGATCCGTACGCCGCACTCGGGATCGAGCAGCCACGGCCAGAGGTAGGGGTTGGTGCCCAGGCCGTTGCACAGCACCACGGTGGGCCCGTCGATGACGCCGTCGGGATCATTGGTCCACGCCCGGACTGTCGTGCCGTCGTCGGAGAGGATGTCGCGGAAGGCGATCGACGAGGGCCGGACGCGCTGCTCAGGGCTGGGTGCAGGGGTCGACATGCTGTCGATTCTGCCCGAATCCGCGCAGCGCGGGGCGTGTCTCAGCCGTGACGTGAGTCAAGGATCCCGGTGGAGGTGACGGCGGGGTCGGGGTAGCGGGCTGCGAAGAACCGCTCGACGTCCTCGCGTTCGGCGCGTCGCTGGGTGCACTCGGTGAGCGCCTTCATCGCGTTGCGTCGCGCCTGCTGCTGTGCGGCGACGGGCCACGCGCGCACCGCGGCCACGGTGTGGAGCAGGGGGGAGAGGGGGGACACGGGTCGCCTCCGGAGGCTGGGGAAGAGCCCTGACACTAGCGAGTCGAAGGTGATCGGCGGGTCACCCCGAGATGACGTCTGGGTGAATCGGGTGCCGGGTTGCGCGTGTCGCCCCGACGCTCGCGACCACGACGCAGCCGATGGCCGCCCACTGCACGGGAGCGAGGTCCTCGCCCACGACCAGAAGGCCGGCGAGTGCGGCGGCTGCAGGCTCGAGGCTCATCAGGACGCCGAAGGTCGCAGCAGGGAGCGTGCGGAGGGCGGCGAGCTCGGCGCTGTAGGGCACGACCGAACTCAGCAGACCCACCGCAGCGCCGATCAGCAGCACCCGGGTGTCGAGCAGGCCGTCACCGTCGACCGTGAGCAGGAGCGGGGTCAGCAGCGCCACCGCGACCAGGCTCGCGACCGCCAGCCCGTCGATGCCTTCCCAGCGCCGACCGGTCGCGGCGCTGGACAGGATGTAGCCGGCCCATGCGGCACCGGCCAGCAGCGCGTAGGCCACGCCCGCCGGATCGAGGTGCCCGCGTTCGAAGCCCAGCAGCAGTACGCCGACAGCGGCCAGACCCACCCAGGCCAGGTGGCGTGGTCGGCGGAACCCGACGGCCGCCAGCACGAGCGGACCGATGAACTCGATCGTCACCGCGACGCCGATCGGGATCCGGGAGAACGACTGGTAGATGCCCCAGTTCATGGCGCCGAGACAGGCGCCGTACCGGGCGGCGACCAGCCATTCCTCGCGAGACCGGCCCCGCAGCCGGGGCCGCGCCCAGAGCAGGAGCACGACGGCGCTGGTCGCCAGTCTCAGCCACACCACGCCGTTCGGCTCGATGTCGGAGAACAGCCGTTTCGCAAAGCCTGCACCGAGCTGCACCGACGTGATCCCGAGCAGGACCAGGCCGACTGCCACGCCGAGCGACGGGCGGTGGCTACGCGCATCGGGGGAGGTCGCGGGCACGCGCTGACGGTACCTGTGTGGTGACCAATGACTTTTGCCCACTTGGTCGGTCAGAGTGTGGAGAGGTAGCCGTCGGCCACGCAATCAACGGAGGAAACCATGACCACGATCCTGATGGTCGGAACCCGCAAGGGCTTGTGGATCGGTACGTCGGAGGACCGTAAGGACTGGTCCTTCACCGGTCCGCACCACGACATGGAGGAGGTCTACTCCGGTCTGGTCGACACCCGGGGGGCGACTCCTCGGTTGTTCTCCGGGGCGTCCTCGAGCTGGCTCGGCCCGCAGCTGCGCTGGTCCGACGACCTCGGGGCGACCTGGCAGGAGACCCCGAACGGAGCGATCCGGTTCCCTGAGGGCGCCGGCGCCACTGTTGAGCGGATCTGGCAGATCGTCCCCGGTGTGGACGACGGGGTGCTGCACGCCGGCACCGAGCCGGGAGCCGTGTTCACCTCCACCGACGGGGGTGCGAACTTCGCGCTCGAGGAAGGCCTGTGGAACCACCCGCAGCGGCCCGACTGGGGCGCGGGCTTCGGTGGCCAGGCCTTTCACACCGTGCTCCCTCATCCGACGGACCCGAACTCCATCACCGCCGCGATCTCGACCGGCGGCGTCTACCGCACCACCGACGGAGGAGCGTCCTGGAGTGCGCGCAACCACGGCATCCGGGCCGACTTCCTGCCCGAGGACCAGCGCTATCCCGAGTTCGGGCAGTGCGTCCACAAGGTCACCCGGCACCCGAGCCGCCCCGAGCGCCTCTACCTCCAGAACCACGGGGGCGTCTACCGCTCCGACGACGAGGGCGGGTCGTGGACGTCGATCGGGGACACCCTGCCCAGTGACTTCGGCTTCCCCATCGTGGTCCACCCGCATCGCCCCGACACGATCTGGGTGTTCCCGCTCGCGGGCGGTGAGGAAGGGCGCTACCCACCCGAAGGGCACGCCCGCGTGTGGCGGTCCGACGACGCAGGGGACTCCTGGTCGTCGTACGGCGAGGGCCTGCCGTCGGACTTCTACGTCGGCGTGATGCGCGATGCCATGTGCGTCGACAGCCACGATCCGGCGGGGCTGTACTTCGGTGCCCGCAACGGGTCGGTGTGGGCCTCGGCCGACGACGGTGAGACCTGGAGCCAGATCGCAGCCAACCTGCCCGACGTGATGAGCGTGAAGGTGGGGGTGGGCTGACGCCCGCGCCACTACAGTCGCCCCATGCCTGCCTTCTCCCAGACGCACGAGACCACGATCGCCGCACCTCCTGCGACCGTGCACGCCCTGGTCGCCGACTTCCACGAGTGGATCAAGTGGTCGCCGTGGGAGGGCCTCGATCCCGAGCTGAAGCGCACCTACGAAGGCGAGGGCGTCGGCGCCCGCTACACGTGGGCCGGCAACAAGAAGGCCGGCGAGGGCGCCATGACGTTCGCCGGGATCGCGCCCGGTGAGATCCGGGTCGACCTCCAGTTCCTCAAGCCGTTCAAGGCCGAGAACGACATCACCTTCGCGCTGACGCCCGCGGGTGAGGGCACCCACGTGGCGTGGACGATGAGCGGCAACCGCAACCTCGCCTTCGCGGTCATGGGCAAGCTCTTCTTCGACAAGGCGATCGGCAAGGACTTCGAGAAGGGCCTCGCTGCTCTGAAAGTGGCCGCCGAGAAGGGTTGACCCGCGCGCCGACTAATCTGTGCACATGACCGATGCCCCCGACATCAAGCCCCGCTCGCGCGACGTCACCGACGGCCTGGAGAAGGCCGCCGCACGTGGCATGCTCCGCGCAGTAGGCATGGGGGACGAAGACTTCGCCAAGCCGCAGATCGGTGTCGCGTCCAGCTGGAACGAGATCACCCCCTGCAACCTTTCTCTCGACCGGCTGGCCAAGGCGGTCAAGAACGGCGTGCACGCGGGCGGCGGATACCCCCTCGAGTTCGGGACGATCTCGGTCTCCGACGGCATCTCGATGGGCCACGAGGGGATGCACTTCTCGCTGGTGAGTCGCGAGGTCATCGCGGACTCGGTCGAGGTCGTGATGAGCGCCGAGCGGCTCGACGGCTCGGTCCTGCTCGCCGGTTGCGACAAGTCGCTGCCCGGCATGCTGATGGCTGCTGCGCGGCTCGACCTGGCCAGTGTGTTCCTGTACGCCGGTTCCACGATGCCCGGCAGCGTGGACGGCAAGGACGTCACGATCATCGACGCCTTCGAGGCGGTCGGCGCCTGCCTGGCCGGCAAGATCACCCGCGAGGAGGTCGACCGCATCGAGCGGGCGATCTGTCCTGGTGAGGGCGCCTGTGGCGGCATGTACACCGCCAACACGATGGCCGCCGTCGGCGAAGCCCTCGGCATGTCGCTGCCCGGCTCGGCCGCGCCGCCGGCCGTGGACCGCCGCCGCGACGGCTACGCCCACAAGTCGGGGCAGGCCGTCGTCGAGATGCTCCGCAAGGGCATCACCGCACGCCAGATCATGACCAAGGAGGCGTTCGAGAACGCCATCACCGTGGTCATGGCACTCGGTGGCTCGACGAATGCCGTTCTGCACCTGCTGGCCATCGCCCGTGAGGCCGAGGTCGACCTCACCCTCGACGACTTCAACCGGATCGGCGACAAGGTGCCGCACCTGGCCGACCTCAAGCCCTTCGGCAAGTACGTCATGAACGACGTCGACAAGATCGGCGGCATCCCCGTCGTGATGAAGGCGCTGCTCGACGCGGGCCTGATGCACGGCGACTGCCTCACCGTGACCGGCAAGACCATGGCCGAGAACCTGGCCGAGATCAACCCGCCGGACCTCGACGACGACGTGATCCACAAGTTGGACCGCCCGATCCACGCGACGGGCGGCCTGACGATCCTCAAGGGTTCGCTGGCGCCCGAGGGTGCGGTCGTGAAGACGGCCGGCTTCGACGCCTCGGTGTTCCGCGGCACGGCACGGGTCTTCGACGGCGAGCGCGCTGCGCTCGACGCGCTGGCCGAGGGCAGGATCGTGGCCAATGACGTCGTCGTCATCCGCTACGAAGGCCCCAAGGGTGGCCCCGGCATGCGCGAGATGCTCGCGATCACGGGTGCGATCAAGGGTGCCGGCCTCGGCAAGGACGTCCTGCTGATCACCGACGGTCGCTTCTCCGGTGGCACCACCGGGCTGTGTGTCGGCCACATCGCCCCCGAGGCGGTCGACGCCGGCCCGATCGCGTTCGTGCGCGACGGCGACCCGATCATCCTCGACGTGCTCAACCGCTCGCTCGAGGTCGAGATCGACGACATCGAGGCTCGGAAGGTCGGCTGGGAGCCGTTGCCGCCGAAGTACACCCGGGGTGTGCTCGGCAAGTACGCCAAGACGGTGCAGTCGGCCGCCTTCGGTGCCGTCACCAGCTGAGTCGACCCGATGAAGGTGCACGACCAGATCGACGACAGGCTGCGTGCCTTCGTCGAGAAGCAGCGGGTGTTCTTCGTGGCGACCGCGCCGCTGTCCGGTGAGGGCCACGTCAACCTGTCGCCCCGTGGCATCCCGGGCACCTTCGGTCTGATCGACGACCGCACCTTCGGGTGGCTCGACACCACGGGCAGTGGCAGCGAGACGATCGCGCACCTGCGGGAGAACGGCCGGATCACGGTCATGTTCTGTGCCTTCGACGGACCGCCCAACATCGTGCGCTTCCACGGGCGAGGTCGGGTCGTCTCGCTCTACGACCCGGAGTACGCCGACCTGGCTGCCCGCTTCGAGGAACTGCCCGGTGCCCGGGCGGTGATCGTGGTCGACATCGAGCGGATCTCGGACTCGTGCGGCTACGGCGTCCCGTTGATGGAGTACGCCGGCGAGCGGGACCTGTTGCAGCCGTACTTCGAACGCAAGGGCGTCGAGGGATCGGCCGAGTACCGCCGCCAGAAGAACCGGACCAGCCTGGACGGGCTGCCGGCCTACGACTTCGACCCCGTCGAGGAGCCGGAGCGCCCGTGAACGGCCCCGCACGTCGCCTGCAGTTCCGGCCGCTGCGACTGGCGGTGCTGGCGATCGGCTTCCTCGTTCTCGTCCTGGCTGCCGTCGGCGGCCCCTCCGGTGAGCGAGTGCGGGTCGAACGGGTCGGCGAGCCGGTGCCGGTCGAGGCCTCGGACATCGATGTCGTCGCTGAGGGTGTGGCCACGCCCGCGGGCGTCGCGCCCTCGAGCCCGGTGGCCCAGCGCTGGCGCACGGAGCGACTGTTGCCTCGCGGCGGCATGCTCATCGCCTACTACGGCACCGCCGGTTCGGGTGCGCTCGGCGTACTCGGGGAGACGTCGCCCGATCGTGCACACCGCCGGCTGGAGCGCGCGGCGAAGCCCTTCGAGCGGACGAACCGCCCGGTCCGGCTCGTCTACGAACTGATCGTGACCGTCGCCGATGCCTACCCGGGCAAGGACGGTGACTACAGCCATGACATCGGCCGTGCCGCCGTACAGACCTATGTCGATGCGGCCAGGGCCAACGACGCCCTGCTGGTGCTGGACATCCAGACGGGCCGCTCGAACTTCCTCGACGTCGCGAAGCGGTGGGCCTGGGCGCTGGCCGAACCGCACGTCGGCCTGGCGTTGGACCCGGAGTGGCGGATGCGCCGGCACGAGGTGCCGGGGCAGGTGATCGGCAGCGTCAGGGCCCGCGAGGTCAACCGGGTGAGCGCCTGGTTGTCGGACCTGGTGGTGAGCCGCAACCTGCCCGAGAAGGCGTTCGTGCTCCACCAGTTCCGCACCTCGATGTTGCCCGACGTCCGCAAGATCGTCGGCCGCGACGGCCTCCAGATGATCCAGCACGTCGACGGCTTCGGGACGCCCGGACAGAAGCGGACCACTTTCGAGGTGGTGGCCCGACCGACACAGTTCGCGATGGGCTTGAAACTCTTTTACGACGAGGACGTGCACCTGATGAACGCGAAGGCAGTGCACCGGATCCGGCCGCACGTCCGTTTCGTGTCCTACCAGTAGCCCGATCGAGGGAGCGAAACATGAGCGACGTCAACGAGTTCGGCCAGCAGGTCGGAGACGTCATCCCCGGGTGGGAGCCGCGGCCGTGGCCGGAGCCGGTGGCGATCGAGGGCCGCCACGTGCGCGTCGTACCGCTGTCGTCGGCGTGGTACGCCGACCTGTTCGAGGCCTGTTGCGGGCCTGACGACGATCCGCTGTGGACCTACCGGCCCATCGAGAGGCCGAGGTCGCTCCAGGACCTCTGGATGCACCTGGCCGACCACCTCGGCACGCCGGGGATGGAGACGTGGGCCCTGGTCCCGACGGAGGGGGAAGCGCCCGGGAGGGCGGCCGGCGTGGCTGCCTTCATGCGCATCGAGCCGCTGCACGGGCAGGTCGAGGTGGCGGGTGTGCTCTTCGCCCAGCGGCTGCAGCGCACGCGGGCGGCGACCGAGGCGATCCACCTGCTGATGCGGTACGCGTTCGACGAGCTCGGCTACCGGCGGTTCGAGTGGAAGTGCGACAGCCTGAACGAGCCGTCGCGGGTCGCCGCAGCCCGGCTCGGCTTCACCTACGAGGGCCGTTTCCGCAACCACATCGTCACGAAGGGCCGCAACCGCGACACCGACTGGTTCTCGGTGACGGCGGAGGAGTGGCCGGTCGTTCGAGCGGCCCACGAGCAGTGGCTCGACCCGACCAATTTCGACGCGGACGGGCAACAGGTCCGGGCGCTGCGGGAGTTCTTCGGCGACTGATGTCGTCACCGTGCCGACCCGTTGTCCGTACGACGTGCTTGGCTCGACGACATGGACCAGCGCATCAGCTTCATCACCCTCGCCGTCGCCGACCTGGACGCCACCCGGCGTTTCTATCGCGACGGGCTCGGCTGGAAGCCGGAGATCGACGTGCCGGGCGAGGTGCTGATGTTCCGGGCGGGTGAACGGCTCATCCTGTCGTTGTGGGACCGCACGGCCTGCGAGGCCGAGGTCGGCCCCCTGATGTCCGGCCCCGGCGTCGCGCCGGTGACGATCGCCCACAACATGGCGACACCCGAGGGCGTCGACGAGGTGCTCGCGACGGCGAAGGCTGCTGGCGCGCCCCACGTGCAAGCCGGCGTCCAGCGTGACTGGGGCGGCTACAGCGGCTACTTCTCCGATCCCGACGGCTTCCGCTGGGAGGTCGCCTGCAACCCGGACCCGGGCCTCGGAGCCATCGTCCTGCCCTAGGGTCCACAGCCATGGACACCTTGCGCTCGATCACCCTCTTCGTGGCTGCCGCGCTCGCAGAGATCGGCGGAGCCTGGCTGGTCTGGCAAGGAGTTCGCGAGCATCGTGGCTGGGCCTGGATCGGAGCGGGTGTGGTTGCGCTCGGGATCTACGGCTTCGTCGCCACCCTCCAGCCGGACGCCCACTTCGGACGCATCCTGGCTGCCTACGGTGGCGTCTTCGTCGCTGGATCACTGGTCTGGGGTCGGGTAGTCGACGGCTACGAACCGGACCGTTATGACCTGGTCGGAGCCGCCATCTGCCTCGTGGGCGTGGCCGTGATCATGTACGCGCCGCGTTCGGCCGTGTGAGGGCTAACGACTGATCTGCTGCAGCACCGACTTCGCCTGCGACCGCGCCCCAGCGGCGTTCGGGTGCGCCGGGACGGCGATCGCCAGGTCGTTGACGGACAGCACACCGAGGCCCTCGACGTACCTCGTGAACGGGCCGGTGCAGACGTGGTGGCCGGTGCTCAACGGGTGGGTGTCGACCAGTTCCGCGCCGCCGCGGCGCGCTGCCTCGGCCAGCATCGCGTTGAGCTTGATGAACACGGAGTTCAGGTAGGCCATGTCGGTGTTGGTGATGGGGACGATCGGCCAGCAACCGGTCTTCGGGATCGCGTCGAGGTAGTTCACCAGCAGCACCCGCGCGTGCGGGGATCGGCGCTTGATCTCCTTCAGGGCTGCGACGACCTTGTCCTCGGTGGCCGCGACGTTGTCGGCGAGTCGGTCGATGCCGCCAGCGGTGAAGCGTTCCTTGCAGCCGCCGAGGGGCAGCGCCGTCTCGTCGATCAGCGGCAGCACGTCGGGAAACGGCAGGACCGGGGTCGGGATGCTGATCGGCGACGCCGAGATGCAGGAGATGGCGCCCGACGCCACCTCCGCATCGTTGCCGCCGATGCCGACGGTCACGAGGTCGGTGGTCGGCGTGAGGCGGTCGAACTGGGGCGGGTTGGTGCCGCCGAGGGGAAGGCCCGCCTGCGGCTGCGCGAAGTGTTCGGTGGTCGCCGAACCGCAGGTTGCGTCACGGAAGACCGGCACCTCCAGGGCGCGGGCGACCAGTTTCGGGTAGTTGGTGTGCGACTGGAAGCAGTCCACCGGGGCGTGCCTCGCGTCGGGTACGCCGTTGCGGTCGAAGAGGACGACGTCGGCCGACCACGAGTCGCCGAGCGCGACGTACTCCTGGTAGCCGGGGGTCGTGGCCGCGTGGGAGGCAGGGGCAGAGCCCGAGGCCACGAACGGTGCCGTGGCCAGGCAGAGCACGGCGGCCAGGAGCGTGGGAGCAGAACGTCGCATGCCTCTCCAACGAGCAACCGTGTCACCCGTCACACTTCCCGGGTCGCGGTGTGGGGTGCGGTGGGAGGCTGGGGGCATGGCAGACCGGTCGGTGGGAGCAGTGCTGGCGACGGTCCTGGTCGATCTGGGGCGACTGGTCGTCGACGGACGGACCGCCGCCCTCGCTGACGAGCCCGATGCCGTCCACCGGCTCCGCACCGCCGTGCGCCGGGTCCGGAACGTGCTCGTCGTCTTCGCCGACTGCTTCGAGGCCGAACCCACCGCGGAGCTGGCGGCCTGCCTGTCGTCGTACGGCGACCTGCTCGGCCGGAGTCGTGACCTGGAGGTGCGTGCCGCCGACGCGGGTGCCGTGCTGGACGAGCTCGGGCTCGGGCTCGGGCTCGCCGACGCACTCGGCGCATCGGTCATCGCGCCGCTGCTGGCGGAGCACCGGGTCGCGCACCGGGCGCTCGTCGCCTGGCACGCGGGACCGGACGTCCGTGAGCTCGACCGGCAATTGGGGGAGTGGATGACCGCACCGCCGTTCGTTGCCGCCGCGGCTCGCCCAGCCTCGAAGGTGGCGGCAAAGGTGGTGCGCACCCAGGTCCGGCGGGTGCTCGTTCGCGCGGACCGGCTCGAGCGCGACGGCACCGAGGAGGCAGTCCATGCGGTGCGCCGTGCGGCCCGACGCCTCCGGCACGCCGCCGATGCGGTCGAGGGTGTGCCGCGGACCGAGTGGGTGGTTCTCGCCGGTGCGCGGGGACAGCGCATCCAGGGCATTCTCGGCGATCACCGTGACGCGTTGTTGCTGGCCGACCATGTGCGGGAGTGCTCCCGGGGCGGGGACGACGCAGCGTCGTACGGGCTGGCGGCGGCGCGGGCCGAGGCGCTCGCGGACGAGGCGATGGCGGAGCTCGGGGGCGCGCTGAAGGAGCTCCGCGACGGCCCCGTATCCTGAGACGGCCGTCTTGCGATGTGGGATTGCAGGGGACCCTCATTCGACGGCAGTTGAGCAACGGCGTACGGTGTTCCCATGCATGAACAGCTTCTCGTACGCACCGGACGCGCCGCCTGACATCGTCAGACTGACGCGTCCCGCCCCTCGTTGCCCGGCAACCGAGGGGTTTTTGCTTGTACGACCATCAGCGCAGACAGCATGAGCACAGACAGGAAATCCGGATGACTGAGCAGCAGGGCTCGGGCGAGACCATCACCGGGGCGCAGAGCCTGGTCCGATCGCTCGAAGCGGCGGGAGTGACCGACATCTTCGGCATCCCGGGCGGCGCGATCCTTCCCGCCTACGACCCCCTGATGGACAGCAGCATCCGCCACATCCTCGTGCGCCACGAGCAGGGTGCCGGCCACGCGGCCCAGGGCTACGCCTCGGCGTCGGGCCGCGTCGGCGTGTGCATGGCGACCTCCGGGCCGGGCGCGACCAACCTGGTCACCCCGATCGCCGATGCCCACATGGACTCCGTCCCGATGGTCGCCATCACCGGCCAGGTCGGCGCCGCCATGATCGGCACCGACGCCTTCCAGGAAGCCGACATCCGCGGCATCACGATGCCGATCACCAAGCACAACTTCCTGGTGACCGACCCCGCCGAGATCCCGATGAAGATCGCCGAGGCATTCCACATCGCCTCGACCGGTCGCCCCGGCCCGGTCCTGGTCGACGTCACCAAGTCGGCGCTCCAGGCAACCACCAGCTACCAGTGGCCGACGGAGCTCAACCTGCCCGGCTACCGCCCGGTGACGCGTCCGCACGCCAAGCAGATCCGCGAAGCGGCACGCCTCATGCTCGAGTCGCGCAAGCCCGTCCTGTACGTCGGCGGTGGCACGATCCGCTCCGGCGCGTCGAAGGAGTTGCTGACCCTCGCCGAGCTCACCGGCATCCCGGTCGTCACCACCTTGATGGCCCGCGGCGCGTTCCCCGACAGCCACCCCCAGCACCTCGGCATGCCGGGCATGCACGGCACGGTGGCCGCGGTCGGCGCTCTGCAGAAGAGCGACCTGATCATCAGCCTGGGTGCTCGCTTCGACGACCGGGTGACCGGCAACCTGGACTCCTTCGCGCCCGGCGCCCGGATCATCCACGCTGACATCGACCCGGCCGAGATCGGCAAGAACCGGTTCACCGACGTCCCGATCGTGGGCGACGTCCGCGAAGTCCTCATCGACCTGATCACCGCGCTGCGCACCGAGCAGGACGCCGGCAACACCGGTGACTACGAGGGTTGGGTCGCGTTCTGCGCCGGCGTGAAGCAGCAGTACCCCGTCGGCTACGACACTCCCGCCGAGGGCCTCTCACCGCAATACGTCATCGAGCGGCTCGGTGTGCTGTCCGGCCCCGAGACGATCTACACCGCAGGCGTCGGCCAGCACCAGATGTGGGCAGCCCACTACGTGAAGTACGAGCGCCCCAACACCTGGATCAACTCCGGCGGGCTCGGCACGATGGGATTCGCCGTCCCCGGTGCCATGGGCGCCAAGGTCGCGATGCCCGACCAGACCGTGTGGGCGATCGACGGTGACGGCTGCTTCCAGATGACCAACCAGGAGCTGGCCACCTGCGCGATCAACGACATCCCGATCAAGGTCGCGATCATCAACAACGAGTCGCTCGGCATGGTGCGTCAGTGGCAGACGCTGTTCTACAACTCGCGTTACTCCAACACCGACCTGCACTCCAAGCGGATCCCCGACTTCGTGAAGCTCGCCGACGCCTACGGCTGCGTGGGTCTGTCCTGCGACTCGCCGGGCGACGTCGACGCGACGATCCAGAAGGCGATGGAGATCAACGACGTGCCCGTCGTCGTCGACTTCCGGGTGCACCGCGACGCCATGGTGTGGCCGATGGTTGCCGCCGGCACCAGCAACGACGAGATCCAGTACGCGCGTGACCTCGCGCCCCAGTTCGACGAGGACGATGTCTGATGACCGCCCAGCACACCCTCTCGGTCCTGGTCGAGAACAAGCCGGGCGTCCTCGCCCGGATCTCCGCGCTCTTCAGCCGTCGCGGCTTCAACATCGAGTCGCTTGCGGTCGGCCCGACCGAGCATGCCGAGATCTCGCGGATGACGATCGTCGTGAACGTCGACGAGTCGCCGCTCGAGCAGGTCACCAAGCAACTCAACAAGCTGGTCGAGGTGATCAAGATCGTCGAGCTCGACGCGGCGTCCTCGGTCACTCGTGAGCTGGTGATGGTCAAGGTCGGAGCCACGGCGGACAACCGTGGCGAGGTCCTCGACATCACCCAGCTGTTCAAGGCCAAGGTGATCGACGTCGCTTCGGACGCGATCACGATGCAGGTCGTCGGCAACTCCGACAAGATCGCAGACCTGTTGCGCGTGCTCGAACCCTTCGGGATTCGCGAGCTCGTGCAGTCCGGCATGGTGGCCATCAGCCGCGGCTCGCGGTCGATCTCCGAGCGTGGCAAGCCGGTCGCCGTACCGGTTCCGCCCGCGGCCAACGCCTGACAACCCCACCCACAAGGAAAACAAGGAGAGCCCCCAGTGGCTGAGATTTTCTACGACGACGACGCCGACCTGTCCCTGATCCAGGGCAAGCACGTCGCGGTCATCGGTTACGGCAGCCAGGGCCATGCCCACGCGCTCAACCTTCGCGACTCGGGCGTCGACGTCCGCGTCGGCCTGAAGGACGGCTCGAAGAGCCGCGCCAAGGCCGAGGAGCAGGGCCTGCGCGTCCTCTCGGTCGCCGACGCGGTCGAGGAGGCCGACGTAATCGTCGTCCTCGCG
This sequence comes from Propionibacteriales bacterium, assembly GCA_026392415.1. Lineage (GTDB taxonomy): Bacteria > Actinomycetota > Actinomycetes > Propionibacteriales > Nocardioidaceae > Nocardioides. The sequence continues at coordinate 33,157 of JAPLCC010000035.1, forward strand.
CCCGACCAGTTCCAGCGCCACATCTACGCCGAGTCGATCGAGCCGCACATCGCCGAGGGCGACACCCTCGTCTTCGGTCACGGCTTCAACATCCGCTTCGGTTACATCAAGCCCCCGGCCGGCGTGGACGTCATCCTCGTCGCCCCGAAGGCCCCCGGCCACACCGTGCGTCGCGAGTATGTCGCCGGTCGCGGCATCCCGGACATCATCGCCGTCGAGCAGGACGCCTCGGGCACCGCCTGGGAGCTCGCGAAGTCCTACGCCAAGGGCATCGGCGGCACCCGCGCCGGCGTCATCAAGACCACCTTCACCGAGGAGACCGAGACCGACCTGTTCGGTGAGCAGGCCGTCCTCTGCGGCGGCGTCTCGCACCTGGTCCAGGCCGGCTTCGAGACCCTCACCGAGGCGGGCTACCAGCCCGAGATC
>JAPLCC010000011.1 GCA_026392415.1 Propionibacteriales bacterium
GCATCAGTCAGACCATTGCCGTTCACGTCATCAACCGAGTCCACCCGCTTGACCAAGGTCAAACCCGGGGCCGGGGTCGAAGGAACCGTCGCGTCGTCGGTGTCGGTCACCGGCGGCCCCGTCGGCGGCGTACCGGTTGCGGACGCGGTGTTGTCGACCACCCCAGCATCGACATCAGCCTGCGTGACCGCGTACGTCGCGGTGCACACAATCTGAGCCGCAGGCGCCAGCGTGGCCGGCTGCGACGGGGTGCAGGACAGGGCAGACATCGCACCCGAACCCGTGAACGCGTCCTCACTGATCGACACGTTCGACAACGAAACGTTGCCCGTGTTCGTCGCGGTGAACGTGTAGTGCAACGTGCCGCCAGCAACGAGCTCCGTTTCCGCGACGTCCTTGACCAAGCTGATATCCGGCGTCTGGTCCGTCGGGGTCGTCGTGGTCGACGGTGGGGTCGTGGTCGGCGGACCCGTCGGCGGGGTGCCGGTCGCGGTCGCGACGTTCGTGACACCCCCAGCATCCACATCAGCTGCCGTGATCACATACGGGGCGTCAGCCTCACACGTCACCGACTCACCAGGTGCCAGCGCCGAAGGGTCACAAGTGATCGTGATGCCCAGACCATCGAGCACCGGGTCGTCCACGACGACCGGATCCATGGTCACGTTGCCGGTGTTCTCGACATCGAAGACGTAGTAGATCTCATCGCCAGCATCAGTCAGACCATTGCCGTTCACGTCATCAACCGAGTCGACCCGCTTCACGAGGTCCAGGCCCGGGGCCGGCGTCGCCGGGACGGACACGTTGTCGGTGTCGGTCACCGGACCACCGGTGGGAGGCGTGCCGGTGACGGACGCGACGTTGTCGAGGCCGCCGGCATCCACGTCGGCCTGCGACGCGACATAGGTGGCGGTGCAGGACAGGACTGCGTCCGGTGCCAACGTCACCGGTTGCGAGGGGGTGCAGGACAGGGCCGACATCGCACCCGAACCCGTGAACGCGTCCTCACTGATCGACACGTTCGACAGCGAAACGTTGCCCGTGTTCGTCGCCGTGAACGTGTAGTGCAACGTGCCGCCGGCAACGACCTCGGTCTCCGCGACGTCCTTCACCAGCGAGATCGCCGGCTCCTGGATCGGCGGCACCGAGGCGTCGTCGGAGTCCGTGACTTCGTCACCGTTGCTCGCCGTACCGACGATCTCGGCGGTGTTCGTGAGCTGACCTGCATCGACATCGGCCTGGGAAACGACATAGGTCGCTGTGCACGAGATCGTCGCGGCCACCGCAAGGGTGCTGCCCTGGGCAGGGATGCAGGTGATCGGTGACATCGACCCCGAGCCGCTGAAGGCAGTCTCGCTCACCGTCACGTCGTCCAGCGGACCGTTGCCGGTGTTCGTGCCGGTGAAGGTGTAGGTGATCGTGTCGCCGACGACCAGCTCGGTCCGGTCCGCATCCTTCGACAAGCTGATGCCCGGCAGGATGGGTTCGTTGGTGAACGTGCACACCACGTCCGAACCGTCGGCACCCACGGGCGAGAGAACGAAGGAACCCGATGAGCCGCTGCCGCTCGCGACGACCGCGTTGCCCTGCAGCCGATCGCGACATTCCCACGATGACGTGTAGTCGCTGAGGTCCGTCCCCGCAACACCAGTCTCCGTGATCGTGTACGTCGGGCCGACAAGGCCCAGGACCGGACCAGCGACCTCCCCCGCGGTCTGGTCCTGCACGCCTGTCTCGTTACCGGCAGTCGTCCCGCTGTTTCCGCTCGACAGGCCGCCGCCCGTCACCTCGACCCTGAACTGATCGCTGGAAAGGATGCGTCCACCGGGAAGGTTCTTCCTGACGGTGATCGTCGCGGGCAAGGCGCAGGAAGCGAAGTCACCGATGGTGTTCGTCGTCGGCGTGAGCGCCAGGGCGTCGACCACGTCGCCGGACGCCGGGTGCAGCTGCTGCAGGGTCCGGACGCCGTCGACGATGACGCTGACGTAGATGTAGCCGTCGCTGCCGAACGCCATGGCGCCGGTCACCCCGCCGGAGGGGGTGGCAATCGTCGTCGTCGCGGCCAGCGGAGGCGTGGTTGTCCCCGCGCTCGGCAACGGGTCGTTGAGCACGAGGAGGATGCCCGCACTGATCACGTAGAGACGGCCCTGGCCGTCGAACGCGAAGTCACCGTTGGTGCCGCTGGCAAGGGAGATCCGTGCGATCCGGCCGGGCATCCAGGCGTTGGTGGCGGTGTCGAAACCGTAGACGGAGAGCACCCCGGAGGAGACCAGCCCCATGTAGTAGATGCCGGTGGTCGCATCGAAGGCGCCCATCACCATCCCGCCACTGGGCGTCGGGAAATCGGCATGGGACGCGGGCCGGGGGTAGTTGGAGATGGCACCGGTGACGGTGTTGACCCGGACCACCGTGGCGGTCGTCTGGTTGTTCGCCTGAGTGACCATGTAGGCGTAGTTGTTCGCCGAGTCGACGGCCAGACCGTTGAGCGAGGGGTACGCCGGGTTGTTGGCCGCAGGGATCGTGGCGACCGACACCATCTGACCCGTCTGGTAGTCGATGTTCCACAGCACCCGGTCGCCGGCACCGTTCGGGTTCTGGTCGACGCCGTAGATGTTCGGCGTCAGGCAGCTGATCGGCGGCCCGGCAACGGTCAGGGGGTAGTCCTCCACCTCACCGGAATCGGAGGCGCCGATCGGCGACTCGGTCTGTGCGGCGTTGTAGCCGACCCGGAACCGCGCATAGGTGTTGCCGCGTGCGATCCCGCTGAGCCCTGTCCACGTCAACGTGGCCGACGTGGCCCCGGCGGCGAAGTCCGAACAGGCACGCTCCGACGGGTTGTCGAAGATGCCGTCCTGGTCGAAGTCGACCCAGCCACAGGCGCGGCCCGCAGAGCTGGCTCCGTTGACGGCGACGGTCGCTGAATAGGTGGTCGCGTTGGCGCTCAGGGAAGACAGGGGGACGGCATCGTCGAAGGTGTCGGCCAACGCCGTCGCTCCGGCATGCGGGCTGACCGTCGCGTTGCCGACAGTCACGTTGTCGTTCGAGAGGGCCGGTCCCATGGTCAGGTCCGACACCGCGGCCCGGGCCGCATCTCCCTGGTCGTAGGAGGCGGGGGCGTCGCCGAAGTCCTCGTCGAACGTGAACGTCACCGGGAAGGCGTCCGGTGCATGCGCGTCGACCGACGGCCCGGAGCGAAGGGCGGTGAAGGACGAGACATCGAACGTCAGCGACGACACCACACCCGTGAAGGCCACGGTCCCGCACCCGGGGGAAGGCGTGCTGTTGGTCTCGCAGTTGAGGAAGTACGTCTTGTTGACGGTCTCGATCGTGTCGCCGCCGGAGATCCGGAGATTGCGGCCGTCGGCAACGGCCATGGTCACGCCCGGGGTGGTCAGGGTCAGCCGGGTGGACGTCGTGTTCGTCGAGGTGCCCTGGACCCAGACTCCACCGATCTCGTTGATGTGCATCCGCGGATTGCGCACCGGACGCGAGAAGGTGAAGGTGAAGGTGCCGAGGTCGGGGCACAGCCCGTACGCCGGACAGCTCGCCGTGACCGGCTGCGTCGGGACGACCGTGGTGAACCCGGCACTGCTGGCCGGCGGAGCGGGCGTGTAGTCGGACGCCACGTAGCCATAGCTGGGGGCACCGAAGGCAGTGCTGGAGGCCCCGGCGAGCTTGTTGCCCGGCCCGGAGACGCCGGAGGTGACGGTCACACCCGAGGGGTAGGTCAGCGTCGACCCGGTGCCCGAGGTCGGCCGCTGGTAGGCGTCCGCCGAAGGAGCGAGGGTCAAAACGGTCGCCGGCACGGCGGCGAGACCCAACGCGACGACGATCAGTGCCAGGGCGATCCTTGCGGGTCGTCCCAGCTTGTCGATCGCCATTGCCCGATGCTTGCCAGCCATGTTCCGCTGCCCCAATCGATCCTCGAACCAGATCTGCCGCCTGCACCGCAGGAGACAGTTGTCGCTGTAGAAGACGGATCGGCCGGCCGGTTATTACACCGTTGTGCCGACTACTCCTCGCTGGCGCCGCCGAGGCTGAGGTAGTGACGGAGCAGCCGCTTGCGGGCACGGTGCGCCAGGACAGAGGTGGCCCCCGTGGTCAGGAATCCCAGCTTGGTCGCCACCTCCGCCAACGGCAGGCCCACGACCACCGACCACCACAGCACCTCGCGATCACGCGAGCTCAGGGCCTTGAAGGCCTCACGGATGAGGTGCTGGTCGATGACCTGGTCGTCGAACTCGATGTCCTTCACCTGGCGCGACGTCTCGTCGAGCACGTCCTCGGGGCGGCGCATCCGGATCCGATCGATCAGTCCGTTGCGCACGGCGGTCCGGAAGTAGGACCCGGGCGGGACACCGCTGTGCCCATCCTTGAGCCGCGTCCGCCACACTCGCCCGAAGGCCTCAAGGGCAATGTCCTCCGCCTCGTTGCCCGCGCCCAGGTGCCGGGCGTAGGCGAGCATCATGGGCATGAAGCGTCCGAAGAGGGCAGCCACCTCTTCGTCGTAGGCGGCCTCCTGCTCGGCTGCAGACTGGGGCTCGGGGCCAGGCCCCTCAGCGTGCAACAAGGTCCACCCGCCTCGTCGCAGCGCGATTCGTTTCGCCGTAATGAGGGGGCCGGGCTCGACGTCTTTCCTGATGGGGCCGCGAAGCAGCCGACGTCCGCCTCGGGTCGTCGCCCACGACGGTGAGTGGCCCCAGTGGAACCCCAACGGGTGCGCGACGCCGCGCACCCCCGGGAATCGCCGAGACCACGAGGGAAGTGAGGCGCACATGTCCGGGACCGTGCGCGACACCAGCCGTGACAATGCCGGCTCCGACCGGGCCGCCGTCGAACGGGAAGCGACTGTGCTCCCCTTCCGACGCCCACCGGTGGACGCGGCTGAGATGGGCGACCTCTTGAGCCGGTTCCTCCGCGACAGCGATGCCGCGGACGCCGACGGACCCCACGTCGTCATTGCCCGGGGCGCCATCGACCGCTACTTCGGACCCTTCGCGACCCGCTACCACGCCCTCGCGGCGGCGGCAGCCGAGGATGCCGAATGGCAACGGGAGTTCCCCGGCGCGCAGGTCACCTTCGACATCGCACCGCTGGCCAGCACCAACTGTCTCGCGGAGTTCTGATCCGCTCCTGGAAGCACTCAATCGGCCCGCAGGCCACACCGGATCCGCTGGATACACGTCCCGATCCATCCGCACCACAGCCTTCCGCTCATCGCGCGCAGGTCCCCTGTGCGGAGCGATTCGGGCAGCACCGCAGGAGTGACGCAGCGATGGCGTTGCCTGGGCACGTGGGGGGCGTGAGGTTGGGGGGCGGGGGGAGCACCAGCCGCATTCGCATGCGTCGAACTGATTAGAGTGACGTACGCGAATGCGAAGTCATTACGCACAAAGGTGAAATTTCTTCGCGTAACGCTCGAGCGACCAAAAGGGAACAGCCCGGCTCCCACAGGGAACCGGGCTGTCGCAGGTCAGGACTCAGTAGCTCTTGGGGAGTCCCAGCGAGTGCATGGCCACGAAGTTCAGGATCATCTCGCGCGACACGGGGGCGATCCGGCCGAGGCGGGCGGCGACGAGCATGTTGGCCAGGCCGTACTCGACGGTGAGGCCGTTGCCGCCGTGCGTGTGGACCGCGACGTCAGCCGCGTTGCACGCGATCTCGCCGCCGGCGTACTTGGCCATGTTGGCGTACTCGCCCGCCGCGAAGTCGTCGCCGGCGTCGTACAGCGCAGCCGCCTTCTGCTGCAGGAGGCGGGACTGCTCGAGCTCGATCTTCACCTTGGCCAGCGGGTGCGCGATGCCTTGGTGCGAGCCGATCGGCTGGTCCTTCCAGACCGAGCGGTCCTTGGCGTAGGCCACAGCCTTCTCCAGCGCGTAGCGCGCCATGCCGTTGGACAGGGCCGCCCCCATGATCCGCTCGGGGTTGAGCCCGGCGAACAACTGCCACAGGCCGCCGTCCTCGTCACCGACAAGGGCATCGGCCGGGACCCGCACGTTGTCGAGGAACAGCGTGAACTGCTTCTCCGGCGCGGACCATCCCATCGGGATCACCTGTCGGGTGAAGCCCTCCGCGTCGGTCGGTACGACGAACAGGGCGGGCTTCAGCTTGCCCGTCTTGGCGTCCTCGGTGCGGGCCACGATGAGCACCGAGTCAGCCTCGTCGACGCCCGAGATGAAGGTCTTCTGGCCCCTGAGCACCCAACCGTCACCGTCACGCTGCGCGGTCGTGGTGATCTTGTGCGAGTTGGAGCCGGCGTCGGCCTCGGTGATGCCGAAGGCCATCAGCAAGGTGCCGTCGGCGATGGAGGGCAGCCACTTGTGCTTCTGCTCCTCGGTTCCGCAGCGGCTGATGATCGAGCCACAGATCGCCGGGGACACCACCATCATCAGCAACGGTGCGCCCGTCGCGGAGGCCTCTTCGAGGACCGCAGCCAGGTCGGACATGCCGCCGCCCCCGCCGCCGTGCTCCTCGGGGATGTTGACGCCGAGGAAGCCGTTGCGGCCCATCTCGAGCCACATCTCGGTCATCTTGCCGCCCTCAGCGGCCTGCTTGGCGACGAACTCGTGGCCGTACTTGCTGGCCAGCTTCTTGACCGCCTCGCGCAGGGCGACGCGCTCATCGGGCTCGCTGAACATGGTCTCCGTGGCGCTCATGCGTCTGCTCCTTCAACTGAATCCGTAGGTTCCACGACGGCGAGCACGGCGCCCGCCTCGACCTGCTGGCCGGCACTCGCCGACAGCTCGGTGACGGTGCCGTCGTACGGCGCCGCGATGGTGTGCTGCATCTTCATGGCCTCCATCACGAGAATGGCCTGGCCCTGCTGTACGACGTCCCCGACCGCTGCGCTGACGGCGATCACGCTTCCCGGCATGGGCGCGAGCAGCGACCCTTCGGCCACCTGGCTCGATGGGTCCACGAACCGCGGCTTCCTGCGGAACCCGACGTGGCCCAGCGACGACTCCACGTCGACACGATCGCCGTCGACGTACACCGTTAACGTGCGGGCGATGCCGTCGATCTCGATCGTCACCGCGTCGGGGCCCGCAGCAGTCACGACAGCTCCCTGCACATCGACAGACGTGAACGATCGGCCACCGAACCAGCGCGCGACGACCTCGTCGTCGCCGCGCAGGAACGTGGTCGTCTGCGGAGCCGCCACGACGTTGCGGAAACCGGCCGGGATCCGTGACTGCACGGCGCGACCCAGGCGCGCCTGCTCGGCGAGCGCCACGGCTGCAGCGAACGCGGAGACGGGCACGGCGTCCTCGCCACCGGGGGTCGCAGCGAGGGCTGCGAGGTCGGCCCCGTCGAGCCAGGTCGTGTGCATCTGCGCGTCGACGAAGACCGGGTCACGGAGCAGGTTGACCAACAGGTCGCGGTTGGTGACCAGGCCGTGGAGCTGGGCCTTCGCCAGCGCACCGGCGAGCTGCCGCAGGGCCTGCTCGCGGGTCGGCGCGTGCACGATCACCTTGGCGATCATCGCGTCGTAGAACGTGCCGATCTCGTCGCCCGAGCCGACGCCCGAGTCGAGCCGGACGCCGTACGCCGCTGGTCCCTCGAACTCCGACACGACGCCCGGGATCTCGAAACGCGTGATCCGGCCGCTCTGCGGCTGGTAGTCGTGCGCCGGGTCCTCGGCGTAGAGGCGGACCTCGACGGCGTGACCGGCGGGGTCTCGAGACGATTGCTGCGCAACCTCCTCGACCAACGAATGCCCCTCGGCGACGGCGATCTGCAACGCGACCAGGTCGACGCCGTACACCGCCTCGGTCACCGGGTGCTCGACCTGGAGGCGGGTGTTCATCTCCAGGAAGTAGAAGCGGTCCTTGGCCGGGTCGTAGAGGAACTCGACCGTGCCGGCACCGCGGTAGTCGATCGCCTCGGCAGCGGCCTTCGCCGCTGCGTGCAGTGCCTCGCGGGTCGGGTCGGGCAGGCCCGGGGCCGGCGCCTCCTCGATCACCTTCTGGTGGCGACGCTGCACCGAGCAGTCGCGCTCCCCGAAGACGAGGCAGCCCTCTGCGGTGCCGAGCACCTGCACCTCGATGTGCCGCCCGCTTTCGACGTACGGCTCGACGAAGACTGTGCCGTCACCGAACGCGGACTCCGCCTCGGACGACGCCCTCTCGATCTCGCCGGCGAGGGCGTCGAGGGAGCGGACGATCCGCATGCCGCGGCCACCACCGCCCGCCGACGCCTTGACCAGCAAGGGAAGGTCGCCGTCGGTCGCCGTGTCAGGAGTGAAGTTGCCGAGCACCGGGACGCCGGCCGCCTCCATCAGCTTCTTGGACTCGATCTTCGAGCCCATCTGTTCGATGGAGGAGGGGTCCGGGCCGACCCATGTCAGTCCGGCTTCGCTGACCTGGCGGGCGAACGCGGCGTTCTCCGACAGGAAGCCGTAGCCGGGGTGGATCGCGTCGGCGCTCGCCTTGCGAGCCGCCTCGATCACGAGGTCACCGCGCAGGTAGGTCTCCCCCGGCGAGTTCCCCGGCAGCCGTACGGCGACATCGGCGTCCAGCACGAAAGGCATGCCTGCGTCGGCGTCCGAGTGGACGGCGACGGTCTCGATGCCGAGGTCGCGACAGGTGCGGAACACCCGGCGCGCGATCTCGCCGCGGTTGGCGACGAGCAGTCTGGTGATCATCTGAGAAGTCCTCTGCGTTTGGCTGGTGGGTTTCGACGCGCCCCGTGCGACCTCGTCCCTCGGTCGCAGGGCTTGCTCAACCTCGTCTCGCGACGCGGCATGCTCGTTCCTCGCATCCCGCTGCTCGCTTGATCACATCCGGAAGACGCCGAAGTTCATGGCGCCCTCGATCGGCTGGTTGTCGATGACGGACAGGCAGATGCCCAGGACGGTGCGGGTGTCCCGCGGGTCGATGACGCCGTCGTCGTAGACCATTCCGGACAGGACGTAGGGCAGGGACTGCTCCTCGATCTGCGCCTCGACCATCTGCTTGATCGGGACGAAGCCCTCGGCGTCGAAGACCTCGCCCTTCTTCTCCGCGGACTCGCGGGCGACGATCTCCAGGACGCCGGCGAGCTGCGCCGGACCCATGACCGACGACTTCGCGGACGGCCAGGTGAAGAGGAAGCGCGGGTCGTAGGCGCGCCCGTTCATGCCGTAGTTCCCAGCGCCGTACGACGCCCCCATGATCACCGTCAGGTGCGGGACCGTGGAGTTGGAGACCGCGTTGATCATCATCGCGCCGTGCTTGATGATGCCGCCCTGCTCGTACTCCTTGCCGACCATGTAGCCGGTGGTGTTGTGCAGGAAGAGGAGCGGCGTGTCCTTCTGGTTCACCAGCTGGATGAACTGGGTGGCCTTCTGGGCCTCCTCGCTCATCAGCACGCCGCGGGCGTTGGCGATGATGCCGATCTCGTGGCCGTGCAGCCGCGCCCAGCCGACACAGAGCGACGAGCCGTAGAGCGGCTTGAACTCGTCGAACGCGATCTCGTTGGTCGCGTCCGTGCCGTCGACGATCCGCAGGATCGCCTCGCGCGGGTCGAAGGGCTCCTTGAGGTCGGTGGGGATCAGGTCGAACAGGTCCTCGGGGTCGAGGTCGGGCTCGGAGTACGGCGTCGTCGGGGCGTCGCCGCCCTTGCGCCAGTTGAGCCGGGCGACCGTACGCCGCGCGAGCCGGATGGCGTCGTACTCGTCGAGCGCGAGGAAGTCGGAGGACCCGGAGATCCGCGAGTGCATCTCGGCGCCGCCGAGGCTCTCGTCGTCGGACTCCTCGCCGGTGGCCATCTTGACCAGTGGCGGGCCGGCGAGGAACACCTTCGCCTGCTCCTTGACCATGATCACGTAGTCGCTCATGCCGGGGACGTAGGCGCCGCCTGCGGTGGAGTTGCCGAACACCACCGAGATCGTGGGCTGCTTGCGCGCCGAGGACCGGGTGAGGTTGCGGAACCCGCGGCCACCGGGGATGAAGATGTCCTTCTGCGTGGGCAGGTCCGCGCCGCCGGACTCGGTGAGGTTGATCGACGGCAGGAAGTTCTGCTCGGCGATCTCCGCCGCACGGAACGACTTCTTCAACGACCAGGGGTTGAGCGCGCCGCCCTTCACCGTCGGGTCGTTGGCGATGATCATGCACTCGACGCCCTCGACGACGCCGATGCCGGTCACCATCGAGGCGCCGACCGCGAAGTCGCTGCCCCAACCGGCCAGCGGCATCAGTTCGAGGAACGCCGAACCTTCGTCGACGAGCAGCTCGATCCGCTCGCGGGCGGTGAGCTTGCCGCGTGCGTGGTGGCGGGCGATGTACTTGCCGCCGGCGTCCACCGCCTTGGTCTGCTCGGTGTGCAGGTCCGCGATCTTGGCCTCCATGGAGGCCCTGCGGTCTCGAGACGGTTGCTGCGCAACCTCCTCGACCAACGAGTCGTTCGTTGCGGTCATGACTCGACCACCTTCTTCATCCTCTCGAGAGTGGTGCGCATCCCGCGCTCATTGGTCCGTGCTCGCAGCCGACCGAGTGCCAGCCAGTAGCCGCGGATGTACCAGGCCGGCGTCAACCGGAAGTACTCGGTCACGCGGGTGCCGGCGCCGTCCGCCTCGAGGCGGTAGCCCCACGTGTTGATCGGGTTCTTGTCGAGCCCGACCGCGAACTCGAAGACCCCCGAACCGTCGGCACCCGGCTCCACGGCCTTGGTGACCGTGCAGGGCGTCCAGTACGTCGGTCCGACACCATTGCGCTTCACGTGTCCCTTGAACCGCGCACCCGCCGCGGGACCGGTGGCGCCATGGGTCCAGGCGGCTTCGAAGGTCTCGGGTGAGAACTCGCCGATCCGCGTCACGTCGCTGACCAGCGCCCACACCTTCTCGGGCGGCGCGGCCATGGTCACGGAGACTTCGCCGCCGAGCGGCTTGAGGAGGCCCATCAGCGGGTGTATCCGAGGAGCTTGGCGGCCAGGTCGGTCAGGACCTCCGTGGCACCACCACCGATGGGCAGCAACCGGGCGTCGCGGTAGTGCCGCTCGACCTCGGTGCCATGCATGTAGCCGGCGCCGCCGAACAGCTGCACCGCCTCGTTGCTCACGTCGACGGCGGTGTCGACGGCGGTCTGCTTGGCCAGGCACGCCTCGGCGATCACCTGCTCCCCCGCGATGTGCCGGGCAGCGACGTCGAGCGTGTAGGTGCGCGCGACCTCCACCTGGCGGTGCATCTCGACGAGCTTGGCGCGCACGACCTGGTTGCTGATCAGCGGCTTGCCGAACGTCTCCCGGTCGCGGCAGTACTGCGCAGCGAGGTCGAGGCAGCGCTTGGCGTGGCCGTAGCCCATCAGGGCGAGGAAGATCCGCTCCACGACGAACTGCTCGGCGATGTAGTAGAAGCCCTGGTTCTCCTCGCCGACGAGGTTCGTGACGGGGACCCGCACGTCGGCGTACGACAGCTCGGCGGTGTCGGAACAGTGCCAGCCCATCTTCTTCAGGGAGCGCTGGACGGTGAAGCCGGGCGTGCCCTTGTCGACGACGATCAGCGAGATGCCGGCGTGGCCGGGCCCGCCGGTGCGGCACGCGGTGACCACGAAGTCGCCACGGACAGCGGAGGTGATGAAGGTCTTGGCCCCGTTGATGACGTAGTCATCGCCGTCGCGCACAGCCTTCGTCGTGATGCCGGCGACGTCGGACCCGCCGCCCGGCTCGGTGATGCCGAGGGACCCGATCAGGTCGCCGGCGAGCGTCGGCCGCACGTAGCGGTCGATCAGCTCCTGCGAGCCGTGGGCGATGATGTGCGGCACGGAGATGCCGTGCGTGTAGAGCGAGGCCATCAACCCGCCCGATGCGCCGGCCTCCATCAGGCCCTCCTGCAGGGCGCAGGCGTCGAGCAGGTCGCCGCCGTCACCCCCGGCTGCCTCGGGATAGCCGACACCGAGCATGCCGGCCTTGGCGGCGGCCTGGGTCAGGCTGCGCGGCAACTCGCCGGCGTCCTCCCACTCCTGCAGGCTCGGGATGATCTCGCGGCGCGCGAACTCCGTCGCCGACTCCTTGAGCGCCAGGCGCTCCTCGTTCCATCGCATGGTTACACCAGGTCCTGTTGGATGTGGACGATCCGGCTGCGGACCCACTCACCGAGGCCCTTGGCCTGTGGGTCGAACCGGGTGGACGCGGCGACACCGTCGCCGAGAAGGCCGTGGATCACGACGTTGACCGCTCCGAGATTGGGCAGCACGAAGACCTCGATGTCGAGGTCCTTCGCTTCGGGCACGAGCTCGCGCACCTTGCGCGGGTTGAACATCTTGGCCAGCCACTGCACGCGCTCGGTGTACTTCGGCGAGCCGTCGTTCTTGACCCACAGGCCGAGGTTGGCGTTGCCGCCCTTGTCGCCGGAGCGCGCATGGACGAAGGTCCCGAGCGGCATCCGGCGGGTCATCGTGTCGGTCGGTGCAGGGTACGGCGACGGGCGCAGGCCCAGCATCGGGTCCAGCTCCTCGGGGGCGACGTGCTCCACGAACTCCGTCGGGTCGGCGATGACCTCGCGGCTCCCGTCGGCGTGGACCACCGTGTGCTGCACGGCCGACCGATCGACGTACTCGGGCCGGTAGATGCCGAACGGTGACGGCTTCTGCGGCGGGGTCGTCATCGTGAAGCCGGGATACGACGCCAGCGCGACCTCGACCGCGGGGCCGGTGAACGCCTTGCCGAGCGGTCCCGCCTCGGGATCCTTGCCGGTGCAGCGGAGCAGGACCGAGGCACCTTCTTCGGTGTCGGCGTCGCCACTGCGGGCGGGCGTCTGGGTCCAGGTGATCGACTCCGCGGTGAACTGGCCATCGAGCTGGTCGCGCAGCCACGCGGCCTTGGCGTCGATGTCGAGTCCGGTCAGCACGAACTCGACCTGGTTGCGGTAGCCACCGAGGGTGTTGACGGCGACCTTGAGCTTCTCCGACGGCGCGGTGCCACTGACACCGCTGATCAGGACCCGGTCCGGGCCCTGCTGGCTGAGCTGGATCGAGTCGAGCCGCGTGGTGACGTCGGGGTTGAGGTAGCGCGTCGTCTGGATCTCGTAGAGCAGCTGGGCAGTGACCGTGTCGATGGTGACTGCCCCACCGGTGCCGTCGTGCTTCGTGATCACACTGCTGCCGTCGGCGGCGATCTCGGCGATCGGGAAGCCGAGCGGCCTGTTCATCGGGGCGCCTGCACGGAACAGGTCGACGAAACCGGAGAAGTTGCCGCCGGTGGCCTGGGTGCCGCACTCGATGACGTGGCCGGCGACGACCGCGCCGGCGAGGGCGTCGTAGTCGGTCGGCTTCCAGCCGTGATGGGCGATCGCGGGCCCCACCACGACGGAGGCATCGGTGACCCGCCCGGTGACGACGACGTCGGCGCCGGCGCTGAGGGCGGAGGCGATCCCGAAGGCGCCGAGGTAGGCGTTCGCGGTCAGCGCCCCGTCGAAGAGGTGGGCGGAGCGCAGGTCGTCGCCCTCGACGTGGGCGACCTTGGCGTCGAGACCGAGCCGGTCGGCGAGCTCGCGGATCTTCGTGGCCAGGCCGGCCGGGTTGAGTCCGCCGGCGTTGCTGACGATCTTCACGCCCCGCTCGAGCGCGGTGCCGAGGGTGTCCTCGAGCTGGCGGACGAAGGTGCGGGCATAGCCGAGGTCGGCGTCGCGGAGGGTGTCCATGCCGAGGATCAGCATGGTCAGCTCGGCGAGGTAGTCGCCGGTGATGACGTCGACCTCGCCCCCCTCCAGCTGCTCGCGCAGCGCGGAGAGTCGGTCGCCGTAGAAACCGGAACAGTTGGCGATGCGGAGCGCTCCGGTCACTTCGGGTCCCTTCCGCCGCCGGCAGGGCCGGCGAAGGCCTGCGCGATGGTCAGCCACTTCTCGGCGTCGGCGCCGACGGCGACCAGATCGGTGTCGTCGCGGTGGATGCGCTGGGTGACCAGCTGGCAGAAGTCGTACGCCGACCCGCTCACCCTTTGCGTCGCGTCCTCCGGTCCCCAGGTCCAGACCTCGCCGCTCGGCGCGGTGAGCTCGACGCGGAACTCCTCGGCCGGGGCCGCGAGCTCGTTGTTGGCGAAGGAGAAGTTGCGGGTGCGCACGCCGATGTGGGCCACGTGGCGGATCCGGTCGGTGACGTCGGGCATCACGCCCAGGGCGTCGTACACGTCGAGCGCGTGTGCCCACGTCTCCATGAACCGCGCCGTCGCCATCGAGGTCGGCGACATCGGCGGTCCGAACCACGGCATCTTGAACCCCTCTGGGTAGGCCCGCAGCGCTTCGGGGAGGGCGACCCGGCCGGCGTCCCAGCGCGTCAGCAGATCGGGGGTCGGGAGGTCGCCGAGCTCGAGTGCTCCCTTGTCGACGAACCCGGTGGGGTCCTCGATCGCCTTGAGCACGACGGCGTCCCACGCCTGCTTGCCCTCCTCGGTCAACGCGCCGGCGGCCAGCACCGCCACTTCGTCGGTCCAGAGCAGGTGGCCGATCGTGGTGGCCACCGTCCAGCCCTCGGCCGGGGTGAGCGTGGTCCAGCCGTCGCCGCCGAGGTCGGCGACCGCGGCACGCAGCTGGTCACCTTCTGCGGTGAGGTCGGCGATCACGCCGTCAAGGACAGTCATTGCGTCTCCTTCAGGAGGGCGTCGTCGAGCGTGCGTGCCCATTCGGTGAGGATCCGGCGACGACGGCGGGCGTCGTCACCGAGCGTGTTGGCCAGGCCCAGGCCACGGACCAGGTCGAGGGTCGCCTGCACGAGCTCGCGCACGCGGGGAGACGCCTCGTCGACATCGAGCAGCTGCACGGTCAACCGGTGCGTCTCACGACCGACCCGCTCCTCGAGCGGACCGACGGCTTCGAGCAGGGCAGCGTCGGTGCGCGCCGCCACCCAGAGCTCGAGGGCGGCGGTGAACACGGGGGACGCGAAGTGGTCGCCGAGCATGTCGACCACGGCGCGGGTGCGGTTCTTGCCGCGGGGCAGTTGCGCCGCCGCGGCGGCGAGCTCCTGGCCGCGGATATCGGTCAGGTGGCTGACCGCGGCGACGACCAGGTCGTTCTTCGTGGGGAAGTGGTGCAGCTGCGCCCCGCGGCTGACGCCCGCTCGCTCGGAGACCAGCGTGGTCGTCGTGCCGCTGAAGCCCTTCTCGACGAGGAGCTCGACGGTGGCCTCCATCAGCCGCTGCCGCATGGCGCGGGTGCGCTCCTCCTGCGGCACGCGGGTCACGGTCACCCGCACAGCATGGCCCGCAACCAACAAACAGTCAACCCTGATTGTTAGTTCCCGGTCGACCCCGCTGGACCATGTGGTCGCACCACCACGACCGTGGTGATGCCTTCGAGCCCGGCGAAGTCGTCCGGGTTGGTCGTGTAGAGCGGCAGGCCGTTGGATGCCGCCACCGACGCGATCATCAGGTCGGCCACCCGTCGCCGGGGCGTGAGCCCCATGGCGACGACGGCAGCATTGATGCGGCCGAACACCCGCGCCGCCTCGGCGTCGAAGGGCAACGGGTCGAACTCGTGCTCGGCGCGCTGCAGGATCGCAGTGCGACGGGCACGTTCCACTCCGGCACCCGGCCCGGTCTCCCGAACCAGATGGACACCGGCCGAGAGCTCAGCCAGGGTCACGGCACTGATGGCCATCTCGTCAGGCAACTCGGCCGGTTCGATCCGGTGACGCAGGATGACGATGTTCGTGTCGATCAAGCCGCGCACCTCAGTCGGCATAGGGATCGATGCTCTCGTCGTAGAGGGCGTCCTGGTCGGCACGGAACACTCCCAGGTCGACATCAGGTGCCGTTCGAGAGCCGAAGACGAAGTCGGCACGGCTGACGAACGCCCGGCGCGAGCGCAGCGGGATCAGCTCGCCGATCTGCTGGCCACCGCGAGTGACGGTGAACGACGTCCCGCCCTCGACGGCGTCCATGATCTCCTTCGAGCGCAGCCGCAGGTCGCGCTGGCTGATCTCGGGGTCGACGCTCATACGAACACGGTAGCACTACGTGCTACCACGTGCTACCGCTCAGTCGACCCGCGCCGTCAACGGCAACCGCCCGCGGGCACACACCCCGACGGCGGCAGCGGTGAGCAGCGGGAGGCCCACCACCACGGAGACGATCAGCAGCCACGGCACGTCGAGACTGGTGTCTCCGGTGAAGTAGTGCCGGGTCAGCGGCTGGCTCACCGCAACGCCCGGGATGAAGCCGATGGGGGCGCCGAGGATCGCGCCGACCGCACCCACCACCAGGGCGTACGACGCCGCGACCGACCGTCGCGTGCGGGGCCGGGCCCCGACCGCGGACATCGTCGCCAGGTCGGGCCGGGCGTCGGACAGGGCCAGGAACGTCGCAGTCAGCGTGCCGCCGAGCATCAGGATGCCACCGAGCGCGGCGAGCACGAACTGGATGATCCGGACGGCGGCGTCCGGCTGGAAGCCGCGCTCGACGTAGAACGAGTAGACCGGCTCCGAGAGGGCGGCGAAGCTCTCCTCGATGTCCTTCTGCTGCTCACCTGTGATCGTCGGATGGATCAGCAGGGCGGTCTCCGAGACGGGCAGCCCGAGCTGCTTGGCCAGGGTGGGCGGGAGCACCGCCACCGCGGGAGCCAATCCGGACACCTCGACCATGGTCGCCGCCACGTCCTGCTCGACCTCGACCTGCGGTTCCCCGCCGTCCTCCGGGTAGCGGTTGACCGTGACGGTGACCCCGTCGACCTGCACCGGCCCGGATCGGTCGCTGTCGTCGGCCCCGCGCAGCAGCACGGCGCCGCCCTGTGCAAGGACGTCGTCGGCACGGCGGCGCTCCTCGGCGCTGAGCCCGACGAACTCCGGCACCTCGGTGCCGACGAGCTCGCGGGTGCCGAGCGTGCCCCAGGTGCTGTTCTGGATGTCCTGGTCGTCGGCGCGGTAGGTCGTCTCGAGCCAGTCGCCGTCGAGGTTCGCCTGCACACCCATGACCGACGTGATCGTCGTGCCGGAGAGGTTCTCGGAGAGGACGTCGTCGATGGCCTTGCGATCGAGGGTCGAGTCGAGCGCCACGGCTGCGTAGCCGGGCGGGAGCTGGGCCTGGTAGCGCTCCTCGTCGGCGGCCTGCTGACTGCTGATCGCGATGCCGAGGGCGACCACGCCCGCGACCGTGGCGCCGACCGCCGCGACGGCGGGGACGGTCCGGGTCCGGTGCCGGGCGGCGTCGCGGGCCGCGAAACGAAGCGCGAGCGGGAGACGGGCCGCCAGGCGCGAGACCAGGCTGACCGCGACAGGGACGAACAGGATCATGCCCAGGACGGAGACGATCGCCGAGCCACCGATCAGGCCCGGGGCGAGGCCGTTGGATCCGCCGCCGACGCCGAGGAGCGCGCCGGTGATGCCGAGGCCGATCAGGACCAGGCCCGCGATCGGCGAGCGGACCGATGGCCGGCCCTCGCCGCGGCGCCCGGCCAGGACGGCCACGACGTTTTGGCGCGAGGCCGAGAAGGCGGGGACCAGCGCCGCCAGCACGGCGGAGACGAACCCGAATCCGGCGACCACGAGCAGCAGCAACCACGGCACCTCGAACGGTCCGAACGTCGTGCTGTTGAAGCGTTGGGCGATCGGGACCGCGGCAGCTCCGGTGACGAGCCCGAGCGCGACGCCCAGGACGCCGCCCACGGCGCCGATGAGGACGCCGGAGGCGAGCACGGTCCGCCGCGACTGACGTGGCGTGCCGCCGGCCGCCGCCACGAGGGCGAGCGCGTGCGCCTGCGACTTCGCCCGTACGGCGAACGCCGGGCCAGCGAGCAGGACCACCTCCATCAGGACCATCGCCACGACCAACGCCAGCACCGTGAGGGTGACGTCGTCGATCGCCGGCTCGTTCAGGACCGCGACCGGGTCCAGCTCTGATTCCGGAGGCGGATCCGTGAGCACCTGGCGCGAGGTGGCCAGGACGCCGATCTCGTTGAGCGCGCGGACGTCGTCCCAACTCACCCGCCCGCCGCCCACCAGCCAGCGGCCGATGGCGTCGTCGTAGCCCTTGCCGAATGCACCGGGCAGCGCGGCGGCGTACGGGAGACCACGGTTCGCGGCGTGCTCCGCGACACCGACGATCTCCAGCTCGAGCTCCTGCTCGCCGTCGGGGGTCTTGCGGATCACCGTCAGCGTGTCACCGATGCCTGGTCCGCGATCGACGAGGGCCTGGTTGACGACGACCTCACCCGGGCCGGGCGGGTACTGGCCGCTGACCGGTTTCATCAGTCCGTCGGTGATCGGGTTCGCCAGGTCGGTCGCGATCGCCTGGAGGTCCGCGAAGCCGCGGTCGGTCCGGAAGGTGAGGGCTTCGTCGACCAGGGTGGTCACCGGCCGGTCCGGACCGATGACGGCGAGCACCGCGTCGAGGTCGTCGGCATCGAGGATCGCGTCCTCGTCGATCGTGTCGCCGATGCTGGTGTAGGACCCCTCGGGGTCGAAGGCCTGCGCCACGGCATCGAGACCGCTGGTCTCGACCAGGGCATCGGCCGTTCCCATCCGGCGCTCGACGCTCTCCGCCCCGGACACGTCCTGGGTGCGCCACACGATGGATGCGGCCGTCACGGCCAGCACGGGCAGGCAGATCAGCACCAGCATCAGGGCGGTCTGGCCCTTGCGGCGCAACGCCTCTCGACGGGCGAGCCTCAGCGCGACCCGCCAGCCGCCGCTGGTGGACAGGTTCTGGCTCATCGCGCAGCGTGCTCCGTCAGTACGTCGACCCGGTCGGTGCCGGTCTCGTCGACGACCACGCCGTCGCGCACGAACACGACGCGATCGGCCCACGCCGCGTGCCGCGCCTCGTGGGTGACCAGGACGCCGGCCGCACCGGCGTCGCACCGGGCGCGCAGCAGCTGCAGGATCTCCTCGCCCGTCTCGGTGTCGAGGGCGCCGGTGGGTTCGTCGGCGAGGATCAGCCGACGCTCGCCGACCATGGCACGCGCAATGGCGACCCGCTGCTGCTGGCCGCCGGACATGTCGTCGGGGAACCTGTCGGCGAGGTCGGCGATGCCGACGTCCGCCAACGCCGTGCGGGCCTCCTGGCGAGCGGTCCGGGTGCTGACGCCGTCCAGCTCACGCGGGAGTGCGACGTTCTCGGCGGCGGTGAGTGCGGGGATCAGGTTGAAGCCCTGGAAGACGTAGCCGATCGACGTACGACGCATCCGGGCACGGCCCTGGAGGTCGAGTCGGCCGAGGTCGGTGCCCTCGACCGAGACGGTGCCCGCCGTGGGCAGGTCGAGTCCGCCCGCGATCGTCAGCAGTGTCGACTTGCCGGAGCCCGACGGTCCCATCACTGCGACGAGCTCGCCGGCGTGGGCGGCGAAGGTGATCCCGCGCAGCGCATGGACCTGGCCGGCCCCGTCGCCGTGGACGCGGGTGACGTCGGTGAGCTGCAGCAGGGCATTCATCGCGATCCCTCGTTCGGCTCGGTCACAGCGGGCGCGGGCAGCCGGGTGACCCGGACGACGCGGGTCGTCCGGGTGCTGCGGAGCCGGGCCCGGGCATCGACGAGCCAGCGGCGCTCGGCGATCGCGATGCTGCGCGCGTGGTCGTAGTCGTCGGTCATCGCGACGTCCTCTCGTCGGCGACGGGCGGCGCGGCCGTGGCCGGGGTGCCCCCGCCGGAGGCCTGCTCGCGGGCAGCCCGGCGCAGCCGCGCCTCGCAGTGGTCGAGCCAACGGATCTCGGCCTCGGCACCGAAGACGAGGGAGTCGAGCACCAGGCTCCAGGCCAGCTCCCGCGGGTCGACGCCGACCGCGCGCCGCTTCAGTCGGGTGTAGTCCTGGAGCGCGGTCATCGTCGCGCTGCGCTGCTGCTGGATCACCGTCCCGACGTCGACGCCGGGGACCGTCACGGCCAGCGCGAGCTTGATCGCGAGCTCGTCGCGTGGCGGCTGGGTGCGCGCCACCGGCGTCGTGAACCACGCCGCGACCTCCTCGCGCCCCGTCGTGGTGATCCGGTAGATCACGTGGCCCTCGGCGTTCTCGGCCTCGGCAGCGGCGAAGCCGTCACGCTCGAGACGGGTCAGGGTCGTGTAGACCTGCCCGACGTTGAGCGGCCAGGTCTCCCCCGTGCGCTGCTCGAACTCGGCGCGCAGCTGGTAGCCGTACATCGGTTCGGTCTCCAGCAGTGCCAACAGTGCGTGCTTGACGGACATCGTGCTCCCTCGGGTGCCTACATACTCGGTATGTGCATGTATACCCGATATGCATTCGGCTGTCGAGGCGTGAGTCCCGGTCAGGTCAGCGAGTGACGCAGATGGAACGCCAGGCGGGCGGCGATCCGACCCGCCGGCGTCGCCAGCAACAGGTCGGCCGGATTGCCCGGCACGGGGATCGCGAGTCGGCGCCGGGTCGTCAGCGACACCGCACGACCGAACGTGCGCAGCCCCTGATCGCCCGAGAGCGGCCCGTAGCCGCGGGCGCCGATCACCTGACGCGGCAGTGCTCCGGCGACGGAGCCGGCGACCACGTTGACACTCACCTGGGCTGCCCGCAGCGCCTCGCCGATCTGTGCTCCCTTCCCGCGGGAGAACACCGCCACCTGCGCATACGGGCGATCGCGAAGGCGCTCGAGCACGTCGCCGAACTCCGCCTGTCCGTGCACCCGCACCCGCGGATCGTCGTCGGCGATGCCTGCGACCAGTTCGTTGGCCGCCGGGCGCGGACGCCGTACACCCAACGCTCGGGCCAGCCCGCTCCCCAGACCCAGCGGCGTCGGACCTGCCTGTGCGAGCGCCTCCCGCAGCTCCACGTCGAAGTCGGCGCTGACGTCCGGCGCGACGTACACCTCCGGCACGGCGCCGGTCCCGGCACGACCCGCAGCGCGCGCCACGCTCGCTGCCGCAGCCCGGAGGTCGGCGTCGGGCGCCACGACCGTCACCGGGGGCCCGACCGGCACCACCGTGACCGGCACCAGGGCGCCTGCGCTCACGGTGCTGATCCGCGCGGCCGCCGCAGCGGATCCGAACACACAGACCCTGTCCACGGGAGCAGCGGCGAGGGCGTCGGTCGTGGTCTCGTCGCCCGCCACCACCTGGAGCAGCGGCACGTCGGCAAGGAGGAGGTCGGCGTAGGCACCCAGCGCGGACGCGTTCCCGGAAGCCGGCTTCAGGATGACCGCGTTGCCCGCGGCCAGCGCGTTGACCACTGCACTCGACGGGCCGTACAAGGGGGCGTACGCCGAGGTGAAGACCGCGACGACCCCCTCAGCCGCATGGCTGGTGCGGGTCGCCAGCTCCGGGCTCAGCAAACCGGCGCCCTCCGTCGTGGCACCCAGCACCCGGGCGGCATTCGCCTCGACCCACTTCAGGTGCTCGATGCTCTGGAGCACCTCGAGCATCGCTTCGTCGATCGAGAGCCCGCTCTCCTGCTGGAGCATGCCGGCGAGATCGTGGGCGGCGCGCCACAGACGGCCTCGCCAGGCGCGGAGCAACCGGGTCCGCTCGGCGACCGACGTCGTCGCCCAGCGTTCGGCCGCGACGTGGGCGTTGCTGACCGCCTCGGCGACGCCCACGTGGTCGCGTGCGTCGACACTCATGCCGCCAGAATGTCACCTCGGGCACGACGAAGGGCCGGTCCCACGCGGGACCGACCCTTGTCGCTGGTCGAGGAGGTTGCTGGTCTCGGGACCGATTACGGCGTTGCCGTGTCGACGTAGACGAACGTCGAGTTCGGTGCGCCGTCGTACCCGAGCAGTCCGAAGTAGTGGGCGTCCGGGTCGAGGCCGGTCCACGACACGTCGAACGTCGTGTCGCCACCGGTCGTGACCGGTACCGGGTTGGGGTCGACGGTGAGGTCGCCGACCGACGGCGTGCCACCGAGGTCGTAGACCCGCAGCGAGTAGGGCACCGGAGCACCCTGATCACCGGCGGCGAAGGCATCCACCTCGACGATGTAGGTGCCGGCCGGTGCGCCTTCGAGCGAGAACGTCTCGCCCGGGGACGGCGTGGCCACCTCTCCTGCGACCGCGAAGATCGAGTCCGGGTCACAGGACCCAGCGGCGTACACGAACATGTCGAGGTCGCTGGTCGGGTCCGGCGCGATCAGGTCGAACTGGGCGAGGTCGTTGCCGGCGCCGATCGTCACGCACTCGAGGGCGTAGTCGCCGACGGGCAGTGCACCCTCGGCGACCTGGCCCTTGACCAGACCGGCGGTCGAGACCTGCAGGTCGCCGGTGAAGCCACCGGTGATCGGCACGGTCGTCGAGCCGTCGGTGCCCGCTCCGTCGATCGACGTCGGTGCCTTGACCGACACCGGACGCAGCGCGACGGGCAGGCGGACCGTGGTCGGACCCGTCAGCGTCACGTGGCCGAACGCCCATTGGCTCAGCGGAGCCGTGGTGCGTTCGAACGTGAAGCCCACCGTCGTCTCCTGGCCGGCCTTCTTCGCGGTCACCGACGACTTGCTCGCGGTGCTCTTGAAGCCGGGGACGTCGACCTTGACCTTCCAGGTGCCCTTGCGGGCCGCGGTGAACGTGCGCTTCAACGTCACCTCGGTCATCACGTGGCCCTCGGCCATCGACGGCAGGTTGACGGCGTTCGGCTCGATCGCCGGAACTCCGGTGTCGAGGCCGAGGCCGGTGATGTAGCCGTACCACTGCTCCCAGTCGGACAGGACGAACAGGCCAGGGTCGAGGAAGGCCTTGGCGTTGACGTGTCCGGCGCCCTGCGCGAACAGGTCCTTCGACTTGCCACCACTGGCCGTCTTCAGGTCGGTCGCGGTCGTCATCATGGCCGACTTGATCTGCATCGGTGTCCACTTCGGGTGCTTGCCCTGGATGAGCGCGGCGAGACCGGCGATGTGCGGAGCCGACATCGACGTACCGGAGTAGAGGTCGTAGTCGCGGCCGTGGTTGGACGGCGGGGCGACGGCGGCCAGGACGCTGACGCCGGGCGCGGAGATGTCCGGCTTCAGCAGGTCGCTGTCGTCGGAGGCGGCCGGGCCACGCGAGGAGAAGCCGGCGATCTGGGGCACGGGCGTCACCGTGCCCGACAGGTTGCCGAGCTCGAACTTCGCCGTAGCGCCGTCACCGGCGGCGTCGAGGTAGTCGTAGACCTTCGGGGCGTCGACGTCGGAGATGTGGATCGTCGGCACCGCGTGGAAGTCGGCGTCCAGGCTGCCCTCGGTGATGTTGGCGAGGACGACGCCCACGCCACCTGCGCGCTCGACCTCCTCGCTCTTGACCACCCGGTCATAGACCCCGCGCTGGCAGACCACGATCGTGCCCGCGACCTTGGTCGGGTCGAGGCTGTCGGGCGCGCAGAGCGCGGTGTCGCCGGCCGGGGCCGAGCCGTTGCCGACATCGGCGGCGTCGACGAGCTTGGTGGCGGGCAGAGCCGTCTTGCTGATCGACGCACCGACGAGCTCCTGGCCGTCACCCAGGACGACGGTGTTCTCGAAGCTCGTGTGGGTGCTCGCCGCGACCGTGGTCACCCACGGGCTGTTGTGCGCGACCGTCGATGCTCCCGGACCCTCGTTGCCGGCCGAGGCCGCCACGAAGACTCCCGCTTCCGCAGCACCCTCGAACGCGATCTCCGCGGCCTCCAGGACGGTGTCGGTCGGACCGGAGATCGAGTAGTTGAGGACGTCGACACCGTCGGTCACGGCCTGCTCGATCGCGGCGACGAGGTCGGACGTCGTACCGGACGCGCGACCGTCGGGGGTGGCCCACAAGGCCTTGTAGACGGCGATCTTGGCGGCCGGGGCGACACCACTGATGTCGCCGAAGTCGACACCCTCGGTCGAGACGTTCCTGACCGGGTTGCCGGCCGAGGTGGACGCGGTGTGCGAGCCGTGGCCATTGCCGTCGCGCGCGGAGAGGTAGTCCTCCTCGACGGTGCGGCTCTCGCCGTAGCCCTCGACGAAGGAGCGGGCCGAGATCAGCTTCGTGTTGCAGTCGGCGAGGGTGAACTCCTCGCCCGTCTCGCACTCACCGCGGAACAGGTTGCCGTCGGACTTCTTCATCGACGTGATCGAACCGCTGATCCTGGTGCTCCACCTGCCCTGCGGCTTGGCGGTCAGCCGGGCGCCCTTGAAGGACTTCGACTCCGGCCAGATGCCGCTGTCGATGACACCGACGACGATGCCGTCGCCTGCCTTGTCCTGACCGCCGAGCTGCTTCCACAGGCCCTTCTTGCCGGTGAGGCCCAGGAAGTCCGGGGTGTTCCAGGTGTCGCCGTAGACGATCGTGTCCTTCTGGACCGTCAGCACCCGCCGGTCGGTGGCCAGCTCGGTGGCCTGCTTGGCGGTCAGGTCGGCGACGAAGCCGTTGGCCGAGATCGTGTAGTGCGCCTCGACGTCGAAGCCGAGATCGGTGCCGAGCTTGTCGTGGCTGGCACGCAGCTTCTTCGTGTACGACGCCACGCCGCTGGCCTTGGCGTCGAACTGCTTCCCGGCGCCGGCCCGGGTCTGGTCGGCCGTGGAGGCGGGCGGCGCCGCCAGCATCACGACGTAGCGACCAGCCTTGTAGCGCGTCAGGTCGGCCTTGCCAGCCGTCTGGCCCTCGCCGTCCGATGCTCCGGGGCCCGGGTCGCTGGGATCGGCCAGCGCCGGTGCGCCGAGCGCGACGGTGAGCCCGAGCATCGCCGCGAGGGCGAGGACCAGGATCGAGGGGAGTCGACGGGCGCTAGCGCCCGTGTCGAGCACATGCATGGTGCCTCCGGGGTCCGAGAGGTGCGACGGCTGGGAGTGGGCCGTCGTGGCGAAGACAGTTCCGCCTCCGTCACCCTCCCGGCGAAGATCCTCCGCGTCAAGGGTCCTGCGGCAGGACGACCCTCATCGTTACCGCGGGAACTAAGCGGCGACGACGCCCACCACGGCGGACCGGCGTACGGGATCGGACCAGCGACGGGAGGCGCGGACGATGCGGAAAGCGGAGATCGCGAGCAACACCACGGCCACGGCAAGCATCGGCAGCGGTCGCCCGAGGGCGGCCAGGGTGGCGAAGTACAGGCCGGTGAACGTGGTCGTGAGGGCGAGGCGGAGCGAGTAGCCGACCATCGTCAGTGGCGGCGCCGGGGTGGCCCGAGCGGAGCGGAGGTCGACGGCGTACGGCGACTTCTCGGACCAGCGCAGGCCGGCCGAAACGGCTTGGCCGACGACCGTCACCAGCGCGAGGACGACGGCCAGTGCCTCGGCCGGCGTCGGCATCCCTGCACGGACCGATCCCAGCACGATCGTGATCAGCGCCGCGCCGAACAGCACCTCGGCGAGCACCCACGCCCGCGCGACCAGCACCGTCCGGGGCGCGACCGGCAGCGTCTCGCGCCACAGCATGCCGCGCCCGTCGAGGCACCACAGGTTCACGCCGAACAGCAGCACGCAACCGGAGGCCACCAGTCCGGGCAGCAGGATCAGGGTCTCCCAGCGCAGCCCACCGGCGAGAGCGACCAGACCGGGCGCGATGGCGAGCAGGAGAGTGCCGCGACGCAGCGGGACGCTGCGCCACACCGAGGCCCGGTCGACCCGGACCATCATCGCGAGAGGAGAGGAAGGGGTCGGCCGCGGAGCGTGGGCACGGGTCTCCTGTCGGCCCTCGTCCCGAGGCATCCGGGTCGCCGCCAGGGTCGCGAGGCGAGCTCCGAGGACGACCAGCACCCCTCCCCCGACCAGCAGCGTGAGCGTGATCAGGGCGATGGCCCCGGCACTGCCGCGTTCGATCGCGGTGGCCACGATGCGCGCAGGACCGGCGACGAGCACCTGGCGCACGTCCGGAGTCGCCCCGACACCGGCGAGCACGCCGAGCGCGACGGCGACGCCGATCCGCACCACGCGAGCCCCGCGAGGTCCGCGGCGGACCCACTCCACTCCCCAGGCCACGACCTGGCCGAGGACGGTCGCGGCCACCACCCAGGCCAGCGTGAGCAGTTGTACGCCGAGCAACCGCTCCGGCCCGGCCACGACCGCCGTGAAGCCCAGCAACAACCAGGTCTGCAGCAGCCACCCGGTGTTGAGCGGAGCAAGAACCAGCGCTCCGAGGTGGTCGGTCACCGGGCTGATCGGATGGATCGAGGCCGGGTCGCGGGCGAGCAGCTCGCGGCCCCCGCCTCCGGCGATCGCACTCGCGACGCTGATCGCGGCGACGGCGGCGAGCGCCGCGGGCAGCGCGCGCGTGGCCCGGGCGAGGACCGCGGGATCAAGGTCGATCCAGGCCGGAACGGTCGCAGACAGCAGCGTCACCGCACCGAAGACGGCCAGCGCGATGACGACGACCCGCGGACGGTTCAGGGTCGCTGCGCGGAACCACAACAGGTGGCGCAGGTCCGCGACCGCGCGACGGACCTCGCTCAGGCGGACCGAGGCCGAGTCAGGCGAGGAGGGCGCGGTAGGCACGAGCCCCATCCTCGCCCGCCATGAAGCCGGACGAGATGGTGGCCATCCGGGTGCCGCCGCGCAGGACGGCGACCTCTCCGCAGACCTGCACGGCGAGGTCGCGCAGGTGGGTGGACACCAGGACACCGGAGCCATGGGCCCGGGCGTCCTCGATCACCTCGAACGTCGCCTCGACACCGATCGGGTCGACACCGTCGAAGGGCTCGTCGAGCAACAACACCGAGGGCTGGTGCAGCGCGGCGAGCACCACGCTCAACCGCCGCTGCATCCCGTGGCTGAAGCCCGCAGTCACGCGGTGGGCGACGCCGCCGAGGTCGAAACGCTCGAGCAGCGCACGCCCGCGCGTCTCCCAACCCTCGAGGCCGCGCAACCGCGCGTTGAGCTGCAGGTGCTCCCACGGCGTCGCACGCGGCACCAGGCCGCCGACGTCCGGGCAGTAGCCGACAGCGCGCTTGGCATCGAGCGTCGACTCCCGGACGTCGTACCCGCCAACGAACGCGCGGCCGCTCGTCGGCGGCACCACGCCGGCGAGCACCCGCATCGTCGTCGACTTGCCCGCGCCGTTGCGCCCGAGCAGCGCCATCGCCTGGCCCGGCTCGACTCTCAGATCCACTCCAGTGACCGCCTCTACCGTGCCGAACTGCACCCGAAGGCCAGACACCTCGATGGCGGACTGGGACTCCCTCCCCGTCACGGGCCCCACTCTTCGCTGGATTCGGCGCCGGCGCCAGAGGCCGGGACCAAGTCAGGCCGAGCGTCCTGTGCGGGTAGTCCGTTCGGGCCGGTGCCGTGGCCCCATCAGGTGTTTTGCGGAAAACCCAGGTTCAGTCCGCCGTGGGAGGGGTCGAGCCACCGCGACGTGACCGCCTTCTCGCGCGTGAAGAACTCGACACCCTGCGCGCCGTAGGCCTTGGCGTCACCGAAGAGCGAGGCCTTCCAGCCCCCGAACGAGTGGTAGGCGACCGGCACCGGGATCGGGACGTTGATGCCGACCATGCCGACCTCGACCTCCCGCTGGAACCGGCGGGCAGCGCCCCCGTCGTTGGTGAAGATGGCTGTGCCGTTGCCGTAGGGGCCGGCGTTGATCAGCGCCACCCCGTCGGCGTACGACGCCACCCGCACCACCGACAGGACCGGACCGAAGATCTCGTCGACGTAGACCGAGGACGTCGTCGGCACCTTGTCGATCAGCGTCGGGCCGAGCCAGAAACCCTCGGCAGCACCGTCGATGTCGACGTCACGACCGTCCACCACGATCGTCGCGCCGTCGGCCTCGGCGACGTCGAGGTAGCCGGCCACCTTGTCGCGGTGCTCGCGGGTGATCAGTGGCCCCATGTCGCAGGAGCGGCGGCCGTCGCCGATGACGAGCTTGCCCATCCGGTCCCGGATCCGGGTGATCAGGTCGTCGGCGACCGGCTCGACTGCGACCACCACCGAGATCGCCATGCAGCGCTCACCGGCCGAGCCGAAGCCTGCGTTGACCGCGGAGTCGGCGACCAGGTCGAGGTCGGCGTCCGGCAGCACCAGCATGTGGTTCTTCGCGCCGCCGAGTGCCTGGACGCGTTTGCCCGACGCCGTCGCGGTCTCGTAGACGTAGCGTGCGATCGGCGTCGATCCGACGAAGGAGATCGAGGCGACGTCGGGGTGCGTGAGGAGTGCGTCCACGGCCTCCTTGTCGCCGTGGACGATGTTGAAGACGCCGTCGGGCAGTCCGGCCTCCTTGAGCAGGCCCGCCATCCAGTTCGCGACGCTCGGGTCCTTCTCGCTCGGCTTGAGGACCACGGTGTTGCCGGTCGCGATCGCGATCGGGAAGAACCACAGCGGGACCATCGCCGGGAAGTTGAACGGGCTGATGATGCCGACGACGCCCAGTGGCTCCTTGAGGGAGTAGACGTCGACGTCGGTCGACACGTTCTGCGAGAACGCACCCTTCGCGAGCTGCGGCATGGCGCAGGCGAACTCGACGACCTCGAGACCCCTGGCCACCTCGCCCGCAGCGTCGGACAGCACCTTGCCGTGCTCGGAGGTGAGGATCGCGGCGAGCTCGTCCTTGCGGGCGTTGAGCCGTTCACGGAAGCCGAAGAGCACCTGCTGGCGGCGCGCGATCGAAGCCTCACCCCAGGTCACGAAGGCCTCCTTCGCCGCCGCCACGGCGTGGGCGACGTCCTCGGCACTCCCGTAGCGGACATGCTTCGAGACCTCGCCGAGCGCCGGGTCGTAGACCGGTCCCGTGCGGGGCGAGACGCCGGTGTCGGGTCCGCCGGCGATCCAGTGGTCGAGCACGGGCATGGGCGTGGTGTCAGTCATCAGGGTCAGAGCTCCTCGTCGAGCAGGGTGAGTACGGCGTCGTACGACGCCAGTGCCTCGGCCACCTCATCGGCGGTCACGACACAGGGCGGGACGACATGGATGCGGTTGTCGGCGATGAACGGGATCAGCCCACGGCCGAGCAGCTCGGCCTTCGCCTTGCCCATCAGGGCTGCCGGGAGCGGCGCGCGGGTGCTGCGGTCGGCGACCAGCTCGAGCGCCCACATGACGCCCGCGCCCCGCACCTCCCCGATCACCGGGTGCTTCTCGGCGAGCGCGGCGAGGCCGGGGCCGATCACCTCGGCGCCGATCCTCCTGGCGTTGTCGACGATGCCCTCGTCCTCCATGGCGTCGATCGAGGCCACGATGGATGCGGCAGCGAGCGGGTGCCCGCTGTAGGTGAGTCCGCCCGGGAAGACCCGGTCGTCGAAGGTCTTCGCGATGGCGTCGCTGAGGACCACGCCGCCGACGGGGACGTAACCGGAGTTGACCCCCTTGGCGAAGACCACCAGGTCCGGGACGACGTCGTGCACGTCGAAGGCGAACCACTCGCCGGTCCGGCCGAACCCGGCCATCACCTCGTCGAGGATCAGCACGATGCCGTGCTCGTCGGCGAGCGCCCGGACGCCGGCGAGGTAGCCGGGCGGCGGCACCAGTACGCCCGCCGTGCCGGGGACCGTCTCGAGCAGGATCGCGGCCACGCTGGCCGCGCCCTCGCACTCGATCACGCGGCGCAGGTGCTGCAGAGCGCGCTCCCCCTCCTCCTCGGGCGTGGACGCCCAGAACTCCGAGCGGTAGAGGTAGGGGCCGAAGACGTGGACGTGGCCGCGGGCGTACTCGTTGGGAATCCGGCGCCAGTCGCCCGTGGAGACGATCGCCGCGCCGGTGTTGCCGTGATAGCTCCGGTACGTCGACACGACCTTGTCGCGACCGGTGTGCAGCCGCGCCATCCGGATGGCGTTCTCGTTGGCGTCGGCGCCGCCGTTGGTGCAGAACACCTTGTTCATGCCGTGGGGGGCGCGTGCAGCGATCCGCCGGGCAGCCTCACCCCGGGTGAGGTTCGCCGTCGCCGGCCCGATCGTCGCGAGGGTGGCGGCCTGCTCCTGGATCGCAGCCACCAGCTTGGGGTGCTGGTGGCCGATGTTGACGTTGACCAGCTGGCTGGAGAAGTCGAGGTAGGTCCGGCCGGAGTGGTCCCAGACCCGGGAACCGAGACCCCCCGCGACGACCAGGGGCGCCAACGCCGCCTGTGCACTCCACGAGTGGAAGACGTGCTCCCGATCGAGCTCCGTCGTGAGGGTGTCTCGGTCCTGGGACATGGCTACTTGCCGCCTTCCTTGAGCTGGACGTCGATCGGCTCGAAGTCCGCGCCCGACGTGTCGACGTCATCGACCTCGAGCTGCTCGAGCGCCTGCTCGACGTACTCGTTGGTGTAGGCCGATGCCGGCGGCTGCTTGGTGATGATCGTCGCGCCGGTCTCGTTCTTGGTGTTCAGGGCGATGTCGACGGTCTGCTTCCACGCGGCCTCGTCGATGATGCCGACGCCGTTGGTGGACGGCCAGAGCAGCTTGTTGACCTCGTTGGTCATCCAGAGCTGGTGGCTGGCGCCGAGCTCGGAGCCCGACTCGGCCACGATCTGCGCGCCGTCCTCGGGGTTGTCCCGGACGAATGCCCAGCCCTTGATGGACGCCTTGATGAAGGCCACCGTCTGCTTCTCGTAGTCGGCGTCGGAGAGCTTCTCGGTCTGCGCCCAGATGGCGTCCTGGAGCATCGCCGAACCCACGTCGTTCCAGTCGATGACGTTGAGGTCCTCGGGCACGAAGAGCTCGCCCGTGTCCGGGTTCACCGTCTCCAGCACCTGGGCGTACTCGTTGTAGGTCATCGCCTGCGCGGCATCGATGTCGCCGGCGAGGAAGGCGTTCATGTCGAAGGCCTGCTGCACGAGGTTGATGTCGCCGACACCCACACCGGACTCCTGCATGCCGGCGAAGAGCTCCCACTCGTTGCCGAAACCCCAACTGCCGACGGCCTTGCCCTTCAGGTCGGCGGGCTCGGTGATGGCCTTGTCCTTGAAGGAGATCTGGGTGGTGGCGCTGCGCTCGAAGATCTGCGCGACGTTGGTGATCTTCGCGCCCTGCTCGATCGAGCCGAGCACCTTCGGCACCCACGAGATCGCGTAGTCCACGTCACCGGAGGCCAGGACGTCCTGCGGCACGATGTCGACGCCGCCCTCGATGATCTTCACGTCGAGGCCCTCGTCGACGTAGTAGCACTCCGCGACCGCGGCGTAGTACCCCGCGAACTGGGCCTGCGAGACCCACTGGAGCTGGAGCTTGACCTCGTCGAGGTCTCCGGCGTCCCGCGCTTCCTGGGTGCGCTCGGCGCAGTCCTTGCTGGCCGCGACGTCGACCTCGGAGGAGTTCTTCCCGTCGTCGCTCCCACATCCGGAAGCGACCAGTGCGAGGGCGGCAGCGGCGACGCCCAGCTTCAGTGTTGTTGTTTTCATTGGATCTCCTGTTTCCTCAGGGGTTTCCGAGACTCGGGGGGCACTGCTTCAACCAGCGGCAGGACGGTGATGGCGGGAGAACCACAGCTCGACGAGCAGGGTGACGACGTAGAAGAGCAGCCCGAGCACGATGGCGCCGGTGACGTAGGCCCAGGCCAGGGGGTAGTTGCTGCTGGCAGCCGATGAGGTGATCGACTTGCCGAGTCCACCGATCGGCCCGCCGAAGTACTCCGCGATCAGGGCGGCGATGACGGCGAGCGACGACGCGACCCGCAGCCCGGTGAAGACGTACGGCGTCGCGGTGGGCAGCGTGACGCTGCGGATGACCTGGAACGGCCCGGCGGCGTAGGCGGTCATCAGATCACGGTGGACGGCCCGCACCTGGCGCAGGCCGCGCAACGTGTTGAGGTAGACCGGGATGGACACCGACAGTCCGGCCACGATGATCCGGCCGGTGTCGACGGCCGCGCCGTACATCGAGTAGAGCACCGGCGCGAGCGCGACGATCGGGATGACTGCGAGGGCGGCCACGACAGGCGCCGCCATCTGGTCCAGGAAGCGGAACGTGCCGGCGAGCATCGCGCCACCGACGCCGATCACCGCTCCGAACAAGGTGCCGATGAGGGCGTTGCGACCCGTGACGCTGGCGCCCCTGACGATGCTGTCGGCGTTGAGGGTGATCTGCTCCCAGATCGCGCTCGGGGCGGGGAGGACGAAGGGCTCGATGTCGAACGAGGCGACCAGCCACTCCCAGGCCGCGAGCGCGAGTACGCCGACCACCAGCGGGGCCAGGACGGTGCTCCACCGCACGTCCGCGATCGGCAGACGGGCGCGGGTGTCCTTGGCGGGCGAGACCTCGGCGACGGTGGTCATCGGGGTCCCCGCGCGATTGTTCGACGGAGGAGCGTAGCGGGGGAGGCGAAGAATCGCGTGGGGTGATTCATCTCGTGTCGACCCCCCGCGCCGTGACGGCCGTCTCCGGCGTTCCGTGCAGCAGGCTCCGCACCTCGCCGACCGCCCGGAAGAAGCCCTCTTCGTCCCGCGCGCCGGCGGATCGGTCGTGGGCCGGGACCATGCCGTCAGCCCGCACGTCGACGATGCCGGTGATCCGGCCGGGCCTCGGTGACATCACCACGACCCGGTCGGACAGGAACACCGCCTCGGGGATCGAGTGCGTCACGAAGAGCACCGCGGCTCCGGTCTCGGCGCAGATGCGGACCAGTTCGTTCTGCATCCGCTCGCGGGTGATCTCGTCGAGGGCACCGAACGGCTCGTCCATCAGCAGCAGCCGCGGGCTCTCGGCCAGGGCCCGGGCGATCGCGACCCGCTGCTGCATGCCCCCCGACAACTGGTCGGGGTGGCTCTTCGCGAAGTCGCTCAGCCCGACGAGCTCGAGCAGCTCGGCCACCCGTCGACGACGTTCGTCGGCGTTGACCCCGTGGAGCTTGAGCGGGAGTTCGATGTTGCCCGCGACCGTGCGCCAGGGCAGGAGACCGGACTGCTGGAACGCGATGCCGTACTCCTGGTCGATCCGCGCCTGCCGTGCGGTCTTGCCGAACACGGTGATCTCGCCCGAGGTCGAGGCATCGAGGTCGGCGACGAGCCGCAGCAGCGTGCTCTTGCCGCAGCCGCTCGGTCCGATCAGGGACACGAACTCGCCGTCGGCAACGGTCAGGTCGACGTCGCTCAGCGCGATGACCTGCTTGCGGCCCTTGCCGAAGACCCGGTGGACGCCGCGGGCCTGGATCGCCGGATCGTTCATGGGGCGACTCCTGTCAGTCGGAACGGTCGAAGGACCAGACCCAGGAGGCCGACGGCGCCGGCGGCCACGAGTCCGATGGCGACGGCCCCGAAGATCGGGGCCCACGGCTTGGCCGGGTCACCACTGGCGGCGACGGCGTAGTCGATGACCATCCGGCCCAGGCCACCCTTGAGCCCGATGGAGACCTCCGCGACCACGGCGCCGATCACGGCGCTGGCCGCGCCGAGTCGAAGGGCGGGCAGGAGGTACGGGACGCTCGCCGGGATCCGCAGGGTGAGCAGGGTGCGCCACCAGCCGATGCCGAACGAGCGCATCAGGTCCAGATGGGTCGCTTCAGGTGACTTCAGGCCGCGCAGCGCACCGACGGCCACCGGGAAGAAGGCGAGGTAGGCCGCGATCACGGCCACCGAGTCCTCGCTGGTCCAGAGGTGGCTGCCGATCTCGATCTCCGAACCCCAGCGCCGCACGAGCGGCGCGATCGCGATCAAGGGCACCGTCTGGCTCAGCACCACCCAGGGCAGCAGGGCCGACTCGACGATGCGGAACCGGCTCATCACCAACGCGAGCAGCAGGCCGACGACGACGCCGAGCAGCCAGCCCCGGGCGGCCAGACCGAGCGAGAACATGCTGGCGTCGAAGACGGCGTTGAAGGCATCAGGGGCTCCGGACAGGGACGTGACCGGCTCACCGAAGCGCTGCACCATCTCCCACGAGTGCGGCATCGCCAGGTCGGTGGTGCGCGGCAGGATCCGGGTGTCGCCGAGCAGGACGCCCTGCTCGGGCCCGAGCCCCTTGTAGAGGTCCCAGGCGGCGACGACCGTGGCGACCCCGAGGAAGCCGAGGACGATGCCCCGAAAGCGCATCCAGATCTGAGCCAAGTTCCGGGCCCCCTAGGCCTTTGCCGTCACGTGCTCGCGCAGCGCCGGCATGATCGATTCGCCGTAGACCCGGAGGGTCTCCTCCTTGTTGTCGTGCTGGAGGTAGACGGCGAACTGGTCGACGCCGATGTCCTTGAGCTCCTTGAGCTTCGCCACGTGTTGCGCGGGTGTGCCGAGGACGCAGAACCGGTCGACGATCTCGTCGGGCACGAAGTCGACGTGGTCGTTGTCGGCCTTGCCGTGCGTGTTGTAGTCGTAGCCGGTGCGGCCCTTGATGTAGTCGACGAGGACCTTCGGGAAGTCGGCGGCCTCGCCGTACTTCTCGACGATGTCGGCGATGTGGTTGCCGACCATGCCGCCGAACCAGCGGGTCTGTGAGCGCATGTGCTCCCACGACTCCGGGGTGTCCGGACCCACGTACGCCGGCGCAGCGACGCAGAAGGTCAGCGACTCCGGGTCGCGGCCAGCGTTGGCTGCAGCCGTCTTGACCTGCTCGATCATCCAGCGGGTCACGTCGACGTCACCGAGCTGGAGGATGAATCCGTCCCCGACCTCACCGGCGGTCTTCAACGCCAGCGGGCCGTACGCCGCGATCCACACCTCGAGCGAGGAGGTCCGGGCCCACGGGAACTGGAGGGTGGCGCCGTTGACCTCGACCGGGCGGCAGTTGCCGAGCTCGCGGATGACGTGCGTGGCGTCGCGGACCTCCTTGAGGGTGCACGGCTTGCCGTTGAGCACGCGGACCGCGGAGTCACCGCGGCCCATGCCGACGACGGTGCGGTTGCCGTACATCTCGTTGAGCGTCGCGAAGACCGACGCCGTGACGGTCCAGTCGCGGGTCGCCGGGTTGGTGACCATCGGACCGACGATCACCCGTTTCGTCTCGGCGAGGATCGCCGAGTAGATGACGTAGGGCTCCTGCCAGAGCAGGTGCGAGTCGAAGGTCCACACGTAGTCGAACCCGTGCTCCTCGGCCTGCTTGGCCAGGCCGACCGTCCGCCAGGCAGGCGGGTTGGTCTGCAGCACCACTCCAAAGTCCATCTTCACTCCTAGGTTCGTCAGCCGGAGGTCGAGGAGGTCGCCCTGGCGACCGTCTCGAGACCACCGGGCGCTACACGAGGTACTGCGTGAGGTCGCGCTTGAGGAACCGGCCGTGCCCCTTTGTTCCGAGGTACTGGCCGTTCTCGATCAGCACCGTGCCGCGGGAGATCGTGACGTCGACGTGGCCGTCGATCTCGAAGCCCTCCCAGGCGGAGTGGTCCATGTTCATGTGGTGCGTCCTGCCCTCGCCCAGCCCGATGGACGTGTGGCCGGCCGGGTCGTAGACGACGATGTCTGCGTCGGCACCCGGCTGGATCACGCCCTTGCGGCCGTAGAGCCCGAACATCCGCGCAGGCGTCGTCGAGATCAGCTCAACCCAGCGCGGCAGGGAGATCCGGCCGTCGACGACGCCCTGGTAGAGCAGGTCCACCCGGTGCTCGATCGAGCCGATGCCGTTCGGGATCGCCCGGAAGTCGTCCTTGCCGAGCTCCTTCTGGTCCTTCATGCAGAACGGGCAGTGGTCGGTCGAGACCATCTGCAGGTCGTTGGTGCGCAGGCCCTGCCACATCGCCTCGAGGTGCCCCTCCTCCTCCGAACGCAGCGGCGTCGAGCAGACCCACTTGGCGCCCTCGAAGTCGCCCCACTCCTCGCTGCGCGCGCCCAGCTGCTTCTCGAGCGAGAGGTAGAGGTACTGCGGACAGGTCTCACCGAAGACGTTCTTGCCCTTGTCGCGCGCCCACGCCACCTGCTCGACGGCCTGCTTCGCGCTCATGTGCACGATGTAGAGGGGCGCCTCGGTCAGGTCGCTCAGCATGATCGCCCGGTGCGTGGCCTCCTCCTCCATCTGCCAGGCCCGCGCGATCCCGTGGAAGTACGGTCCGGTCTTCCCGGACTCCGCCAGCTGCGCGGCCAGGACGTCGATCGCCGGACCGTTCTCGGCGTGCATCATCGTCAGGAGCCCCAGTTCGCGGGCCTTCTGCATCGCCCGCAGGATCTGCGCGTCGTCGCTGTAGAAGACGCCCGGGTAGGCCATGAAGAGCTTGTACGACGTGATCCCCTCGTCGACGAGGTTCTCCATCGCCTTGAGCGACTCCTCGTCGACGCCACCGATGATCTGGTGGAAGCCGTAGTCGATCGCGCAGTTGCCGGCCGCGAGCTCGTGCCAGTGCGCCAGCCCGTCCTCGACCCGCTCGCCGGTCTTCTGGACCGCGAAGTCGATGATCGAGGTGGTGCCGCCCCAGGCTGCGGCGGTCGTACCGGTCTCGAAGGTGTCACTCGCCTGCGTGCCACCGAAGGGCAGCTGCATGTGGGTGTGCGCGTCGATGCCGCCCGGGATGACGTACTTGCCGGTCGCGTCGATCACCTTGTCGGCATTGATGCTGCCGAGGGGCGTCGTGCCCGGCGTCAGCAGCGCAACGATCTTCTCGCCGTCCACGAGCACGTCGGCAAGGACCGTGCCGGTGGCGTTCACGACGGTGCCGCCCGTGATCAGGATGGTCATGTCACGCCCTCGCGATGGCGGTGTAGGAGTCGGGTCGACGATCGCGATAGAACTGCCAGTCGTCCCGCATCTGCCGGACCATGTCGAGGTCGAGGTCGCGGACCAGGAGCTCCTCCTTGTCCCCGGAGCCGAGAGCACCGACGAAGTTCCCGCGCGGGTCGATCACCTGGCTGGTGCCGTAGAAGTTGACCGCCTCGTCGCCGTACTCGTTGTCCTCGAGGCCGACGCGGTTGGGCTGCAGGACGAAGTAACCGTTGGCGACCGCGGCGCACGGACCCTCGACCTCCCAGAGCCGGTTCGAGAGCCCGGGCTTGGTGGCGTTGGGGTTGAAGACGATGTGCGCACCGTTCAGACCGAGCTCACGCCAGCCCTCGGGGAAGTGCCGGTCGTAACAGATGTAGGTGCCGACCTTGCCGACAGCCGTCTCGAAGACCGGGTAACCGAGGTTGCCGGGGCGGAAGTAGAACTTCTCCCAGAACTTCTCGACGTGCGGGATGTGGTTCTTGCGGTACTTGCCGAGGATCGTGCCGTCGGCGTCGACCACGACCGTGGTGTTGTAGTAGACGCCGGTCTGCTCCTCCTCGTAGATCGGGAGGACCATCACCTGGCCGAGCTCCTTCGCCAGGGCGGCGAAGCGTTGCACGATCGGGCCGTCGGCGGGCTCGGCGTAGCGGTAGTACTTCTGGTCCTGGGTGATGCCGAAGTAGGGGCCGTAGAAGAGCTCCTGGAAGCACATCACCTGGGCACCCTGGGCCGCGGCGTCACGAGCGAACTGCTCGTGACGGTCCAGCATCGAGTCCTTGTCGCCGGTCCAGGTCGTCTGGCTGATCGCTGCGCGCACGATGGTCAACGTGCACCTCCATGGGGGGCTGGGGTGAGGGAAGCGGTGCTGGCGGTTATTCGTTATCCTTCGGGTTGAACATTTCGCTTAGATTTCCCTTCTGTCAAGGTTCTCCTGCGAAACCAGTCAGCCGAGGAGGTCGCCGCCATGGGTCGCGGACCGGATCTGGCTTCCCTCGAGGACCGCTCCCCCTCCGGCATCGCGGGCGCGTTCAGCCGTGCGATCCGCGCCGGGGAGCTGCTGCCGGGCGACCGGCTCCCGACCGTGCGGGAGGTCGCCGCCGAGCTGGGCGTGTCGCCGGCCACCGTGTCCGCGGCCTGGCAGGCGCTGCGTCGTACCGGCGCCGTGGTGTCGCGCGGACGGTCCGGGACCTACGTCAGGGACAGCCCCACGCCGTGGCTCTCGCCGCGCCAGCGCGAACTCGTCGGCGCGGGACCTGACGGCTTGCGCCTCGACCTGTCGCGGGGCACACCCGACCCGCGGCTGCTGCCCTCGCTCGCGCCCGCGCTGCGCCGCGTCTCGGAGCGGGCCGGCACGCTGACCTACCAGGACGAGCCGGTGCTCCCGGAGCTGCGCACCGTCCTCACCGCGTCGTGGCCCTACGCCGCGGAGGCGCTCACCGTTGTCGACGGGGCGACCGACGGCATCACCCGGACCCTCGAGCAGGTCGTCGGGTACGGCGACCGCGTCGTGCTCGAGTCACCCGGCTTCCCGCCGCTCTTCGACCTCGTCGAGGCGCTCGGCGGAGAGATCGTGCCCGTCGAACTGGACGAGCGGGGCATCCGGCCCGACGCCCTGCGGACGGCTCTCGGGACCCGGCCGGCCGCAGTGGTCCTCCAGCCGCGCGCGCACAATCCCACCGGTGTGGCGATCGACTCCGCCCGCGCCGAACAGCTGGTGCGGGTGCTGCGTCGCTCGGCGAACGCGATGCCCTGGATCGTCGAGGACGACCACTCCGCGGGCATCAGCACCGCGCCCGACGTCACCCTCGGCAGGTGGCTCCCCGAGCACGTCGTGCACATCAGGTCCTACTCCAAGTCGCACGGTCCCGACCTGCGCATCGCCGCCATGTCCGGCCCCGCCTCGATCATCGACCGGGTCGTCGCCCGCCGCATGCTCGGCCCGGCCTGGACCTCACGGATGGTGCAGACGATCCTGCTCGACCTGCTGACCTCGTCGCAGTCGCTGGACGAGGTCGGTGAGGCACGGCGACAGTACTTCGCACGCCAGCGCACCATCGTCGCCGAGCTCGCCGTGCTCGGGGTCCGGGTGATCGCACCCGACGGCATCAACCTGTGGCTGCCCGTGCGCGACGAACGAGCCGCTCTGGTCCACCTCTCCGCGGCCGGCATCCGCGCCGCCGGCGGTGCCCCGTTCCTGGCGGGCGTCTCCGGTGCCGCCGGCGAAGCGTTCGTGCGCGTCACCACCGGCCTCGTCTCACCGAACGACGCGGCCGATGTGGCCGCCGCCCTGGCCGAGGCGGTCGCCGCGGTCTGAAAAGCAGAAAGCGTCTCGATACGCTCGCTGGCGCTCGCTACTCGACGAACCTGCTCGTCGAGTAGCCGAGCCGCCAGGCGAGGCGTATCGAGACGCTTCTGTTGGATCAGGCGGGGAACGAACCGCCCGAGGCAGCCAGGTCGCGCAGCCAGGCGGTGGCCTGGAAGCGCTCGCCGTACTTCGCGGCCAGCTCGTCGGCCCGCGCGATGAACGCGTTGAGGCCGATCTCGCCGGTCGTCTTGTTCTCGTAGCCGGTCATGAACTGGGCGGCACCACCGGTGTTGGGCGGGAAGCCGATGCCCATGATCGAGCCGATGTTCGCGGCGGCCGCCGAGGTGATGACGCCCTCCTCGAAGGTCTTCGCGGTCTCGAGCGCCTCGGCGAAGAGCATCCGGTCCCGGATGTCCTCGATCGGCGGCTGCTCCTTCGCGACGGGGAACAGGGTCGCGAGCTCCGAGGAGATCGATCCACGCTTGCCGTCCACGTAGTCGTAGAAGCCGGCGCCACGAAGGCGTCCGGGACGACCCGCGTCGAGCATCTTCTGGACCACAGCGATGCCCGGGTGCTCGACGTACGTGTTGCCGGCCGCCTCTTCACCTTCCCGGGTCGCCTTGGCGATCTTGCCCATCAGCTCGAGGTTGAGCTCGTCGGAGAGCTGCAGCACGGGAGCCGGGTAGCCGGCCGAGGTGGTGGCGCGCTCGATGGAGTACGGCGCCACGCCCTCCGCGAGCATCGCCATGCCCTCGTTGACCATGAAGCCGATGACCCGCGAGGTGTAGAAGCCGCGGCTGTCGTTGACGACGATCGGCGTCTTGCGGATCAGCTGCACCACGTCGTAGGCCTTGGCCAGCGCGACGTCGTTGGTCTCCTTGCCGGTGATGATCTCCACCAGCGGCATCTTGTCCACGGGGGAGAAGAAGTGCAGCCCGATGAAGTCGGCCGGACGGTCGACACCCTCGGCGAGCTGGGTGATCGGCAGGGTGGACGTGTTGGAGCAGAGCAGCGCGTCCTTGTTGATGAACGGCGCGATCTCCGCGAAGACCTTGGCCTTGAGGGCCGGGTCCTCGAACACGGCCTCGATGACCAGGTCGACACCGGTCAGGTCGGCCGGGTCGGCGGTCGCGGTGATCCGGCCGAGCAGCTCGGCCTTCTTCTCCTCGGTCGACCGGCCTCGCGAGATCGCCTTGTCGAGGATGCCCTCGGAGTAGGCCTTGCCCTTCTCGGCGTTCTCGGCGGACACGTCCTTGAGAACGACCTCGAGACCGGCCTTCGCGCAGACGTACGCGATGCCCGCGCCCATCATGCCCGCGCCGAGGACGCCGACCTTGGTGGGCTTCCACGTCTCGATGCCCTGCGGACGCAGCGAACCGGAGTTGATCGCCTGCAGGTCGAAGAAGAACGCCTGGATCATGTTCTTCGAGCCCTGGTTGACGATCAGGTTCGCCAGGTAGCGGGACTCGATCCGCGAAGCGGTGTCGAAGTCGACGTTCGCACCCTCGACAGCCGCCGACAGGATCGCGCGCGGTGCCGGGTAGTCAGCGCCCTTGACCTGCTTGCGCAGCAAGGCCGGGAAGGCGGGCAGGAAGCCGGCCAGGGCCGGGGACTTCGGGGTGCCACCGGGCATCTTGTAGCCGGGCGCGTCCCACGGGTTGAGGGCCGCTTCGGGGTTGGCCTTGAGCCACGCCTTCGCAGCGGGGATCAAGTCGTCCTGGGTCGCGACGAGCTCGTCGACGATGCCCTTCTTCAGCGCGGTCTCGGGGTCGAACTGGGTGCCCTGGAGCAGGACGTCCATGAGCGCGCTCTGCAGGCCGAACTTGCGCACGGCGCGGGTCACGCCGCCACCGCCCGGCAGCAGGCCCAGGGTCGCCTCGGGGAGGCCGACCTTGATCTTGCGGTCGTTGACGAGGATCCGGTGCTGGGTCGCGAGGGTGATCTCGTAGCCACCGCCGAGTGCGGCGCCGTTGATCGCCGCGACGACGGGCTTCGGGAACAGCTCGAGGCGGCGCAGCGCCTTCTTGACGTTCTCGGCCATGCCGAACACGTCCGCAGCGTCGGCCTTGGTCGCGGTGACCATGCCCTTGAGGTTGCCGCCGGCGAAGAAGGTCTTCTTCGCGGAGGCGACGATGACGCCGGTGATGTCGTCCTGCTCGGCGTACAGCCGCTCGACGGCGTCGGCCATCGAGGTGATGTACAGCTCGTTCATCGTGTTGGCGCTGGCGTTCGGGTCGTCGAGGGTCAGGGTGACGATGCCGTCGGCGTCACGGTCGTAGCGGACCGCGGTCTGGGTCTCGGTGCTCAATGTGTTTCCTTCAGTCTGAGAGTCGTGAGAGTTCGAGGTGAGCTGGTCTCAGACCAGTTCCACGATGGTGGCGATGCCCATGCCGCCGCCGACGCAGAGCGTCGCGAGGCCGCGGCGCAGGTCGCGCCGCTCGAGCTCGTCGATCAGGGTGCCGAGGATGATCGCGCCGGTGGCACCGAGCGGGTGACCCATCGCGATCGCGCCGCCGTTGACGTTGGTGATGTCGTGGCTGATGCCCATGTCGCGCATGAAGCGCATCGCGACGGCCGCGAAGGCCTCGTTGATCTCGAACAGGTCGATGTCGCCGACCTCGAGGCCGGCCTTGGCGAGCGCCTTGTGGGCTGCCGGGGCAGGACCGGTGAGCATGATGATCGGGTCCGCGCCGGAGACGGCGGTCGCGATGATCTTGGCGCGCGGGGTCAGGCCGAGGTCCTTGCCGACCTGCTCGTTGCCGATCAGGGTCAGCGCGGCGCCGTCGACGATGCCCGACGAGTTGCCGGCGTGGTGGACGTGGTCGATCTTCTCGAGCCAGTGGTACTTCTCGAGCGCGACGTCGTCGAAGCCGGCGTCGGCGCCGAGCTGGGCGAAGCTCGCCTTGAGTCCGGACAGGCCCTCGACGGAGGTGTCGGGGCGGACGGTCTCGTCCCGGTCGAGCAGGACCAGGCCGTTGATGTCCTTCACCGGCACGACGGGCTTGTCGTAGTAGCCGTTGGCCCATGCCTTGGCAGCGCGGTGGTGCGACTCGGCGGCGTACGCGTCGACGTCCTCACGCGACCAGCCCTCGATCGTCGCGATCAGGTCGGCGCCGATGCCCTGCGGCACGAAGCCGGCCTTGAAGGCGGTGGCCGGGTCAGAGGCCCAGGCGCCACCGTCGGAACCCATGGCGACACGGCTCATCGACTCGACACCGCCGGCGATGATCAGGTCCTCGAAGCCACCGCGGACGCGGCTGGCGGCCTGGTTGACGGCCTCGAGGCCCGAGGCGCAGAAGCGGTTGAGCTGCACGCCGGCGACGGTGTCGGGCAGGCCCGCTGCGATCGCGGCGGTCTTGGCGATGTCGCCGCCCTGGTCGCCGACCGGGGACACGACGCCGAGCACGACGTCGTCGATGCGGTTCGGGTCCAGACCGGGGTTGCGCTCCTGGAGGGCGTCGAGCAGGCCGACGACGAGGTCGACCGGCTTGGACTCGTGGAGGGAGCCGTTGGCCTTGCCTCGTCCTCGCGGAGTGCGAATGTGGTCGTACACGAATGCTTCTGCCATGACCGTCCTTGTTGCTTGGCGTGACGTACGGCGCCGTTCGGGCGCGCCGTACTGGAATGGGGTGTCCCTGCAGACGATTGTGACACTATTACTGTCATGGTCAAGAGCGAAGGTCAGGGCGGGCGTGTGACACACGCCGCATCGGAGCCTGCTGAGCTGACCCTCGACCAGCTCACCGCCCGGGTCGGACTCAGCGTGCGAACGCTGCGTTTCTACACCTCACGAGGCCTGGTGCCGCCGCCGATCCGCCGCGGTCGCTCGGGTTACTACTCCGCGATCCACGTCGCCCGCATCGAGCTCGTCCTCGAGTTGCAGAGCCATGGCTTCACGCTGTCGGCCATCGAGCGTTACGTCGCCGGCATCCCTGAGGACGCCAGCCCCGAGGACATCTCGCTGGCGCGCACGATGCTCGCGCCCTGGCAGTC
This sequence comes from Propionibacteriales bacterium, assembly GCA_026392415.1. GTDB lineage: Bacteria > Actinomycetota > Actinomycetes > Propionibacteriales > Nocardioidaceae > Nocardioides. The sequence continues at coordinate 42,571 of JAPLCC010000011.1, forward strand.
GGACCTCCCCGTGGAGATGGACCGGGAGCAGCTCGAGATTCGCGCCGGACGATCCCTCTCAGCCGAGGACGTCGCCACCTTGCAGGCCCTCGGCGTGCTCCGGCTGCGCGGCACGACGTACCTCGTGGCGAGCAACCAGCTGGCCATCGGCGTGCGGTTGCTGGAGCTCGGCTTCCCCCGGGATGTCGCCGTCGCGGCGGCTGCCGTCTACCAGGAGCACGGCGAGCAGATGGCCAAGGAGCTCTACGACGTCATCAACGGCAGGCTCGCTCCGTTGTACGACGACGCCGCCCAGTCCGATCACTTCCGCGAAGTGATGGAGCGGCTCAAGCCGCTCTCGGTCGGCGGACTGGTCACCGCCTACGAAGCGGCCGTCGGCCGCGTCGCGCGGGCGCCCCGCGAAAAATCGAACTGACCCGACTCGTGGGAACGAGCCGGGCCAGTCGATGTCAGGTGTCGGTGTGCTGACGCTGTGCTGACGCTGTGCTGACGGGGCGTCAGCGACGACCGCTGAAGTTCGCCGCGCTGTGGCTGCTGCCACCCGCGCTGCTGCCACCGCGAGCCGCGCCGCCGCCACCGCTGCGGCGACCGCGGTTGCCGCCGGCCGACTGGCCGGCCTTGCCGGACTGACCCGACTGGCCGGACTTGGCGCCAGCGGACGCGCCGCCGTTGCCACGCGGGGCGCCGCCGGAGCGGCCGCCGCCCGTCTTGGTGCCCGTCTTCGCGGCCGGACGGCCGCTGCCGGACTTGCCACGGTTGCGACCGCCGCCACCGCCACCGCCACCGGCCGAGGGGGCCGGGCCGAGGTCGATGCCACCGGGACGCGAGCGCTCGCCGGGAGCGAGCTCCTTGAGCATCGGGTGGTTGGGGTTGTCGATCCGGGTGGTGGTCGGCTTGATGCCGGCCGCCCGGGTCAGATCGCTGACGTCGCGACGCTGGTCGCTGGTCATGAGGGTGATCACGGTGCCGGCAGCACCGGCGCGCGCCGTACGACCCGAGCGGTGCAGGTAGGCCTTGTGCTCGGCCGGCGGGTCGGCGTGGACGACGAGCGAGACGTCGTCGACGTGGATGCCGCGTGCGGCGATGTCCGTGGCCACCAGGGTGGTCGCGGTGCCGCTGTGGAAGGCGTCCATGTTGCGGGTACGCGCGCCCTGGCTCAGGTTGCCGTGCAGGTCGACCGCGGGCACGCCGTTGCTGTTGAGCTGGCGGGCCAGCCCCTTCGCGCCGTGCTTGGTGCGGGTGAAGACGACCGTGCGGCCCGGCGCGCTGACCAGGTCGATCAGCACGGCGAGGCGCTGCTCGCGCTCGATGTGCAGCACGTGGTGGTCCATCTTGGCGACCGGCGACTGCGCCGAGTCGGCCTCGTGGACGGCCGGGTTGGCGAGGAAGCGCTTGACCAGCACGTTGATCGCGCCGTCGAGCGTGGCGGAGAACAGCATCCGCTGGCCGTTCTTCGGCGTCTGGTCCAGCAGGCGTCGTACGGCGGGCAGGAAGCCGAGGTCGGCCATGTGGTCGGCCTCGTCGAGCACGGTGACCTGGATGTCACTGAGGTCGCACGCCCGCTGCTGGATCAGGTCCTCGAGCCGGCCGGGGCAGGCGATGACGATGTCGACACCCTGGCGCAGCGCGTTGACCTGCGGGCCCTGACCGACGCCACCGAAGACGGTGGTGACGCTCAGGCCGGACGTCTTCGCGAGCGGGGTGATCGCCGCAGCGATCTGCGAGACGAGCTCACGGGTCGGCGCGAGCACGAGGGCCCGCGGCTTCTTCGGTGCCGGGCGGCGGTTGGTGCCGACGAGGCGCGCGACGAGCGGGATGCCGAACGCGTAGGTCTTGCCGGAGCCCGTACGGCCGCGGCCGAGGATGTCGCGACCGGCGAGCGAGTCCGGAAGGGTCGCGGCCTGGATCGGGGTGGGGATGGTGATCCCGTCGGCCGTCAGGACGGCGAGCAGGTCAGAGGGCACGCCGAGGTCGGCGAAAGTCGAAGTCACTGGGTGTTTCTCTCCGGGGACCGCAACAACTCGGCGCAGCCCCCTGATGTGGGCGTCTCGCCGTGCTGCCTGTCTGGTGACGGGCGGTGAAGCGGTGCCTCAGGTAGAGGGCGCATCCGCGGGCGGAGCGCAGGATCCAGGGCAAGACTGGCCGGATCGGTGACTCCACCCTAGGGGTACGACGCCTTCCTCAGTGCATTCGCGACGAAGATGCGGACGTGTGCTGCGACACGTCGGCGGTGCTTGTAACTCGGTGTTCGTGCATCCACCACGGAGTCATGACTGGTCAGGAGTCCCTGCTAGAGGACCGAACACTGAGTTACAAGCGGCGTACGCCGCCCGTGCTCAGCCGTCGAGCTGGATCGCGGCGCCGCTCTCGATCAGCCCGTCGACGTCGGCGATCCCCCACGCGGCCAGGGCCTCGCGGGTGTGTGAGCCGGCGCCGGGGGCGGGCGGGTGCGACAGGGTCGCCTGCGTGCGGGAGAAGCGCGGCGCGGGCTGCGGCTGGACGATGCCCTCGTGCTCGACGAACACGCCGCGGCCCTTGATGTGCGGGTGCTCGGGCGCCTCGCTCATCTTCAGGATCGGAGCCACGCATGCGTCGGTGCCGTCGAAGATCGCGCACCACTCGTCGCGGGTCTTCGTGAGGAAGGTGGCGGTGAAGAGCTTGCGCAGCTCGTCGGTCTTGGTGGGGTCCCAGCGGTCGGGGGCGGTGTCGCGCACCCCGAGCCCGTCGATGAGGACCTCGTAGAACTGCGGCTCCAGGGCGCCGACGGACAGGTGCCCGCCGTCGGAGGTCTCGTAGATGTCGTAGTACGGCGCCCCGCCGTCGAGCAGGTTCGCCCCCCGCTCCTCCTGGAAGCCGCCACCGGCGAGGAAGGCCGAGGTCATGGCGTTCAGGCTGGCGGTGCCGTCGACGATCGCGGCGTCGACGACCTGCCCCAGACCGGAGGCCTTCGCCTCGAACAGCGCGGACAGGATGCCGATGACGAGGTACGTCGACCCGCCGCCGAAGTCACCGACGAGGTTGGTCGGGAACTGCGGCCGGTCCTTGGTCTGGCCGAGGCCGTGCAGGGTGCCGGTGATGGCGATGTAGTTCATGTCGTGGCCGGCGACCTGTGCCCACGTGCCGTCCTGGCCCCAGCCGGTCATCCGGGCGTAGACCAGGCGCGGATTGCGTGCATGGCACTCCTCCGGCCCGAGGCCGAGGCGCTCGGTGACGCCCGGTCGCATGCCCTCCACGAGGACGTCCGCATCGGCGACGAGGTCGAGCACCGTGGCGATCGCGTCGGGGTTCTTCAGGTCGAGGGCGACGCTGGGGCGGCCCCGGTTGAGCAGGTCGTGCGATCCGCCGGTCAGCATCTGGCCGCCCGGGCGCTCGATGCGGATCACGTCGGCGCCGAGGTCCGCGAGGAGCATGCACGCGTGCGGGCTCGGGCCGATGCCGGCGATCTCGACGACCTTGAGCCCCTTGAGCGGACCCGTTCCCTGACCCAGTGCGAATGACATGGGGCGATCATGGCACGAACGTGACAGTGATCATGTCACGGTCCGTGGCCTGGCCCACCGGTCCGCCGTACGCTGACGTCATGAGCGGCACGTGCATCTACGACGGCGACTGCGGCTTCTGCACGCAGTCGGCCCAGTGGCTGCAACGCCACGGTGACTGCGCGATCGTCCCGTGGCAGGCGCTCGACCTCGCATCGCTCGGACTGACCGAGGAGCAGGTGTCTGCGGCCGTGCAGTGGCAGGACGCGACGGGTGCCGTGACCGCCAGCGGCGCTGACGCCATCGCCCAGGCACTGCTGACCTGCGGACGTCCGTGGCGCTGGATGGGCCGGGCGCTCACCTGGCGCGTGGTCCGCCCGTTCGCGGCGATCGGCTACGCGCTGGTGGCGAAGTACCGCTACAAGCTGCCCGGCGCGACCGACGCCTGCCGGATCTGAGGGCGCTGCGGGGTCTCGAGACGGTTGCTGCACCACCTCCTCGACCACCGTCGCTAGCCCGGGTTGACGATCCGAGCGAGCTCGAAGTGCATCGGATCGGTGAAGGCCCAGTCGCCGCCCCACGCGAAACCCCAGCGCTTGAAGATCGCCACGACCTGTCGGTCCATCTGCCCGACCGTGCCGCGCTGGTTGCCGGGCACGTTGAGGTCGAGCGCGAGCCCGAAGGAGTGGTTCGAGAGTGAGGTCGAGCCAGCGATGAAGCGCGGGTAGTAGCACCCGGCGTACTCACCGGGGTGGATCTTGTCGCCCAGGCCGCTGCGCTGCACCTCGCCGAGGGCCGCCTTGAGCTGGGGCATCATGAACTTGTTGCAGGTCACCGATCCCAGGATCGGCACCTGCTCGGTGACGATGTGGCTGCGCACCCAGCTCGCGTCCGGTGCGATCCGGCCGCCACCGATCGGCCGGTAGCGGAAGACCCCGACCGCATCACTGAAGGCACCGACCGGGATGACGTTCTGGAAGGTGTCGAGGTCGATCCCGGCCTGGGCGACGATGTCGAGGGCCGTGATCGAGAACGTCTTCACGCCGAACTTCTTCTCGATGACCTTGCGGACCGCCTGCGGCGAGGTGATGCCGGTGTTGATCAGGATCGCGTTGTCCTCGGGGAGGCCGAGCTCCTCGCCCCACTTCTCGTTGACCACCGCGTCGACGGTGCCGACGCCGCCCGGTGAGTACGCCCCGAGGTGGATCGACTGCTTCCCGACCGCGAGGTAGCCCTTGCCGTCGACCGGCAACTCCTTCTGCAGCCGCTGCGCGACCGCGACCTCACCGCCGGCGATGCGGTCCCACTGCTCCTGGAACTCCGCGCTCTTCTGTCCGGTGAAGCGCCGATAGCCGGCCGGGTCGACGGCAGCGATGTTGAAGAGCTTGTTCTCGACCGAGAACTGCCCGACCGACAGCTGCTCGTAAGCGGCGACGCCGACCTTGCCGCGGACCTTCACGCCGGTGATCTGCTTGAGCACGTCGTCAGGGATCGACTTGTTGCTCACCAGGAGCAGGTCGTCGCCGTACTGCGCGCCCCCGAACTCCCCGGGCGGCTCGACGGCGTGCGCCGGATCGGCGACGTCGACGGGAATCTCGCTCGCAGGCGCGGACGCCTTGCTGGGTCCGGCGACATCGGCGCTGCCCTTCTCCGGTGAACCGCATCCGACGAGGAGCGTCGCGACGACAACCGCCGACAGCCCAGCCGTCAGCGGTACGCGTCCTCGCGCAAGACTCATTGTCCCTTCCCTGCCACCGGTGACCCGGTAGTCCTCCCACAGGGAGGATACCGGTCAGCGCAGGACGCGTTCAGCGATCCACGCGATGTCGTCACCCGTGCGGGCCGGGTCGGCCGACGGTTGCATGACATGGCTGAGGACCAGGCGGACCACCATGTCGATGCTCGCATCGAGTCGCCCGTCCGGCAGGTCGAGTTCGTAGGACGCCACGCGCTCGGTGACGACGGCCTTGGCTCCCTCGAGGAGGTACTCCGAGTGAGTGGTCAGGAGCGGCAGCAACTCCGTGTCGGCGCCATGGGTGGCGGAGACGACGGCGTGCAGCAGCGCGTTGTTCTTGGCGTACTTGAGGACCCGGCGCGCGGAGGCCCGGATCGCGTTGATCAGGTCACCGGGGTTCTCGTCGAAGGACCGGGTGACGCCCGCGAGGAACCTGTCCAGCTCGCGCATGACCATCGCCTCGGCGAGGTCGTTCTTGGTGCCGATCTCGTTGTAGACCGTCTGCCGGCTGACGCCGACGTCGTCCGCGAGCCGGGACATGGTGACCCGCGCCCAGCCGCGGCTCGTCATGATCTCGACCGCGGCATCGATCAGACGATCACGAAGCGGCGAGGCCGCCTCCCCGAACGGGGAGACAGCCTCGTCGTGATCCGCGAGACGTCCCGCGAGAATCGACATCGGTGGAATCAGCCTTCCAGGGTAAGTGCGAGCACGGGGCACGCCTGCACGGCAGCGTAGACGTGCGCGCGATCGCCCTCGGGCGGGGAGTCGTCGAGCACTTCCACCCGGTCCTCGTCCTCGTCGACCATGAAGTAGTCGTTGGCCATGGCCTCGCACATGCCGAGGCCCTCGCACTTGGTCAGGTCAGCGACGATCTTCATCTGGATCAGGCCTCAATCTTCTCGGGGTCGAAGGGGACGAAGTCTGCCTTGTCCCGCACGCCGCAGTCAGGACAGAACCAGTCCTCGGGGACGTCGGCCCAGGCCGTGCCGGCCGCGAAGCCCTGGTGCTCGTCGCCCGCCGCCACCTCGTAGACGTAGGAGCAGCCGGGGCACTTGGCGGCGAGGATCTCGCCGTCGTGGTTCTGGAGCCAGTGGTCCTCGTGCTGGACGTGCACGTCCGGCGGCGGGAACTTGGCGAGGTACTTCGCCTCCTTGCCGGGCCGGATGTTGGCCAGGGTGACGTCGCCGTCGAGGTGCTCGACGACCCGCTTGTCCATGACCATGCGCCACAGCGGCGGGAACAGCGCGAGCGTGAGCATGCCGGCGTACCCGGTCGGCAGGGCCGGCGACTCCTTGAAGTCGCGCAGCGTCTGGTAGCGACGCGTCGGGTTGGCGTGGTGGTCGCTGTGGCGCTGCAGGTGGTACAGGAACAGGTTGGTGACGATGTTGTTGCTGTTCCAGCTGTGCATCGGCAGCACGCGCTCGTAGCGCTGCTTCTCGCCGACCTTCTGTCGCTTCATGCCGTAGTGCTCGACGTAGTTGATGATCTCGAGCAGGGAGAAGCCGAACACTGCGGTGACCAGGAGGTAGGGAGCGATGCCGAAGCCGTACATCGCGAACATCGCACCGAAGAGGACCACCGACATCGCCCAGGCGTTGAGCACGTCGTTGCCGATGTGGAACGGGTGCGTGCCCTTGCGCTTGTAGCGCTTGGCCTCGACCTCCCACCCGGACTTCAGCGAGCCGGTGACAGTGCGCGGCCAGAAGGCCCAGAACGACTCACCGAGGCGGCTGGACGCGGGGTCCTCGGGGGTGGCGACGCGGACGTGGTGACCCCGGTTGTGCTCGATGTAGAAGTGGCCGTAGAAGGTCGGCGCGAGCGCGATCTTGCTGAGCCAGCGCTCGACGTTCTCCTTCTTGTGGCCGAGCTCGTGGGCCGTGTTGATGGCGATGCCCTGGACACCGGCGATGGAGACGGCGAGGAAGAGCTTCTCGTACCAGGTCATGTCGACCGAGCGCACCAGGTCGGCGCCGAGGTTGTCGGTGACCCAGGAGGTCGCGCCGACGAGGTCGGTGAACCAGAGGATCGGGTTGGTGCCGGAGATCAGGGCGAAGCCCGCGAAGAGGGTGACGAACTGCAGCGGGATGTAGGCGTAGACCACCCAGCGGTAGTACTTGTCGTTCTCGAGCTCCTCCATCACGTCGTCCGGGGGATTCGCGGGGTCCAGGCCGAAGGCCAGGTCGAGCACGGGGATGAGCGCGTTGACCAGGATCGGGCCCGTCAGCAGGAGCCACATCCAGTCGGTGTAGAGCCACGCGATCACGGCCGTGATGCCGAGGCCAGGCACCAACAGGCCGAGCAGCCAGAGGTAGCGCTTCTTGTCCTTCCACTTCTCGGTGGAACCGTCCGGGACGGTCTTGCCGATCTGTTCGGGATTCATCCCGGTGCTCGAGGTCTCCATCGATCTCTGCCTTCCATCTGGGTACACGCTGGGTCCCTCCCCGGGCTCAGCGATTGCGGCGTGGTGGTGCCGCTTGACAAGACGGTAGGACTTGTAAAGCCGTTTGACAACCCCCCACGATCTGTAAAGTGACGGGCGTCACTACTCGACGACTCCGAGGTCCTGTCGTAGGTCGATCTGGCTGCCCGGCACCGGGTCGAGGCCCAGCAGCCCCGTCACCAGGTTGGCGACCGCTGCGTTGCGGACCGGCTGTGGTCCGTCGTACGACGGCTGCGCGTCGCCGGGATCGGTGTAGTCGGGATTGATGTCGTAGAGGTCGCGGGCCGCCACACCCGGGCCCCAGACGACGAACGGGATCTGGAAGTCGACCAGGGCCGTCGCGTCACCGTGGTCCTTGAGGCCCGGCGGACCGCCGTGGTCGGCGGTGACGACGATGATCGTGTCCCTCGCCAGGTCGGGATCCGACTCGACGGCCTTGACGACCTTGCCGAGCGCCCGGTCGGACGCGGTGACCGCAGCGTCGTACGCCGGCGAGTCCCAGCCGCTCGCGTGACCGGCGACGTCGGGCGCTGCGATGTGGAAGAAGGTGAGGTCGCGACGCTGCGCGCCGAGGTCGGCGAGAACCGCGTCGGTCAGTGCCGGGAGGTCGGCCTCGACCGCGAACCGGTCGATCGTGCCCGGCCAGGAACGCTTCCACATCCGGAACTTCCCCTTGCCGACGAACACCGCGCTCTGGCCGCCGGCAGCGTGGATGACCGTGAAGACCGACGGCACGTCGGCGCGGACGTTGCGCGCTGAGGCGACATTCCAGGTGACGCCGTGGCCGCCCACGGCCGCATCGATCTTGCGGCCCGTGACCATGCCCGTGTGGTTGGGCAGGGTGACCGTCCTCTCCACCGCGGTGCGGGCGTTGAGGGTGCTCGCTCCCCCGGTGCGCAGCCGGGTCAGCACGGGCATCTGCGCCCGCGTGACGGCGTACGACGCGAGGCCGTCCATCGAGATCACGATGACCCGCGGGTTCTTCGGCAGGGTCTCCGGCGATGCCGGGTCGGCGCCCCGGCCGGTGAACCAGAACGCACCGACCACCAGGGCGACGACGAGCGCGACCAGGGCCGCCGTGGCCAGGCGTACGACGCCGGGCTTGCCCGCCTCGAGGTTCGACACCCCGGAAGCCTAGGCGTGTCTGCTGCCCGGCGCCGTCGAAAGGCCGCTCAGACGACCACGCGCGCCCCGGTCGTGACCGGAAGGTGCTCGAACCCGCGCAGGACGCGGGTTTCGCGGCGTTGCGGCGCACCGCTGATGCCCAGGTCGGGGAAGGTCTCGTAGAGCGCACGCAGGGCGACCGCTGCCTCGAGCCGGGCCAGGCTGGCGCCGAGGCAGTAGTGGACGCCCGCCGAGAACGCGACGTGCTGGTCGGCATTCGTGCGCGTGACGTCGAAGACCGACGGGTCGTCGAAGACGGCCGGGTCGCGGTTGGCGCCGCCGAGGTAGCAGAGAATGCCCGCTCCCTTGTCGAACTTCGTGTCCGCGACCTCGACGTCGCGCAGAGCGATGCGCAGGGTGACCTGCACGGGTGACTGGTGCCGCAGCACCTCGTCGACAGCGTTGGGCCAGCCGTCCGGGTTGTCCTGCAGCCAGGCCAGCTGCTCCGGGTGAGCGTCGAGCATCGCCACCGCGTTGGCGATCAGGTTGACGGTGGTCTCGAAGCCCGCGCCGAGCACGAGGAGACCGACCTGGCGCAACTCGATGGGCGTGAGCCGGTCGTCGTCACCCAGCAACGTCAACTGGCTGATCAGGTCGTCGCCGGGGTTCGCCTCGAGGCGGTCGACGTGGGCCTGCATCCAGCAGTGCATCTCGCGCAGCGCCACCTCGGCGCGCTTGAACTGCTGCCAGGACAGGCCGGGATCCAGCGTCACTGCGGCCTCGTTGCCCAGCTCCAGCAACCGACCGTGATCGGACTCGGGCACACCGAGGAGGTCGGCGATCACCGTGACGGGCAGCAGCGAGGCGTAGCGATCGACCAGGTCGAAGTCGGTGTCCGTCCCGAGCTCACGCGTCAGCCTGTCGAGCAGGTCGGCGGCCACCGACTCGACCCGGTCGCCCATCCGGCCGACCTTGCGGGCCGTGAAAGCCCGGGCCACCTGCTTGCGGTAGCGCGTGTGCAGCGGTGGGTCGACCGCCAGCATCGACGGCGGATCGACCGGACCCAGGGTGTCCGGGTCGACGACCCGGTGGTGCAGCCAGCGCAGCGGGGCAGGGAGCTCGCCCTGTCCGCCGGCAGTGCCGAACGCGTCGCTGCGCAGCACCTCGTTGCAGACCGCGTGGTCGACGCTCGCCCGGATCAGTCCGTTGTCGCCGATCGGGCCCCGGCTGCGCAGCTCCTCGTAAGCCGGGAACGGATTCTCGCGGAGCGAGGGGTCCATCACCAGGCGGCTGATCAGCTCACCGCGACGGGCACCACGCTGGATCAGCTTGCGCTGGATCCCGTGGGAGAGCATCCAGGCGACGAACGACCGGGGCGTGTCAGGCGACAACACGCGCCTGGCCCCACGAGCTTCCGTCGTCGTACGTCCGGCCGGCCTGCATCGGTTCAGCATGGGCCTCGGCCTCCAGCACCCGCAAGACCCCGCGGGTCCGTGCGGCGAGCAGGGCCCGCTGCTCCTCGAGGACCGCCTCCGGCAGGTGCGTGTCCATCTGGGTGTTGACGGTGAGGCGCAGCCGGTAGCGCAGCGCGGCGAGGAGGCCGGCACGGTCGCCGAAGATCAGTGCGAGCTCGTCGTTCCAGGGGAGCTCGGGCTTCGTGGCCGCGGCCAACTGCGCCTCGATGGTGCGCAGCGCGTGCCAGCGTTGGTGGGTCTCGGTCCAGGTCATGGTCCTCACGGCCTCTCTTCGGTGCTGTGACCGGGAGGTCACTGGGGGATGGCACCGACGCTACGGACGCAGGGCGCCGCGGACATCGGTCGAGGGGAGGCATCTGGACTACTCCCGTGGCAGTAGCCCGGCCACCTCCCGCAGGCCGATGCCGACCCCGCGCGTGGTGCCTAGGCTGGGGTCATGTTGTGGCTACCGCGCTGGGTGCGCGAGCGGATCGAGCGCAATCTCGCGCGCCGCGACATCCTCTACCCGTGGTGGGTCCCGATGACCTGTTTCGTCGGGCAGGTCGTCGCCGTCGTCCTCGCGCTCGCGCAGCGCGACGCCCTGTGGCCGGTCGAGCCGATGACGGTGACCGTGCTGCTGGTGCTCATCTCACCGGTCGTGCACTTCGGTTTCGGGGGCTGGCTGCCGTGGTGGATCGACAGCGCGGCCACGATCGTGGCGGCGGCCGTGCTGATGGCGTCCCCCGTCAACTCCGGCATCGACCTCGCACCGGCACTGCTGGCCCTGATCACCGCGGAGGCCGTTGCCCGCGACGGCCTGCGTCCGGGTGCCGCAGTCGCCGTCGTCGCGACCGGAGTGATCGTCGCGACCGAGGTCACCGCCGATCTCGACAGCTACGGGGTGTACCTCCTGGAGGTGCTGCTCGGCTTCGTCGTCGGCGCCATGCTGTGGTGGCAGATGCGAGCGCTGGCTTCGGAACGTGCGGCGCGCGAAGCCACCTGGTCGCAGGCGACCACCGCCGAACGTGAACGGATCGCCCGCGAGATCCACGACCTGGTCGCCCACTCGCTGAGCGTCTCGCTGCTCCAGGTCACCGGCGCCCGCCGCGCGTTGCGCGACATCCACGATGCCGACGGGCCCAGCGAGACAGCCAACGCCGTGGCCGAGGTCGACGCCGCCCTCGCCGACGCCGAACAGGTCGGTCGCCGTGCCATGGCCGACATCCGCCGCACCGTGAGCGCGATGGCCGAGGGAGCGAGCGAGCGCAACGCCCTGCCGACGGCCTCCGACATCGGCGCCCTCGTGCAACAGGTGTCCGCCGCCGGCCTCCGCGTCGAGTACGACGAGCAGGGCGACCCGAGCACCCTGACCGCTGCCGTCGGGCTCGGTCTCTACCGGATCGCGCAGGAGTCACTGGCCAACGTCGCCCGCCACGGCAGTGGCGTGGCCGCCATGTCCTTCGTGGTCGGCTCCGGCACGGCCACGCTCCGGATCACCAACCCGTTGCCGCCGGGTCGCCCCCGCACCGACGGTCTCGGTTCCGGCCTGGCAGGCATGCAGGCGCGGGCGGCCCAGCTCGGCGCGACGCTGCACACCGGCGCCGCGCACGGGGAGTGGGAGGTCGTCGTACAGCTCGGCCCGGAGGGTCGCGGAACCCGGCGCGACGCGTGGGTGGAGCTGCCGTGCGGCCGGACGATCGGGAAGGCGGTCTCCTCCTGATGGAGCCGATGGTGCGGGTGGTCCTCGTCGACGACCAGGAGCTGGTGCGGTCCGGCCTGCGGCGGATCCTGCGGCGGCGCGACGGATTCGAGATCGTCGCCGAGTGTGCCGACGGCAACGAGGTGCCCGGTGTCCTGGACGATCTGGTCGACGGTGTGGACGTCGTCGTGATGGACCTGCGGATGCGCACGGTCGACTGGATCACCGCCACGCGCGAGGTGGTCGCCCGTGACGACGGCCCACCCGTCCTCGTGTTGACGACCTTCGACGACGACGAGATGTTGTCCGGCGCACTGCGTGCCGGAGCGGCCGGGTTCCTGCTCAAGGACTCCTCGGCCGACGACCTGATCCGCGCCGTCCGCACGGTCGCCGAGGGTGGGAACTGGCTCGATCCGTCGGTGACAGGTCGCGTGCTGAACCGGTTCCGGAGCATGGCGCCGGCGCGGGAACACCCGGCCGCTGGCGCTGCCGACCCGCTGACCGCCCGCGAGCTCGAGGTGCTCCGGCGGATCGCGCTCGGTCGCAGCAACGGCGAGATCGCTGGCGACCTGGTCATCTCCGAGCTGACCGTGAAGAGCCACGTCGGGCGGATCTTCACCAAACTCGGGCTGCGCGACCGGCCTGCGGCGATCGTCTATGCCTACGACAACGGACTGGTGGCACCGCACGTGTCCTGACCGACGACAGCCGGTCAGGACACCAGGACACGTGGGTGCGTCAGGCGCTCGGCTTCCCGTCCTTGCCGGTCAGCGTGGCCGCAGTGACGCCGCCCAGCCCGCTCGCGGCCCGCTCCACGGAGCGATGGATGAGGGTCTCGAGGTCGAGCCCGGTCGTGGTCTTGAGCATCTGCAGGGTCTGGGTGACGTTGTCGGTGACCTGGCGGGGCAGGGCGCCCGCGCCGTCGCTCGACAAGATGGTGAGCTGGTCGATCGCGGCAATCGGCGCAGCGACCTCCTTCGCAATCAGCGGCAGGACCTCGATCAGCATCTGCAGAACGGCGGCGTCGTTGTAGTTGGCGAACGCCTCGGCACGCTTGTCCATCGCCTCAGCCTCGGCCTGGCCGACCGCGAGCGTGGCGGCAGCCTGGGCCTCGCCCTCGGCGCGGGTGGCGTCGGCCTCAGCGATACGACGGCCCTTCTCGGCCTCGCCTCGCTTGATGCCCTCGATCGCGTCGGCCTCGGCGAGCGCGGACCGTCGGGCCTTCTCCGCCTCACCACTCAACTTGGTCTCCTCGGCCTTGGCCTGCGCCGCGGCGATGGTCGCCACCTTGCGGGCGTCGGCGGCGGCGATGTCGGCCGAGCGCCGGGCCTCCGCCTCCTGCTCGACGCGGTAGCGCTCGGCGTCGCCCGGCTTGCGCACCTTGGTCTCGAGCTGGCGCTCGGTCAGTGCCGCCTGCTGGACCGCCACCTTCTCCTGCTCCGCGAAGATTGCCTGGTCGCGGTCGGCCTGGGCGAGCGGGCCTGCCGCTGCTGCCTGGGCAGCCGCGGCGTCGGTCTCCGCCTTGATCTCGGCCTGCTTGAGGGCGAGCGTTCGCTGGGACACGGCAATCTCCTGCTCGGCCGCGATCTGCGCCTGCTCGGCCGCCTGACGCGCGTTGGCCTCCGCGATGCGGGCCGCCTGGCTGACCCTGGCCGCCTCGGGACGGCCGAGGTCGGCAAGGTAGCTGCCGTCGTCGGTGACGTCCTGGATCTGGAAGGCGTCCAGGATCAGGCCCTGGCCCGTCAGCGAACTCTCGGACTCATCGGCCACGCGCTGCGCGAACGCCGCGCGGTCGCGGATGATCTGCTCGACGGTCAGGCCACCGACGATCGAGCGGAGAGCACCGGCCAGCACCTCCTGGGTGAAGGTCTCGATGTCGCCCTGCTGGCTGAGGAACCGCTGGGCGCCGAGTCGGATCTGGTCGGCATTGCCGCCGACCTTGACGATGGCGACGCCGTCGAGGTTGAGCTTGATGCCCTGTCCCGACACCGCGCCACGGATCTGCACCGAGATCCGGCGGCTGGACAGGTCCATCGTGGCGAGCTTCTGCACGAACGGGATCACGAAGACGCCGCCGCCGAGCACGACCTTCTGGCCGGACAGGTCCGTGCTCAGCTCACCCGTCTCCGGGTTGATCACGGCCTTGCCCTTGCGGCCGGTCACGATGAAGGCCTGGTTGGGCCCGGCCACCTTGTAGCGGCTCGTGACCAGGAGGACGAGCAGGACCAGGAGGACGGCGATGCCGGCGATCGGCACCCAGACAGCAGGGTTCATGGAGTCGACTTTCACTTCGGGGGGTGGGGGGTGTGAAGACGCTGAGGTCAGGCTGGTCGGTCCGATTGCCAGATCGCAGTGACGCTGACCGCGGTCGGGGAGATGACGCCCGTGACGTTGACCTTCGTCCCGGCTTCGATCGGGAGGTTGGCGCTGGCGTTGAACTGGAGGGTGTGGCCGCCGACGATGACCCGCACGACGCCGTACCCCTCACCGGGGATGGCCGTGATCACCTGTGCGGTCTGACCCACGCTGTCGGCGATCGAAACGGTCCCGTCGCTGGGGCCGTCCTTGACCAGCGCGGTGAGCCACCAGGCGAACCACGCCACCAGGACCCCGGAGCCTGAGCCGATCGCAACGGCCACCGGCCACGGGAGTCCTGCTCCGTCCGCGGCAGCGCCGCCGAAGCCGAAAGCCGAGATGAACCCGCCGACGACCGCGGTCGAGATCCAGTCGGCCTCAAGTGCGTCGAAGGCGCCCTCCAGCATGTCGCCGGCCACCAGCGACACCGCCAGGACGAGCAGGCCGACGAGGCCGAGCACGAGGAAGACGGTCACGAACGCTCCTGACGGGGCCGAGGGGTCGTCGCGGCCGAAGGTGCGGTGATCGTATCCGTTGTCCGTCTGGTCAAACCGAGCCGTGACGGTCGTCACAAAGTTGCACTGAAGTGTGTCCTGGTGCAAAGATGCACTCATGAACCAACTGTGCAATCGCCGGGAGACGAAGCGGCACCAGACCGCGCTGCGTCTCCAGCAGTGCGCGATTGCGCTGACCCTCGACCGTGGCTTCGACAGCTGGACCATCGACGACCTCGCCGCCGCCGCCGACGTCTCCCGCCGCACGGTGTTCAACTACTTCGACGGCAAGGCCGACGTCGTCCTCGGTCCCGTCGTCGAGCTGGACCCCGAGCGGGTCGCCGTGTTCGTCGCCGGAGGGCCGTCGGGCGACCTGCTGTCCGACGTCCTCACGATGGCGGCCGACGTCATCGAGGAGCACACCAGCGACAAGGACATGGCCGCCGCCGGCCGGCGCGCCGTCCTCGGCGACCCGCGGCTGCTCGGCCTGGCCCACCAGCGCTTCGAGGACGTCACTGCCGAGTTCGTCGAGCACGTCCGCCAGCGCGACGGCGACGACTTCTCACCCGATCGCGCCCGGCTGCTGAGCCGACTCGTGGTCACCCTGTTCGACAACGCTGCCGAGCGAGCGGAGGCCGAACCCGGCCGACCGTTCGCCGAGCACTTCGACGCCGCGGTCCGTGACGCCCGCGACGTGCTCGCCTGACCCCACCCCCGTCCTGCACGGGCCACCCCCGCCGCAGACCACCCTCAACCAGGAGACCTCACCATGGCCCGCCTGCTCTACCGCCTCGGCTCCACCGCATACCGCCGGTGGCCGTACTTCATCGCCGGCTGGCTGCTGCTCGCCGTCGTCCTCGGCAGCCTCGCCGCCGCCTTCTCCAAGCCGATGGTGGACTCCTTCTCCATCCCCGGCATCCCGTCGGAGAAGGCCGCCGACATCCAGCAGGAGCTCTTCCCCGAAGCAGAGGACGCTTTCGACTCGGTGCCCGTGAGCATCGTCGTGTCCGCGCCCGAGGGCCACACTCTCGCCGAGCCGGAGTACCAGGCTGCGATCCAGCACCTGATCGACGAGGTGCCCACATTGCCGCAGACCGCCGCGGAGAACCCGCAGCTGGTCGCGCCCGCCCTCGCCCCGGAAGGCGCCTCGCCCGGAGCGGCCACGCTCTCCGACGACGGGCGGACCGGGATCCTCGGCTTCGAGTGGGACGTCGCAGGTCCCTCCGACCTCGAGAAGACCTCGATCGACGACCTCAAGGACCTGCTCTCCGACACCGCTGACGAGTACGGCCTGACCGTCGAGGCCAACGGTGCCGGCACGGCTGCGATGGAGCCGCCGGGCGGGACGGCCGAGCTGATCGGCATCGGCATCGCCCTCATCGTGCTGCTGCTGACCTTCGGCTCCTTCATCGCCGCCGGCATGCCGCTGCTCAACGCGATCTTCGGAGTCGGTCTCGGAATGACCGGCATCACCGCGATGACGGCGCTGATGGACATCGGCTCCAGCACCCCGATGCTGGCGACGATGATCGGCCTCGCGGTCGGCATCGACTACACGCTCTTCATCCTCGCCCGCTATCGCAGCGAGCTCTCCCACACCGGGGACCGCGCCCACGCGGCCGGGATCGCCGTCGGCACCGCAGGGTCGGCCGTCGTCTTCGCAGGACTGACCGTCCTCATCGCGTTGTCGGCCCTGGCCGTCGTACGCATCCCGTTCCTGACGGCCATGGGTCTTGCCGCCGCCGCGACCGTGTTCGTCGCCGTCATGGTGGCCCTCACCCTCTTGCCGGCGCTGCTCGGCCTCTCCAAGTCGTGGGCATTCCGCGGCAAGGTGCGCGACTACGCCCCGAAGCGCGACGAGCACGGGCGAGTCCACAACAACGGGGTCCGCTGGGCTCGCCTGCTCGCCAAGGCGCCCGTCGCCTGGGCTCTCGGCGCTGTCCTCCTGCTCGGCGCACTCGCCGTACCGATCACGCAGATGTATCTCGCGTTCCCGACCGACAGCACCGCGGCGAGCGACACCACGCAGCGCAAGGCCGCCGACCTGAAGTCCGAGGCATTCGGTCCCGGACGCGAGGGACCGATGACGCTGGTCGTGGACGGCCGCGGCATCGCGAACGACGACGAGCGCCAGGCGGCGTTCGACCAGGTGCAGGCCTGGGCGGAGAAGCAGGACGACGTCGCGTACGCCTCGATCGTTGCGACCAACGCTCCGTTCAAGGACGGTGCGCCGGACGGCGTCGGGACGGGCGCGATCATCAACATCACGCCGTCGTCGGGCCCGGACGACCCCGCCACGCTCGACCTGCTCGAGGCACTGCGCGACGGCCAGTCGGCGATCGAGGACCAGACCGACACCGTCGTGGGCGTCACCGGTCTGACCGCGATCACCACCGACGTCTCCGACCGGCTCAACGGGGCGCTGCCGATCTACCTCGCGGTGGTCATCGGGCTGGCGTTCATCCTGCTGGTGCTGGTGTTCCGCTCGATCCTGGTGCCGTTGACCGCCACCCTGGGCTTCCTGCTCTCGGTGCTGGCCACGCTCGGCGCAACGGTCGCGATCTTCCAGGAAGGTGCGTTCGGGATCTTCGAGGGACAGCCGATCGTGAGCTTCATGCCGGTGTTCCTGATCGGGGTCGTGTTCGGCCTCGCAATGGACTACCAGGTCTTCCTGGTCACCCGGATGCGCGAGGCCCACGTCCACGGGCTCCCGATGCACGAGGCCGTCGTCGACGGGTTCCGCAACAGTGCCCGGGTCGTCGTCGCGGCCGCCTCGATCATGGTCGCGGTGTTCTCCGGCTTCATCCTCGAGGACGACGCCGTCGTGAAGTCGATGGGCTTCGCGCTGGCCGCGTCGATCATCTTCGACGCGTTCATCGTCCGGATGGTGCTGATCCCGTCGGTGCTCTACCTGCTCGGCGAGAAGGCCTGGTGGCTGCCCGCCTGGCTCGACCGGATCCTCCCGAACGTCGACATCGAGGGCGAGTCGCTCGAGCGGGACTCCGCTCCGGTCTCCGTCACCAAGGGCGACGAGGACCGCGAGCTGGTCAGCGTCTAGCCCGAGTGGGGGGTTTGTTCAGCCGAGTGGGTGGTTCCGTCGTACGGAACTACCCACTCGCGCGAACGAAACCCCCACTCGGGAATCAGGCGAGGGCCTTCTCGATGTCCTTGCTGATCTTCTCGGGCTTGGTGGTCGGCGCGTAGCGGTCGATGACCTGCCCGTCCTTGCCGACCAGGAACTTCGTGAAGTTCCACTTGATGCCGCCGCCGATCAGGCCGCCCTTCTGGGACTTCAGCCACTGGTAGACCGGGTGCGTCTCGTCGCCGTTGACATCGATCTTCGAGAACATCGGGAACGTGACGCCGTAGTTCTTCTGGCAGAAACCGGCGATGGCTTCGTCGTCGTCGAGCTCCTGGTTGGCGAACTGGTCGCACGGGAAGCCGAGGACCGCGAAGCCGCGGTCGCCGTACTTGTCGAACAGCCCCTGGAGGCCCTCGAACTGCGGGGTGAACCCGCACTTGGAGGCAGTGTTGACGACGAGCACCACCTTGCCGTCGTACGACGACAGCTCGATCGGCTTGCCATCGATCGCGGTGGCGGAGAAGTCGTGAAGAGTGGTCATGCCCGCAAGTGTGTCACCGGGCCCGCAATGCCCGTGCCTGCATCAGGGCCAGGTCGGCGACGACGAGCGCCTGAGCGACCGCCCAGGCGCGGCCCGGACCATCGAGCCCGAACATGCCGGTGGCGGCGACCTCGAGCGAGGCGATCACCCACACGGCGTTGCCGAGGACGATCGCCCAGCCGGCGCGCGCCGACATCGAGCTGCGGGCGTAGAGGCCGACGACGGTGGCGTAGCCGAGCATGAACAGACCGAGCCAGCGGTACGTCGCGGCGTCGGCACCGAGCAGGTCGGCGATCGGTCCGGCGAGGGCGAGGTAGGCGAGTCCGTTGACGCCCGAGACGACGGAGTCGGCGGCGAACCAGAAGCGGCCCGTCGTGGTCGAAGTGGCAGTGGCGAGAGGAGCGGTGGTTGTGGTCATGCCATGACTCTCACCCGGCTGGTGGTCTCCTGACGATGACCTCAGAGGTCATGCGGAGTCCTCAGCCGTGGTCGGACCGGACGGCGCCAGCCCCGGCCACGGCGCGCCCCAGCGGTCGCCGTACGCCGTCTCGACCAGCGGTCGGCGCGAGCGGACCCGGTGCTCGCGCTCGGCGTCCCGCTCGCTGACCTCCGCGGGATTGCCGCGCACGCCCACGGCGATGCCGGCGACGACGCGGGCGTTGGCCGGCACCCCGAGCGCCGAGCCGACAGCGTCGTGGTCGAATCCCGCGAACTGGTGGGCATCCAGGCCCATCGCCTTCGCCTGCAGGGTGAGGTGGGCGGACGCCTGGCCCAGGTCGTGGAGGGGGTACGTCGGGTCGCCGGGCTCGTCGTCCTCGGTGTCGACCACCGCGACCGAGATGAAGACGACGGAGGCTCGTGGGACCCACCCGGAGTTGCCCCGGCTGAGGTGCGGCACCAGCGCCTCGTGGGCTGCGTTGCCCCGCACCGCGACCAGGTAACGCCACGGCTGGCGGTTGCCGCTGCTCGGCGCCCACTGGGCGGCCTCGAGCAATCGGGTGATCTCGCTGTCCGTCAGCTCGTGGGTGGCGTCGAAGACACTCGGGCTCCAGCGGGAACGCAGCGGCTCCACGATGTCGACAGGGTTCATGGAGCGAGTATCGCGGTCAGACGTTGAGCCAGGTGAGCACCGCCCGGACCCGACGGTGGTCGTCGGCGTCGGCGGGCAGGTCGAGCTTCGCGAAGATGCTGTTGATGTGCTTGGCCACGGCCTTCTCGGTGACCACCAGCGACTCCGCGATGCCCGCGTTGGCGCGGCCTTCAGCCATCAGGGCGAGCACCTCGCGCTCACGCTCGGTGAGCCGTTCGATGGGCGAGTCCTTGCGGCGTTCGAGGACGGCGGCCACGACCGAGGGATCCAGCACCGTCGCCCCGGCCGCCACCCGTCGTACGGCGTCGACGAACTCGGCGACGTCGGACACCCGGTCCTTGAGCAGGTAACCCACCGCGCCCTCACCGCTCGCCAGCAGCTCGCGTGCATAGAGCTGTTCGACGTACTGCGACAGCACCAGCACCGGGAATCCCGGCCGTGTGGCGCGCGCAGCGATCGCGGCGCGCAGGCCCTCGTCGGTGAACGTCGGCGGCATCCGTACGTCGACCACGGCCGCGTCGGCGCGCGGATCGGCGAGGGCGCGCTCGAGCTCGGGCAGGTTGTCGACGGCGGCGATCACCTCGAAGCCCTTGGCCTCCAGGAGCTGGGTGAGCCCGGCCCGCAGGAGGGCGTGGTCCTCGGCGAGCACTACGCGCACGGAACCTCCCAGCTGACGACCGTCGGGCCACCGACCGGGCTCGACAGGGACATGGTGCCGTCGAAGGCAGCCAGGCGCGCGGCGATGCCCTGCAGACCGGAGCCGGCGCGGGGGTCTGCGCCGCCACGACCGTCGTCGCCGACCTCGCCGCGCAGCACTCCGTCGGAGTGCGTCAGCCGGACCCAGGTCTGCGCGCCACCGGCGTGCTTGGTGGCATTGGCGAGGCACTCGGCGACGGTGAAGTAGACGGCCGACTCGACCGGCGCGGGCAGCCGCCCGGGCACGTCGAGGGCAAGCTCGACGGGCACGGCCATGTCCAGCGCGAGCGCCGACACCGCACCGGTCAGACCACGATCGGCCAGCACCGGTGGGTGGATCCCGCGGACGACGTCGCGCAGCTCGCCGAGCACGGCCGAGGAATTGGACCTGGCGTCGAGCACCAGACGGCGGGCCGCCTCGGGGTCGCTCTCGAACAGGTCTTCGGCGAGGCCCAGGCTCAGGGACACGGCAGCCAGGCGGGCCTGCGGGCCGTCGTGCAGGTCGCGCTCGATCCGGCGCAGCTCGGCGGCCGAATGGTCGACGACGACGGCGCGGGACTCGGTCAGCACCTGAACCCGTTGTTCGAGCCGCTCGGTGCGACCGATGGTGAGGATCGCCCGGTCGACACTGGCCCGCGCGCGCATCAGCGGCCCGACGCCGTACCACCAGATCGGCCAGGTCACCACGGCGAGGAAAGTCAGGAGCGCCAGCAACGAGAGGACGAATCCGAACGTCATCGCCCACACCATCCAGAGCAGGTCGCGCCAGGTCATCGAGTCGGCGGCGCGGGTCTGGAGGTTGCGGAGCAGGCCGCCCGGCAGGGGTCGGTACGGCGCGACGAGCGGCGTCCCGAGGAGCCGCCCCGCCGTCGACCTGTGGACGCCGACCAGGGCGCGCATCAACGGCAACAAACCCGCGAGCAGGAGCACCCCGACCCAGACCACGACGAGCACCGCGCTGACGTTGACCAGCACGAAGACGACCACGACCGGCGCGAACAGCAGCACGTGGAGCGCGGCGTACCCGGTCGCCGCCCAGCGACCGGCGCGCTCGTCGACGTACGGCACCGGATGGGTCATGGGTCCCATCCTCCCGTGCCGCGGGTGATCGTGGCAGGGGTGCAGGCACCACCACGGGTCGGGTCGCTCCACCCCTGACCCGCGGCGCCGGTGGCGGTTCGCTGGAACCAGCTTCCGATCCCTCCCACCAAGGAGTCCCCATGTCCCGATTCCCGCTCAGTGCGATCCCCACCCGGGCCGCGCGCTGGAGCGCCACCCACCCGTGGCGCGCCATCGGCGCCTGGTTCCTGCTGGTCGCCGTCGCCGTCGGCCTCGCGATGACCGTGTCGACCAACGAGGTGAAGGATGCCGACTACCGGATCGGCGAGTCCGGCCGTGCCGAGGCGCTGCTCGACAGCGCCGGCCTCGACCACCCGCCGACCGAGAACGTGCTGATCACCAGCAAGGCGGGGGGTCTCGACACGGCGGACGCCGAGGCAGCCGCCGGCGAGGTCGCGACCTCGATGGCCGACGTGGACGGTGTCGTCGCGGTCGGCGACCCCGTCGCGAGCGAGGACGGCAGCGCGCTGCTCGTGCCCGTCGAGCTCGCTTCCGACGAGATCAATGCCGAGCCCCTGCTCGATGCGACGGCCGCCGTGCAGAAGGCGCATCCCGACCTCGTCGTCGAACAGGCAGGCGACGTCACCATAGACGAAGCCATCAACGAGCGGGTCGCCGAGGACCTCCACTCCGCCGAGTTCATCAGCCTGCCGATCACCCTGGTGCTGATGCTGCTCGCGTTCGGGGCGTTGATCGCCGCAGGGCTGCCGGTGCTGCTCGCTGCGACCAGCGTCGCGGCGACGATCGGGATCAGTGCCCCCGTCTCGTTGCTGGTGCCCGCGGAGCCCACGGTGACGAGCATGATCGTGCTGATCGGGATGGCCGTCGGTGTCGACTACTCGCTCTTCTACCTCAAGCGCGAGCGCCAGGAACGAGCCGCCGGCCGATCGACTCTCGACGCCGTCACCATCGCTGCCGAGACGTCCGGCCACGCCATCCTCGTCTCCGGTGGCGCCGTGATCGCCGCACTGGCCGGGCTCTTCGTGCTCACCGATGTCACCTTCAACTCGCTCGCCACTGGTTCGATCATCGTGGTCGCTGTCGCCGTCCTCGGCTCCGTCACCGTGCTTCCGGCCCTGCTCGCGAAGCTCGGCCGCTGGGTCGACCGGCCCCGCGTCCCGCTGCTGTGGCGCCTCACCCGTCGATCCGCGCCCGGCGCGATCAGCGGTCGGCTCCTCGGTCCGGTCGTGCGGCACCCGGTGGTGGCGTTGACGGTCGCGACGATCGGCATCCTCGCGCTCGCCGTGCCCGCGCTGTCGATGAAGACCCACCAGGCCACCCCGGAAACGCTGCCCGGGGACATCGCGACCGTGCAGACGTTCCGCGCCATCACCTCGGCGTACCCGAGCGAGGGCACGTCCGCGCAGGTCGTCGTCACCGGCGCCGACCCGGTCGAGGCGAAAGCCGCGCTGGAGCGGCTCGCCGAGGCAGCCGGACACTTCGACGACTTCGCCACCGCCGGTGCGCAGGTGCAGGTCTCCGAGGACGGAAACACGTCCGTGCTCGACCTGCCGATGCCCTACGAGGAGTCCGATGATCGAGCCACCGCGGCGATCGAGCGGTTGCGCGCGGACCTGGTGCCCGACGCGCTCGGCGACCTGACCGGGTCGGAGCACGCCGTCGGCGGCAGCGCTGCCGAAGCGCTGGACAGCTCGGAGAAGCAGTCGGCGCGGATGCCGATCCTGCTCGGGTTCGTGCTGCTGCTGACGATGCTGATGATGGTCGCGGCGTTCAGGAGCGTGATCCTCGGCGCGATCTCGACGGTGCTCAACCTGGCGTCGGTCGGCGTCGCGTTCGGCATCCTCGCGATCGTCTTCCAGCACGGATGGGGCGAGTCGCTGCTCGACTTCACCAGCCCCGGCTTCGTGATCGACTGGATCCCGGTGTTCGTCCTGGTGGTGCTGGTCGGCCTGTCGATGGACTACCACGTGTTCGTCCTCAGCCGGATCCGGGAGCTCATCGATGCTGGCCTGCCCACCCGCGAGGCGATCCACCGCGGCATCGCCGACACGGCGGGCGTCATCACCAGCGCTGCCGCGGTCATGGTCTCCGTGTTCGCCATCTTCGCGACCCTGTCGATGATGGAGATGAAGATGATGGGCGTCGGCCTCTCGGCCGCGATCCTCATCGACGCCACCGTCATCCGGCTGGTCGTGCTGCCCGCGATCCTGGTCCTGCTCGGGGACCGGGCCTGGCCCAAGCGGCGTACCCCGGTCGCCGCATCGGTGCCGGAGCTGTCACCCACGTCGTGGGAGTCGCAGAACGGCGTGCTGGTGCCGACCGGCCGCTGATCCTCCTCGTGCAGCACCGCGGTGTTCTGCGCGTGGGCAGGGGCAGGCGTCGCTGCCGGGACCCGCTGCCCTCACTTGAAGCGGTTCCACTCCTCCAGGACGACCAAGGTCTTGGTGCTGGAGATCTGACCACCCGAGCGCAGCTGACTGACGACTCGCCGGAGGTCCTCCACACCGTCGACCCGGATGCGCAGCAGCGCGTCGGGGTCACCGGCCAGGGTGAGCACCTCTTCGACCTCGGGGATGCCGGCGACGAACTCCATGATCTGGGCGAGATCCAGGTCGTCGGCGAACTGGAGCTCGGTCACCGCCTCGATGCCGCTGGCGATCCGCCCGTGGTTGATCTGCACCGTGTAGCGCTCGATCACGCCCGTCTTCTCCAGGCGTGCGATCCGGCGCTGCACGGGCGCGACGGTCAGGCCGACGGCGCTCGCGATCTCTCGCAGCGGGCGGCGGGCGTTCTCCCGGAGGAGATCGAGGATCGCGCGATCGGTGCGGTCGAGAACCGCGTGGTCGGTCACGCAACAAACACTACGCCAGGCAGGCACTTTGTTGCGCCCTCCGGCCGGAACGCCCGCCCATGATTGCGGATCATCGCCAAACTCGACGACGGCGGTTGTGATCGGGCCCACGCGGGCGCACGCTCGTGCGTATGACGCTCACCGCCCCGCCCGTCGACCTCGTCTTCGAACGCACCGACGAGCTGGAGTCAGCCGCACACGAGCAGGTCGTCTTCTGTCGCGACCGCGCCACCGGCCTCCGGGCGATCATCGCCATCCACGACACGCGGCTCGGCCCGGCGCTCGGTGGCACCCGGTTCTTCCCCTACGCGTCCGAGGCGGAGGCACTCACCGACGTGCTGCGGTTGTCGCAAGGCATGACGCACAAGGCCGCGGCCGCCGGCATCGCGCTGGGCGGCGGCAAGGCCGTCATCATCGGCCACCCGTCGAGGATCAAGACCCCCGACCTGCTTCGTGCCTACGGCCGGTTCGTCGACTCGCTGTCGGGCCGCTACTTCACCGCCGCCGACGTGGGCACCACCGCCGAGGACCTCGACGTCGTCGCGTCGGCGACCCGCTACGTCGTCGGCAGCAACGGCGGCTCCGGCGACAGCGGCCGTTCCACCGCCTACGGCGTGTTCTGCTCGATGCGTACGGCGGCCGAGCACCGCTGGGGCGCGACCGGCCTCCAGGGCCGCACTGTCGGTGTGGAGGGAGTGGGCAAGGTCGGGACGCACCTGGTCGGGATGCTCCTCGCCGAGGGCGCGCGGGTCACCGTCTCCGACACCTCCGACGCCTCGATCGAGCGCCTGGTCGCACAGCACCCCGACGTGACCGTCCGGCACGCGGTGATCGACGCACCGGTCGACGTCTACGCACCGTGCGCGATGGGCGCGACCCTCACGTCGACCTCCGTGGCCGGGCTCCGGGCGGAGATCGTCTGCGGTGCCGCCAACAACCAGCTCCTCGACTCACCCGTCGCCGCCCTCCTCCAGCAGCGCGGCATCAGCTGGGTTCCCGACTTCGTCGCGAACGCCGGCGGCCTGATCCAGGTGGGTGGCGAGATCTGGAACCGCTCGTCCGACGAGGTGCAGGGCGACGTCGCTGCGATCGGCACCACGGTGCGGGAGATCCTCACCCGCGCGGAGACCACCGGCCGCCTGTCGATCGACGTGGCGGCGGACATCGTCGAGGACCGCCTCGCCGCGGCCGGAAAGCAGGTCCAGTCATGACCGAGCTGTTGAACCGTCCGGCGTCCGAGCCGACGCCGTCGTACGACCTCGATGACCGGTTCCGCGTCGGCGCACCGCCGACCCTGCTGACCGGCGTCCAGGCGATCGCGCGCCTCCTCGTCGAGCACCGCGCCCTGGACAGGAGCCGCGGTCTGCACACCGCATCCTTCGTCTCCGGCTACCAGGGCAGCCCGCTGGGTGGCCTCGACAAGATGCTCGCCGACATGCAGGACGTGCTGGATGAGAACGACATCCGGTTCGTCCCCGGGCTCAACGAGGAGCTCGCCGCGACCTCGGTCTGGGGCAGCCAGGTCGACCTCCCGGCGGCCAACGCGACCCATGACGGCGTCACCGGTTTCTGGTACGGCAAGGGCCCGGGCGTCGACCGCGCGACGGACGCCCTGCGCCACGCCAACATGTACGGCGTCAACCGACGTGGTGGCGCCGTCCTGCTGGTCGGCGACGACCCCGCCTCGAAGTCCTCGACGGTGCCGGCGGTGAGCGAGCGATCGCTGGCCGCGCTCGGCATTCCCGTCCTGTTCCCCCGCAACGCCGGCGAGATCGTGACGCTCGGGCTCCACGCCATCGAGATCTCCCGCGCCTCGGGCTGCGTCGTCGCCCTCAAGATCGTCGCCGACGTCGCCGACGGTGCCTGGGTGGTCGACGGTGCCGACGTGGCCGTCTCGCCCGTGATCCCGGCGATCGAGTGGAACGGTCACCCCTACGTCTACACGCAGAGCCCGATCGTGCTGCGCCCGGCGATGATCGTCGGCGCCGAGGCCGAGCTGGTGGGTCCGCGCACCGAGGTCGTCAAGGCGTACGCCGGCGCGAACCACCTCGACGTCATCGACGTCGACGTGACGGGCGCAACCACGGGTTTCGTCGCGTCCGGGAGCTGCTACGACTCGATGCGCCAGGCGATGACGGACCTCGGCATCACCGACGAGGCCCTCACCGCTGCCGGCATCCGGGTGCTCCGGCTCGGCATGATGAGCCCGGTCGACCCGGCGATCATCCACCGCTTCGCCGACGGCCTGGACCGCATCGTCGTCATCGAGGACAAGACCTCGTTCATCGAGACGCAGATCCGCGACATCCTCTACGGCACGCCGGCGGCACCCCAGGTCCTCGGCAAGCGCGACGCCACCGGGATGACGCTGGTCCCCGCCGACGGCGAGCTGACCTCCGGTCGCCTGCTGGCGCCGATGCGCCACCTCCTCCAGGGCGTCGTCGAGCTCAAGCCGCCGGCTGCCAAGCGCACGCCTCTTCCCCTGCTCTCGGCCAGTCGCGGGGCGTACTTCTGCAGCGGCTGCCCGCACAACCGCTCCACCGTCCTCCCCGAGGGCTCGATGGGCGGCGGCGGCATCGGTTGCCACGCGATGGTGACCATCTCCGACCGTCCGGAGAGCGCCGTGACCGGCGTGACCCAGATGGGCGGCGAGGGGGCGCAGTGGATCGGGCAGGCCTGGTTCACCGACGCCCCCCACATCTTCCAGAACGTCGGCGACGGCACCTTCTTCCACTCGGCCCAGCTGGCCGTGCAGGCCTGCATCGCCGCCGGCGTCAACATCACCTACAAGGTGCTCTACAACGACGTCGTCGCCATGACCGGCGCGCAGGACGCCGAGGGTGCGCTCAAGGTGCCGCAGCTGACCCACAAGCTGCACACCGAGGGCGTCAAGAAGATCATCATCTGCGCCGACGAGCCGGAGCGGCACCGCAAGCGCGACCTGGCCCCCGGCACCCTGCTCTGGGACCGGGACCGCCTCGACGAGGCACAGCGCCTGCTGCGCGACATCCCCGGCACCACCGTGCTGATCTACGACCAGCACTGCGCCGCCGACGCCCGCCGCCAACGCAAGCGCGGCACGCTGCCCACCCGCACCAAGCGGGTCGTCATCAACGAGGCCGTCTGCGAGGGCTGTGGCGACTGCGGCGTGAAGAGCAACTGCCTTTCGGTCCAGCCCGTCGACACCGAGTACGGCCGCAAGACCCGCATCGAGCAGACGTCCTGCAACACCGACTACAGCTGCCTCGACGGCGACTGCCCGTCGTTCGTGACTGTCGAGACGGCGCCCGAGGCGTCCCGCTGGTCGAGGAGGTTGCGCAGCAACCGTCTCGAGACCAAGAAGAAGAAGAAGAGCTACCCGACGCCGCCGATCGTCGACGCCAGCCCGGCCGAGGAGCGGGTCACCTCGACCCAGAACGTCTTCATGGTCGGCATCGGCGGCACCGGCATCGTGACCGTCAATCAGGTCCTCGCGACCGCCGCCCTCCGGGCCGGGTACGCCGTCGAGTCGCTCGACCAGACCGGCCTGAGCCAGAAGGCGGGGCCGGTCGTCGGCCACCTGCGGTTCGCCGACGGAGACCTCGAGCCGGCCAACCGGCTGACGCCGGGATCGGCGGACTGCTTCCTCGGCTTCGACCTGCTCACCCTCGCCGAGGACCGCAACCTCGTCTTCGGCAGCGCCACCGCGACCCGCACGGTCGTCTCGACCAGCCGCACGGCCACGGGCGCGATGGTGCACGACACGACGGTCCAGCACCCCGACGAGGCCGGCCTCCTGGACCGCGTCCGGACCGCGAGTGCCGAGCTGTTCGACTTCGACGCCCTCGAGGCGGCCGACCGGATCTTCGGCAACACGGTGGCCGCGAACTTCCTCCTCGTCGGTGCAGCCCACCAGGCCGGTGCCCTCCGACTGCCCGCTGCCGCCATCGAGGAGGCCATCGGGATCAACGGCACCGCGGTCGCCGCCAACATCGCGGCCTTCCGCTGGGGTCGCGCAGCCGTCGCCGACCCTGCGGCCTTCCGTGCTGCGAACGAGCGCACCGTCGTCGTCCGTGAGCGCCCGGTCGTGGCCTCGGTCGCCGCTGCCGGCCTCGAGGGTGAGCTGTTGCGCCTGGTCACCCTGCGCGCCGCCGACCTCGTCGACTACCAGGACGAGAAGCTCGCCGACGGCTACGTGGCCGTCGTGGCCCAGGTCGCCGCCGCGGAGCGAGCAGCGACGAGCGAGACCCGGTTCAGCGAGGCGGTGGCGCGCCACCTCTTCAAGCTCACCGCCTACAAGGACGAGTACGAGGTCGCCCGGTTGCTCACCGATCCGGCCTTCCTCGCCTCGACGGGCCAGGAGTTCCCCGGCGGCACCGTGGCCTTCCAGCTGCACCCGCCTGTCCTGCGCGCCCTGGGCCGCGACAAGAAGATCAGCTTCGGCCCGCGCTCACACGGCAGCCTTCGGACGCTCGCACGGATGAAGCGCCTGCGCGGCACCGCCGCCGACCCGTTCGGCCGGGCCCACTTGCGCAAGGTCGAGCGGGAGCTGCGTGACCACTACCGCGCGCTCGTCACCGACCTGGCCGCCGACCCGGCCGGCCTGGCCGGCGACTACGAGCGAGCGGTGCGGATCGCTGAGCTGCCCGACCTGGTCCGCGGCTATGAGCACGTGAAGCTGCGCAACGTGGAGAAGTACGCCGCCGAGCTCACCCAGCTCGGCGTACAGCCGCCAGCGGTGGACCTCGGCTGACGGAGCCGGCTAGGTCGGCCCCGACGGGAACCTCGACACGTCGGAGGAGCCGGTCAGCGCCAGGAACCATATGTCCTCGATCGCCCCACGGACCTGCTCGAGCCCTCGGTCGCCGGGGTGTCGCAGGACGTGGGCACAGAGCTCGAACGAGGCGCCGATGACAGCGAGGCCAGCCAGCGGGAAGGGTGGCCCCACGTCCGGGTACCTGGCCTGCAGGTCTGCGGCCAGAGCGTCGAACAGGCCCTCACCGAGCCGCAGCATCTCCTCGCGCTGCTCCCTCCCGGGCTCACCGGTCGCGTAGACCTCGAGGATGAAGGCTCGGCTCGCCTCGGGCTCCCGCTGCGCGCGGTCGACGAGGACCTCACCGCAAGCCGAGATGACCTCGCGCAACGAGGCGGCCTGTTCGCCCGCCCGGAGGAGATCGGCGAAGAACCTGGTGCCCCAGTCGGCGTACGCGGCCAGGAAGGCATCCCGCTTGTCCGCGAACTGCTCGTAGAAGGCGCTGCGCGAGACCCGCGCGGACGTGGTGACGTGTGCGACGGTCGTGTCGTTGTAGCCGCGGCTGCCGACGGCCACCATCACCGCGTCCAGGATGCGCCGCTGCTGGGAGGCCCGGACGTCTTCGCGGCTGAGTCCGTGGGGCCCATGGGGGAGGCGTTCGACCGCGTCGCCTCGAGCTGTCACCTGCCGAAGGCTACCCCGCGACCACCGCCTCGGGGTGAGCGCGGTGAGGCTTGACGAGAGGAGGGAAGGGCACTTACCGTTCGAGTTGCGTACGATGGCGTACTCAACTTTCCCTGCCGGACTCGGGCCCGGCGTGTCACCACGACGACCGCTCCCGGAAGCCGATCCTGATGAATCCTCATACCCTCGCCATCGCGCTCCTCCGGCCGGCCGCGTGCCTGGTCGCCATCCTCCTGGTGGGCATGAGCGCCCCCGTGGCCGGCTCCGAGGGGAACGCGGACGACCGGACGCCCTTGCAGTACGTCGCGATGGGCGACTCCTTCAGCGCTGCTTCCGGCGTCCTTCCCCTGGACCTGACCGCACCCCTGCTCTGCCAGCGCTCGACGCGGAACTATCCGCGGCTCATCGCGGCCGCGACGGATGCCGAGCTCACCGACGTGACCTGTGGCGGCGCGACGACGGGCAACTACTTCACCTCGCAGTACCCAGGCGTCCCGCCCCAGCTCGAGGCGCTCACTCCGCACACCGAGCTCGTCACGATGACGATCGGGCTCAACGACAGCTCGCTGTTCCTTCGGGTCCAGGCGCTCTGCGCGACGGCGGGGATCCTCACGTTGGGAAGCGGCAGCCCCTGCCAGGACCAGCACGGTTCGTCCTTCGCCGACATCATCGAGTCGACGACCTTCCCATCGCTGGTGAAGGCGCTCCGCGCCATCCGCGCGCAGGCCCCGCAGGCCCGGGTCGCCGTCCTTGGCATCCCTTGGATCCTGCCCCGCAGCGTCGGTTGCTTCCCGAAGATGCCCGTGGCTCGGGGAGACGTGCCCTACATCCGGGGCATCCAGGCGACGCTGAACGGGGCGATCCAGCGCGCGGCGGCGACGACGGGCGCCGAGTTCGTGGACTTCGCGGAGGCTTCCGAGGGGCACGACTCCTGCCAGCCCGCCGGGGTGCGCTGGATCGAGCCCGCCCTGATCGGCAGCAACCCGATCATCGTGCACCCCAACGCGCTGGGCGAGGCGAAGATGGCGGCACAGACCATGAGAACGCTCGGACTGGGGCCGGCGCAGCACACCGCGACCACGGGAGAGGACCACTGATGACCCGAAAGATGAACAAGCTCCTGGGCGCGATGGCCGCTTCCCTGCTGCTCGTGGCACTCGTCAGCCCCGCGACGACCGCGGCCGACGAGCCGACGCAGGCCACCGCCCTCAGCACCCTCGTGGTCCGGGCGGGCGACGTCAGCGCCGTGATCAACCAAGCGCCGTTCGGGTTGGCGTTCCGCGACGCCGCCGGCAGGGAGGTGCTCGGTTCGGTTCCCGGCCGTGGCCGGCCGACCCACAGCCTCCATGTCTCCGACCTGTTGGGGATCCTGGGCGACACCGACGTGCTCCCGCCGCGCTACGCGCCGATCACTTTCACCACGGGCACGGTGTCGATGACGCAGGTCGAGCCGTTCCCGATCGTGACCGCCAACCCGTTCCTCACGCTGTCAGCGGGAGCGACGTACTCGCTGACCGACGTACGGCGCACGACCCGGCTCGACGACGGCGGCGTACGCCTCGAGGTCGCCACCGATGATCCGAGCGGACGGACTGCGATCGTGGAGGTGCGGCCCGACCGCGGCAACGCCGTCCGCACGCAGGTCCAGTTCCGGCCATCGACGGGCATCGCGTTCGTCGGCGCCGGCTTCAGCTCCGGCCCGGACGAGGCGTTCCACGGATTCGGTGGACGCCGCAACGCGATCGACCAGGCTGGCGAGAGCTTCTTCAACTGGATCGAGCAGACCATCTTCGACGCGCCGCTGCTGGGCGGTCAGCCGCAGAGCGGCTGGTACCAACAGGCGCAATTCATCTCCTCACGGCCTTACGGCTTCTTCCTCGAGCAGAGCGAGCTCGCACGCTGGCGGTTGCGCTCGGACCGCGACGACGCCTGGCAGGTGGAGAGCAACTCACCGGGCCTGCGTTTCACCGTCGCACCGGGCTCGGCACCCGAGGCCATCGGGACCCTGACCGCCATCACCGGGCGCACGCCCGTGCCGCCGAGCTGGCAGGTCGCACCGATCTTCGCCCAGACGCTCAGCGGGGGCACGACGGGCAAGACGCCCGCGACCTACGAGGCGGAGATCCGCGCATCCATCCGCAAGATCCTCGAGCTCGACCTGCCCTACGAGGCGTTCAGCTTCGAGGCCTGGTGGCTGCTCAAGCGGGCAGGCAGGCTCGACGACATCATCGCGCTGATCAAGGACAGCGGGATGCGACCACTCGTCTACTTCCGCGCGTGGGCGGGCAATGACGGTCAGGGACTCGAGGACGATGCCGCCTACGAGACAGCCCAGCGGGAGGGGTACGCCGCCACCCGGGCCAACGGCTCGCCGTACGTCTTCTCCAACACTTTGACCCCCGGGAAGCAGGCGGTCCAGCTCGACTTCACCAACCCCGAAACGGTGGCATGGTGGCGCGAGCGGGTGCGGATGGTGCTCGACGCGGGCGCCGACGGCTTCATGCAGGACTTCGGCGAGCAGACGATGTGGGCCATGCAGTTCCACGACGGCTCGACCGGGCAGACGATGCACAACGGCTACCCGATCGTCTTCCACCGCACCACGCGTCGCATCATCGAGGAATGGCACCGGGACAACCCGGACCGTACCGAGCCGATGTTCTACGTCCGGTCGGGCTACTCCGGCCGACCGGGCTCCACGGCCTACGAGTCGGCGAACTGGTGCGGCGATTACGAGTCCAACTGGAGCCGCACGACGGGCATCGCCGCCATGACCACCGACATGCTCAACCGGGCGGTCGGCGGCGCCTATGGCTTCCACTGCGACACCGGCGGCTACATGGACCTGCTATCCGGTCCCCCGTCGCGGGAGCTCTTCCTCCGCTGGTCGTGGTACGCAGCGCTGACGCCCGGCAACCGCGTCCACGGCGGACCCGTCCGGGGCCAGAAGTTCCCGTGGAGCTGGGACGCCGAGGCGGCCCGGATCCATCGCGACTCGCTGCGCCTGCACCGCGCCGCGGAGCCCTACATCATGCGGCTCTGGAGGGAGGCGAAGCGCACAGGCATGCCGATCACCCGTCCGCTGTGGCTCGCCCACCCCCAGATGGCCGGCGCACACGGGATCGACCAGGAGTACCTGCTCGGGCCGGACGTCTTCGTCGCGCCGGTCGTCGTCCGCGGCGCCAGCACGCGAAAGGTGGTCTTCCCTCCCGGCTGCTGGCGGCACCCGGAGACGGGCGTCAGCTACTCCGGCACCGCGACGGTCCCCGCGCCCATCGACCGACACCCTTACTTCTTCAAGTGCGGTACGACGCCGTTCCTGCCACCTCGGACGTAAGGGCCTCACGGCCCGATTCTGCGCCGGCGGCGAGCAGACTCGAACGGCGAAGGGCGATCCAGGTCAGGACGACAGCCCCGAGCTCGAGCCCTGTCGCCGCGAGGTCCAACACGCCTGCGGGCTCCCGGGGTCCCAGACCGAAGGGGACCGACACCGCGCGCGTCCAGGCCCAGAGGAGGACCACCGACATGTTGGCGACCAGGCCCAGGAGGAGCAGTCGTCTGCTCGAGCGGAGGATCACGGCGAAGGCGTACCCGTACTGAGCAAGGCTCAGGAGGACGAAGAAGGAGCCGAGCAGGGCCGACTCCTCGAAGTGCTCCGCGATGACAGCCAGATGAAGGGTCCCGGCCGCAGCCCAGGTGAGGGCCAGCCACGAGATCGAGCCGTCCGCGCCTCTCCTCGGACGGTCGGGACGGGTCAGCTCCAGCATCGCGAACAGGCCGGCCAGCACCACGACGGGACCCCCCAGCACGAGGACGTGGGCCCCGTGGTCTGCGAGGAACTCGCTCGTCGTCCCACCGTCCTGGGCAAGGAACCCGCTCATGGTCCCGCCGCGGCGGCACCGAACTGCAGGAATCCCTCGGGTGACGCCGGGTGGCCGAAGAAGAAGCCCTGGCCGAGGTCGCACCCGAGCTCCCTCATGCGCTCGAGCTGCTCCCAGGTCTCGATACCCTCCGCCACCGTCGTCAGGTTCAGTTCACGGCCCAGCCGCACGACCGATCCGGCTATGGCGTCGGCTTTGCTGCCGGGAGTGCCGGTGGTCATCTCCCGGTCGACCTTGATCATCTTGATCGGCAACCTGTTCAGGTGGGTCAGCGACGACCAACCGGTACCGAAGTCATCGAGCGCCGCTCTGACTCCGAGCGCCGCCAGCTCGGTCAGCCGGTCGTGGAGCACCGTGGTGTCGCCACCGCCGGCACGCTCTGTCAGCTCCAGCCACAGCCGCTGTGCCGGAAGGCCGCTCTCGGCGAGGCCTGCCACGACCTCCGCGACGAAGTCGCTGCGCTCGATCTCGACGGAGGACACGTTGATGGCGATGAAGGGGCCATCGCTCACCGACGACCACTGCACCGCGAGGCGGCAGGCCTCGCGCAGCACCCAGCGCCCGACGGGGACGATCTGCCCCGTCTCCTCGGCGAACGGGATGAAGTCCTCCGGGGCGATCGGACCGCGCGCGGGGTGGTCCCACCGCAGGAGCGCCTCGGCCCCCTCGATCCTGCCCGTCGCCAAGCTCAGTATCGGTTGGAACTCCAGGCGCAGCTCGCCATTCTTGAGCGCCCGCGTCAGGTCGTTGGCCAGGGTCAGTCGGAGCCCCTTGTCCGACATGCTCGGGTCGAAGACGCTGATCACGTTCCGGCCGCTGCCCTTCGCGTGGTACATCGCTGTGTCCGCCCAGGTCGTCAACTGGTGGAGGTCAGCTGCCTCGTCGCAGTGGGCGACGCCGAAGCTCGCCCCCGAGTAGAGCTCCTTCCCGCCGACGAAGAAGGGCTCGATCAGAGCTGCCAGCATCCGATCGGCGGTCTCGGTCGCCGTCGCCCGGCCTCGTCGGCAGATGACGGTGAACTCATCCCCGCCCAGTCGGAAGATCTCGTCCTCCTCGCCGATCGCACCTCCCAGCCTGGCCGCCGTGGTGACGAGCAACTCGTCTCCCACGCTGTGACCGAGGGTGTCGTTGACGATCTTGAACCTGTCCAGGTCGAGGAACACCAGGGAGGGAGTCGCGCCCTGGGCAGCGAGGTCCCGCAAGCGTTCGTTGAAGGCGGCGCGGTTGGGCAGCGCCGTGAGGGTGTCGGTGTAGGCCTGCGTCTTCAGCAGCTCAGCCGCTTCCTCGCGCACGCGATCCTCGAACATCTGCGGGCTGGTCAACAACCGGTCATAGCTGCGGCGCAAGGTCAGGTAGTAGGTCGCAGTCATCGCACCGACGACGTCCCACAGCACCATGCTGCTGTCGAAGGCCTGCCGCATGTCTCGGCCCTCGGCCTCCCCCCAACCAACGAACGGCAGGAGCATGTGCAGGGTGTGCGAACCGTGATGGACGGCGCAGGTGAAGAAGATGCCGGCCGTCGCGAGTGCCAAGCGGTTGTACCGCATCTGCTCGGTGTCGCGAAGACCCTTCAAGATGGTCCACGTGATGGCCAGATAGGCGAGTCCGATGATCCCGTTGGTGAACGCCGCCAGCTGCCACCAGGCCATGTCGACTTACCCTCTCGCGCATCGGGTCAAGAACGGGCCCCATCCGCGTAAGCCGATTCTCTCACCCCGTGGGTCTTGGGTCATGACCCGAAAGAACCCCCTCGGTGACCCAAAAGGACCACCTCGGCGAGGGCAGAACTGCTCCGCCCCGGGTTTGCCACGCACTCCCGGAGTGGCCAGAGCCTTGTCTCCGGCTCGACACGAGCATGGGCCGGGCTCGCCACCCGACCCCTCGACGTCATCGTCGTCAAGGAGGACCCGTCCGGCTCAAGCACCTTCGCGCGTGGCCAGCCCGAGGATCACCATGTCAGCCAGCTCCTGCGCCAGCGGCTCCTTCCTGAGCCGTTTGCGCTGGAGGCGGGTCACCGTGGCTTCAAACCAGATGGCGCCGAACAAGGTGTGCACCACCTGATCCGGGTCGAAGTCGCGGTGGTCCCACCAGCCGAGGTTCATCCTCACGACGTCGCCGATCTGCTTGAGCAGCGGCGAGAGGTGCTGCTTGTAGTAGCCCGCCGCAGGCTCGTCGCCGCCGAACATCATGATCCCCAGGAGCGGGGAGACCTCCTGCATGACTCCGATGAGGTCGAGGACGAACATCCGGGTCCGCTCGACCATCTCCTCGCGCGAGGACTCGCTGTCAGTCGGCGGCGCGCCCGATTCCTGCAGGAGATGCGCGACCGCGGACTGCAGCGGCTCGACGACTGCCGCCTCGAAGAGCTCTTCCTTCGACGCGAAGTGGCGGTAGAGCAGCGCCTCATTCACCCCTGCCTCGGCCGCGATGTCACGGGTCCGCGCACCGCCGAGGCCCTGGGCCACGAACACCTTTCGTGCCGAGCGGACGATCTGCTGCCGTCGCTCGTCCGCGGTAAGCCGCCGCTTGGTCGACTGCTGCGCCATCGTGCTCCCCTTCCGTCGTACGTCGCTCCCCCAAGTAAACACTTAGCGACGTTCCACTGACCTCAGCGCCCGCCGAGCCAGACCCATTGCCTCCTGCGGGAGATCAATCTAACATGAGTAATCATTTACTTAGGAGGCAGAACGATGCACGTCCCCGCTGGGGTGCTGCGAGCCGGACTCCGGCTGTCGCGCCCGATCTTCGCGTCGCACCGGATCTCGGTCGCGACCAAGCGAAAGGCCGTCGACGCCCTCGCCGGCGTCGCGCGTCCGCCCAAGGGCACCACGTCAGAATCGACGACGATCGCCGGCGTCCCCGTGGAGCTGGTCGAGGTTCCCGAGAGCGGAGCTGGCACCCTGCTCTACCTTCACGGCGGCGGCTACGCCCTGGGCAGCGCTGCAGGTTACGAGGGCGTCGTGGCACGAATCGCCCAGGCGGCGGGCATGCGTGCCGTGGTGGTTGAGTACTCGCGATCGCCCGAAGCGGTCTTCCCGACGGCTCTCGACGAGGTGGTCGCGGTCTACCGCGCGCTGCTCGCCGACCCCAACCGTGGCACAGTGGTGGTCGCCGGCGACTCCGCAGGCGGCGGCCTCAGCTTGGCCTTCGCCATGAAGGTCCGCGACCTCGGCCTGGCTCCGCTGGGCGGCGTCGGCCTGATCTGCCCCTGGCTCGACCTCGTGGCCGATGCCGAAGGCACCCGCGTGGCGCGGCGCGATCCGCTCATCATCCCCACGATGCTGCGTGGCTGGGTCGGCGCCTACACCGGAGGCGTGACCGACCCCTCGGACCCGCTGGTCTCCCCCGCGCGCGGGGACATCACCGGCCTGCCGCCGGTGATCCTGCACTCCGCGCAGGACGACCCGATCGCGGCCGACGCCGAGGCGCTCGAGCGCTCCTTCCAGAACGCAGGCCTGGCGGACCGCCTCGAGCACCGGTCGTGGCCCCGTCGCTGGCACTGCTTCCACCTCCAGGCAGGCCTCTTCCACGATGCGGACGAGGCGCTCGAGCACATCGGCGCCGGGCTTGCCCGCGCGGCGGAGCGCGAACACGACGCCACCTGAGGGATGTCGCCCACGAGTCGTGGCCCCGCTCCTCGGCGCGGGGCCACGCCCCTTCCCGTACTTCGCCGACTCGGCCGCGTCAGTCGACCGGCGCGGCATCGTCCACCGGCGGACCGATCCGGGGCGGGGTGTCCGGGGACGGAGGGCGGTACTCGTCGGCGTACACCACTCCGGAGCGCGCAATGGCCTCCGCCATCCACGCCGTCCACACCTCGAGCTGCTTCCGGCTGCGCAGCGAGGCGCGCAGGGTCTCCCTCGTCTCGGCGAGACGCAGTGCCCGGGCCTCGACGACCTCGGTGACCACCCCGACGTTCCAACCGTCGCCGAGCTGGAGCGGTCCGAACGGGCTCCCCGGACGAGCGGCGAAGGCCGCCTCGGC
This sequence comes from Propionibacteriales bacterium, assembly GCA_026392415.1. Classification (GTDB taxonomy): domain Bacteria; phylum Actinomycetota; class Actinomycetes; order Propionibacteriales; family Nocardioidaceae; genus Nocardioides. The sequence continues at coordinate 79,955 of JAPLCC010000011.1, forward strand.
ATAGGGACGCTCGAGCTCGTCCGCCACCCGGCGCCCCAACCGTCCACCGACGTCTCGCGAGGTCGCGTCGAGCGAGACCTCACGAGCGAGTGCGGCGAACGACTCCCCAGCCCTGAGGCGTTGTAGGACCTCCCGCGCCCCCGCCTCGGTGTCGACGACGATGTTGCTGAGGGCGCGTTGCTCGGGCGTGCGCATCCGGTCCGCGTTGGCGACGAACTCGGCGCGCACCTCGGCGTCCGATGGGACCGGCACGTCCGAGGTGACCTGCTCGTACAGGCGGCTCGTCTCGAGCGTACGACGGATCTCGTCGAGCACGTCCTTCTCGGAGACGCCGACCTCGGCCATGAATTCGTCCAGGTTGGACCGGTCGCCGCCGAGCCGCTCCTCCACGACCTTCGCCAGCCCCGCTCGGGCATCGTCGTCGGAGACCGAGACGCCGGCCGCGTCGGCCTCCTCGTCGAGGACCATGCTGAGCGCCATCGACTTCGCCGCCTCGCGCCGAAAATTGGCACGCTCCGGCCCTTGCTCCGGCTCGCGCAGACGGTAGAGCGCGACGAGGGTGTCAATCCTCCGCTCGAGCGCGGCCTCCGTGATGGTGCGTTCGCCCACACGGAAGGCGTCGCCGTCGTCCAGTCCGTCGCCCGGCGACGGCACGAGAACGACCGCCAGAGCAACGCCCACCGCCACAAGCACGGCAACGAGCGCGGCGACCGCCTTGCGCCGTCGGGTCCAGCCCGCGACCGCCTCCCTCCATCCCCAGGGGCGGAGCGGGGGCCGAGTCCGGAAGAGCTCGCGCACCGACTTCATGGGTGGACCTCCTCAACGAGGGATGGGTCTTCGGATCCGTGGAGCGCGGCCACGGTCACGCGGGCCGCGACGTACGAGCAGGCCACGCCGACCGCGAGGACCGTCCCAAAGGAACGGAGCACTTCGAGGTCCGAGACCCACAGCGCGGCGTACCCGACAGCTCCGGCCAGTGCGACCGCTGCCACGCTGCGCCCCGACGTCTCCGGCCGCGGCTCCCTAGGGCGGGGAAGGATGGTGGCGAACTCGCAGGCCGTCACCGCCACCAGCGCACCCACGGTGAGAGTGAGCGGGCTCAGGCCGACATCGAACACCCACAGGCCGAAGTAGAGCATTCCCGCCGCGGTCGCCGACGCCACGGCGACGCTGACCGCCGTCCGAGCGGAGCGCAGGCCGACGCCCACCACCAGTGCGGCAGCAACGATGCCGATGCCCGCGACCAAGTACCGGCCCGAGGACAGCAGGTCCAGCCCGCGCGCGGTCACCACCGGGAGCCCGACCACTTCCGCGACGTACCCCTCCGGCGGCTCGGGGAGGGTCCGCGACAGCTCGTCCACCAGCTGGGCCTGCCGCTGGACGTCGTCGAGCTCGACGCCGAATGTCGACTGGATCACGTCGCGCTCGGGCCCGACGGCCGCGCCCAGCAGGTACGCCGGCACCAGTCCGGCACCAGCCTCCACCTGTTCGGGGCTCGGGTCCGGACCCAGGAAGCCCAGCAGGCGGTCCGCCGTCAGAAGGGGGCGGAGCCGGTCGCCATGCGCACGGACCACCGCCGTCTCGACCGACCGGCTCCACGCCAGGGCCTCGGGCGTCAGGATGTCGGGACCGCGCAGCACGATCGCGAGCTCGCCCGAGAACCCCAGGACGTTCTCCGCCTCGACGAGCTCACGCAGCTGCGGATGCCCGGCGACGAGCTCTCGGGGGCTGGTCTGCACCTCCATGTCCCCAAGCGCCCACCAGCCGACAGCGGCCGGCACCGCCAGCAGGACCAGCAGGACGACGGCCACGGCACGTCCCGGCACGGCGCGGAGCCCACCGTCCGCGGGCGCGTCTGGCTCGGGAGTCGGCTCGGGTTGACCGAGCGTCTCGACCGGCGGGAAGAACGGCCTGAGCACGACGGTCCAGCCGATCGTGGCCGCCAGCCCCAACGCGAGGGCGAGGCCGAGCTCGTCCACGAAGCCCAGGGGGGAGGCGACGAGTGCCAGGAAGGCGGCCGCGGCGCCCGCCGCAGCGACCAGTACGCGCCGGTGCCGGCCGGGCTGCCAGAGGTAGAGCGCGAAGTCGGTGCCCACGCCGAGCATGACGGGGAGAAAGGCGACGACCGCGAGCGACGGGGGCCTGCCGAGCAGGCCTGCCGCCCCCACCACGGTCGTCGCACCCAGGATCGAGGAGACGAGCGGCAACAACCGCAGGCGGCGGCGCCGGCTCCAAGGCAGCAGCAGCAAGACGAGCGCGACGCCTCCCAGCGCGACCGCGCCCACGACCGGCACCTCGTCCTCGACCGATGCCGAGAGGGACGATGTCAGCACCGGAACGCCGACGACCTGGGTGTCGTCCACCGCGAGCCCGGCGTCGGCGACGACCGAACGGACCGCACGGACGACGGCGGCATTCCTCCTTTGGTCCAGCCCCGCGGCAGGCCGCACGAGGAGCGTGACGCGGCGGGCGTCCGGCAGCAGGAACCGCCACTGCGGACGCGGCTCGCCTCGATCGTCCAGAAGGACCGCCGCCACGAACTCGGGGTTCGACAGGGTCGGCAGACCCGTCGGCATCGCCTGCACCACCAGCTGGGAGTACCGACGGTCGATGCGTGCCACGGCACGGTCGCCGGCGGCCCTGACCTGGATCTTCGTGAGGCCGTCGGCGCGCGCCTGTCGCTCGGCCAGGTTCCGGGCGGCGTCGCGGGTCCCCGCGACCTGGCGGAGCAGTGCTTGGGCCGCCCCCGCCGACTGGTTGAGGATCGTGCCGGGACCATAGACCGACACGACGTCGTCAACTCGCGACAGGGCGCCCTCCAGCGCGACCAAGAGCGCCAGCTGCTCCGGGTCCAGCAGCAGTCCGCGCGGCCCGTCGCCGCGCAGGAGGACGACCACCGGCTCCGCCCCGAAGGTGGACTCCCGCTGCTCGTAGTCGGCCTGCGCGGCGTCGCCGGCAGGCAGGAAGGACGCGATCGTGGTCTCGACCTCGGCGCGGGCCAGGCCCCACCCCACGAGCGCGAGGATGCAGCTGACGATCAGCACCCGCACAAGGCGCCGCGCACCGGGCGCCCGCTCGCGGCCGATCGACGCACTCATCGGTCTCGTTCCACCCTCGGGTAGGTCCCGCCGAACGGGTCGAGCCGTCCTGCCCCGCCGGGCGTCGGATACGGGTTCGCGTAGTGGAGCGGGTTCAGCTCCGGAAGCTTGAGGGGGCTGCCGCGGAGACTGTCCTGGCTGAAGATCGCAGCCAGGCGCGCCGGACGCACCCCGTTCTCGACGGGGAAGTCGAACGAACCGCCGAAGTTGCCGAAGAACGACCCGATGTCGTACGCGTAGGGCTGCACGTAGCCCAGGACGGGGTTGACGTTTCGGAGCAGGATGTCCAGCGCCGGGCTGACGTCGGTGAGGTTGCCCGCGAGGCCCGGCAGCTCGGCAAGCGTGCCGTCGGCGCGCCGCAGGGCGCTCAGCGCGACCGGCATCACCGCCCTGAGGTCTCGCGTCACCGGGGGCAGCTGGCGCAGCGCGACGCGCAGGTTCGCGGCCGAGGCCTCCAGGTCGGCGGCCACGGGCCGCAGATCGTCTGAGAGATCACCCAGCGCGACCCCCGCACCCTCGGCCGCGGCCAGCAGCTCAGGCAGGCTGCGCACCGTTCGCGCCAGATTGTCCTTGCGCTCGGCAAGCGTCGTCGTGATCTTCTCCGAACTGTCGATGAGCGAGGTGAGCGCCGTCCGGCGGGTGTTCAGCGAGGCCAGCAGGGTGGTCGTGTGCCGGACCAGGTCGGCAAGGTCGGCCGACTGGGCAGCAAGGGCGTCAGTGGCAGTGAAACCCTCCCGGCCGATGCGGCCCAATCCGTCACGGGCCTGCTGGACGCTCTCCTCCGTCCCGTCGGTCACGGCGCCGACGCGGGTCAACGCCGAGGCGAGCGACGCGCGCGTCGCGGGGTCGAAGGTGGTGACCACCTCGTCAATGTCGACAGCTGGGACCACGGACTCGGCAGACAGGGCGGCTCCGTCCTCGATCGCCTCGCCGTCACCGTCCTCGACGACGACCATCGACTGCCCGATCAGGGACTTCAGGCCGATCCGGACCGTGACGCCCCCGTGGAGCGGGGCGACCGAGGCATCAAGTTCGAGCGCCACTCGGACCTGCTCGCCCTCGACCTCCCTGGAGACGACCTTGCCGACCCGCACCCCGGCGACGCGCACGTCACCGCCGTCCTGGAGGTTCTTGATGTCGCTCGCGAGGAAGCTCACCCGGTAGTCGTCCCCCGCCGGGAGCCCTCCCCCAGCCCTGGACCACAGATAAACGAAGCCGAGCACGCAGCCCAGAGCCACGATCAGCGTGACCGCCACCGATCGCCGCAGGTGCCACCGCCGCGTCATCGCGAACCTCCGTCGACGCCGTCGTCGCCCAGACCACCGGTCGGGTTGGTGAGGTCGAGGATCAGATCCGCCCGGCCGAGACCGCCGTTGGCGTCGAACAGGCTGAAGGCGGACGAGGTCTGGTAGGTGAAGGCAGCCAAGTCACCCAGCCACGGCACGATACGGGCCGTCGCTGCCGGCAGGTCGGCCGTCACCGCCCGGAGATCGGACAGGGCGGGGGCGGCGTTGCGGGCGAAGGGAGCCAGGTCCGCTACCACGGGGACCGCGTCCGTCACGACCGGCGAGAGGTCGGCGACGAACTGGCGGGCCGACGTCACCGTGCCCGTGAGGCTCTCGACCCCTTGCTCGACCTCGGGCACGGCGGCGACGAGGTCGTCCAGAGCAGGGTCGAGCGCCGTCGTCACATCAGTCACGTCGCTCAGCGCGCCATCGAGGTCGCGGGTGAAGCCCGGCAGCGACCGCAGCGACCTCGCGAGCTCGTCGTCGCGTCGTACCAGCGCCCGGAGGGTGCGGTCCATGCCGCGGGTCAGGTCCGCAAGGCGTGGACCGTCGGCCCCGACAGCGCGGACGATGACGGCCAGCGACGAGACGAGTCGTGCGATGTGCTCACGCCGCTGGACAAGCGAGGTCACGACGGGCTCGAAGACGTTGAGCGTCCGGGACGTCGCCGCCAGGCCCTTCGGCAGGTCCTTGTCGGTCGTCGCCAGCGCGACGGACGCCTGGTCGAGCAGCGGCGTCAGCGCCGCACGGGCACGCTCGTCCAGCTCGTCGAGCACCTCGTAGGGCTGCACCAGACGGCGAGTCTGGCTCACCGGTACGACAGCCCCCTCGTCGAGGACCGGTGCGTCCGGCGAGCCCGGGTTGAGCTCGACGTACATGACGTTCAGCGGCGACTTCGACCGCAGCACCAGCCGCGCGTTCGCGTAGACGCGATGCTCCGGCTCGATCTCCATGGTCAGCCGGGCGTTGCCGCTCTCGGTGACCTCGGCCGCGGTGATCCGTCCGACCCGGACGCCCGCGATCCGGACCTCCTGCGGCGCCTCGGGCCGCACTCCGGGGGCCTTGTCGAAGTCTGCGACCAACCGGAAGGAGTCCTGCCAGGGGAGTCTGGTCTGCTGGTGAGCCAGGTTGTAGCCCGCGCAGCCAAGGCCCAGGGTCACGCAGATCAGCACCGCCGCGACGTCGCGTCCCAAGCCCGGGGTGTTCGCGAGCCGCTCCCGGTAGGTGGCGAGCTTCCTCATCGGCCCAGCACCTCCGGGACCAGCGCTGCCAGCGCCTCGTCGAGCTGCAGCGGCGCCAACGTGCCGACGCTCACACCCGCTTGGAAGTTGAGCAAAGAGCCCTGGGGGTCGTGCTCCTGGGAGGCGCGGTCGATGTTGAGCACCATGTAGCCAATCTCTTCGTAGAACTTGTTGTCCGCCTGCACGCCGCCACCGGTGTCCTTGAACGGCCCCGTGCCGCGGTAGGTGCTGCCCAGGGTCGAGAGGATGGGGCCGTTGAGCCGGTCGATGACCGGGCCGTCGACGTCGCGGACCACGCCGGTCGCATACGACGCCACCGGGACCAGGTCGCGCACCAGCGGACGGGTCGCCCGCAGCAGGCGCGGCAGCTGCCGGGCCAGCGGCGTCGCCTCGCGCAGGAGCGGCACGAGCTCGCGCGTGAGCGGATCCAGGTTCCGCGCTGTCGGCAGCAGCTCCGTCGCAGCCGTGTCGAGCTTGCCGAGGGTCACGGTCAGGTCGTCGGACGCGGCATCGGCCGAGGCGAGAGCAGCCGGCAGGGCGTCGACCGTCGACGCGAGCTCGTCCGACTCGGCCGCGAGCACCCTGGTCGTGGCGTGCAGGCCCCGCAGCGCGCCGTCGAGGTGGGCTTGCTGGCCGACCAGCGCGTCAGCGGTGCTGCGCAGGTCGGTGACCAGCCCCGGAAGGTCGGTCGCCGGGCGGTTGCCGCGAGCGGCGACCCACAGCTGTCCCCCGGGGACCATGATCCGCTTCGACGCCCGGGTGAGCTCGCCGAGCTCGTCGGCAGTACGTCCGTTCAGCGTCGCGCCGAGTCGCGTCGTCGTACGCTGCAGGGCCGAACGGGTCGGCGACGGCAGCGCGGCGAGCACCTGGTCCAGCTCGACCGGCGTCCGCGTCCGCGCCTGCGGGATCGTGCGGCCGTCGTACTCACCACCGCCGCCGGGCAGCAGCTCGACCGCATAGGCACCGCCCAGGATCGTCAGGGGCTGGATCCTCGCCGATGGCGCGTCCCCCAGCTTGGCGACGGCGTCGTCGTCCACATCGAGCTCGACCGACGTGGTTCCGTCCGCTCTCTCGTCGACCGACGCCACGACACCCACCTGGAGGCCGGCCATCTTGACCCGGGTTTCGCCCGCGATGAGGTTGGCGTTCTCAGAAAGCTCGACCCGGACGGTCTCGCCGCCGCGCAACTGCAGGGCGATCGCACTCTTGAAGTAGAGCCCGAACATGGTGACGGCGAGCACCGTCAGGACCATCGCGGCCTTGCGCCGCGGCGTCGCGCCGAGGGTGCCGAGGGCTTGCGCGGCACGGCCCGCGCGGAGGGAAGTCTGCATGGCTACTGAGTCCTTCCGGTGCCGGCGAACGCGCCGCCGGGGCCCGAGTACGGGTCGACCTGCACCAGCGGATCCGGTACGCCGAGCGACTGCAGGCCCGGAAGGATGAGCTGGATCGAGAAGTAGTGCTTGTCCGGCGCGAAGTTGCCCGACAACAGGTCGTGGTTCCCGAACAGCCGCGCGATGTCCGGAGCGAACGGCGACAGCACGCTGAGCGTGCGATCGGCCCTGGGGAGCGTGGTGCCCAGACGGGCCAGCCAACCCTCGACGGACGGCACCGACTCGGCGAGCGAGCGGACGCCGGGGACGGCCTCGTCGGCGAACTCTCGGGCCTCGTCGAGCGTGGGCCCGGACTCCCGCAGGACCCCCCGCAGGTCAGGGGTCGCGTCCACGAGGGCGTCCACGCCCGGACGAAGCGCCCGCGCCGCGGAGGCGGTGTCCCGCAACGACGGGTTGATCCGACGCAGGTTGGCGGTGAGCGAGCGCAGTGTCCCCGGTGCGGTACGCACGGTGTCGCGCAGGGCGCCGCCGTCGTCGACGACGACAGCACCGAGGGACTGGCCGGACCCCTTCACCAGACTGGCGATGTCCCGCTCGCTCCCCCGCAGCTGCGCTGCCATCAGGTCAGCCTGCTCGAGCAGCTCAACGATGTCGGTCTCCGGGGCCGACAGCACGTTCGAGATCTCACGGACGTCCGCCAGGAGCCCGGGGGCGGCCTGGACGACGTCGTACAGGTCGTCAGACCCTCCGGAGAGCCCGCCACCGACATTCTGCAGCCCCGTCGCCAGCCCGTCCCGGGCCGGCTCGGGGAAGGCGGCGAGCACGTCACCGAGGTCCGCCGCGTCGGACGTGCGGTCGACAGGGATCGGACGACCCCCCAGGTCTCCCGACTCCTCCTGTCCGGGGTCGAGGTCGACGAACTTGCGTCCGAGTGCGGACTCGTTGCCGATCCGCGCCCGGGCATCGGCATGCACCGGCACGTCGCCCTCGAGGCGCATCGTGACACGAGCCGAACCGTCGACGTGGCGGACGTCGGTCACAATGCCGATGTCGACGCCGCGCCGGGAGACCCGCTGACCGACCTTCAACGTGCCGACGTCGTCGAAGTCGGCCTCCACCGTCGTGTAGCTCCGCAGGGGCAGACCGCCTCCACCCTGCACGATCACACCCACGCCGGCGACGACCACCGCCACAGCCGTGGCGACGATTCCGATCAGCACATGACGCGCATCCTCACGGTGCACCCTGCGGTTCATCGGGAACCTCCCAGCAGCTGCTCGAGCAGGTTCTTCTCCTGCGCCTCACTCAGTCCGGTGGCACCGCCGTCTCCCGACCGCGACCCGACCAGGCCGCCCAGTCCCGAGAGAAGGTCCTCGATCCCCGTGAGGGAGCCGTCCAGGAGACTGTCTCCGGACCCGCGCCCCGGGCCAACGCCCGTGCGCGGAGCGGTCCGCGGCTCCACCGGTCCCTTCGCCCCGGGCACGCCGCCAAGCATGTTGCGCAGGCTCGCCGGCGTGACGTGCGCAACGCCGCGGAAGTAGTGGCTCGCGCCGTCGCGACCGTTGGTGCTGAGCGCCCACTTCGTGACGAAGGACATCAGGTCGCCCAGGCTCCGGTCGAGCACGACGTCGGCGACGGGGCGCGCCGAGTCCGCGGCACTCCGCAGGCTTGGTCCGGCGCCGCGCAGCACCTCTGCCGACGGCCCGATCCGGCGCAACAGCCGGCCGGCGTGGTCGAGAAGCGGGCCGAAGGCCTCCAGCGCCGGGTCGGCCTCCCGTGAGAAGGCCACCACCTCGCGGGAGATGTCCCCCAGCTCCCGGGTCACCGGCCGGGCTCGGCGCAGCGTCGGGCCGAGCTCGTCCGCCACGCCGGACAAGGCAGCGAGGGTGGTTCGCGCCTCCCGGAGCGCGGCTGGCAGCTCCGCCACGGTCTCCTCCACGGCCGCGCGGTTGTCCCCCAACGTTCGCAGCAACAACCTCGCGCGCTCCACGAGCGCGTCGAGGTCCTCACCGCCGCGGGCGGTCAAGGACGCCGCGACGGGGTCCGCGCTCTCGACCAGGCGGCTCAGCACCTCGTTGTGCTCGTCGAGCACCCGGCCGACTCCGTCGAGGTCGGCCATCGTCGGCGCGAGGGCCCTCACGACGTCCGCGACGTTCTGGCCCCCGTCGCGAATCCCCTCGCCGAGGCTCGTCACCAGGGCAGCGAGCGCCACGCTGGTCGGATCGTCCAACGTGTCGAGCACGTCCTGGAGGTCCACGGCGCTCGAGGTCTGCTCGACCGGCACGACGGCGCCCTCAGCCAGCACCGGACCACTGTCCGAGCCCGGGTCAACGGCGACGTAGCTCTCACCGAGGATGTTGATCGGCTTGATCGTCAACGACACGTCCTGACGCAACGGGAGGACCGCCCGGGCAAGATCCATCTCGACCCGCGCGTCGTCCCCCACGAGGCTGATGTCGGTGATCTCGCCGACCCTGACGCCGTCGACGCGGACGTCGTTGCCGACCTCGAGGGATCCGGCGTCGTCGAACTGGGCCACCACACGGCCCGGTCCGGTGTCGCCACGGCCGACAACGCTCCAACCGGCCACGCCGAGGGAGAGGGCGCAGACTCCGATAACCACGGTCTTCCTGCTCATCAGTTCAGTCCGTCTCCGTGTGCGTCGGTCCAGGGCTGGTCGACCAGCGATCCCGGCTGGGGGCGCCGGTCCTGATCCAGACCGATCGGGACGCTCGGCAAGTTGTCGACCGCGCTGGCCGAGGTGGTGATCAGTGCCCGGGCGTAGTGGCCCACCGCGTCGCGGCTGCCGAAGACGCCGTTCCAGTTGCTCAGCCACCCCACGAGCTCGGGCGTGTAGGGGCGCAGGAAGTCGACCATCGGATTGGCCGTCCGCAGCGCGGCGTCGACCTCGGGCAGCAGCTCGTTGCCCTCGCTCAGCAGCGCGGGCGTGACCTGCAGGAGGCGGTCGACGTCCCGCAGAGTCCCGGGCAGCAACTCGAGGGCGGGCCGGGCATCGACCAAGACGCCGCGAGCCAAGGCCGAGACCTCCGGAAGGCGTTCGGTCGCCGGCGCGATCTCGTCGAGCAACTTCCCTGCCTTGGCCGCAGGCGCCGGAACGGCCTCCAGCGCCGAGGTCACGTTCTCGACGGTGCCCGGCAAGCTGGCGATCGTCCGGGACAGCTGGTCGCGTTCACTCGCCACGGAGCGCGCCAAGGCGTCCAGCTGGTCGACCGTGGCCGCCAGCTGCACATCACGCTTCGCCACGGTCCCGGTGACCTTCTCCAGCTGGGTGACCAGACGCCGCAGGGCCGGGCCGTCCTGCCCGATCGACTGCATCAGCTGTCCGAGAGCCTGGACAGTGGGACCGGCCTCGGTGATCATCTGGTTCAGGTCGGCGGTTGATCGCGAGCCGCCCAGCGTCGAGTCCAGGCGACCGATCAACCGCTGCAGGGCGGCGCGGGTCGGTTCGTCGAGGGTGGCCAGGAGGTCGTCCACGTCGACCGCCTCGCTGTTGCCGGTGACGAGCTGCCCAGCCCTCAGCGGAGCCTCGTCGCCCTCGCCGGGGTCCAGCTCTACGACTCGCGCACCGAGCACCGACTCCCAGACGATCCGGGCAGTCGTACCTCCCGGGAGGGGCGCGTGGTCTCGGTCGATCTCGACCTCCACGGTCGCCTTGCCGTCCAGGACGCCGATCTCACTCACCTTGCCGACGCGGTGCCCCCTCATCAGCACCGAACCGCCCACGAACGACTGGTCGGCCGTCGGCACGACCAGCGTCACACGGTAGGGGTCGCTGGTGACGGCGCGGATCCCGACGGCGACGCCGAGCACGACGAGCAGGACCGCGATCCTGCGGACACCGAAACTTCGAACGGAACGCACCATGGTTCAGTCCATTCCGAGCGGGCCGTCGGCCGCGCCAGCCAGGAACTGTCGCACGAAGGGATCGTCCGAGGCGAAGGCCTCGTCGGCCGTGCCGTAGTAGACGATCTTGCCCTTCCAGAGCACAGCGACGTAGTCGCTGAGGATGCGGGCACTCGGGATGTCGTGGGTGATCACGATGTAGGTGCCTCCGTGCTCACGGTGGACGTCCGCGATGAGCTGGCAGAGCAGCTTGGTGCGCACCGGGTCCAGACCCGAGTCCGGCTCGTCGAACAGCACGACGTCGGGGCGCATCACGAGCGCTCGGGCGAAGCCGGCCCGCTTGCGCATCCCCCCGGAGATCTCGTTGGGCGCCTTGTCGATCGCGCGCTCGAGACCCACCTCGCGGAGGTTCGCCATGACGATCTCGCGGATCTCGGCCTCGGAGTTGTCGGTGTGCTTGCGCAGCGGGAAGGCGACGTTGTCGTACAGGTTCATCGACCCGAACAGCGCCCCGTCCTGGAAGAGGACTCCGAAGCGCTTGCGCAGCTCGTAGCGCGCCGACTCCGGCACGTGCCAGATGTCCTCGCCGAAGACCGACACCTCGCCCTCGTCCGGCTCGAGGAGCCCGACGATGTGCTTGAGCAGGACACTCTTCCCGGTGCCCGAGGGCCCCAGGACCGTCGTGATGGCGTTGTCGACGAAGTCGAGGTCGATGCCGTCGAGGATCGGCCCGGCACCGAAGTCCTTGCGGAGACCCCGGATCTCGATGGAGTTGGCGGGATGGGCGCCCGTGGGCGCCGGCGCGACGGGAACGGCGTTCATGGTCATGGATCTCGCTCCTGGAGCTTCAGTTGCCGATGGGCGCGTTGGGGTTGCTGCCGTAGAACAGCTGGACGAGGCACATGCCGACGAGGCTCACCAGCACGAGGTTCACCAGCATCGACTGGGCGGTGTTGCGCCCGACACCGACGGGGCCGCCCTTCGCGTGGTAGCCGAAGTACGACGACACCAAGAGGATCGAGAGGCCGATCGAGGTGCCCCACACGGTTGCCAGCACGAAGTCCCGCAGGTTCTGGAACAGGTAGAGGACGTAGCTGAACCCGCCGCTCGACACGGTTCCTAGGAGCTGCACGTTGAAGAGGTACGCCGCCATGAAGTTGACCGACATCGCAGTGACGAAGAGCAGGGGCATGACGAGCGCACCCGCCAGCACCCGCGTCGAGACGAGGTAGGGAATCGAGCGGATTCCCATGACCTCCATCGCGTCGATCTCCTCCGAGATCCGCATGGCACCGAGCTCGGCCACGATGCCGCAGCCGACCTTCGCCGCGACCACCCAGCCGAAGACGACCTGGATGATCCCGCGCATCCCGCCGATCGCCGACACCGCTGCGATGTAACTGTCGATGCCGATGCTCTCGAGCAGGAAGGTCGTCGTCAGGCCGAGCACGGCGCCCATCACGAACAGCATGCCGAGCACAACAACCACGTTCTCCCGGAAGAGGAGGCTGGCATGGCGCAGCACCTCGGTCGGGTAGAGCCGCAGCGCGACGGGCATGCCCCGGAGCACGGACAGGGTGAACTCGATGAAATGGCCCAGCCGGTCAAGCACGCCGTTGCGGGATGTCGGGGTCTGTCGCGGCGCCGGCACCGGGGTAGCCACCGGGGCGGGCACCGTCTCATCGAGCGCGGTCACCGGAATGCCCCGAGGTTCGGGAAGAAGCCGAGCAGCAGGGCGTTGAAGGCCAGCTGCAGGATCCAGACCGCCACGAACGAGGTGACCACCGCCTGGTTGACGGCTCGTCCCAGGCCGATCGATCCGCCCGAGGCGGTGAGGCCCTTGTAGCAGCACACGGTCCCGACGAGGAGTCCGACCAGGAAGCAGTTCACCACCACCGCCACGACGTCGACTGGCGAGATGTTCGCGAACAGGTTGCTGTGGAAGTGCGCCGACGGCTGACCGGCGACGTAGTCGGCACCGACCTGCATCGACAGCATCGTCACGAGGAGGGCGGGAACCGCCAGCATCGTCGTGATCAGCGTGAGTGAGACGATCCGCGGCACGGCCAGGTCGCGAATCGGGTCGACACCCATGACCTGCATGGCGTCGATCTCCTCGCGGACCTTGCGCGCGCCGATGTCGGCGGTGAGGGCTGACCCGATCACGCCGGCCACCACCATCGACACGATCCACACCGTGAAGGTGCGCATCGACTGGACGAACAGCACCGGACCGAACAGCTGGGTGGCGCCGGCCATCGCGAAGAACTGGACGGTCAGGATTGACGTGAAGATCAAGAACCCGAAGATCGCGGCGGCAATCGGCGCCGATGCCTGCCTCATCGTCAGGTACATGTCGTCGGCGACGGCGGCCCAGTAGCCCCGCGGATGGCGCACGGCGCTGTGCACCACCTTGACCAGCAGGTCCGCCATCCCGCCCGCCACCTTCAGGCCGCCGCGGAGGCGCGCCGGGAAGTGGGCGACCACGCGGGACGCGCGTCCGTCGTACGGACCCGGCCGCAGGCCCGTGGCCGCGGGACGCACGTGGCTCGAAGACGACATCACAACTCCTGAAGTAAGTATTTACCTACAGACTATGGCGGCGGTCACACACCCGTCAAGGGGTCCGGACGGGTCACAGCTCCCCTGCGGTGACCGGGACCTGCAGCTCGCGCTTCAGGATCTTTCCGGTGGCTCCCTTGGGGAGTTCAGCGACGAAGTGGACAGCGCGGGGGTACTTGTACGGCGCTACGCGCTCGCGCACGAACTCGCGCACCTCCGGCTCCGCGACAGTCGCGCCCGGCTTCAGCACGACCACGGCCGCGACCTCCTCGCCCAGCGTCGGGTGTGCGACACCGACCACTGCAGCCTCGAGAACATCGGGGTGCTCGTAGAGCACCTCCTCGATCTCGCGGGGGTAGACGTTGAACCCACCGCGGATGATGAGCTCCTTGAGCCGGTCGACCACGTAGTAGAAGCCATCGGCGTCGCGCCGACCGAGGTCGCCGGTGTGGAACCAGCCGCCGCGGATTGCCGCAGCCGTCTCCTCCGGACGCCCCCAGTAGCCCTTCATCAGGTTGTGGCCGCGGATGACGATCTCCCCCACCTCCCCGTCCGGGACCGCCGCACCGTGCTCGTCGACGAGGTCCAGCTCGACCCCGGGGATCGGGGTCCCGATCGAGCCGACGCGGGCCGCGTCCGTGCGGTTGAAGGTCGCCGTCGGAGAGGTCTCGGAGAGGCCGTAGCCCTCCAGGATCTGGGCCCCGAAGGCGTCGCGGAAACCGCGGAGGATCTCTCCGGGCAACGATGCTCCACCCGAGACGCACAGGCGAAGGCTCGAGACGTCCCGTCCGCCCGGACCACGGCCGAGCATCGCGGTGTACATCGTCGGCACGCCGTGGAAGACCGTCACGCCGTCGCGCACGACGACGTCCAGCACCAGCTCCGGGTCGAACCGCTGGACCAGGGTCAGCAGGCCACCGGCAGCGATGGAGGCATTCATGCTGACGGACTGCCCGAAGGCGTGGAAGAGCGGCAGGCAGCCCATCACGACGTCACCGGGCACCAGGCCGGCGAGATCGTTGGACGCGCGGCAGTTGAGGTCGAGGTTGCGGTGCGTGAGCTCTGCGCCCTTCGGCACACCGGTGGTGCCGGACGTGTAGAGGATCACCGCGGTGTCCGACTCGTCACGCTCCTCCAAGGGCACCGGCTCGAACGTGGCGACGTCGTCGAGCAGCAGCTGGTCCGACGCGCGCAGCACCACCACTCGGGCGCCACCCACCCGGCCGTCGGCTGCGGTCTCGACGACCCCCGCATGGACGAGCAGGACCGTCATGCCGGAGTCGTGAACCAGGTGCTCGACCTCGCGCCCGCGCAGCAGCGGATTCATCGGGACGACGACCGCGCCGGCACGGAGGATGCCGTAGTAGAGCACCGGGAAGGACAGCTCGTTCGGGAGCATCAGCCCCACCCTGTCCCCCGGGCGCACCCCGAGCACGCGCAGGTAGGCGGCTGCGCGAGCTGCGAGGTCGCCGAGTTGGGCGTAGGTCAGGGTCATGCCGTCGAGTCGGACCGCAGGCCGCTCCGGATGGGCGGCCGCGGTGGCGACGAGGTTGCGGGCGAGGTTGGCCATCGGGCTCTCCAGGTGATTCGAGCAGGGAACGACCCGCGTATAATGTAAGCACTTACTTTTTTCGTCAAGCGCGTTGACGCGCTGGACGGCGCCACCTACCTTCACAAGTGATCATTTACTTACCAGGAGGTGGACATGCGTTCCCTGAACGACAAGGTCGTCGTCATCACCGGTGCCGGCGGAGGCATCGGCCGCGCCCTGGCGGTCGAGATGGCTGGCCACGGCGCCCGTCTCGCGGTGTCCGACGTCGACGCCGAAGGCGTGGCGGAGACCGTCTCGCTCCTGGAGCGTGCGGGCGCAGGCAGCGTGAAGACGGACGTCCTCGACGTCTCCGACCGCCCTGCCGTCCTGGCGTACGCCGGCGACGTCGCCGAGCACTTCGGCCACGTGAACGTGCTCGTCAACAACGCCGGCGTCACGATGACCGGCGACTTCGAGGAGATGACCCTCGAGGAGTTCGACTGGCTGCTCGGGATCAACCTCGACGGCGTGGTGACGGGGACCAAGGCATTCCTGCCACACCTGATCGCATCCGGCGACGGGCACCTGGTCAACATCTCCTCGCTCTTCGGATTCGTGTCGATGGGAGGGCAGAGCGCCTACAACGCCTCCAAGTTCGCCGTGCGGGGGTTCACGGAGTCCGTTCGCCAGGAGATGCTCGTCAACCGCCATCCGGTCGCGGTCACCTGTGTCCACCCAGGAGGGGTCCGGACCGGGATCGTCCGCAACGGTCGCGCCACCAAGAGCCAGGACGCCGCCGCCTTCAACGAGATCTTCGAGCAGAAACTCGCCCACACCTCTCCCGAGAAGGCCGCGCGGATCATCGTCCGCGGGATCCTTCGCAACCGCGCCCGCCAACTGGTCGGACCTGATGCCCACGTCGTCCACTTCCTGGGGAAGGTCCTCGGCTCCCGCTACCAGGACCTGCTGGCGGGCGCGTCCCGACGGTTCCTCCCGGGGAAGCTGAGCTGAGGGCAGGCCCAGACCGCGCGCCATGAACCAGATCATCGCGATGTCGCCGCTCGATGCCGTCTGGCTCATCCAGGAGTCAGCAGAAACGCCCATGCACGTCGCCAGCCTGCAGGTCTTCGAGAAGCCGGCCGACGCGCCGTCCACCTACCTGCGCGACCTGGTGGCGAGGTGGCGAACCGGTCCGCGGTTCGCGGCCCCCTTCAACTACCGCCTGCGGGGAGGCATCGGGCTCCCCCGCTGGCAGGTCCTGGCGGACGACCAGATCGACATCGACTACCACCTGCGGCACACGGCCCTGCCCGCACCCGGCGGCGAGCGCGAGCTCGGAGCCGTGGTGTCGCGTCTCCACTCGACGCGCCTCCATCGGCGCTACCCGCTCTGGGAGTGCCACCTCATCGAGGGTCTCCACGGCGACCATTGGGCGCTCTACACCAAGGTGCACCACTCACTGATGGACGGCATGGCCGCCCTGCGCATCGCATCCCGGTGCCTTTCGACCAGCCCAGAGGACCGCGAGATGCTACCGATCTGGTCGATCGGGACCGACGGGCCCGACCAGTCACGCGTGCGCCACAGCGGCCGCGCACCCGTGGCCAAGAGCCCGTCGGAACCGTCAGCAAGCCCGCGGGCCATCGGGGCCACCCGCGAGGTCGCCGGCTCGCTTGCGCGGACCGCGGTCCGGAGCCTGACCGGCCACGGCGCCGCGCCGTTCCGCAACCCGACGACCGCCTTCAACACCCGACTGTCCACGCCGCGGCGGGTGGCGACGCAGCAGTACGAGCTCGACCGGCTCCGCAGCGTCGCCGAGATGACCGGGGCTTCGCGCAACGACGTCTTCCTCGCCACCTGCGGCGCAGCGATGCGCCGCTACCTCCTCGAGCAGGACCAGCTGCCCGAGCGTTCGCTCACCGCGCTGATCCCAGCCGCCGTACGACGGTCCGGCGCGGGCTCGGGCAATTCGATCACCTTCATGTTCACGCCGCTGGGGACCGATGTCGCCGACCCCTTGGACCGGCTCGCCGCGATCGCCGCCGCGAGCGGGCAGTCCAAGCGGGAGCTGCCCCGGGTCGGCCCGCGCGCCATGGGGGCCTACACCGGACTGCTCATGGCGCCGTCCCTCGCGCAGACCCTGCTGCCCCTGGGTGGGCGGACGCCCGCGCCGGCCAACCTGGTCCTGTCGAACGTGCCGGGCATGCCGCAGCCGCGCTACCTCGACGGATCTTCCCTGAAGGCGTTCTACCCCGTCAGCGTCCTGCTGCACGGTCAAGCCCTGAACATCACCGCCGTCGGCGGCGCCTCGACCTTCGACATCGGGTTCACCGGCGGGCGCGACAGCGTTCCCCACCTGCAGCGGATCGCCGTGTACTGCGGCGAGGGCCTGTGCGAGCTCGAGGACGCGATCGCGGCTCGCCGTTGAGCTCTCCCTCGAGCCACCCGGGAGTCGCTGTCGACAGGTGACCCTTGACACACCCTTCCGCCCAAGTAACTATGTGATTACTTACTAGATCACTCACCGAAAGGACCCCCGATGACGACCACCGGCATCGACATCGCCGCCCTCCGACAGAAGTACGCCGAGGAGCGTGACAAGCGCCTGCGGACGGCCGGCAACGACCAGTACCTCCGCCTCACCG
Source organism: Propionibacteriales bacterium (assembly GCA_026392415.1). Taxonomy (GTDB): domain Bacteria; phylum Actinomycetota; class Actinomycetes; order Propionibacteriales; family Nocardioidaceae; genus Nocardioides. The sequence continues at coordinate 97,513 of JAPLCC010000011.1, forward strand.
ACCAGCTCGACTCGACCGAGGACCCCCATCTCCCGGTGATGGAGCGCGAGCCCGTCACCGATCACGTCGAGTTCACCTTCATCGGCGGCGGCTTCTCGGGCCTGGTCACCGGCGCCCGGGTCAAGGAGGCCGGGCTCCAGCGTGTGCGGCTCATCGACAAGGCCGGCGACTTCGGCGGCGTCTGGTACTGGAACCGCTACCCGGGCGCGATGTGCGACACGGCCTCGATGGTCTACATGCCGCTTCTCGAGGAGACGGGCTACGTTCCGACCGAGAAGTACGCGCACGGCCCGGAGATCTACGAGCACTGCCAGCGCATCGGCAAGCACTACGGTCTCTACGACGACGCCCTGTTCCACACCCAGGTGACCGAGGTCGAGTGGATCGAACGCGACGAGCGCTGGCTGGTGCGGACGAACCGAGGCGACGCCTTCACGACGACGTACCTGGGGATGGGGACCGGCCCTCTGCACGTGGCGAAGCTCCCGGGCCTCGAGGGCATCAAGGACTTTCGGGGCAAGTCGTTCCACACCAGCCGCTGGGACTACGACTACACGGGCGGTGACCCGTCCGGCGCAGCGATGACCGGGCTCGCTGACAAGCGGGTCGCCATCATCGGCACGGGCGCGACGTCCATCCAGGCCGTCCCCGAGCTCGCGAAGCACGCCGGTGAACTCTTCGTCTTCCAGCGCACCCCGTCCGCCGTTGACGTCCGTGACAACCACCCGATCGACCCGGAGTGGTTCGCGAGTGTGACCACGCCCGGTTGGCAGCAACGCTGGCTGGACAGCTTCATTGCGCTGTGGGACAGCGTGCTCAGCGACCCCAGCGAGCTCGACCTCGACCAGGAGGACCTCGTCCAGGACGGGTGGACCGACCTCGGCCGCCGGATGGGAGCGGCCATCAAGGGCGTTCCGCCCGAGGAGTTCTCGCTCGAGCGGATGATGCTCGCGATCGAAGCCACCGACAGCGTGAAGATGACGGAGATCCGTGCCCGGGTCGACTCCATCATCGAGGACCCGGAGACCGCGGAGAAGCTCAAGGCCTGGTTTAACCAGATGTGCAAGCGGCCCTGCTTCCACGACGAGTACCTGCCCTCCTTCAACCGTCCGAACGTGCACCTGGTCGACACCGATGGCCAGGGCGTCGAGCGGATCGACGAGAAGGGCGTGGTCGTCGACGGCAAGCTCTACGAGGTCGACTGCATCATCTACGCCTCGGGCTTCGAGTTCTACGGGACTGACGCCGTCGACCGGGCCGGTTACGACGTCGTCGGGCCCAACCGGCGGCGGCTGTCGGAGCACTGGGCCGAGGGCATGCGGACGCTGTGGGGGCAGCAGGTGCACGGGTTCCCGAACCTGTTCATCCAGCAACTCTTCCAGGGCGCCTTCCTGGGCTCCAACATCCCGCACAACCTGGTCGACACAGCACGTACGATCGCCCTGATCGTCAAGCACATGCAGGCCAACGGCTACACCCAGGTGCAGCCGACCGCCGCCGCCGAGGACGCGTGGATCGACCTGCTGCTGACCCACGGCCGCCCGCTGGGCAACGCCGAATGCACCCCCGGCTACTACAACAACGAGGGCAAGGAGCTCAGCCTCAAGGACCGGCACAACGTCGGGTACCCCATGGGCTCCGGCGCCTTCTTCCGCATGATGGACAAGTGGCGGACCGACGCCACCTTCGAGGGGCTCGAGTTCGCCTGAACACTGGCCCAGGATCGACGGGGGGTCGCCGGAGCATCCGGCGGCGCCCCGTTTCCATGTTCGGCGCAGTGGGCCCGCACACGAGCAAGCGCCCGAGCACGAAGGCGACGACGCCGCTGGGACTGGAGGTCCCAGCGGCGTCGGACGCGAGCGGCGGCTCGTGTCAGCTCGCGGGCCAGAGCTCTGGGACGTCGTCGATCGACGCGGTGAACTCGGCGGGGCGTCGGTCAAGGAAGGCCGCGACACCCTCCTTGCCGTCTCCGATGCTGGCGTAGAAGATCGCCAACGACTCGATGCGGTGGGCCTCGAGCGGATGAGGGAGCGCACTGTTGCGATAGACCATCTGGCGGATCAACCGCGTCGAGGGCCGCGATCGCCGGTCGACGAACGACCGCGCGAGCTCGAGTGCCCTCGGCAGCAGCTCGTCATCGGGTACGACGTCGCGCAGCAGGCCGCCGGCATGAGCCGTCGCCGCATCCATCACATCGGCCCGGTAGAACCACTCCAGAGCGGTGCTCGGTCCGACGATCCGCGGCAGGAACCAGGTGCTGCAGGCCTCCGGCACGATGCCGAGACGTCCGAAGACGAAGCCGATGCGCGCCGACTCCCCCGCCAGGCGGACGTCCATCGGCAGCGTCATGGTGGCGCCGATGCCGACGGCAGCGCCGTTGATCGCCGCGATCACCGGCTTCGCGCAGTCGTGGATCGCAAGGGCCACCCGGCCGCCGAGGTCACGCACACCACGGTGGATGGCCGGATCGTCGAGCCGCTGCATGTCGGCCAGCGTCGGGCGCATCGACTCGTCGAGCCCGAACACGTTGCCGTCCACCGACAGGTCCATCCCGGCGCAGAACGCCCCATGGGCACCCGTGACGACGATTGCCGCGACCTCGGGATCCTCGGATGCGCGGGCGAAGACGGCGACCAGCTCCTCGGCCATCTCGACCGTGAAGGCGTTGAGATGGCCGGGACGGTCGAGCGTGAGGACCAGGATCTCGTCGCTGACCTCGTAGCGCAGGGTGGTGTAACTCAACGGACGACCTCCGGTTGTTCGATCAGGGCAGGGAGCCGGTGGGCGATCAGAGCTTCGGCGTCGTCGATGATGGAGTCGACGATCTCGCGGCAGGACAGGACCTCGTCGATCAGGCCCTGCGACTGACCCACCCACCACAGGCCGCCGTCCAGGTCGCCGCGCTGGAGTACCTCCTTGCGGCCGCGCGCACCAGAGGCAAGGTCGGCGATGTCGTCGAAGGTCGCGCCCGGCACGGCGGACCGACGCACGATCTCCTCCGAGATCGCGTTGCGCGCGACACGAGCCGTGTTGCGGAACTCCCGGAACACCAGCTGGGTCGCCCGCTCGTCGTTCGCGACGATCTGCGACTTCACGTTCTCGTGCACCGGCGCCTCGCGCGACGCGACGAACCGCGTGCCCATGTTGACGGCGTCAGCGCCGAGCGCCAGCGCCGCTACGAGGCCTGCGCCGTCGGCGACTCCTCCCGACGCGACGATGGGGATCCTGAGCCGCCGAGCAGCGGCCCGCACCAGGACCAGGGCCGTGACATCGTCCTCTCCAGGGTGTCCTGCGCACTCGAACCCGTCGATGCTGATCGCGTCGACACCGAGTCGCTCGGCGCTGAGGGCGTGCCGGACGGCGACCGCCTTGTGGACCACCTTCACGCCAGCCGCCCGGAAGGCGGGCAGGTACGGCGCCGGGCTGTTGCCTGCGGTCTCGACGACCTTGACGCCGCTCTCGATGATCGCCTGGCAGTACTCGTCGTATGGCACGGGCTGGATCGTCGGCAACAGCGTCAGGTTCACGCCGAACGGGCGGTCCGTCAGGTCCCGGCAGCGGGCGATCTCCGAGCCCAGCGCCTCTGGGCTCGGCTGCGTGAGTGCGGTCAGGAATCCGAGCGCGCCCGCCTCGGCAACCGCACCGATGAGGTCGGCCGTGCCGACCGCCGTCATGCCGCCGCACACAATGGGATGCTCCACGCCGAAGGTCTCGGTGAATCGGGTTCGCATCGGCTCAGCTCCTCCCGAATCCGAGGTCGCGGCCAATGAGTTCCTTCATGATCTCGTTCGAACCCGCCCAGATTTTCGTGACGCGGGCGTCACGCCACGCGCGAGCGACGCGGTACTCGTTCATGTAGCCGTAGCCACCGAACATCTGCACACAGTGGTCGAGGACGTCGTTCTGAACCTCGGCCGACCACCACTTGGCCTTTGCGGCATCGACAGCCGACAGGGACCGGTCGGAGTGCGCCAGGACGGCCTGGTCAAGGAAGCTCTGCGTCACCTCCACCTTGGTGACGAGCTCGGCCAGCAGGAACTTGTTGTGCTGGAAGTCGCCGATCGGGCGGCCGAAGGCCATCCGCTGCTGCGCGTAGCCGATTGTCTCCTGCAGGATCTGCGCGGCGTGGGCGAGGTTCGACACCGCGGCGCCGAGGCGCTCCTGGGGAAGGCGCTCCATCATGGCAGTGAACCCGGCACCGACCTCGCCGATGCGGTGCGAGTCAGGCACGCGCACCTGGTCGAGGAAGAGCTCGGCCGTGTCCGACTCACCTTGGCCGACCTTGTCCAGCTTGCGGCCGCGGGAGAAGCCCTCCATCTCTGCTTCCACCCCGAACAACGTGATGGAGCGTGGCCCCGCCTCGTCACCCGTTCGTGCAGCGACCACTACCAGGTCCGCCGAGTAGCCGTTCGTGATGAACGTCTTCGAGCCGTCGAGCACCCAGGTGTCGCCATCCCACGTCGCCGTCGTTCGCAACGCGGCGAGGTCAGAGCCCCCGGAGGGCTCAGTCATCCCGATCGCCGTCAACAACTCGCCGCTGCAGAAGCGCGGGAGCCAGCGCTGCTTCTGCTCGTCCGTGGTCAGGTCCACGAGGTACGGCGCAACGACGTCAGCGTGGATGCCGACGCAGGACGCCAGTCCCATCGTGACCTTGGCGAGCTCCTCGAAGAGCACCGCGTTGAACCGGTAGTCGCTCGCAGCGGAGCCGCCGTGTGCGTCCGGTACCTCAAGGGACAAAAGGCCAGCCGCGCCAGCCTCGAGCCAGATCTGACGGGAAAATGACCTCTGGTCAAGGAAGTCCTGGACGTACGGTTCCACGTGACGTCCGAGAAACTGACGGACGGAGTAGCGGAAATCCTCATGGTCGGAGGTGAACAACGTGCGGAGCACAAGCAAACCCAATCTGTAAGTATGTGGTTACTTATTAAGGTAGATACCCAGCCGCTACTCGTCAACCAGGATCACCCCGCTGCCGATCCGCGGCCGCCCAGGACCTCCCCCACCGGAACGGTTGCCGTTGGCATTGCGTCGGGCGGACAAACCCAGTCGACTCCGCGATCTTTGAGAGCGCGCTCGCAGGCAAGATCCCTCGAGCCGCGCACATCAGAGGCTGATCAGCGAAGTGTCGCTGGTGCCCCCATGGGCCCATCGGTGGATTTTGAGGCTACGCCCCCAAAATGTGTGAAACCCCAGGTCACCCTGGGGTTTCACACCAACTGCTCAACGTGCGCGAGGGGGGATTTGAACCCCCACGCCCTTTCGGACACTGCGACCTGAACGCAGCGCGTCTGCCGTTCCGCCACTCGCGCGTGAAGCGTCGGCAAGGTTATCCCAGTCCCGCCCCACCTCCCAAAACCCGGTCCCGGTGCCATCCGAACCGCTGGGTGGGGGGTGATGTGCCGGGCCCGGAACCTCGCCACCGATACGATCGAGTGACCCGTCAGACGACCTCGGAAGGGAGGGCACCCCACGTGGGGGGACTGCAACGTTTCGAGCAGCGTCTCGAGCAGGCGATCTCTGGCGCTTTCGCGCGCACCTTCCGCAGCGCGGTGCAGCCCGTCGAGATCGCGGCTGCCCTCCAGCGCGAGCTGGACAACAAGGCGCAGGTGCTGTCGCGCCACCGGCGACTGGTCCCCAACAGCTTCGCCGTGGAGCTCTCCACGGGCGACCTCGAACGTCTCGGACCCTACGACTCGGCGCTGGAGACCGAGCTCGTCGAGCAGCTCACCGAGCACGCCGAGCTGCAGTCGTACGTCTTCCCCGGGCCGATCCGGATCGTCTTCGAAGCCGCCGATGACCTGGGCACCGGCCGGTTCCGGGTGCGCAGCCAGGCCGAGGCCTCGGTCACCGGACATTCCCGACGTTCCGGGAGCCAGCGCACGCGCGCGGTCATCGAGGTCAACGGCACGCAGCACCCGCTGCAGGCGCCGGGCCTCGTCGTAGGGCGCGGCAGCGAGGCCGACATCCGGATCAACGACCCGGGCGTGAGCCGCCGGCACGCGGAGTTCCTGATCCACACCGACTCCGGCAACGGCCATGCCCCGGGAGGCGGGCCCGTGACGGTCGAGGTCCACGACATGGGCTCCACCAACGGCATCCGGGTCGACGGGCAGAAGGTCGCCCGTTCGACCCTGCGCGACGGCTCGCGCGTCCAGATCGGCCACACCTCGCTCGTACTTCGACTGCTGGAGGAGGCAGCCGATGTCTGAGCTGACCCTGTTCCTGGTCCGGATCGCCTATCTCGCGATCCTGTGGATCTTCGTGCTCTCCGCGATCTCGGTGATCCGGTCCGACATGTTCGGCGCCCGGGTGCCCGCACCGGCCGGCCCCGGCAAGCAGCCGAAGCCGCCGAAGAAGGCGCCCACCCCGCGCCGCGGCCAACCCACCCAGGTCTCCGTCGTCCAGGGCGTCAACACCGGCATCACCGCCGATCTCGCCAACGCACCTGTCCTCATCGGCCGTGGCAACGACGCTGCCATCCGGCTCGACGACGACTACGTCTCCACCCGCCACGCACGGATCGTGTCCTCCGGCGGCCAGTGGTACGTCGAGGACCTCGGCTCCACCAACGGCACCTACATCGGAAGTCAGCGGCTCACCCAGCCCGTCCCCGTGGGCCTCGGCTCGCAGATCCGGATCGGAAAGACCATCGTGGAGCTGAGGAAGTAGATGACCGAACCGACCCCCACGGACGGTCCCGAAGCCCCGCTTCCCGAGCCGCCCCCGCCCCCGCCGCCGCCCGGCTCCGACCGCCCGGTCGACCCGGACCCGATCTCGGGCCCGACGATCGAGAACGAGACCCCACTGCCGCCGATCCCACCCGACACCGTCGACGTGCCTGTCCCGGCAGCGCGTCCCGCCCTCGCCTTCAGCTACCACGCCGTGTCCGACGTCGGCCGGGTCCGCAAGGACAACCAGGACTCCGGGTACGCCGGCCCATGGCTGCTCGCCGTGTGCGACGGCGTCGGTGGTGCCGCACGAGGCGACATCGCGTCCAGCACCACCGTCAACGAGCTGCGCCAGCTCGACGAGGCGCCCGGGTCCGTCGACCTGATCGACCGGATCAACGACGGCCTGCACGAGGCACACATCTCGATCGGCGCCCAGGTCGACCAGGACCCCTCCCTCAACGGCACGAGTACGACGGCCACGGTCGGCCTGTTCGACGGTGCCCGGCTCGCGCTCGGACACGTCGGTGACTCCCGTGCCTACCTCTACCGCGACGGCGAGCTCTCCCAACTCACCAGCGACCACACGTTCGTGCAGAGCCTCATCGACGAGGGCCGGATCACCGAGGAGGAGGCGCGGGTCCACCCGCACCGCAACCTGATCCTCAAGGCGCTCGACGGCCTCCACGACGTGGAGCCCGACCTCTTCACCATCGAGCTCGTGGCCGGCGACCGGCTGTTCTTCTGCAGCGACGGTGCCTGCGGTGTCCTCGACGACACGCGGATCACCGAGATCCTCGCCGACGGCACCCCCGAGTTCTCCGCGATCGAGATGGTCCGCGCCAGCCTCGACGCCGGCAGCTCCGACAACGTCACCTGTGTCGTCGCCGACGTGCACCTCGCGCCGGACGCCGACGCGACCGCCGTACAGCCGCCGGAGCCGCAGATCGTCGGTGCCGCGGCCGACCTCAAGCAGCGGCGTCCGCGCGCGCTCTTCCGCGGGCACCGGTCGGGCGACACCGGCGAGCTCGAGCCGATCGACGAGGAGATCCCCGAGGGCATCGACTACGCCGTCCGCGCCGATCCCGCGCCCGACCCGGAGGCCATGCGGTACGCCCTCCAGCCCCCGCCCCGCTACGTCTGGGCACGCCGCCTGCTCGCGCTGGCGGTGTTGCTCGGCCTCGTGTGGGTGGCCCTCTCCACGGCCTGGTGGTGGAGCCAGAAGCAGTACTTCATCGCTGAGAAGGACGGGCAGGTGGTGCTCTTCCAGGGCGTCGACGTGCCGGGACTGTCCAGCGTGGCCTGGGATCCGGAGCTGACCTACGACGACCTCAACGGCGCCGACCAGAGCGCCGTCGACGGCGGCATCGAGTTCAGCAGCTACGAGAAGGCCGTGCAGAAGCTGCGCGAGCTCGCCGACGGCCTGGACGAGCAGTCGTCCAGCGTCGACCCGACCGACGATGCTTCCGGTGAGCCGAGCGTGACGCCGTCCTCGACCGCTCCCGCCAGTGAGAGCCCCGACCCCGGCAGCTTCATGCCGACCGATCGTTCCTGAGCCGCGACGAACTGACGAACTGACATGGCCACCAACTCAGCCCTGATGGGTTTCGTGCACCGCCGTCGGCGAGGTGCGGAGCTCTTCTTGCTGATCCTTGCGCTGCTGGTCGGCATCGGCGCCTACGCCGCCGTCGGCCTCGGTGTCGAGGGCGAGGTGCCGACCAACCTGATCGGGTACGGCGGCTGGCTGACCCTGCTCGTCGTCGCCGCCCACCTCGCCGTCCGCAAGGTCGCGCCGTACGCCGACCCGGTGCTGCTGCCCGTGGTCGCCGCCCTCAACGGGCTGGGGCTGGCGATCATCCACCGTCTCGACCTCGCCAAGGAGACGGGCCTGGCCAGCCAGCAGCTGACCTGGATGACGCTCGGCGTGGCCCTGTTCATCGGCACCCTGATCGTGCTGCCCGACCACCGGCTGCTCGCCCGGTTCACCTACACCTCGGGCCTGGCCGCCATCGCGCTGCTGATCTTGCCGATGCTCCCGGTCCTCGGCACCGAGATCAACGGCGCCCGGATCTGGATCTCGGTCGGTCCGTTCAGCTTCCAGCCCGGCGAGATCGCGAAGATGTTGCTGGTCATCACCTTCGCCGGTTACCTCGTCGTCCACCGCGACGCGCTGGCCCTGGCCGGTCGCCGGGTGCTCTTCCTCGACCTGCCGCGCGGCCGCGACCTCGGCCCGATCCTGATGATGTGGGTCGTCAGCCTCGGCATCCTCGTCCTGCAGCGCGACCTCGGCTCCAGTCTGCTGTTCTTCGGCCTGTTCCTGGTCATGCTCTACGTCGCCACGGAACGACCCGGATGGCTGGTCGTCGGCGGCCTGCTGTTCTTCGGCGGCGCTGCCGCGGCGTACCGCCTCTTCGGCCACGTCCAGAACCGGGTCGACATCTGGCTCGACCCGTTCGCCGACCCCGACGGCACCGGCTACCAGCTGGTGCAGGCGCTCTACGGCTTCGCCTGGGGCGGCCTCGTCGGACGTGGGCTGGGCGAGGGCATGCCTGAGCGGGTGCCGTACGCCGAGTCCGACTTCATCCTCGCCGCGATCGGCGAGGAGCTCGGCCTGACCGCGGTCATGGCCGTCCTGCTCCTCTACGGCCTCGTCGTCGAGCGGGCCCTGCGTGCAGCGCTCATCTCGCGCGACGGCTTCGGCAAGCTGGTCGCGACCGGCCTCGCCGCAGTGTTCGCGCTGCAGATCTTCGTGGTCATCGGTGGTGTCACCCGGCTGATCCCGCTGACCGGTCTCACGACACCGTTCCTGTCGTACGGCGGCTCGTCCCTGGTCGCGAACTGGGTCATCATCGCCATCCTGATCCGGATCTCCGACCAGGCCCGACGCCCGCTGCCCGACCTCAACGAGGCGCACGACGACCCCGATGACCAGGCCACCCAGATCGTGAAGGTGATTCCTGGATGAACAAGCCGATCCGCGCTGTCTCGATCTTCTGCATGTTCCTGTTCCTCGCCCTGATGGCGAACGTGACGTACGTGCAGTTCTGGCGCGCCGACGAGTACAACACCGACCCGAAGAACGCCCGGGTCGCGGCGGCCGCATTCAGCCGCGAGCGCGGGCTGATCCTGGTCGGCGAGGACCCGATCGCGCGCAGCGAACCGGTCGACGACCGCTACAAGTACCTCCGGGTCTATCCCGAGAAGCAGCTCTACGCCTCGGTCACCGGGTACCTCCAGCTCGGCAGCCAGACCGGCATCGAGCGCAGCCAGAACGAAGTGCTCTCCGGCGAGGACCCGCGGCTGTTCGTCAACCGTCTGGTCGACCTGCTCAAGGGCGACACCAACCAGGGCGGCAACGTCCTGCTGACCTTGGACCCCGCCGCCCAGAAGGCGGCGTTCAACGCCCTGCGCGACACCGTGGGTCCGGAGGGCGAAGGCTCGGTCGTGGCGATCGAGCCGAAGACCGGCCGGATCCTCGCGATGGTGTCCTTCCCGTCGTACGACCCGAACCAGCTCGCCTCGCACGACCGGGAGACCCGCGAGAAGGCCTACGACCGCCTCGACAGCAACGAGCGTCAGCCACTGCTCAACCGGGCGATCCAGACCCGGCTGTTCCCCGGATCGACGTTCAAGATCGTCACCGCCGCGGCGGCCATCGAGAACGGCGAGTACACCGCCGACTCGCAGGTGGAGTCGGGAGCCACGTGGCAGGCGCCCGGCACCACGGGCTCGCAGAACGTGATCGACAACGAGGGCCGCAGCGGCTGCAACCCCGAGAACATCTCGTTCGCCACCGCCATGGGGCAGTCGTGCAACACGGCGTTCGCGAAGATGGCGGTCAAGGTCGGTCCGGAGAAGCTGCGCGAGCAGGCCGAGGCGTTCGGCTTCAACAGCGACTACCTCCAGGACCTCGGTCCGCAGGCGCGTTCGGTGTTCCCCGAAGAGGTCATCGACACCATCGACGGCGTGCAGCAGGACCCGCGTGAGCTCAACGACGCCGAGACGGCGCGCTCGGGCTTCGGGCAGTTCTCGGTCCAGTCCACCCCGCTGCAGATGGCGATGGTGGTCTCCGCCATCGCCAACCGCGGCGCCCTGATGCGCCCCTACCTCGTCGACCAGGTGCAGACCGCGACCTTCGACGTCCTCGAGACCACCGAGCCCGAGAAGCTCCGCGACGCGATCTCGCCGCAGACCGCCGCGCAGCTCACCGACCTCCTCGTCTCCACGGTCGACGACGGCACCGCGTCACCGGCCCGCATCGACGGCGTGAGCGTCGCCGGCAAGACGGGAACGGCCCAGCGTGGCGTCGAGGGCAAGGCGCCGTACGGCTGGTTCGTCTCGTTCGCCCCGGCCGAGGACGCCGAGGTGGCGATCGCCGTCATGATCCAGGAAGCACCCGGCAAGCAGATCGCGGGCGGCCAGCTCGGCGGCCCGATCGCAAAGGCAGTGATGGAAGCGGTGTTGAACCGATGAGCCAGCAGTACGCCGACCAGGCCGGTCGCTATCACCTCGACTCCGTGATCGCCACCGGCGGCATGGGCGTGGTGTGGCGCGGCACCGACACCCGGCTCAACCGTCCGGTCGCGGTCAAGGTGCTCAAGCCCGAGTTCGCCGACGACCCGATGTTCCGCACCCGTTTCGAGGCCGAGGCGCGCAGCGCCGCCGCCCTGCACCACCCCGGGATCGCCGGCGTCTACGACTACGGCGCCAGCGAGGTCGGCGGCGACCTGCCCCCGTACCTCGTGATGGAGCTGGTCGACGGTCAACCGCTGTCCGCCCTGCTCGCGACCGCGCGCGGCGAGGGCCGCACACTCGACACCGCCGTCGTCCAGGACCTCATCGCCCAGGCCGGCGAGGCGCTCGCCGTCGCACACCGCGCCGGCACCGTGCACCGCGACGTGAAGCCCGCCAACCTGCTGGTCACCCCCGATCGGAAGGTCAAGGTCACCGACTTCGGCATCGCTCGCGCGGCCGACGCCGTCGCACTCACCCGCACCGGGTCGGTGATGGGTACGCCGCAGTACCTCAGCCCCGAGCAGGCCCGCGGCAACCCGTCGACCCCGGCCTCCGACGTCTACTCCCTCGGTGTCGTTGCCTTCGAGTGCCTGACCGGGCGTCGTCCGTTCGATGCCGAGACCCCCGTCGCGACTGCGCTCGCCCACCTGCAACAGCCGGTGCCCGTGCTGCCCTCGACCGTCCCGGCCGGCCTGGCCGCGGTGGTGACCCGCGCCCTGGCGAAGGATCCCGCCGACCGCTACCCCGACGGCGCGGCCTTCGCGGCCGCCTTCCGCTCGCCCGGCTCCGCCCCGACGCCGACGCCCGCCGAGGGCTCGACGCAGGTGCTGCCGGCGACGCCCCGGGAGACTCCGCTGCCGGTGCCGGTGCCGGTGCCCGGGCAGCCCATCAAGCGCCTCGACTCCCCGGCGGCGTACGCCGGCGCCGACGAACGGCAGCGCCAGGGGCGCTCACCGTGGCCGGCGGCGATCGCCGTGATCCTGCTGGTGCTGGCAGCCGTGGTGGTGGCGGCGCTCGTGCTGCGCGACAACGGGGACGACGACCCCGTGGCCGACGACACGACTTCCGAGACCAGCTCGACGCCGACCGAGGAGTCCTCCCCCAACGAGGCCACCTCGGAGACCACGTCCGAGGCCACCACCGTCGATGTCGACGACGCCGACTACGCCTGCACCGCCGACTACCGCGACGCCGTGGCCAACCTCCAGGACGCTGGCCTCCAGGTCACCTGGGAGCAGGACTCGGCGAGCAACGACGGGACCTGTGCCGCCGACACGGTTTCGCGCTTCTCCAGGAATGGCACGTTGAACCAGGGTGACGCCATCACCGTCTTCTACTGGGGACCGGTCGAGACGCCCACTGAAGAGACCAACCCGACCGAGGACCCGACCGACCCCAGCAGCGCGATCACTCTTCCGGGAGGTGCAAACGGATGACCACACCTCCAACTGAACCCGGCTCGGGCGGTCCCACGGTCGGCGGCCGCTACGAGCTCGGTGAGCTCCTCGGCCGCGGCGGCATGGCGGAGGTCCGCAAGGGCACCGACACCCGGCTCGGTCGCGTCGTGGCCGTCAAGAGGCTGCGCACCGACCTCGCCAGTGACGCGACCTTCCAGGCCCGCTTCCGCCGCGAGGCCCAGTCCTCGGCCTCGCTGAACCACCCCTCGATCGTGTCGGTCTACGACACCGGCGAGGAGCGCACCGTCGGCGGCGTCGACGACGGCGAGATCGTGCCCTACATCGTCATGGAGTACGTCGCCGGGCGCACCCTGCGCGACATCCTGCGCGAGGGCCGCAAGATCCTGCCCGAGCGAGCACTCGAGATCACCAGTGGCGTGCTGTCGGCCCTGGACTACAGCCACCGCGCGGGGATCATCCACCGCGACATCAAGCCCGGCAACGTGATGCTCACCCCGTCGGGCGACGTGAAGGTGATGGACTTCGGCATCGCCCGTGCGATGAGCGATGCCCAGTCCTCGATGACGCAGACCGCGGCTGTCGTCGGTACGGCGCAGTACCTCTCGCCCGAGCAGGCGCGCGGCGAGACCGTCGACTCCCGCTCCGACGTCTACTCCGCGGGCTGCCTTCTCTACGAGCTTCTCACCGGCCGGCCGCCGTTCGTCGGGGACTCACCCGTGGCGGTCGCCTACCAGCACGTGCGGGAGCCCGCCGTACCTCCGTCGGTGCACGAAGGCGACCTGACTCCGCAGATCGACGCGATCGTGATGAAGTCGCTCGCCAAGCGGGTCGAGGACCGCTACCAGTCGGCCGCGCAGATGCGCGCCGACATCGAGCGCTACCTCGCCGGGCGTCCGGTCCAGGCGAGCGTCGCGGACGGCACCGCCGTGGTCCCGGTCGTGACCGGCCCCTCGACCGCGAGCACCGACGTCCACCACGAGACCGCCGTGCGTTCGGCGATTCCGCCGGATCGCGACGACGACCGGCGCAGCCGCGTGGCGCTGTGGGTGGTGCTGGGCGTCCTTCTCCTCGCGCTCCTCGCCACGGCCGCGATCGTGTGGCCGAAGCTCTTCAAGACCGAGGCCACCGACGTGAAGGTGCCATCGGTGATCGGCCTGACGAGCGATGTCGCCCGCGACCGCATCGGCGACGTCGGCCTGGCGATCGACGACCGTGCCACCGAGTGCAGCGACGAGTACGACGCCGGCCAGGTCCTCAAGCAGGACCCGCTGGCGGACCGCTACATCGAGCCCACCGGCACCGTCTTCCTGACGTTGTCCAGCGGGCCGTGCGACTTCCCGCTGCCCACGGTCACCAACCAGCTGTTCAAGGCGGCCGTGCGCGACCTGACCGACGCCGGCATCCCGCGGGCCAACATCACCAGGACGGCCTGCGAGGACTCCGACGACCCGACCGGCACCGTCGTCAGCCAGACGCCGGACGGTGGCACGGCCGTCGACACCACCGCGACGGTCGAGCTCTGCGTGTCCGACGGTCCCTCCAAGGTGCCGAACGTGGTCGGCCGCACCCAGGCGGCCGCCGAGAAGGCGCTTCGCGACGCCGGGTTCGTCCCCGTGGTGCGCAACGCAGCGGCGGACGACGACAGCCAGCCGAAGGGCCGGATCACCGAACAGGTGCCCGGCGCCGACGAACCCCGCGCCCAGGGCACGGACGTGGTCATCTTCGTGTCGATCTACGAGAAGCCACCCGAGCCGGTCGACACCGACGGCGACGGCCTCACCGACGAGGAGGAGGCGACGCTCGGCACCGACCCCGCTCTGGCCGACACCGACGGCGACGGAGTCGACGACGGCCAGGAAGTCACCGACGGCACCGACCCGCTGAACCCGCTCGACCCGCTGCCGGGTGGAGGTGGACCGGGCGAGAACCCGGCCCGACTCAGCGCAGCGGCCGCGCGTACTGCAGGTCGAGCACCGCGTCGTACGCCGGCGCCTTGATCTGGTCGGCCTCCTCGAGCGACCAGCCGATCCTGATCTCTGCGTTGTCGGAGTCCGAGCGGTAGCGACTGACCAGCTCGTCGGTGTCGATCGAGGCGAGCAGGCTGGACTGGTCGCCGACGGCCTCGATGACGTACGGCTGGGGGTAGGGAACGCCGGCGAGCTGGACGACCGGACCCTTGCACTTGATGCCGGTCGTGCTGATCACCCGCTGCCCGGCGATCGTCACCGCCGTGGCGCCACCGGTCCACAGCGCGTTCACGACAGCCTGGATGTCTTGTTGGTGCACGACGAAGCGGTTGAGGTTGAGCCGCTCCTCGGGCGGGAGGTCGCGGTTGCGCGATGCCGCCTCCTCGAGCAGGTCCTCGGGACCGTCGGCCAGGGTGATCTTCACGCCGGGGCCGGTGCGCGGGGTGAAGCCCGCCGGGTCGTTGAGCTCCTCGACCTCGGCGCGCGCCCGGTCGACGTTCTCGTCGCTGACGTTCGCGCCGAGTCGATCGACCTCTTCGGACAGCGCGTTGAACCGGTCCTCGACGCTCTGGTAGTCGGCCGCTTCGCCCTCGACGAGACCGGCGAGGTCGGTGTAGCGGCCGGGGCGCAGATCCGTGCCGTCACTGTTGGTGGCCGACACCACGAACAGGCTGCCACTGAGGATGGCGACCACGGGGGTGCCGATCCGCCAGGCCAGCGACCGGCCCGGTCGATGGCCCGTCGGTCCTCCGGTGTGCGTACCCGTCATACTGACAGTGTCTACTACCCAAGTCCCAGAACGATCGAGGAGCCCTCCGTGGCCAAGTTGCCCCGCCTGTTGAAGAGCAAGGAACGCGATGTCCTCGCGCCCGACCGCGGCCCGCTGCTCACGCCGCGGTTCGCGCTCGCCCTGCTGCTCATCCTCGGTGGCATCGCCTGGATCCTTTACTACTACTTCGGGATCCGGCCCAACGACGGCTGGCCGTCCAGCGAGGGCAACGAGGCCGGTGGCCCGGCGTTCTTCCAGGACCTCGAGGGCAAGAACTACCTGATCGGCTTCATCGCCCTGTTCCTCGGCCTGGCTGTCTCCGCGCACCCGAAGACGCCCCTGGGCCAGGGTCGCGGCGTCGTGGTCGGCATGCTCGGCTGCTTCATCATCGGCCTGATCTGGATCTGCGTCTTCTACATCTTCCTCACGGGCAACAACCCGAAGGAGATCGCGGTGATGACCGACCTCGGTCAGAAGAACCTGTTCGTCGGCATCGGCTTCATGGCCGTCGGCTTCACGTTCGCCACCCGCTGGGAGTGATCCCCGGGTCTCGAGACGGTTGCTGCGCAACCTCCTCGACCTCCGACTGACGCCGGTCGCCCCTCGGGGCGGCCGGCGTTTGTCGTTCCACAGGTTTCTCCCCAGATGTGGAGAACTACACCGGTGTCATTCATCCACAGCGGTGGATAACCCTGTGGACAAAGGGTCAGGCGAGCGTGACCGTGCGGGCCAGGGTGGCGAGCACCAGGATGATCCCGACCGCGGTGAGGCCGACCACCTGGAGTTGCGTACGCCGCGGGCGGGGCGCGAACACGATCACGGCCGTGATCACCGCGCCGCCGATGAGTCCGCCGAAGTGGCCCTGCCACGACACGTTGGGCAGCGTGAACGTCAGCACGACGTTGATGCCGATCCACATCAGCAGGCCCTGCACCTGGCCGCCGACCTTGAGGCCGATCACCACCAGGGCGCCCATCAGGCCGAAGATCGCGCCGGAAGCGCCGACGGTGCCGGTGTACTCCGCCGACAGCCAGTAGACGGCCACGGATCCGGCGAGACCGGCGAGCAGGTAGACCGCGAGGAACCGCACGCGGCCGAGCACCATCTCCAGCTGCGGCCCGAGGACCCACAGGGCGAGCATGTTGAAGCCCAGGTGCAGGGGCGCCTCGTGGGTGAACATGCTGGAGACCAGCTCCCAGTAGGCACCGTTGCTGACGCCGGGGACCCAGGTCCCGTCGCACGCCGCCTGGGTGCCGAGGAAGAAGCTGTCGCCGACGTGGCAGAGCCCGCGGGCGCGCAGGGCGAGGAAGTCGCCGAGAATGCCCTTGCTGGAGGCGTCGATCGTGACCGCGACCCAGATCGCGGCATTGAGGACGATCAGGACGATCGAGGTCAGCGCGGGGTTCGACGAACGCTTGCCGCCGTACGCCGCGGTGGCCTGGCGTACCGACTTGCGGCCCTCGGCCACGCAGTCGGGGCACTGGAAGCCCACGGCCGCATCGTTCATGCAGTCGGGGCAGATGGACTTCTCGCAGCGCTGGCAGCGGATCCAGGACTCACGGTCGGGGTGCCGGTAACAGGTCGGCACCCCGACCGGAGGGTTGGTCATTTCGTGCAGTCAGCTCAGCTGATGACCACGGACTCGATGACGACCGGCTCGACCGGCTTGTCGTTGCGGCCCGTGGGGACCGCGGCGATCGCATCGACGATGTCGCGACCGGCCTGGTCGGCGACCTCGCCGAAGATGGTGTGCTTGAAGTTCAGCCAGGTGGTGGCGCCGACGGTGATGAAGAACTGCGAACCGTTGGTGCCCGGGCCGGCGTTCGCCATCGCGAGCAGGTAGGGCTTGTCGAAGACGAGCTCGGGGTGCGGCTCGTCCTTGAACGTGTATCCGGGCCCGCCGGTGCCGGTGCCGAGCGGGCAGCCGCCCTGGATCATGAAGCCCGGGATGATGCGGTGGAAGGTGAGCCCGTCGTAGAACGGTCCGGTCGCACCGTTGCCGGCGTCGTACGCCTTCTCGCCGGTGGCGAGGCCGGTGAAGTTCGCAACCGTCTCCGGCGCGTGGTTGGGGAACAGGGTGACGTTGATGTCGCCCTTGTTCGTCTTCAGGATGGCCTGGTCTGCCATGGAATCCTCGTCTCGACTGATGGGTACGTCTCGTGCGCGGTCGATCCTACGGGCACGGTCCTTGGGCAATGGGCCATGCTGGGTGGTGCCCGCACAACCCCAACCCCAAGGAGTGCTCGGGATGAAGAAGTTGAAGACCCTCGTGCTCGTCGCGGCCCTCGGTGCCGTCGTGGCCGCGGTCGCCAAGAAGCTCCAGGCCGGGGGCGCCGAGAGCGCCCAGTGGCAGTCGGCCGGACCCAGCGCCTGACCGCCTGGCCGCCTGATGGTGGCCGGCCGTCGTCGTCAGGAAGCGACGAGCTCGGGGTGTTCCTCGCGCAACCGGTCGGCCACCCGGCGCTCGACCCAGAAGATCAGGCCGGGGATCAGGCCGGCGATCATCATCAGGCCGAACTGCGGCAGCGTCCAGCGGGCCTTCTGCGTCAGCACGAACGCCACCGCGACGTAGACCATGTAGATCCAGCCGTGCACGAGCCAGATCGGCGTGAGGTCGTCCCCGAACTGCTGCAAACCGGTGCCGTCCTCGAGCAGGTACTTCAGGACCGAACCGAACGTGCCGATGACGAGGAGTACGCCCACCACGAGCGCGAGCACCCGGTAGGTGTTGAAGAGCTTGGTCACGACTGCGAGCGTACGGCGTCGCGCACGTAGCGCCACCAGAGGAACCCCGCGAAGGCCGCGAAGACCCACCACTCCACGGCGTACAGGATGTTGCGCAGGCCGGTGAACCGGCTGGCCGGCGGCAATTGGTCCAGGGTCGCGGCCCTGACCCCTTCGCTCCGGTCGGCGGGCAGCGGCTGCTCCGCGACGACGTACGCGCCGTAGAGGTCCTGGCCCTCCTCGAGGAGCTGGAGCAGGTCCGCGATGCGCAGTGCGGGGACGACGTCGTCGTCCGGGTCGTCGTCCGGTTCGCCGGCGCTCTCCGTGGGCTGCAGCCAGCCGAGCACGTCGACCTCTCCCTCCGGCGGGGGCGGCACCTCCTCGAGATCCGTGTCGGCCGGCACCCAGCCGCGAACGACCGGGACGGCGGGCGAACCGGGCGCACCCACACTGATCGGGGTGACCAGCCACCTGCCGTCGGCTCCGTCGGCGTCCTGACGACCCGAGACCAGCACGGTGCCCTGGGCCAGGAAGGTGCCGCGGATCTCGACCGGTCGGCCGAGCCCAGCCGTCGGGAACGGGTCGTCGGGTCCCAGCACCTCGGTCATCGGCACCGGCTCGGCCTCGGTGAGGTCGACCTGCTCGGCCGCGCGGCGCTCCTGCCACGCGTCGTACTGCCACAGGCCCATGCCCGCCGCGAACGCGATGCAGACCAGCGCGAGGAGATGGGCGCCCCACAGACGCGGGCTCCAGGGGCGCACGCTCGACTCCTGGACCACACTTGAAGCGTACTGGTCTGACCACTTGACCAGTTGGCCACATCCGGCTTACGGTCCCTCCATGGCCCTGCGACCCGTCACCCGCCGCTCCGTGTCCGACCAGGTCTTCGACCAACTGGTCGACGACGTCGTCGACGGCGAGATCGCCGTCGGTGAAGCCCTTCCCAGTGAACGCCGGCTGGCCGAGGTGCTCGGCATCTCCCGGCCCGCTGTCCGCGAAGCGCTCCAGCGCATCGGGCAGACCGGACTGGTCGAGGTCCGCCACGGCGGTGCCACCACCGTCCGCGACTTCAGGAAGTACGCCGGGCTCGACCTGCTGCCCAAGCTCCTGGTGCGCGGCGGGCGCCTCGACGCGGCGATCGTCCGCAGCGTCGTCGAAGCGCGCGCCGAGGTCGGCCCCGGAATCGCGGCCCTGGCCGCCGAACGGGGTGGGCCCGGTCTCGCAGCCGCGCTGGACGCGGTGGTCACCGACCTCGAGACCGCCGACGACGCGATCGCGTGGCAGTGCCTGGCCCTCGACTACTGGGACCTGATGGTCGATGGAGCCGATTCGCTCGTGTTCCGGCTCATGTACAACAGCCTCCGCACGGCCTACGAACCCGCACTCCCCGCCCTCGCGGCGGTCCTCGCCGACGAGGTCGGACAGGTCGAGCCGTACCGACTGCTCGCCGGTGCGATCCGGGCCGGCGATCCAGCCACGGCCCGGGCAGCAGCCATCCGCGTGCTCACACCGACAGCGAGCTCCTTGCTCGGTGCGCTGGCCGCCCTGACCGGGGACGACGCATGACCCCGCGCGATGTCGAGGCCCTCGCGACGAGCCGCGTCGATGCGGACGAAGCGCGACTGATCGTCGGTGACAAGGCCACGGGTCGGCGTACCAACCTGAGCCTGGGGGCGGTGTTCCGGGAGTACTGGAAGCACCCGAGCCCCTACCTGCTCAGCGCCTGCCTCCTCGCCGCGATCACCGGTCGTGTCCTGAGCGGCCGCGACGGCGACGGGTCGTGGTGGGAGCTCGCCATCCCCGTCGGCCTGATCGCGATCCTGCCCGTCGTGGAGTGGCTGGTCCACGTGTTCATCCTGCACTGGCGACCGCGGAAGGTGGCCGGACTGACCCTCGACCCGCTGCTCGCCCGCAAGCACCGCGCCCACCACGCCGACCCACGCGCGATCCCGCTGGTCTTCATCCCGTGGCAGGCGCAGCTGTGGCTGGCGCCCGCCTGGGTCGGGCTGGCCTGGCTGGTGACTCCCGGCGCGACGTCAATGTTCGCGCTGCTGATCGCCGTCTACACGCTGATGTCCGGCTACGAGTGGACCCACTACCTGCTGCACAGCGACTACCGACCGAAGTCGGCGTACTACCGCAAGATCTGGCGCAACCACCGCCTGCACCACTACAAGAGCGAGCACTACTGGTTCACCGTGACCAGCGCTGGCACGGCGGACCGGCTCTTCGGTACGGCACCCGAGCCCAGCAGCGTGCCGACGTCGCCGACCGTTCAGCGCCTGCACGATCTCGGTCGCTAGTCCTGTGCGCGTGGCAGGCTGAGCCCGTGATGATCCACCACCTGAACTGCGCCACGATGCGACCGCCGCTCGCCCCGGCCATGGTCGCCCACGTGCTCCTCGTCGAGCGAGCCGATGGGCTCACCCTGGTCGACACCGGCTTCGGGACCGAGGACGTGGCGAACCGCAAGCGCCTCGGACGTCCGTTCCTGACCTCGGTGCGCCCGGTGCTCGACGCCAACGAGACCGCCCTCGCACAGGTCCGCGCACTGGGCCACGAGCCGGGCGACGTCACCGACATCGTGGTGACCCACCTCGACCTCGATCACGCCGGCGGTCTCGCCGACTTCCCGAACGCGCGCGTCCACGTCCACGCCACCGAGCACGCCGCGGTCCAGAAACCGCCGCTGCGCGAGCGGGCGCGCTACGTCCAGGCCCAGTGGGCACACGGCCCTGCGTGGGCCACCCACGACGAGGCGGGTGACGACTGGTTCGGCTTCGCGTGCGTGAAGGCGATCTCCGACGACGTCCTCCTGATCCCGCTGCACGGTCACACCCGCGGTCACTCGGGCGTCGCCGTACGACGCGACGACGGGCACTGGCTCCTGCACGCCGGCGACGCGTTCTTCTCCGGTGGCCAGGTGGACGACCCGCCGACATGCCCGGCCGCGCTGGTGATGTTCCAGCGGTTGATGGCCGTCGACAACCGGGCTCGCCTGGAGAACCTCGCGCGCCTGCAGGAACTCGCCGGCACCCATGCCGCGGACGTCACCGTCTTCTGCGCACACGACAGGGAGCAGTTCGAAGCCCTGCGCTGACCTCTGCCCCGTTGGTCGAGGGCCGTCCGACGGCCCGTCGCGAGCTAGCCCCGGCAGACCGCGAACGGCAGGTGCTGGGTCCGGGTGAGCTCGGCTGCGGCGACCGGGTCGCCGAGGGTGTAGCCGAGGCGCCCGGTCGACGGGTCGGCCACGGGGCGGCTCATCGCGAGGGGGAACTCCGGGTCCGTGGGCGGCATGACCTCGGCCAGGCGCGCCCGATCGAAGGCGTCCGAACGGTTGTCGCCCAGCAGGACGGTGGCCAGTTCGGCACCGAGCGCGACGGCGAAGGCGTCGAGCTCGTCGATCGCACGCAGCGCCGCCGCGGGTGCGGCTGCCAGCTGCTCCTTGATGCCGTCGCCGAAGACGGTGTCGAACGGCAAGCAGGTGCGGGTGAGGTAGGTCGAGACCGCCTCGCGGCCGGCGAGCCCGACCAGCTCGGGCTCGGCCCCCCAGGACTGCGCCGACTCGGGTGCTTGCGCCGACATGACCAAGTGGCGGTCGGCGTCGACGATCGCACCCTTGAGCGGACCCACGCCGGCGTCGACTGCGCGCGCGACCGAGGCCATGGACGTCGTCGCGTGAAAGGCAAGGACCCAACCTTCGGCGTCACCGGAGTAGGAAGCCTCCCAGGCGACGTCGTCCTGGCTGATCCCGAAGTCCGCCCGCAGCCGCTCGTCGGCCGGGCGGAGCATGCCGAGCGAGAGCGTCGCGGTGCGCGGCACCAGCCGCCAGAACCGGGCCCGGTCCCTGGCCGTCCCCTCGCTGTCGAGGGAGCCGAAGCCCAGCACGAGGCGCAGCTGGTCGAAGTCGGTCACCATCACGGTGCTCGCGGCCGTCGGGACGAGGGCCAGGACGGCGGCCGAAGGCTCCAGCGAGTCGTCGTACTCGTCGACGACCACCTTGACGGTCGGCTCGTCCTGGTAGACGGGCTTCGGATCGCTGCTGCACGCCGTGAGGAGGGCAAGGCAGGCCAGCGCCGCTCCCATCCGCACGCCCCTCACGGCGCTGATCTTGCCATGACGGGGGCCGGGGTGGGCGCCACCTGACCCAGGTGGCGCCCACCCCGCGAACGGAGAGTGCCTCAGCTGCCCTACCGTCCGACGGTCTGAGCGCGCTCGAGGCCGTCGCGCAGCGCAGCCGGCATCGGGTCGGCAGGAGCGATCGGACCGCTCCTGCGCAACGCACCCGCCGCACCCACCTCGGGTGCCGGAACCGGGTCGCACTGCTGGTCGCTGCGGTTGCCCGCCTTGCGTGCCGGCAACTTGCCGGTGTCGAGGTACGCGGCGATGGTGTCGTCCGTGCAGGCGATGCCGGAGAGCGAACCCGAGTGGGTGGTGCCTCCCACACCTTCGATGAGGTACGACGACGGGAACGCCTTGCGCGTGGCTAGAGCGCCGGAGTAGACCGTCGCCGCGTCGTAGGTCTCACCGATCATCAGGATCCGTGAGTCCACGCGCTTGCCGCTGACCCGGAACGCATCGCGCGAGGGTGCCGGCCAGTTCAGGCAGGGCGCGTTGTACCAGGTGTTGCCCCAGGTCAGGAACGGGTGGTCCTCGTGGATCCGCCAGGCGTCGGCCTCGGTCCGGCGCCAGTTCGGCCACACCGCGTCGGTGCACTGGACACCGTTGTAGACCGCGAATCCGTTGTCGTCGCCGGGTCCGCCGTAGTTGGCGAGGATCGCCTCCCCGTCCCCGGTGTTGACCAGGGTCGCGTAGGCCTGGCCGAGACCGGCCCAGTCGTAGACGTAGTAGCCGGCGCTGAGCATCACGTCGCCGAGCTCGTCGGGCCCCAGCTTGCCGCCGGCTGCCGGCTGCCGGTCGAGCTTGCGCAGCAGTCGGTAGTAGCCACGCTTGATGGCGCGCCAGTCGGAACCGAGCGCGAACACCGTGTCGTGATCCGCGAGCCACTTCCAGTACGTGTCCATGTTGAGGTCGAACTGGACGTTCTGGTCGAGATTCGCCTGGTAGAAGGCGTTCTTCGCGTTGAGCACGCCGTCCCAGACGAACCGGCCGACCTGGCCGGGGAACATCGTCGCGTAGACCTGCCCGAGGTAGGTGCCGTAGGAGAAGCCGTAGTAGTTGAGCTTCTTCTGGCCCACGGCCTTGCGCAGGCTTTCGAGGTCCTGGGCCACGTCGGTGGTCTTCAGGTGGGGCAGCAGCGCCCGGGCCTCGGACTTCGAGCAGGACCGGGAGTACCCGCGGGTGACCTCGCGCCACCAGCGACGGTCGGCAGCCCTCTCGGGCACGTAGTTGGGGCGGTCGTAGCCGGCACCGGCGTAGTCGGGGTCGCAGCTCAGCGACGGCGTGCTGCTGCCGACGCCGCGGGGGTCGAAGCCGTACCAGTCGTACTTCGCGCCCACGCCGTTCGGGATCGCGCCACCGAGGATCGAGTAGATCAGGCCGGAGCCGCCGGGGCCGCCGGGGTTGACCGCGATCATTCCCTTGAAGTCAGGATCGGTGTGCAGCTTGCGGCTGACGGCGATGTGGATCTTCGTGCTGTTGGGCCGCGCGTAGTCGAGCGGGACCTCGAGCATCGCGCACTGCGCGCCGGCGGCGATCAACCGCGCGTTGGTGCACGCCCCCCAGTCCGGTGCCGGTGGCGTGTAGGACGCCGGACCGGCCGCCGCCCTGGGTGCGGCGGCGGTGCTCCCCGATGGCGCCAGCAGGGCCGTCGCGGCCGCCAGGACTGACGCCACGATCGTCAGTGATCTCTTCACTTGTCATCCCTCCGAGTAGGTCACACCGGATTTCCGGTGCGGGATCGACCTTGCCTCCTCGGATGACTCACGTCCACCCCGACGGCGAAAAGTTTGCGGTCAGATCACGGCTTGACCGCAAGAGTCAGCGCGAAGTCGCCCGGCTCGTCGGTCCACACCCGCGCCACGTCGAGGCCCGCTGCCTCCAGTTCGGCGGCGATCTTGCTGACGCGGAACTTCGTGGAGATCTCGACCCGGATCTCTTCACCGACGGCGAGGTCGAGCACCAGATCGGCCCCGGGCACGTTGACCCGCTGCGGCACCTCGGCACGCAGCCGCATGTCGATGCGCTCCATGTGGGCGTCCCAGAAGGGGATGTAGGAGAACGCGCCCGGATCGAAGTCGGCGCCCAGCTCGCGGTTGACCACGGTCAGCGAGTTGCGGATGAACTCCTCCGTCACGCCGGCCTCGTCGTTGTAGGCAGCAATCAGGCGGTCGGTGCTCTTGACCAGGTCGGTGCCGAGAAGCACGGAGTCCCCGGGCTCGAGCAGGTCGGCGAGGGCGCCGAGGAAGGCGCTGCGCTCCTCGAGGTAGAGGTTGCCGATCGTGCCGCCCAGGAACGCGACCATGCGGCGTCCGCCGCGGGGCAGGTGGGCGAGGTGGAGCGTGAAGTCACCGACCACGCCGACGACCTCCAGGCCGGGGTAGGCATCGGCGATCTGCGCCGCTGCTTCGCGCAGCGTGCCCTCGGAGACGTCGACGGGCGCGAACCGGGTCAGCTGCCCGGCGCCGGTGAACGCGTCGAGCAGCAGCCGGGTCTTCTCGCTGGTGCCGCTGCCCAGCTCGACGAGCGTCGTCGCGCCGCTGGCCGAGACGATCTCGTCGGCATGGGCGGCGAGGATCGCCCGCTCTGCGTTGAACGGGTAGTACTCCGGCAGCCGCGTGATCCGGTCGAACAGGGCCGACCCGTGGTCGTCGTACAACCAACGGGGCGGGAGGGTGCGCGGATGGCGGGTCAGTCCGCGGCGTACGTCGTCGACCAGGCTCCCACGGGCCCAGTCGGACTCCAGCAGCACGCACATCTCGGGCTCGCGACGCTCGCTCATGCGGGCGCACCCCCGTCGGCGAGGCGCACTCCGCTCAAGGCCCAGCGGGCACCGGGCGGGAAGAAGTTGCGGTAGGTCGTGCGAGCGTGGTCGGGCGACGTCAGCGCGCAACCGCCACGCAGCACCATCTGGTTGGACATGAACTTCCCGTTGTATTCGCCGATGGCCCCGGCGGCCGGGTGGAAGCCGGGGTAGGGCAGGTAGGCGGACGAGGTCCACTCCCAGCAGTCGCTGCCGACCTGCCGGAGGTGGCCGTCGGCCGGTCCGGCGGGTTGCGGGTGCCACGTCTGCGACCGGTCCTCGACCGAGGCGCGGGTGGCGTCGTCACCGAGGTCGGTGCGTACGCCGTGCTCCCACTCGGCCTCGCTGGGGAGCCGCTTGCCCGCCCAGGTGGCGTAGGCATCGGCCTCGTAGTGGCTGACGTGGCTGACCGGGAGGCCCGGGTTGACCGGCCAGGTGCCGTGCAGGGTGTGCTCGAACCAGACCCCGTCGACCTCGGTCCAGTAGAACGGCGCGTTCCTCGACGGGTCGACCTTGTCGAGACCCGCCCAGCCGTCCGACAGCCACAGCTCCGGGCGGCGGTAGCCGCCGTCGGCCATGAACGCCAGCCACTCGCCGTTGGTGACCAGCCGGTCGGCCAGCCGGTAGGGCTCCAGGTGCACCCGGTGCTCGGGCAGCTCGTTGTCGAAGGAGAACCCGTTGCCCCGGTGGCCGATCTCGACCAGTCCCCCGTCGACCTCGACCCAGCCCAGCCGGTCGGGCTCGGTCGGCGATGCCGGAGCGCCGGCGTAGACGGGCTGCAGCGGGTTGAGGGACAAGACGTGCTTGATGTCCATCAGCAACAGCTCCTGGTGCTGCTGCTCGTGGTGGAAGCCCAGCTCGATGGTCGCCGCCAACTTGTCGATGCTGCCCTGGTCGAGCTGGTCGACGAGCGTGCGCACCCGGTCGTCGACGTTGCTGCGGTAGATGCCGACGTCATGGGCACCCGGGCGACTGATGACGCCGCGCTCCGCCCGGGCATAGCGCGGGCCGACGGCTTCGTAGTAGCTGTTGAAGAGGAACCAGTACTTGTCCTGGTAGGGCGTGAAGCCCGCCTCGTTGTCGGCGAGCAGGAAGGTCTCGAAGAACCAGGTCACGTGCGCGCGGTGCCACTTCGTCGGCGAGACGTCCGGCATCGACTGGACCGTCTGGTCCTCCGGGGAGAGCGGCGCGGCGAGCCCCTCCGTGTAGGAGCGCACCTCGTCGTAACGCTCCAGGATCGAGCCTGCGGTCCACTGTCCAGCAGTCATGCCTTCGAGCCTAGAGAAGGCCACCGACAAAGCGAAGCGCCCCACCACGGCGTAAGGATTTGTTCACCGGTGGGGCTGGACACGAGTGGTCACGACAGGTCCATGCTGGGTCGCATGTCTGAGACCTACGACTTCAGCGATCTACGGGCGACGTTCATCAACTGCACCCTGAAGCGCTCCCCCGACCTCAGCCACACCGAGGGACTGGTGGACGTGAGCGCTGCCATCATGCGCAAGCACGGCGTGACGGTCGACAAGATCCGTGCGATCGACCACCCGATCGCCACCGGCGTCTACACCGACATGACCGAACACGGCTGGGAGACCGACGCCTGGCCCGACCTCCACCGCACCGTGATGGCCAGCGACATCCTCGTGCTGGCCGGCCCGATCTGGCTGGGCGACAACAGCAGCGTGATGAAGCAGGTCATCGAGCGGCTGTACGGCGGTAGCGCGGACCTCAACGAGCGCGGACAGTACGCCTACTACGGCCGGGTCGGCGGGTGCCTGATCACCGGCAACGAGGACGGCGTGAAGCACTGCGCGATGAACATCCTCTACTCACTGCAGCACCTCGGGTACACGATCCCGCCGCAGGCCGACGCCGGGTGGATCGGCGAAGCCGGGCCGGGGCCGTCGTACCTCGACCCGGGCAGCGGCGGTCCGGAGAACGACTTCACCAACCGCAACACGACGTTCATGACGTGGAACCTGCTGCACCTGGCGCGGTTGCTCAAGCAGGCCGACGGCATCCCGGCGTACGGCAACCAGCGCTCGGCGTGGGACGCCGGTGCCCGGTTCGACCACGAGAACCCGGAGTACCGCTGATCAGCGGTCAGTCGACGCAGCCACCGACGCCGGCGATGTCCGGTGAAGTGAGGACGGGGCCGTCGGCCCGTGGCCCGCTGTGGAGCGAGTACGCCGAGCAGTAGTAGAAGCTCAGGTTCGCGTCACGGTCCAACGTCACCGGTGCCCACACGCCCTTCCCGCGCGGCTCCAGGTAGCGCAGCGTGCTCCCGACGAGCGAGGCATCGGTGCCCTGGTGCTTGAGATAGCGCTCGAGGAAGGCCTGCACGTAGACGCTGGTGAGGGCCTGCCCGTAGCGGCTCGCAGGCAGCACGTACGGGATGTCGGTGTACTCCAGGTGGGTGGAGGCGCGCGGCACGACCAGCAGGGCATCCTTGCCCGCAGCGAGCCAGTCGTCGTACCCGGTGCTCCGCTCGCGGGTCGGCACCGGGAGACCCGCGGACGGGACCAGGCTGCTCCCCTTGCTGAGCAGGTACGGCGACACGGTGAAGCCGTACTCCGACTGGACCGCCAGGGCCGGGACGACGGGCACGAGGTCCTCGGTCGGGCTGATGGCGCCGAAGGCGCTCGTGTCGCCCGGGCCCTGGAGCTTGTCGAGCGCCACCACCGCGGCGACGCGCTCGTCACTGCCCTGCACGTGGGAGACGGCGGCCGCGCCGAGGGAGTGCCCGATGATCGCGATCCGGCCGGTGCGGCCCGGGGTGACGCTGTCCGGGTCGGGGGTCCGGTCGATCGAGCCGAGGTACGGGTTCGCGTCGGACAGGAAGAAGTCGAGTGCGTCCAGCGTGCCGGTGGTGAAGTTCGCCAGCTGCTGGAAGGGAACGCCCGGGCAACCGAACATGTTGCCGTCGACCGCTGGCGCCAGCGGGTTGCAGAACGGCAGGGCGCTGCCCGTCGTGTGCGGCAACGTCTCGCTCGTCCCCTGGCCCTGCACGTCATAGGTCAGGACGACGTAGCCGCGCTCCGCGAGATCCTGCGCGAGCCACACGTACATGCCTTCGGAGCCCTGGACCGAACCCGGCGTGATCACGACACCGGGGAAGGGTCCTTGCAGGAGAGCGCCTGTGTAGGGGTCCTTCGCGCCGGCCTTCGGTGCGTAGACGGTGCCGCGCAGCAGCGCGCCGTACCGGTTGAGGAAGCTGACCTTGGTGGAGACACCGCGGGTCCCGTTCCAGCCGGCGCGCAACGGGTTGCCCACGTTCCAGCCGGGCACCAGCTGACCGGCCGAGATCACCGGGCGGGTCGGTGTGGCTGCCTGTGCCAGCAGCTGGGTCGCGGTCAGCAGGCTCGACTCGCGGACCAGCGCGGACAGGTAGTTCGGGTTGGCCACCTGGCCGCCCGGCCCGGTGATCCGGCCGTAGGCGTCGCTGATGTTGCGCAGGTCGCGCAGGACGTACGGCGTCGTGCCGGGCTTCGGGTCGTCCTCGGCGCTGGCTGCCGGGATCCCCGTGAGCAGGAGTGCGGCGGTGGCGAGGGACAGGGCGGTCGTCCGGAAGCGGTCGAGGCGGTTCACATGGCAACAACGAGGATCACGACGATCCCGTTACACCTCTCACCGGGCCGCCTCCTCGCTCGCCGCGAACGAGACCACCGGCACGATCCCCGGCGACGGCTTGCCGAAGAAGTAGCCCTGACCGAACCGGCAGCCCATGTCACGCAGCAGGTGGTACTGGCTGACGGTTTCGATGCCCTCGGCGACGACGTCGAGCTCCAGGGAGTCCGCGAGCCGCAGGATGCCCTCGACGATCGCGCGATCATGCCGCGAATCCTCGATCTGCCGAAGGTAGTCCACGTCGATCTTGAGGAGGTCGACGCTGAAGTTCCGGAGGTGCTCGAGTGAGGAGTAGCCCGTGCCGAAGTCGTCGATGGCGATGCGGACGCCCTGACGTCGAAGCCTCTGGAAGGTTCGGGCGGCGGAATCGATGGCCTGGACGATCCCGGTCTCCGTGAGCTCGAGCCAGAGTCGTTCCGGCGGGAGTCCGGAGGCGCCCAGCGCTGTTTCGACGACAGCCCCGAAGTCGGCCCGGACGAACTGCGCAGCCGAGACGTTCACGCTGACCGCGGCGCTGCCGTGGGCGGCCGCGTCACAGGCCTGATGAAGGACCGCCGCCCCCAGCTCCTTGATGACGCCGACCTCCTCGGCGACACGGATGAACGCATCCGGCAGGACGAGTTGCCGGCCGGGACGCCGCCAGCGCACCAGCGCTTCGGTGGCGACCATGGTCTGGAGATCGAGGTCGACGATGGGCTGGTACCACGTCTCGATCTCGCCGCGTTCGACCGCGCCGCGCAGAGCGATCTCGGTGTCGAGTCGATGCTGGACTCGGCGGCGCAGGTGCCCGTCGAACACCTCGTGGCGGGCCCGACCGTGTTCCTTGGCCAGGTACATCGCCTGGTCCGCATCCCGCAACAGGAGTTCCGGGTCGTCGTGCCCGACGCCGAAGGCGATGCCGATGCTGGCGGTCACCAGAGCAGTCTGGTCATCGATGCTGATCGGTTTGCCGACGGCGAGCCCGATGGCGTCGGCGACGCCCGCCACGTCCCCGCTGCTGCTGATGTCCGGGCAGATGACCACGAACTCGTCGCCGCCGATCCGTGCCACGGTGTCAGAAGCACGAGCCACGGAGCTCAGACGGCGTGCGACCTCGCTGAGGACTGCGTCTCCGGCATGGTGACCGAGGCTGTCATTGACGACCTTGAATCCGTCGAGGTCGATGAAGAGGACGCCCACTCCGCGACCCTGGCGGTCGGCCTGCTGGAGGGACTTCTGGAGCCGGTCCAGCAACAGCAGCCGGTTGGGCAGGTCGGTGAGCGGGTCGTGGAGAGCCAGGTGCGCGATTCGTTCCTCGGCCTGTCGCCTCGCCGTGACGTCCTCCAGCTCGTACAGCAGGCCGTCCTCGATCTCGCCATCGGTGATGACGGCGACGCTCACCTCGACCCAGACCGGGGTGCTGGTCCCCGAACGGAGCTGCCGTTCCATGCGGTGGCTCGTGAGGGTCCCCTCGCGCAGGCGCGAGAGCCAGTCGATGTCGCTCGCGTCTCCGACCGTCCCGAGGAGATCGTCGATCGATGCACCCTCCAGGTCTGCGGTGGGCAGCTCGACGAGCAGTCCGAACTGCCTGTTGGCCTCCATGATCGTGCCGTCGAAGGACGTGATCGCGACGCCCAGCGGCGAGGAGCTGAAGGCCGACCGGAACCGCGCATTGGCGATCGCCGCTGCCTCCTGTGCGGAACGCAGCGCGGTGATGTCCGTCAAGGTCCCGAGGTGTCCGGTGACGACGCCGTCCTCGCGCATCGGCTCGGTACGAAAGCTCACCCAGCTGACCTCGCCGCCGGGCGAGACGAGACGCATCGTCGCCGCACAGGGCTCGACCGCCGCCACACGGGCGTACCAGTCGCTCAGGACACGGGGTGCGTCCTCGTCGTGCAACGCCGACGTCCAGCCCTCCCCCTGAGCCGCCTCCTGGCTCAACCCGCTGAGGGCAGTCCACCGTTCGTTGCTCAGCAGGAAATGGCCGGCGGTGTCGAACTGCACGATGCCGACCGGAGCCAGCTGGATCAGGGTGTCGAGCCGTAGCGCGGTGGCGTGCAGTTGCGACGTACGTTCGGCGACCGCACGCTCCAGGTCTCGATTGCTCTCCAACAGCGCCTGCCGTGCTGCATTGCGCTGGATGTCCAGGTCGCGCAGCCGCAGGGCGACCCGCCAGGTCAGCGCTCCGCCCAGGACCGTCATGCTCATCACCAGGATGGCCACTCCGAAGACCGTGTCGAACCAGCCGACCGCCTCGGCCCTCAGGCACAGGCCCCCGAGCACGGGAGGACCGATGAAGAGCGCTGGGGCCAACGGCCGCAGGAGACTTCCCGCACTGCCCTCGTCGCGGAGCAGACCGACCAGACCTCGCGAAGGCTCCTCGAGGAGGAGCGCCAGCCCCAGGACGGAGAAACAGACGGCGGTGTGCAGGGCGATGCTGGTGTACCCACCCACGGTGTAGAGCGACGAGACGCCGTACGCATAGCCGAGCACCGCGACGTAGGCCACGCCCAGCGCCGCCATCGCCATCGACCGCATCGCGGTCAGCCGGCCCAGGCCACCGACCACGACGCCGCCCCCGAGCAGCGTCAGCGCCGTGGCGGTCGCCGGCGCCATCCGGGGATCCTGGCCAGCCAGGTCGATACCCGGCAGCAACTGGTCGATCCCGAAGGAGGTTCCCAGCACGAACTCGAACAGGGTGGCTGCCCCGAGCAACCCTGCGCAACCGCCCAGGACGACGCCGGAGCGACGCTTCACGTTGAGCACGCTCACGGCGAGTACGAGGAGCGCCAGCGCCGTGTTCGGCTTCATCGGCACGTAGCCGGGCGCCACGGTCGTCAGCTCGGAGATGCCGGAATACCAACCCACCAGGACGAGGGCCCCGCAGGCGCAGACCAGCCATGAAGCAACGGCGCCCAGCTTCTCCACGGCAGTCTCCATGCGTGGCGAACCGGATGCACGCCCACGCCGTCGCGACGCTACCCGCGCTCGGCCGCGGCCCGCTCGCCCAACGACCGTTCCGGGACCAAGGTCCTGACCAGGAGAGGACCGGAGGCCTCTCAGCGGAACGACGGTCGAAGGACGACGGACTCAGTCGCGCCGGCCCATCATCCCCGGCCCATGGCGCATGTCGAACCAGTCGATGTCGAACCACTCGGACAGCCAACGTTGCATCCGGATGATCTCCGCGTGCTGGTCGTCGCGGATCGAGCGGGCCAGGTCCGCAACCTCCCGGTGTCCGCTCCCCTGGCTCAGGAGGCGCTGGGACATCATCACGGCCATCATGTGGTGGCCGACCATGTCCTCCAGGAACACGAGGTCCAACCGGTCTCCGGAGAGCTCCGTGAGGTCGCGCATCATCGGCTGGTAGCCAGCGTCAGGGTTCTGCTCGGGGTACCAGTCGGCCAGCCAGGCCGACATCTGTTCGATCTGCGCAGACTGGCTCTTCACGATCGCGTCACCGAAGGCCCGCATCTCCGGCCGTTCCGATCGCGCGAGTTGACGGGCCGCTGCCACCGCCTCCTCGTGGTGGGCCACCATCTCGACGAGATAGTCCGGCTCGTCCGCAGAAGCGTTGCCGCCCATCATCATCGGACCCGGTCCGGTTCGACGGTCGTCGTCGAGACTCAGCAGCGCAACGCCGACAATCGTCGCGGTGATGACGACGATCAGTGTCACGACGAGGATCGGCAGACGCTTCACCACGGACTCCTCAGTGCTCGGGATTCCCCTACGCCGATCGTGCGCTCATGGCGACGACACGAGTAGGGCACAAGCACCCCGGCCAGACGGGCCGGAGGTCCTGCCCGATCTCACGAGTTGTGGAGCCTAGGAGATTCGAACTCCTGACATCTGCCTTGCAAAGGCAGCGCTCTACCAGCTGAGCTAAGGCCCCTCGGTCCGGGGGTCTCGAGACGGTTGCTGCGCAACCTCCTCGACCTCCGGGGGTGTTCAGTTCTTGGGAAGAGTGTCGGTGGCCTCGGCCCACAGGGCCTGCTCCGCCTTGCTCTCCTGGAGCTTCTTGCGTGCGAACACGGCTCCGGCAGCGGCAAGCGCTGCGAGAATCAGCTTCTTCACTGGACCACTCCTTCTTCGAAGAAGCCCCGGTCTGCGTGTCCGCAGCCGGGGCAACTTGTGGGCCTAAGAGGACTTGAACCTCTGACCCCACATTATCAGTGTGGTGCTCTAACCGTCTGAGCTATAGGCCCGGGTGGCCTGCCGCTTCTGGGTGGAAGCCCCTCCGCAGCAGACCGAGAAGGAACCTTACCGGAGCACTCGATGACCGAACAAAACGCGGTGCGTCTCGACACGCCCTCGCCTGGCGGCTCGGGCTACTCGACGACCTTGGAGGGTCAGTGCGGGTCTTCGGCGAGGGTGATCTCGATGCCGCCGAGCAGGGCGGCGGCCATGTTGTAGAGGAACGCGGTGAGGGTCGCCGTCGCGGTGATGAGGACGACGTCGATGGCTGCCACGAGCATCGTGAACCCGAGCACACGGCTGGTGCCGACGTAGTCCTCGATCCGGAATCCGGCGACGTCCTCACCGCCGATGCTCTCCTGGATCGTGGAGTTGATCGAGTCCCAGACGCCGGCCGCACCGAGCACCTGCCACACCATGGCGACCGACACCACGGTGACGACCGCGAACGCGATGGACAGCAGGAACGCCGTCTTCATCACCGACCACGGGTCGATCCGGGTGAGCCGCAGACGCGCCCGTCGGGGGGCCCGTCCCCGGGCCGGTGCAGCAGCAGCGGTGGCCGAGGAGGTGCGCTCCGACTGACCTGCGCCCGTGGCCGCCGCGATGGCGGTACGGCTCGCCGTGTCATCGATGCGCTCGGTCATCAGCTCTCACTCTCTCCGGATTCGGGTGCCTCGATTGTGGCATCCGGAGCCTGATCGGGCGATTCGATCGCCGTCTCGGAGCCCTCCGCCTCCTCGACCGCACCCTCCTCGTCGCTGTCCTTCGCCTCGACCGAGCGAGCGACGACGGCAACCGAGTCACCCTTCTTCGGCGTGACGAAGTTGACGCCCTGGGTGGAGCGTCCGGTGACCCGGAAGTCCGCGTTGATCGGGCTGCGAACAACCTGGCCGGTCGCCGTGATCGCGAGGATCTCGTCGCCGTCGACGACGATGAACGCGCCGACCAGCGACCCGCGGTCCTCGTTGGTCAGGGCCATCGCCTTGATGCCGAGACCACCGCGCGACTGCAGGCGGTACTCCGAGATCCGGGTCCGCTTGGCCTTGCCGGCATCGGTGATCGTGAAGACGTACTGCACGTTGTCGGCGGCGTCCTCCTGCGCGACATCGGCCGCGCGGATCACGGCCATCGACAACAACGCGTCGCTGGCGCGGAACTTCATGCCCGTCACACCGGACGTCGCGCGGCCCATCGGGCGCAGCTGCGAGTCGTCGGCCGGGAACCTGATGGCCTGACCCTTGCGCGAGACCAGCAGGATGTGGTCCTCGCTGTTGACCAGCTCCGCGCCGATCAGCTCGTCGTCGTCCTCGCGGAAGTTGATCGCGATGACGCCGGCCTGGCGCGGGCTGTTGTAGTCACCGAGGCGGGTCTTCTTGACCAGGCCGCGCCGGGTCGCCAGGACGAGGTACGGCGCCTGCTCGTAGTCCCTGATTGCCAGCACCTGGGCGATCGACTCGTCCGGCTGGAACGACAGCAGTCCGGCGACGTGGCCGCCCTTGGCGTCACGCGACGCCTCGGGCAGGTTGTAGGCCTTGGTGCGGTAGACCCGACCGGCCGTGGTGAAGAACAGCAGCCAGTGGTGATTGGTCGTCGAGATGAAGTGCTCCACGACGTCGTCGCCACGCAGCGAGGCTCCCCGCACACCCTTGCCGCCGCGCTTCTGCGTGCGGTACTGGCTGGCCAGGGTCCGCTTGGCGTAGCCGCCGCGGGTGATCGACACGACGAGCTCCTCGTCGGGGATCAGGTCCTCCATCGACAGGTCGCCGTCGGCCGCGATGATCTGCGAACGCCGGTCGTTGCCGTACTTCTCGACGATGCCGCCGAGCTCGTCGATCACGATCTGGCGCTGGCGGCTGACGTTGGCGAGGATGTCGCGGTAGTCGGCGATCTCGAGCTCGATCTCGGCGAGCTCGTCGATGATCTTCTGGCGTTGCAGGGCGGCGAGCTGGCGCAGCTGCATGCCGAGGATCGCGGTGGCCTGGAGCTCGTCGACGTCGAGCAGGGCCTGCAGCCCGGTGTTCGCCTCGGCCACGTCGGGCGAGCGGCGGATGAGCGCGATCACCTCGTCGAGCATGTCGAGGGCCTTGACCAGGCCGCGCAGGATGTGGGCCCGTTCCTCGGCCGCGCGCAGCAGGTATTCGGTACGACGCCGGATGACCTCGACCTGGTGGGTCACCCAGTTGCTGATGAACTGGTCGATGGTCAGCGTGCGCGGCACTCCGTCGACCAGTGCCAGCATGTTGGCGCTGAAGTTGGTCTGCAGCTCGGTGTGCTTGAGCAGGTTGTTGAGGACCACGCGGGCCACGGCGTCGCGCCGGAGCACGATCACCAGGCGCTGTCCGGTCCGGTCCGAGGTGTCGTCGCGGACGTCGCTGATGCCCTGGACCTTGCCGGAGTCGGCGAGCTCGGCGATCTTCAGCGCCAGGTTGTCCGGGTTGACCATGTAGGGCAGCTCGGTGATGACCAGGCAGGTCCGGCCCTTGCTGTCCTCGTCGACCTCGATCACCGCGCGCTGGGTGATCGAGCCACGGCCGGTGCGGTAGGCCTGCTCGATGCCGGCGGTGCCGACGATCAGCGCGCCGTTGGGGAAGTCCGGACCCTTGATCCGCTCCAGGAGCGCGTCCTGGAGCTCCTCACGGGTGGCGTCGGGGTGCTCGAGTGCCCAGGTGGCGCCAGCGGCGACCTCGCGCAGGTTGTGCGGCGGGATGCTGGTGGCCATGCCGACCGCGATACCGGCCGAGCCGTTGACCAGCAGGTTCGGGAACCGGGCCGGCAGCACCTTCGGCTCTTCGGAGCGACCGTCGTAGTTCGGCTGGAAGTCGACGGTCTCCTTCTCGATGTCGCGGACCATCTCCAGCGCCAGCGGCGCCATCCGGCACTCGGTGTATCGCATGGCCGCGGCGGAGTCGTTGCCCGGCGAACCGAAGTTGCCCTGGCCGTTGATCAGCGGCGCGCGCATCACCCACGGCTGCGCCAGGCGGACCAAGGTGTCGTAGATCGCGGTGTCACCGTGGGGGTGGTACTGACCCATGACGTCACCGACGACGCGCGAGCACTTGGAGAAGCCGCGGTCGGGGCGGTACCCGCCGTCGTACATGGCATAGAGGACGCGGCGGTGCACCGGCTTCAAGCCGTCGCGTACGTCGGGCAGGGCGCGCCCGACGATGACCGCCATGGCGTAGTCGATGTAGGCGCGCTGCATGGAGGTCTGCAGCTCGATGGGCTCGATCCGGCCGCCGAGCGGGGTGGGAGTCTCAGTCACGATTCGTCTTTCTTGCCGTGTCTAGCGAAAGTCTTAGATTCCGGGATATTGGTCTCGAGACGGTCGCTGCGCGACCTCCTCGACCTCCGGGCGTCTAGATGTCGAGGAATCGGACGTCCTTGGCATTGCGCTGGATGAAGGACCGCCGTTGTTCGACGTCCTCCCCCATCAGGATCGAGAAGATCTCGTCGGCCTGCGCGGCGTCGTCGAGCGTCACCTGCAGCATCAGTCGCTGGTCGGGGTCCATCGTGGTCTCCCACAGCTCCTTGGCGTTCATCTCCCCGAGACCCTTGTAGCGCTGGACCGGGTTCTCCTTGGGGAGCTTCTTGCCCTTGCTGAGGCCATCGGCCATCAACGTGTCGCGCTCGTGGTCGGAGTAGACGAACTCGTGCTCGGCCGGCTTGTTCCAGCGCAAACGGTAGAGCGGCGGCTGGGCCATGTAGACGTAGCCGTGCTCGATGAGCGGCTTCATGAAGCGGAACAGCAGCGTCAGCAGCAACGTGTTGATGTGGTGGCCGTCGACATCGGCGTCGGCCATCAGCACCACCTTGTGGTAGCGCAGCTTGTCCTCGTTGAACTCCTCGTGGATGCCGGTGCCGAGCGCGGAGATGATCGAGAGCACCTCGGTGTTGGCGAGCACCTTGTCGATGCGGGCCTTCTCGACGTTCAGGATCTTTCCGCGGATCGGGAGGATCGCCTGGATGCGCGGGTCGCGGCCCTGACGGGCCGAGCCACCGGCCGAGTCACCCTCGACGATGAAGACCTCGCACTCCTCGGGGTTCGTCGACTGGCAGTCCGACAGCTTGCCCGGCAGGCTGCCGCCGCCGAGGAGTCCCTTGCGGCCGCGGGCCAGGTCGCGCGCCTTGCGAGCCGCGATCCGGGCGGTCGCCGCAGCCTGCGCCTTGCGGATGATGTCCTTGCCCTCGCTGGGGTTCTGCTCCAGCCAGGCACCGAACCGGTCGTTCACGATCGACTGCACGAAGCCCTTGGCCTCGGTGTTGCCCAGCTTGGCCTTCGTCTGGCCCTCGAACTGGGGCTCGGAGATCTTGAGGCTGATGATCGCGGTCAGGCCCTCGCGGATGTCATCACCGGTGAGGCGGTCTTCCTTCTTCTTGATCATGCCCCACTCCTCGCCCCACCTGTTGATGAGCGAGGTGAGCGCCGAGCGGAAGCCCTCTTCGTGGGTGCCACCCTCAGGGGTGTTGATCGTGTTGGCGAAGGTGTGGACCGACTCGTTGTACGACGTGGTCTGCCACTGCATCGCGAGCTCGAGGCTCATCGGGTTGTTGGCGTCGACCGCGGTCTCGGCGTCGAAGTCGATGATCGCCCCGACCGTCTGCTTGCGACGGTTGAGGAAGTCGACGTAGTCGGCCAGGCCGCGCTCGTACTGGAAGACCTGCTCCAGCGCCTTGTGGCCGTCGACCTCGGTCGCGTGGATCTCGGTGGCCGCAGCGGCGACCCCCTCGACCTCGACCGTGCCGTCCTCGACGGCGTCGGCCAGCTCCTCGGCCTTGGGCCGGGCGTCGACCAGGACGATCTTCAGGCCCTTGTTGAGGAACGCCATCTCGCGAAAGCGCGTGGAGATCGTCTCGAGGCTGTAGTCGGTGGTCTCGAAGATGTCGGGCGAGGCCCACCAGGTGACCGTGGTGCCTGTGCCTTCGCCGTCCTCGAGGGGACGGACCTGGCGCAGCGGGTAGTCCGGCACGCCGAGGGAGAACTCCTGCTCCCAGAGGTAGCCGCGGTTCTTCACCTGCAGGTGCAGGTGCGTCGACAGCGCGTTGACGACCGAGGAACCCACACCGTGCAGACCACCGGAGACCTTGTAGCCACCGCCACCGAACTTGCCACCCGCATGCAGGACGGTCAGCGCCAGCGTCGCGGCCGGCAGCTCCTGTCCGGGCGCGGTGTCGGTCGGGATGCCACGACCGTTGTCGATCACGCTGATCGAGCCGTCGGGGTTGAGCGTGATGTTGATCGTGTCGCAGTAGCCGGCGAGAGCCTCGTCGACCGCGTTGTCCACGATCTCCCAGATCAGGTGGTGCAGGCCGCGCTCACCGGTCGACCCGATGTACATGCCGGGGCGCTTGCGGACTGCTTCGAGCCCTTCCAGCACCTGGATCGCCGAGGCGTCGTACTCGTTCTGCTCGGGGGAAACCGCAGACATGGGCTGGTCGTCGTTCGACACGCAGGACCTCTTCTTGCTGGACCTCAATCCCGCCATGCCGGAGGCATGGCGAAGGCCGAGTCGTGCGCACAGGTGACGCGTTCCCGGCCAGACGTCCATATTAGCCTGCTGAGGGCCCCAGAACACGTTCTGTGCCCAGCGGATGGGGGGATCCTTGTGGAAAACGGGCCGTGAGCGGCTCGTTACGCCGGTTTGGAGGGCCTGCGAGGGGGTCCGCTGTGCCCCCGTACGTCCGGGCGGCCGTTTCGGGCCGCAGATCGGCACCTGCCCCGATCAGCCGTAGGTGTCGCGCGGACCTCGACCGTCGCGGACCCCGCGCCGGCCGTGCTTCCACGTCGGCGCGAGCGGGCCGAGCACCTCCACGACGGTCACGGTGCCGGTGCCGAGCTCCTCGTTGAGGCGTCGTACGACGGTGGTCGCGAGCAGCTTCAGCTGGGTGGCCCAGGCCGTCGAATCGGTGCGGACGACCAGGACGCCGTCGACCAGGGACTCCGGTGTGGAGTGCGCCCCGATCTCCTCGCCGACGATCTCGGTCCAGCGGCCGAAGACACCACGCACCTGCAGGTCGAGCGCCCAGCCGCGGTCGTTGACCAGCTTGCCGACCTCGCCGCCGAGGCCCTGCGGGTCGCGACCGTCGGGATGGGCGCCGCTCAGCTGGGCGTCACCGCGCCGGGCCCACGACCCGGGGCGGGCCGTGCCGTTCGCGGAGAGCCGACCGTCCGGAATCCTGCGGCGGCGGGCGGGCGTCGTGCTCGCGCCGGCCTGGCCGAGGGTCTGCGCGCGGGCCAGGTCGAGGCCGTCGGCCTGGTGCTCGATCCCGGGCCCGGGCTCGTCGGCGTCGGTGCCCTCGGTGTCGTCGGTGCCCTCGGTGTCGTCGGGATCAGTCACGGGTGACCTCACCGCCAGCGACGTGGAAGGTGGCGCCACTCAGCTGCGTCGGCACGTCGGCAGCGACCGCCGCGGTCACCAGCACCTGCTCGGCACCGGCGACCAGTTCGGCCAGCTGGGTACGCCGCTCGACGTCGAGCTCGGCGAAGACGTCGTCGAGGATCAGGATCGGGTCGTCTCCGTCGGCGCGCAGCTGGTCGTAGGACGCCAGCCGCAGCGCGAGCGCGAAGGACCAGGATTCGCCGAGGCTGGCGTAGCCACGCACGGGGAGACGCTGCTCGTCGCCGGGCCCGAGCGTCAGCACGATGTCGTCGCGGTGCGGGCCGACCAGGGTGACTCCTCGACCGATCTCGTCGCGCTGGCGGCGTTCGAGCTCGGCGCGGAAGCTGTCGGCGTCCGCGGACGGGATGCTGGTCTGGTACTCCAGGCGGGCATCGTCACGGGAGGCGCCGCGCGCCACGGCTTCGTACGCCTTCCCGAGGTACGGCGCGAGGTCGGTCGCCAGCGCGATCCGGCTCTGCAGCAGCTCGGTGCCGGTTGCGACGAGGTGGTCGTCCCACACCGCCAGCGTCGCGAGTGCGCTGTCGCGACTGGCTCCGCGGGCGGCGTACATCGT
Source organism: Propionibacteriales bacterium (assembly GCA_026392415.1). Taxonomy (GTDB): domain Bacteria; phylum Actinomycetota; class Actinomycetes; order Propionibacteriales; family Nocardioidaceae; genus Nocardioides. The sequence continues at coordinate 137,253 of JAPLCC010000011.1, forward strand.
CTTGAGGAGGGTGTTGCGCTGACGCAGCACCCGCTCGTAGTCCGACAGCACACCGGCCATGCGGGGCGTGCGCAACACGATCAGGTCGTCGAGGAACCGGCGCCGCTGGCTCGGGTCGCCCTTCACCAGCGCGAGATCCTCGGGACTGAAGACGACCGTGCGGACGATGCCGGCCAGGTCGCGGGCGCGCGACAGCGGTGACCGGTTGATGCGGGCTCGGTTGGCCCGACCCGGGTTGAGCTCGACCTCGAGGATCGCGGTGCGGCCCTCCCGAACGACCGCGGCACGGATCACTGCCTGGGCGGTGCCCGCGCGGATCAGCGGGGCGTCCGTGGCGACCCGGTGCGAGGAGAGTCGCGACAGATAGTCGATCGCCTCGACCAGATTCGTCTTTCCCTGGCCGTTGCGGCCGACGAATGCCGTGACTCCTGGTTCGAGCACCACATCGATGTCGGCGTACGAACGGAAGTCGTGGAGGCTGAGGTGCGCGACGTGCATGCGCACCTCCTCAGGGCTGCGATGGGTTTCGGTCGGGTCGCAACAGCCTAGGCTGCTGCACATGTCGCAACCACCGAACCCGCCCTACGGCGATCCCAACCAGCCCTACGGCGGCGCCAACCAGCCTCCCCTGCCCCCGCAGGGCTACGGCCAGCCCGCCTATGCCCCCGCTCCCGGCGGCCCCTTCTTCATCTCGGTCCTGGGCCAGGAACAGGGACCGATCGACTACGGGTCCCTGGCCCAGATGGCCGTGAGCGGCCAGCTCAAGCCGGACACCCCGGTCCGCACCCACGAGAGTCCGAACTGGTTCTCGGCCAAGGACGTCCCCGGCCTGTACTCCGACAAGGAGTGGCTGACGACGCTGCTGCTGTCGATCATCGTCGGCGGCCTCGGCGTCGACCGCTTCTACCTCGGCCAGACCGGGCTCGGCATCGCGAAGCTGCTCACCTGCGGTGGCTGCGGTGTCTGGTCGATCATCGACATCATCCTGATCGCGATGCGCAAGCTCCCCGACGCCCAGGGCCGTCCGCTCCGTTGAGCTGATGCCCAACCTTCTCGATCGCACGACCCCACGGGTTGCGGCCAGCGAACTGGTCGCGGCCGGTGGGGTCGTTGCGATCGGCGCGGCATTCCTGTTGTCGCCCGACCACATCGAGGACGGACCGGTCCTCTGCCCGTTCCGACGGCTCACCGGACTGCCCTGCCCCGGTTGTGGTCTCACCCGTTCGTGGGTCTATGCCGCCCACGGCTGGTGGCGCGAGTCGTTGTCCTCGCACCCGTTCGGGCTCTTCCTGGTCGTCGCCGTCGGCGCGTTGGCGACCATGGTCCTCGCCGCGCGCTGGCGCCGTCGTCCCGCGCCCGACCTCAACGCACTGGCCCGACGACCACTGGTGCTCGGCGTCGGCGCCGCCTGGCTGACCTTCGCCGTCGTACGACTGGCGATGTGCCTGTAGGCGCCTGTCGTCAGTCCTTCTTGATGGCGTGCCCACCGAAGCCGGCACGCATCGCGGAGATCGCCTTCATCGCGTGGTCCTCCTCCTGGCGGGAGACGAACCGGGCGAAGAGCGAAGCCGAGATCGCCGGCATCGGTACGGCGTTCTCGATCGCCGCCTCGACGGTCCACCGGCCCTCGCCGGAGTCATCGGCGTAGCCGCGGATGCCGTCGAGGTGTTCGTCGGCACGCAGCTGGTCGACCAGCAGGTCCAGCAGCCACGAACGGACGACGGTGCCCGTGCGCCAGGAGGCGAAGATCTCGGGCACGTTCTCGACGATGTCGACCTTGTCGAGCAGCTCCCAGCCCTCGGCATAGGCCTGCATCATGGCGTACTCGATGCCGTTGTGAACCATCTTGGCGAAGTGACCAGCGCCGGGCGTGGGACCGCAGTGGACCAGCCCGTCCTCGGTGTCGGCGGGCTTCAACGCCTCGAATGCCGGCATCACCTTCGCGACGTCCTCGACCGATCCGCCGTACATCAGGGCGTAGCCGTTCTGCAGGCCCCAGACGCCGCCGGAGGTGCCACAGTCGACGAACCCGATGCCGTTCTCGGCCAGCGAGGCGGCGTTGATGGCGTCGTCGGTGTACTTCGAGTTGCCACCGTCGACGACCACGTCGCCGGCGCTGAGGAGCGCCTTGAGCTCGGCGATCGTCGAGCGCGTCGGGTCACCGGCGGGCACCATCACCCACACGACCTTCGGCGTGGGCAACGCCTCGACCAGCGCGGCCAGGCTGTCGACGTCGGCCAGCTCCGGGTTGCGGTCGTAGCCGACCACCGTGTGTCCGGCATTGCGCAGGCGGGTGCGCATGTTGCCACCCATCTTGCCGAGTCCGACCAGTCCGATGTCCAAGGCTTCCTCCAGGGTGGCGACGGGTGGGTCAGCTCAGCAGGCGACGCGGCATCAGCAGGTAACGGAACGAGCCACCGTCGGTCGGCGCGGCTTCGTCGCCGGTGCCGCTGATGACGACCGGCTTCGAGGCCTGCGTGAAGGCGAGCTCCACGACCGGCTCGTCGATCGCGCCGAGTCCGTCGAGCAGGAACGCGGGATTGAAGCCGGTGACCAGGTCCTCGCCGTCGATCTGCGCAGGCACCGACTCGGAGGCCTGGGCGTCGTCGCCCGAGCCGGCGTCCAGGACCAGCGCACCGTCACGGAAGCTGAGCTGGACGGCGGTGTTGCGGTCGGCGACCAGCGAGACGCGCTTGACCGACTCGATGAGCTCGGCGCGGTCGATCTTCGCGACCGTGAGCTTCTCGCTCGGGAACAGGCTGCGGACCTTGGGGAACTCGCCGTCGAGCAGTCGGGTCGTCGTACGACGCACGCCACCGGGGCCGGTGCCCTCGAAGCCGATGATGCCGTCGCCGGCACCTGACGCGGAAAGGGCAATGGTGACCTCGGGGCCGGCGGTCAGGGACTTGGCGGTGTCGCCGAGGACCTTCGCCGGGACCAGCGCGGCCATCGTGACGTCGGGCGTGCCGGGGTTCCAGGTCAGCTCGCGCTGCGAGAGCCGGAAGCGGTCGGTCGCGAGGAGGGCGATGGTGTCGCCCTCGATCTCGAGACGCACACCGGTCAGGACCGGGAGCATGTCGTCGCGACCAGCGGCGGTGACGGCCTGGGCGACGGCGTGGGCGAAGGCTTCGCTTGGCACGGTGCCGGTCGCTGACGGCATGTCGGGGATCGACGGGTAGTCCTCGACCGGCATCGTCTGCAGGGAGAACCGCGAGGAACCACAGGTGAGTGCGACCCGGGTGCCGTCGAGGGAGATGTCGACCGGCTTGGCCGGCAGGCTGCGGCAGATGTCGGCGAGCAGTCGGCCGCTGACCAGCGCCTTGCCCTCGTCGGAGACCTCGGCGGCGAGAGTTGCTCGAGCGGACGTCTCGTAGTCGAACGTCGAGAGGATCAGGCCCTCGTCGCTGGCCTCGATCAACAGACCGGCAAGGACAGGGGCGCTCGGGCGCACCGGAAGGCTGCGAGCAGCCCAGGCCACGGCGTCGGCGAGGACGTCACGGTCGACACGGAACTTCACGTCGTCGTACCTCTCACAAGTTCGAAGGGTCCGGGCTCGCCCGCCTGCTGCTGACTGTCGGGGAATGACAGATCCTGCGTCGGGCCCGTGTGGGGTTGCATCCTGCCACGTCCACGAAGGCAGTGGCACCGGCAACCAGCACTGAGCTGCCCGCCAGTGATGTCTTGAGGTCCTGAGTCCACAGGTCGAGGTCCCGGAGAAGTTCTGCGATTCGAAGTGTTGGAGATCCAGAGGTAGTAGTCATAGGTGCGGTGGAAACTGTGGATGACCAATGTTTCTGCAGGTCAGGCACCTGATGACCGGTGGATGACGGTTGTGGATGAAATCAGTACGAACGTGGTCCTCGTGTGGACGAACGACAAGTCGTGTGGCACCGCCCAGGTGGTTCCACGGAATCCTCCCCGTGTAGTTCGCACCAATTCCACCGGCTTCTCCACAGGTGTGGTCAGCCCTGGCGGGCCTGCATCTTCACCCTGTTGGTGAGTTCGCTGACCTGGTTGAAGACCGCACGACGCTCGCCGAGGAGCTGGTTGATCTTCCGCTCGGCGTACATCACGGTCGTGTGGTCGCGGTTGCCGAACTGGGCACCGATCTTCGGCAGCGACAAACCGGTGAGCTCGCGACACAGGTACATCGCGATCTGCCGGGCCATCACCAGGTGCCGGCCGCGGCTCGGTCCGGTGAGCTCCTCGATCGACAGGCCGAAGTACGCCGCGGTCTGCGCGATGATCAGCGGCGCGGTGATCTCGGGCTCGCCGCCGTCGGGGATGAGGTCCTTGAGCACGATCTCGGCCAGCGTCATGTCGACGTCCTGGCGGTTGAGGTTCGCGAAGGCGGTGACCCGGATGAGGGCGCCCTCCAGCTCGCGGATGTTGGTCTGGATCTTGCTGGCGATGAACTCGAGCACGTCGGAGGGCGCGGTGAGGCGGTCCATCGCCGCCTTCTTGCGCAAGATCGCGATCCGGGTCTCGAGGTCGGGAGCCTGGACGTCGGTGATGAGGCCCCACTCGAACCGGTTGCGGAGACGGTCCTCCAGCGCCTCGAGCAGCTTCGGCGGCCGGTCGGACGTCAGCACGATCTGCTTGTTCGCGTTGTGCAGCGTGTTGAAGGTGTGGAAGAACTCCTCCTGGGTCTGGGTCTTGCCCGCCAGGAACTGGATGTCGTCGATCAGGAGCACGTCCACCTCGCGGTACTTCCGCTTGAACCGGTCCTGCCGGTCGTCGCGGATCGCGTTGATGAACTCGTTGGTGAACTCCTCGCTGGAGACGTAGCGCACCTTGCTGCCGGCATAGATGGTGCGGACGTAGTGACCGATCGCGTGCAGCAGGTGGGTCTTGCCGAGTCCGGACTCCCCGTAGACCAACAGCGGGTTGTAGCTCTTGCCCGGTGCCTCGCTGACGGCGACGGCGGCCGCGTGCGGGAACCGGTTGGAGGAGCCGATGACGAACGTCTCGAAGGTGTACTTCGGGTTCAGCCGCGACTCACCGGTGCCGGTGGCTGACGGTCCGGCGGCGTTGGCGGCATTGAGATCGGGCGGCGTGAACGCAGCCGGGACGTCGTACCCGGGATCGGCGACGGTTGCTGCGGAGTCGTAGGTCGACGTGTCGCTTTGTGTCTTTGTCGACAAGTCGGCTTGTGGATCGAAGGCCGGCTGTGCGGGCTGGTCGTAGTCGGCGCCCTGCTCGCCGTAGGGGACAGCACCACCCTCGAACGGCACGTCGTGGCGCAAGGTGCTGTCGACGGTGACGGCCAGCTGGACCTCCTGGCCGAACCGCTCGGTCAGGGCGTCCTCGAGCTGACTGCGCAGGCGACCCTCGAGGCGCTTGCGGGTGAAGTCGTCCGGGACCGCCACGATCGCGGTCGTGCCGTGCAGGGTGACCGGCCGGCTGGCCTGGAGCCAGGCACGCTGGTGGGCCTGCAACTCGCCGACGACCGTGGACCATTCACGCTCGAGACGAGCCGTCGCCGCGTCCTGGTTGGGGTCGTTCTGGGGCTGATCGGGGTTGCCGGTCACGCCTCACACCTCTCGCTGTTCGTTTCTGTCCAGTCCGCCGGCGGGCGGGCCATCAGGTGTCGCTGCCCCGTTCGGGTCTGGCTCCACAAGTTTGTCCACAGGTTGTGAACATTTACATCACTGGCGCGGGATACGAAACCGAGACCGTCTCGGAGTGCCGCTTCCAACACTGTTTCCGCAGGTCAGCGCCCATGTGCGGAGGGTGATGGTGCTGCGGGTCACGATGTCGAGCAGCAGTTTCGAGGACCGGCGGGGAAACCCGGATCAGTCGAACCTAATCGCCCACAGGGCTGTGGATCAACCCGCTATCCACAGGTTTTCACCTCGATCGGTGTCCAGGGCTTCGAGGTGCCGCCGGTTTGACCCCAGATTGCGCCTGCGCGTACCGTTGATTGGTCAACCGGTGTCGACCGGTGCCGCATGTCCACGAGGCCCTCAATGCCTCGTGGCTGCGCGGTGCCGGCCGACGGGCCCGGCGTCTCCCGATCGGAGTGCGCCACCAGGTCGCCGGTGACCCTTCCCGACATTGCACCTGAGAGGTCATCGTGAGCAAGCGCACGTACCAGCCGAACAACCGCCGCCGGCACAAGGTCCACGGCTTCCGTCTGCGGATGCGGACCCGCGCGGGTCGCGCCATTCTGGCGAACCGTCGCCGAAAGGGCCGTCAGAGCCTGTCCGTCTGAGGACGGCTCGTGTCTGCCCAGCGCAACCCGTGGGGCTGACCGTGCTCACAGCCGGCAACAGGCTCAGTGACCCGGAGGACTTCCGGGCCGCCAGCCGCCGCGGCCGTCGTGCCGGAAGCCGCTCCGTCGTCACCCACCTGCTGCCCCCCGAGGGCACGCAGGTCGTTGGCGTTCCCGCTGCTCCCGTTATGCCGCGCGTCGGATTCGTCGTGAGCAAGGCGGTCGGCACCGCAGTGGTGCGCAACCGGGTCAAGCGCCAGTTGCGGCACGCCATGCGGGAACGGATCGGATCCCTCCCGGCGGGCTCGCTCCTCGTGGTGCGGGCCCAGAGCGTGGCTGCCGCGTCGACGTACCCGGAACTGGTGGCGGACCTCGACCGTTGTCTTCAACGCGTGGTCCCGTCTGGTTCCGCGGCCGGGACTGCGCTCGACGGGTTGGCACGATGAAGTGGCTGCTGATCGGTCTGGTGCGTGGTTACCAGCTCCTGATCAGCCCACTGCTGGGGCCGACCTGCCGTTACTACCCCTCCTGCTCGGCCTACGCCGTGCAGGCGCTCCAGGTCCACGGGGCGATCAAGGGCACCTGGCTCGCCGTACGCCGCCTGTTGCGGTGCCATCCGTGGTCACCGGGCGGCGTGGACCACGTTCCTGAGCGCAAGACGCGTCACCAGCACGATCATCCCGAGCGCAGCACGCGCTCCCCCGAACTCCGTACGGCGTCCGCCGGCGGCCCTCATAGCGAGCAAGGAGCCTGATTCGTGGGCATCTTCGGCGACATCGGCCACTTCATCATGGTGCCGCTCTACTACATCATCTCCGCGGTGCTCATCGGCTGGCACGAGTTGCTCAGCCTGCTGGGGCTCGATCCCGCTGGCGGTCTGTCGTGGGCGCTGTCCATCATCGGTCTGACCCTGGTGATCCGGGCGGCGCTGATTCCGCTCTTCGTGAAGCAGATCAAGTCCAGCCGCAACATGCAGCTGCTGCAGCCCAAGGTGAAGGAGCTGCAGAAGAAGTACGGCCACGACCGGCAGAAGCTCGCCGAAGAGACGATGAAGCTCTACAAGGACGCCGGGACCAACCCGTTCGCGTCCTGTCTGCCGATCCTGCTGCAGATGCCGATCTTCTTCGCGCTGTTCCGACTGCTCGACCAGGCCGCCAAGAAGAACAAGGCGCACGGCTTCCTCGACGCCGACCGTGCCCGACAGTTCGGACAGTCCGAGGTCTTCGGCAAGATCCCGCTCGCTGACTCGTTCTGGGGATCGCGCACCTGGGGACCGGAACCGCAGACGGCCGTCATGATCGTCGCGCTGGTCCTGGTGCTCGCCATGACCGCGACCACCTTCTTCACGCAGCGCCAACTGATGGCCAAGAACATGCCCGCCGAGGCGATGAGCGGCCCGTACGCCCAGCAGCAGAAGATGCTGCTCTACATCCTCCCGGTGGCCTTCGGCCTCGGTGGCGTGGCGTTCCCGATCGGCGTTCTCCTCTACTGGACCACGTCGAACCTGTGGACGATGGGCCAGCAGTTCTACGTCATCCGCAACAACCCTGCGCCCGGTACGCCGGCCGAGCAGGCCAAGAAGGACCGGGACCGCGCCAAGGCACTGAAGCACGGCAAGGTCGACCTGGTCGCCGAGGCGCAGGCGGCTGAGGCCGCAGCCCTCGAGGAGAAGCGCGCCGCTGCGGCCGCCGTCCGCCAGCAGCCGAAGCGCCAGACCAAGGCCCAGCGCAAGAAGAGCTCCGGAGGCGCTGGCAACGGCGCTCCGAACAAGCCGAACCCCACCACGAACGAGGGAGAATCCGAATGAGCGCCGACATCGAGACCGAGACGGTCACCGACGAGGTCACCGAGACCGTGGCCGTCGAGACCGACGCCACGGACAGCGACGAGGCCCCCGCGGCCGCGAAGAGCCCGGCTGACCTGATCGCCCGTCTCGAGCAGGAGGGCGACATCGCTGCCGACTACCTCGAGGAGCTGCTCGACATCGCTGACCTCGACGGCGACCTGGACATCGACGTGGAAGCCGACCGTGCCGCCGTGTCGATCGTCGGAGCCGAGCTGTCCCAGCTGGTCGGCGCCGACGGCAAGGTTCTCGAGGCGCTCCAGGAGCTGACCCGCCTGGCTGTCTACCGCGAGACCGGCGAGCGCTCGCGCCTGATGCTGGACGTCTCCGGCTTCCGTGCCGACAAGCGGACCCGCCTCACCAAGCTGGGCGAGGAGAAGGCCGCCGAGGTCATTGCGTCCGGTGAGCCCGTCTCCCTCGACCCGATGTCGCCGTTCGAGCGCAAGATCGTCCACGACGCCGTCGCCGCGGCCGGTCTCCGTTCGGAGTCTGCTGGTGTCGAGCCGCGTCGCTACGTCGTCGTACTGCCTGCGGACGCCTGAGCCTCCCGGCTCACGGTCGACGTTTCACGTGAAACAAGACGACTCCACTCCACCCCCGGTGTCTCCGGATCCGCAGGATCCGGCAGGCCCGGGGGTGCGGTCTTCTCCACCCCCTTCTCCCCCAGCGGTTGCTGCCGACCTCTTTCCTGGCGCCCGGCTGGCCCTGGCCGTCCGGTACGCCGAGCTCCTCGCGACCGAGGGTGTGATCCGCGGGCTGATCGGGCCGCGTGAAGCACCCCGGCTGTGGGATCGGCACCTGATCAACTGCGCACTGCTCTCCCCGGCGCTGCCCGAGGGCGCGATCGTGGTGGACATCGGGTCCGGCGCTGGCCTGCCCGGCCTGGTGATCGCCATCGCCCGGCCGGACGTCTCGATCACGCTGGTCGAGCCGCTGCTTCGTCGTACGACGTTCCTGGAGGAGGTCGTGGTGGAGCTCGGCCTGACGAACGTGACCGTGGTCCGAGGGCGTGCCGACGTGTTGCACGGCAAGCAGACCTTCGACGTGGTCACCTCCCGCGCCGTCGCCCCCCTGGAACGCCTCCTGGGCTGGAGCATGCCGCTCGTCGCGCCCCGGGGTGCACTTGTCGCGATGAAGGGCAGCTCCGCCGCCGAGGAGGTCGCGGCCGCAGGGGCTGTGCTGTCCAAGCTGGGCTGTGCGCCCCCCGCCATCGAGATCCTCGGCGAGGACGTTGTCGCCGCTGAGGGAGTCGATCCCATCCAGGTCGTCCGGGTCGCCTGGGCTGATCCGTCCGGCGTATCGTTGCCCGTTCGTGGCGCCCGTGGTTCTCGCGAATCACGTCCCGGTACGTCACGTTCCAAGAGGAGGAAGTCGTGAACGACTCGTTCACCCCCGAAGGGTTTTCCACCGATGGGAGTACCAGTCCTGAGCGTGCCCATCCACAGACGGGCCCTGGTTATCCACAGGTAGGGGTCGATGAGGCCACGGCTCCCCGGGCCGACGTTTCACGTGAAACAGGCCCCGGGATCGGTGCCGATGTTTCACGTGAAACGCAGAACCCGACGAGCGGCCCGTCGCTGTCCACCTTCCGTACGGCGGCCCAGTTGGCCGATGCGGCCGACAGCTTCGACGACGACCTGACCCCGCTGGCCCGGGCCGCGCAGGCCACGGTCCTGGTCCGTGCCGGCATCCCTCAGGAGAACCTCGCACGTCCGTCCGAGACGCGGGTCTTCGTGGTGGCCAACCAGAAGGGTGGGGTCGGCAAGACCACCTCGACGGTCAACCTCGCCGCGGCCCTCACCCAGCTCGGCCAGAAGGTCCTCGTCATCGACCTGGACCCTCAGGGCAACGCTTCGACGGCGCTGAACATCGATCACCACCAGGGCACTCCCTCGACGTACGAGCTGCTCGTCGACGGCGCAGCCCTCACCGACATCGCCCAGCCCTGCCCGGACGCGGCCGGCCTGTGGGTCGTTCCCGCGACCATCGACCTGGCCGGTGCGGAGATCGAGCTCGTCAGCGTCGTGGCTCGCGAGCAGCGCCTGAAGAAGGCGATCGACGCGCACCCGCGGATCGGCACGGCGGAGAAGGTGGGCGACGAGCGGTTCGACTACGTCTTCATCGACTGCCCGCCGTCGCTGGGCCTGCTCACCCTGAACGCCCTGGTGGCCGGCGCAGAGATGCTGATCCCGATCCAGGCGGAGTACTACGCCCTGGAGGGGCTGGGTCAGCTGCTCAAGACCGTCGACATGGTCCGGGCGCACCTGAACCCCGACCTCGCCGTTTCCACCATCCTGCTGACCATGTACGACGCCCGGACCCGCCTCGCGGCCGGCGTCGCCCAGGAGGTGCGGGACCACTTCGGCGACCAGGTCGTGAAGACCGCCATCCCGCGGTCGGTGCGCGTGTCCGAGGCGCCGTCGTACGGCCAGACCGTGATGACCTACGATCCGGGCTCACCAGGCGCCCTGAGCTACCTCGAAGCGGCGCGCGAGATCGTGATCAAGGGGACACTTCAGTGAACGCAGGAGCACCTCGCCGTGGCCTGGGCCGTGGCCTCGGATCCTTGATCCCGACGGCTCCACCGGAGGTGCCCGCAGCCCCTGCTGTCAACCCGACAGTTCAGGATGCGGACCTTTCCGCTGGAGCGACTTCCAGCGGGTCCGCGGACCCCGGGTCCAACGGGTCCGCGACAGGCGCTCAGATCGAGAATTCGGTTCTGGCGCCCGTTGAAGGCGCCTATTTCGCCGAGTTGCCGGTCGAGCAGATCAGGGCCAATGCGGTCAACCCGCGGACCGTCTTCGACGAGGACGCGATGGCCGAATTGGTCCACTCGATCCGCGAGATCGGCCTTCTCCAGCCGATCGTGGTGCGCGCGACGGGCCCCGAGACCTTCGAGCTGGTCATGGGCGAGCGTCGGTGGCGCGCCACCCAGAAGGCCGGCCTCGCCACCATCCCGGCCATCGTCCGCGAGACCGACGACACCGCGATGCTCCGCGACGCGTTGCTGGAGAACCTGCACCGCAGTGACCTGAACCCGCTGGAGGAGGCCGCGGCCTACCAGCAGCTGCTCGAGGACTTCGCGTGCACGCACGAGGAGCTCGCCCAACGCATCGGCCGGTCCCGTCCGCAGATCAGCAACACGATGCGCCTGCTCAAGCTCTCCCCGGCCGTCCAGCGTCGCGTCGCAGCCGGCGTCCTGTCCGCCGGACACGCACGCGCGCTGCTCGGTGTCCCGGACGCCGACCTCCAGGACCGGCTCGCCCAGCGCGTCGTGGCCGAGGGCATCTCGGTCCGGGGCCTCGAGGAGATCGTCGCCGTGGGCGACATCGGCGGCGCTGCGCAGAAGCCCCGGCGTGCGACGCCGAAGGCACCCGGCCTGGTCGAACTGTCCGAGCGCCTCGGGGACCGACTCGAGACCCGCGTCAAGATCGACCTGGGCAAGGCCAAGGGCAAGATCACCGTGGAGTTCGCCAACACCGGCGACCTGCAGCGCATCGTCGACCTGATCGACCCGCGCAACCGCGACGACCGCCCGATCTGAGTCGGTTCGCGTTGTCCGCCGGGTCTCGAGACGGTTGCTGCGCAACCTCCTCGACCAACAGGGCCCGCTGACCTGCAGAAACGTCGAATGTCGACAAAGCGACACATCGACAAACCGATATATCGGTAAGGCTACTTGCCTTTCTTGGCTGCCTTCTTCTCGGCGGCCTTGGCCGCGCGCTTGGCGGCTCGTTCCCTGAGCTCGGCCGCATCCATCTCGAGAGCCTTCTCCGGCGTCGGGGCCGAGCCACCGAAGCGGGCGGGGGTCCACCAGGAACCCGGGGCCTTCTCGTCCTCGGGGTACTCCGCGATGACCTCGTCGAGCATCTTCTGCATCGCTGCGCGCAGCGCTGCGGTCTCGGCCGCGAGGTCTTCTCCGGTCGGGTACATCGGCTCGCCGACCTTGACCGCGATCGTCTTGCGCTTGCGGGAGAAGTCCTTCTCGTGGTCCTTGGTCATCAGGCGGTGCGCGCCCCACACGATCATCGGGATGAGGGGCACACCGGTCTCCGCTGCGATCTTGACCGCCCCGACCTTGAGCTCCTTGATCTCGAACGAACGCGAGATGGTCGCCTCGGGGTAGATCCCGACGACCTCACCGGCCTCGAGGTAGGCCTTCGCGTCGAGCATCGACTGCGCGCCGGCAGCCCGATCGACCGTGATGTGGTGGAAGGAGCGCAGCAGGTGTCCGACCCCCGGGGTGTCCATCATCTCTCGCTTGATCATGAACCGGACCAGCCGCTTGGAGGGGTTCGCGCCCAGACCGCCGTAGATGAAGTCGACGTACCCGGTGTGGTTGATCGCGAGCAGTGCACCACCCGTGCGCGGCACGTTCTCGGTGCCGGACAGCTGGAACCGCTGGCCCAGGGCCTTGAACAGGATCTTGGCCGTGACGATGACGGGCGGGTAGGTGATGTCGCGCATGCGCAGAGCGTAGGCGGCACCGGTGCACCGGGGGTCAGCGTCTCGTGGCGAGGAACTCCGCGATCCGGCCGATGGCCTCTTCGAGCACGTCGACATCGGGCAGCGTCACGAGCCGGAAGTGGTCGGGCGCGGGCCAGTTGAAGCCGGTGCCGTGGGTGACCAGGATCTTCTTGGCGCGCAGCAGCTCGATGACGAACTGCTCGTCGTCGTCGATCGGGTAGACCTCGGGGTCCAGGCGGGGGAAGCAGTAGAGAGCACCGCGCGGGCGGACCGAGGAGACACCGGGGATCTCGTTGAGGAGCCGGTCGGCGAGCATCGACTGCTCGTAGAACCGGCCTCCGGGCACGATCAACTCGTTGATCGACTGATAACCGCCGAGGGCGGTCTGGATGGCGTGCTGCGCGGGGACGTTGGAGCACATCCGCATGTTCGCGACGAGGGTGAGACCTTCGAGGAACTCACCGGCGATCTCCTTGGGGCCCGAGATCATGACCCACCCGGCGCGGTAGCCGCAGACCCGGTAGGCCTTGGACAGACCGCTGAAGGTGAGGCACAGGACGTCCGAACCGGCCGCTTGCGCCGCGTGGTGGTGCACCGCGTCGTCGAACAGGATCTTCTCGTAGATCTCGTCGGCGAAGACGACCAGGTCGTGGCGGCGCGCGATGTCGACGAGCTTGGCGACCATCTCCTTGCTGTAGACGGCACCCGTGGGGTTGTTGGGGTTGATGATGACCAACCCGTGCGTGTTCTCGGTGATCTTCGATTCGATGTCGGCCAGGTCCGGCATCCAGTCGTTGGCCTCGTCGCACTTGTAGTGCACCGGTGTCCCACCGGACAGCGACACCGCGCCGGTCCACAGCGGGTAGTCGGGCGCCGGCACGAGGATCTCGTTGCCGTCGTCGATGAACGCCTGCAGCACCATCGAGATGAGCTCGGAGACGCCGTTGCCGATGAAGACGTCCTCGACGTCGGTCTCCTTGAGTCCGCGCGACTGGTAGTACTGCGCGACGGCGGTGCGCGCGGAGTAGATGCCGCGGGAGTCGCTGTAGCCCTGGGCCTCCGGCAGGTGGTGGATCATGTCGGCGAGGACCGCCTCGGGAGCCTCGAACCCGAACGGGGCAGGGTTCCCGATGTTGAGCTTCAGGATCCGGTGGCCCTCGGCCTCGAGGCGCTGGGCCTCGACGAGGATGGGTCCCCGGACGTCGTAGCGGACGTTGCGAAGCTTCTTGCTCTGGCGGATCTTGCGCACCCGGGCATTCTCGCAGGTCCGCGCCAGCGGATATCGGGGCTAGCATCGAAGTGACCCCTTCCGGAGGCTGCCATGGCGCGTACGACGGTGCCACTGACGCTCGACCTGCTCGAGACATTGGACGCTCCCTGCCGCTCCTGCCTGTTCTGGGAGCGCGAACCGGTCCACCGCGACGGCCTCACCGGGCCCGAGCGTGCACGGGAGAAGGAGGCATGGATCTCCGAAGTGCTGCGGGAATGGGGGTCCTGCGGCCGCGTGGTGCTCGTCGACGGCGTGCCGGTCGGCTACCTGCTCTACGCGCCGCCGGCCTTCGTGCCCGGCGCCGGTGCGTTCCCGACCGCGCCGGTGTCCGCCGACGCGGTGCTGCTGACCACGGCCTGGGTGCGTCCGGAGTACGCCGGCGGCGGGCTCGGCCGGCTGCTGGTGCAGGGGATGGCGCGCGACCTCGTCGGGCGCGACAACATCCGCGCAGTCGAGGCGTTCGCCCGCACGGGGCGGGCGATTCCGCGCGCCGGAACGAGCACCGAGTGCGTCGTACCGGTCGAGTTCCTGGCCCGGGTGGGTTTCAAGACCCACCGCGCACACCCGCGGACGCCGCGGATGCGGATGGAGATGCGGTCCCTGGTCACCTGGCGCGGTGAGGTGGAAGCCGCGTGGGAGCGGATCGTGGGCGTCGTACGACGGCCGAAACCGGCGCCGACGCCAGTTTCACGGGAAACAGGAAGCCCCCGGACGTGAGTCCGGGGGCCCTGGGTCTCGAGATGGTCGCTGGGCGACCTCCTCGACCAACGAGTCACGCGTCGATGAAGTCGGCCAGTTCCTTGAGGATCGCGGCCTTCGGGCGGGCACCGACGATCGTCTTGACGACCTCGCCGCCCTGGTAGACGTTGATCGTCGGGATGCCGGTCACGCGGTACGAGGCCGGGGTGACCGGGTTCTCGTCGACGTTCAGCTTGTAGAACGTGATCTTGTCACCGTGCGCACCGGCGATCTCGTCGAGGATCGGGGCGACCTGGCGGCACGGACCGCACCATTCGGCCCAGAAGTCCACGAGGACAGGCTTGTCGGACTTGAGGACCGCAGCGTCGAACTCGGCGTCGGTCACTGCGGAGATGTTGTCGGCCACGAGGGCTCCTTCGAGGGTGTCTTGAATCTTGAACGGAACGTCTGGTCGTAGAACCTACGCGTCGGCCGTGGCATTCCCGGCGGTCGCAGCAGCGTGGTCGAGGAAGCCGATGTAGCGCTCCGCGTCGAGGGCTGCGGCGCAACCGGTACCGGCAGCGGTGATGGCCTGGCGGTAGACGTGGTCGACCAGGTCGCCGGCAGCGAACACGCCTTCGACGTTGGTCGCGGTCGACCCCGGCTTGACCAGGACGTAGCCGTTGTCGTCGAGGTCGATCTGGCCCACCAGGAGCTCGGAGCGGGGCTCGTGGCCGATCGCGATGAACAGTCCGGTTGCGGGCAACTCGCTGAGTTCGCCGGTGACGGTGTCCTTGAGGGTCAGCGACTCCAGCGACTCCTCGCCGTTGATCGTCTCGACCGCGGAGTTCCAGATGATTTCGAGCTTCGGGTCCGCGAACGCACGCTCCTGCATGATCTTGGAGGCGCGCAGCTCGTCGCGGCGCACGATCAGGGAGACCTTGGAGCCGAAGCGGGTCAGGAACGTCGCCTCCTCGACGGCGGAGTCGCCACCGCCGACCACGGCGATGTGCTGCTCGCGGAAGAAGAAGCCGTCGCAGGTGGCGCAGTAGGACACGCCACGACCCGAGAGCTTCTCCTCGTTGGGCAGGTCGAGGTGGCGGTAGCCCGAACCGGTCGACAGGATCACCGAGCGGGCGGTGTAGGTGTCGGTGGCGGTCTTGACCACCTTGATGTCACCGGTGAGGTCGACCTCGACCACGTCGTCGGTGATGAGCTCGGCGCCGAATCGCTCGGCCTGCGCACGCATCTCGTCCATCAGGGCCGGGCCCTGGATGCCGTCACGGAAGCCCGGGAAGTTCTCGACCTCGGTGGTGTTCATCAGTGCACCGCCAGCGGTCACGGAGCCCTCGAAGACGAGGGGCGCGAGCTGGGCGCGGGCGGCGTAGATCGCCGCGGTGTAGCCGGAGGGGCCGGACCCGATGATGATGACGTTGCGGGTCTCGGACGTGGCGGTGGACATGGAACTCCCGGGTTGATCGGCAGTGGGCTCGATGGGTACAACCCGATCGTAAGGTGCGCGATTCCCGGTGTGACGAGCGCGTCAGCCCGTGGCGGGCAGCGTCGTGGAGTGCAGGACGTCGCCGGTGCCGCAGGCGAGCACCTCGGCGGCCTGGGTCTGGCCCACGGGCTCCCGGAAGGCCGCGATGGCCGGCTTGCCGTCGTACACGACGCCGACGAGGTAGCCGTTGCCGAAGACCGCGGGTTCGCACATGAAGCTGGAGGGTGCGGTCAGGGTGGCGCCGGAGTAGTCCGCAGAGGCCGGGTGGGGCAGCGTGCTGTGCTGCAGCGCGACGAGGTCCTCACGGAGGTGGTCGGGTCGCACCTCGCGCAGGGGCTCGTCGGTGACGACGCGTCGGGGCTCGACGATGATGTCGGGGGCGGCCTCGGGCTCGGCCGCACTCTGGGTTGCCTCGTCCTCCGCCGCCGAGCCCGCGCTGTCGAGCGAGCCCTTGTCGTCGGCGCCCTCGCTGCGCGCCGGGTCGTCGGCGGAGGTCTGGTCGGCGGCGGTGAGGGCGTCCTCACCCCGGTCGTTGACGACGCCGGCGCCGACCGCACCGGCGACCACGACGGCCGCCGCAGCGAGCAGGATCCGCGCTCGCACCCGTCGGCGCTGGGCAGCGGCGTCCAGGGGCAGCACCCGGTGGTCCTCGGGGTGGGAGATCTCGGGAGCCGAGCGCTCGGCTGCCAGTCCGGCGATGACGGTGTCGAGCCGGTCGACGATCTCGCCCGGCATAGGCTCGGGCCCTCCCGCCTCGGCAAGGGCACGTCGCACCGACGCCTCCTGCGCAGCAGTGAGTGGCGCGTCTGCCTCGTCGGCGTCGGCGTCGTCGTCGATGAACGGTTCGGTCGGTTCACTCGGATCAGTCATGGGTTCCCCTGGCAGTGGGACCTCTCCGGCGGCGGCCGGGCGAAGTCAGTCGGTGGTCGGCGCAGCGGCCGGGGGAGGCCCGCGCGTCGCTATGGGTCCGACGTGCGGGTCAGCCGCAGGGTTCCCGGGTACGGCGCCCCGCGCGGCCGCGGGAGCGTCCTGGTCAGCGGCCGCGTCGTCCTTGAGCACGTCGGCGAGCAGGCCGGCAAGGCGGGCCCGACCTCGCGAGCAACGACTCTTGACCGTGCCCTCGGCGCAGTCGAGGATCTGCGCGACCTCGGCGATCGGGTAGCCCTCCATGTCGACGAGGACCACGGCTGCCCGCTGCTCCGCGGGGAGCGTCGCCAGCGCGGCCCGGACCCGCTCGCGACGCTCCAGAGCGATGCTCTGGTCGGCCGGGTCGATGCTGTCGCCGACGGTGGTGCGGGCCCGGGTCTCGTGCTCGTCGAGATCGTCGGGGAGCGGGTCGGCCCGGCGTACCTTGGCCGCGCGGAGGCGGTCGAGGCAGGCGTTGACGATGATCCGGTGCAGCCACGTGGTGACCGCCGCGTCGCCGCGGTAGGACGAGGCGCGGCGGAAGGCTGCGATCACGCCTTCCTGGAGTCCGTCGGCAGCGGTCTCGGGGTCATTGCAGGTGCGCAGAGCGACGGCCCAGAGGCGGTCGCGGTGCCGGGCGAAGAGGATGCCGAACGCGTCGGTGTCACCGGCCACGTGGGCAGCGAGCAGGTCGCTGTCCGTGCGCTCACTCTCCACGGACCACCACCTCAGAGATCTCGGCCCGGAAGCCACCAGGCACCTCGGGCAGTGCCGTCAACCAGAGCACAAGGTAGCGGCCGTCCGGTGTCGCCGCGGTCGCCCCCTCGTCGCGGGGCGTCAGTGTGAGGCGGCCCGAGCCGGTGGCCGAGGCGACCGGCTTCCCGGACGGCGCGGCGATCGGCACGGTGTCGAACGAGAAGAGCTGGACCTTGGCGGTGCCGTTGGGGATGCGCAGGTCGACGGTTCGGACGTCGCGCTTGCGGCCGAGGTCGAGCACCAGGCCGACCCCGGTCTTGAGCCCGAGCGGCGATCCGAGCTGGTCGTCGTAGGTCTGGGTGCTCCACACGGTCGCGTTGTCGCCGTCGAACAGGTTCGGCAGCCCGTCAGGGTTCTCGCCGTTCTCGCCGAGCGGATCGAAGTCGGTTGGGGTGATGCCGGAGATCACCGGTGCCTGCGCGGCCTTGGTGCTCGTCGCGGACTCCGTCGGTTCGGGGTCGGGATCGCCGCCCAGTGCAGTGCGCCCGCGACCGAGGTTGAAGGCGATCGCGACCGCGACGAGGAGCAGCACCGCGAGGCCGACGGCCATGGCCAGGCGGAGCCAGTTGCGGCCGGGGACCGCCTCGTCCTCGGAGGTGTCCTCGGCGTCGGGCGCATTGACGCCGCCGGTGTCCCAGGGCCAGTAGCCGTGCGGACGAACGCCGTCCTCGCCAGGGTCGCCCGGATGCGGCCCCGTCAGGGACACGGCGTCGGGCCGCGGTCGTCGTACGGCGGAACCGTCGGCGGGGTCGGTCGCGAACAGCGGACGCTCCGGCGGGTCCTCGAACGGGGGCGGCGGGGGAGGCGGCGTACTGCGGGTGCGCAGCCACTGGACGTCCTCGTCATCGCCGCCGAACAACGGGATGCCCGCTTCGGTCGGCAGTTCGGAGACGAGTGGGATCGGCGGATCCTCGTCCCCGTCGGTCGCGTCGGTCGCGTCGTCGGGTTCTTCGCGTTCCAGCGTCCGCTCGTCGGCCCACACCGGGACCGGTTCGGCCGCAACGACCGGGATGTCGTCGCGGGAGGAGTCGTGCGGCAACGGGTCCTCGACGGCGGGCAGCCACACCGGGCGGAGCTCGTTGATCGGCGGGATGGACTGGGCAAGCGCGCCCGGCATGCCGGTCGGGTCGCCCACGAAGGACAGCAGTTCGGCGGCGATGCCCTGCGCGGTCGACACGTCCGGGTGGTCGGAGCCGATCAGGCGCCGTCGACCGTGGTCCTGGGTGCAGTCGAACTCGCGCCACAGGAGATCCAGCGGCTTCGGGACGCCGGCGCGTACCTGCCGCGGGCTGAGGAAGGCGTCGTTCTCCCGGGGCGCCGCGGGCACGATCGAACCCGACGGACCGGGCCAGGTGCCGGTGAGCGCGCAGTAGAGCAGGCCGCCGAGGTCCTGCAGGTCGCCGTCGACGTCGCCGGGGGGAAGGCCGTGCAGGGCGGCGTCGACGCACATCCCGATGATCCGGATCGAGCCGTAGCGGTCGATGAGGATGTTCTCGGGATTGAGTCGGCCGTGGGTGACGCCCGCGGCGTGGGCCCGGGCGATCGCCGCCGCGACGTCGGACACCAGCCACGCGGCGCGGCGTGGGCCGAGGGGTCCGGCGTTGGTGACCAGGATGTCGAGGGAGATCCCGGTGCCCCACTCGTTGACCACGAAGCAGCGGCCGTCCTCCTGCTCGGCGTCGAGCACGCGCAGGATCCGGGGGTCCAGCACCGACGCCGAGGTCCGGGCGGCCTCGACCAGTCCGGCCGCACGCGGGTCGGCGTCGCTGATGACGTGCAGGGCGACGAACCGCTCGAGGACCGCGTCGCGGGCACGCCAGAACCGCCCGCCGCCGCTTTCGCTCAGCAGGTCGATCAACCGGTAACGGCCGGCGAGCACATCCCCCGACCGCGTCGACGTTGCCAACCCAGTACCTCTCTGGTCCCTGCCATCCTATGGACCGCGGCTCTCAGCCGCGGCGTATGCGCGCCGTGATCGTTTCGACGACCGAGGTGACCTCTTCCAGGCGCAGGAGGCGCGCGGTCGCCAGGAAGGCTCCGCCCGCCCCGGCGGTCACGATGGTCGCTTCGAGCATGGCCCACACCCAGTTGGGGTCGGACACGAACTCGGAGAAGGTGTCGGTCACCACCAGGTCGAGCAGCAGTCCGACGCCCAGGACGACCAGTGCTGCGGCGAGCAGGCGCAGGAGGAATCCGAGCCAGGACCCGACGTTGCGAGGCGGCGGGTTCTCGCTGCGCCGCAGCATCCGGAGCAGCACCACGGTCGAGATGGTCGCGCCGACGGCGTACGCACCGCTGTAGGCGAGCACCAGCATCGGCGAGGTGTCGTCGGGGCCGATCCGGCTGACCAGCAACGTGGCCAGGCCGATGTTGGTCGCGGCGATCGCGCACTGCACGAAGAACACGGTGCGATTGCGTTCCAGCGCGTAGAACCCGCGCAGGACGAGGTAGTGCACGGTGAAGGCGACGACACCGAGACCGAAGAGCACCATCGAGGGCTCGAAGCGCTGGTAACGGTCGGCCGTGGCTCCGTGGCCCCAGATCACCTGCGCAAGGGGCAGGGCGATGGCGGGCAACAGCGCAGCGAACGGTACGACGACCACGAGTGCCGTGCGCAGCGTGCTGCCCAGGGTGGTGGCCAGCCGCCCGACGTCGCCGGTCGACGCCGCTGCCGAGAGGCGCGGCAGGATCGCGGTCGCCAGCGAGACGGTGATGATCGAGTGCGGCACCATCACCACGAGCATCACGTTGGAGTAGATGGTGATGCCGGTGCCGTCGTCGGCACCAGCGGTACCGCCCGACGCGAGGCGGACCACGACGACGTACGCGATCTGGTTGACGATCACGAACAGCACGGTCCACACACCGAGCTTGAAGGTCTGGCCCAGGCCGACGCCGCGGAAGTCGAACCGCGGCCGGTACCGGACGCCTGCGGCGCGCAGGTACGGCACGAGGATGACCAGCTGCGCCACGATGCCGAGGGTGGACCCGATGCCGAGCAGGGACTCCTGACCGGGAGTGAACGGGCCCTGCTGCTCGGACCGGGTCGCCGGTCCGAACACGAACAGGTAGCTCACCAGGACGCCGACAGCGATGATGTTGTTGGCGATCGGTGCCCACATCATCGGTCCGAACCGGCCGCGTGCGTTGAGCACCTGGCCGACCAGCACGAACATGCCGTAGAAGAACACCTGCGGCAGGCAGAAGCGGGCGAAGTCGATCGCGGACTGGCGTTCCTCGGCGAACTCCGGTCCCTCGTACTTCGCGGAGAGCACGACCTGCATCACCAGCGGCGCGAACACGACCAGCAGCACGGTCACCAGGCCGAGGAAGCAGATCGCGAGCGTCATCACCCTGTCGACGTACGCCGCACCACCGTCGGGGTCGTTCTTCATCGCACGCACGAGCTGGGGGACCAGCACGGCGTTGAACACCCCGCCCGCCAACAGGATGTAGAGCATGTTGGGGACGGTGTTGGCGATCGTGAAGATGTCGGCGTGCAGCGAGACGCCGAGCGCCGCCGCCAGCAGCGTGGAGCGGATGAAGCCGCTGAACCGGGACACGACCGTGCCCGCCGCCATCACGGCGGTGTTGGCGAGGATCCGCTTCTGCTCGGCGGATCCGGTGCCGGCAGCGGCGGGGGAGCTCGCCTCGTCACTCACGGCGTGGCCCCGAGGCCCTCGGCGTTCTCTGCGTTCTCTGCGTTCTCCGTGTCCTCGGGCGAGCGTCCCCGGACCCGGCGGGACAGCCGGATCCCGATCGCCACGAACAAGATGGCCGCGCCGGTGCCCATGATGATCCAGATGACGATGCCGACCTGGCCCGAGCGCAGGGGCAGTTCGTCGTCGGCCCCGATCGGTTCGCCGTCGGGGTCGGTCAGGCGCAGCGTCACGTTGTGGACACCGGTGCGCGACATGTCGGCGGTGATCGGCACCGAGGTGCGGCTGTTGGCCGCGAGCTGGACCGGGTTCGCGACCCCGATCCGGGCGCCGTCGTCGGTGCTGGCGGCGACGTTGACCGTGACCGGGTAGGGCAGCGCGTTGCGGACCGAGACGCTGAACCCGCCGGAGGTGCCCGAGAGCGTCACACCGTTGGGTGCATCGATGGTGACCTGGCCGAGCTCTTCCTCGATCGCGAGCCGGGTGCCGCCCAACCGGCCCGCGGCGTCGCGATCCCCGCGCAGGGCGTACGACGTGCCGGCGAGGGCCTCGCCGATCAGCTCCTCGCCGATCTCGTAGTCGTCACCGAGGATCGCCTGGTAGGACCGTGCAGCCCGGATCAGGCGACCGGCCTCGATCAGGACCGAGCCCCGGACCTCGTCCTGCTCCTGTGCTTCGGGGTAGGTGAGGGCGTTGGGGTCGATCTGACGGTCGTCGGCGCTCGCACCCTCGGTCGAACCGGCCGTGACGACGTCGTCGAGCTGGACCAGGTTCATCCAGTCGAGGTCCAGGCCGCCCCAGAATCCCGCTGCGTCGGTGGCTGTGACACTCGCCGGCAGGACGACGACGAGCGGCTCGGGATCCTCCGGGTCGGCCAGGAGGCGGAGCGCGGCCTCACTCAGGATCCGTTGGCGCAGGGCGACGGCAGCGGTCGGCGAGTCGGGTCCGGGACCACCGGCGGCAGCGGACGTCGCCGTGACGACGACCGGACGGTCACCGATCATCCCGTCGGTGGGCGGCCGGTCGGAGAAGGTCTCGGTCGGGAACATCTGGTCACCGAGCAGCACCACAGCGCCGTCGTCGACCGCGTTCACCCCGGTCGGGTCGAGGTAGCCGTTGGGCGCGCCGACTGCCGGCAGCACGTCGAGGTCCCACGAGTCCAGTTCGGTGCCCGGGTGCTCGCGTGCCGTGCGGTAGATGCTGGGGAGGTGGTCCGCCGCGGCCGACAGGTCCGGGTCGCCGTAGGGCAGCGTCGCGACGGCGTCGCCGCCCAGCACCGTCTCGGCCTGCTGCAGCCAGGACGTGGCCGCAGTGACGATCGGGTGGTCCTCGGGCAGGCCAGGCTCTGCACCCTCACCGCTGTTGGCGTCGTCACCGGACTCCTCGTCCGAGGGGTCGTCGCTGGCCGAGGGTTCTTCGGGGTCGGGCGCCTGCCTGATCTCGCGGGGCAGGTTGCCTCCCGCGAGCTGCCGGGCGGCGTCGAAGATGGCCGGGTCGACCAGCCACGTCACCGGGTCGATGCCGCTCGCCGCGCCGAAGGCGAGCGGTCCGCCGAGGGTGCCGCTGAGGGCGAGCGCGTCCTGCCACGTCGACGTACGCCCGAGGGCACCGTCGGTGGCGTGGGTGATCGGACCCCGCAGCGGCAGGACGACCGCCGTGTCGACCGATCCGTCGGTGCTCGGCGGGAGGTAGGGGAGGAAGGTGCGGGCCCGGCCGTCGGCCACGGTGTCGCGCGGGGTCGTCGCACTCTCGCCCAGCGCGTGGACGCCGAACCAGTAGACGCCGGAGGTCGGTGAGGGGAACAGGTCCCGCAGGACCTTCTGCGAGATGCGCAAGGAGTACGACGCCGACTGCCCCGGCGCCAGCGAGCTGACTTCGTCGCGCACCGAGGTCTCCCGCTCGCCGACCGGTGCCTCGGGGTCGGTCAGGGCGGCGAGCTCCAGCTCGGCGGTGGTGGTCATCACCGGGACGCAGACCTGGCAGTCCGGCCCGGAGCTGAACACCGGATAGATGCTGATGTCCTGCCAGTCCTCGAGGTCGACGTTGGTGATCGTGCCCCGCACGACCATCGGCCCGGAGCGTGGCAGTGCGCCCGGGGTCAGCTCCTCGATGGTGATCGCGAGTGGCGCGTCGTCGTTGGGCGCGGATGCCTGCGCAGGCGGCGTACGGACCGCCGGATCAGCGCTCGCCGGGCAGGCCGGGACCAGCGCGCCGAGGAGCAGACCGGTCACTCCACCTGCGAGGGAGCGCAGGGGGAAACGACGGACGACCACGCTCCGAGGGTAGTGGGGTGGTCCCGTCCGTCCGCGGACCCCACGGCGAGGGAGGCGACAGCGTCCGCAACGCCTAGACTCCTGCGCCGTGACCGACCCCGCTGATGCCACCCCCGCCGCACCGCTGCGGCTGGTCGACGTCCAGGCGGCGGTCACGGCCGAGCTGGACCGGATCGCGCCCGTCATCGACGACCTCGGGCGGCTCTTCGAGGCGGCCGGCCACGAGCTGGCGCTGGTCGGTGGCCCGGTGCGCGACGCGATGCTCGGCCGCCGTTCCAACGACCTCGACTTCACCACGTCCGCGCGCCCCGAGCAGACCGAGAAGCTGCTCCGCGCCTGGGGTGACGCGTGGTGGGACATGGGTCGCGACTTCGGCACCATCGGTTGCCGCAAGGGCGACTGGGTGGTCGAGGTGACCACCTACCGCTCCGAGGAGTACGACAGCGACAGCCGCAAGCCCGAGGTCCAGTACGGCGACAGCCTCGCCGGAGACCTCGGCCGCCGCGACTTCACGGTCAACGCGATGGCCGTCCGGGTGCCCGGCCGGGTGATCGAGGACCCGTTCGGCGGCGTCATGGACCTGGCCCACCAGGTGCTGCGCACCCCCGGCACCCCGGAGCAGTCCTTCTCCGACGACCCGCTGCGCATGATGCGGGCGGCCCGCTTCGCCGCCCAGCTCGGTTTCACGGTCGACCCCGACGTCGTACGCGCGATGACGGAGATGGCCGACCGGATCGAGATCGTCTCCGCCGAGCGGGTGCGCGACGAGCTGGTCAAGCTGGTCTGTGCACCGCACCCGCGCCAGGGCCTCTCGCTGCTGGTCGAGTCCGGGCTGGCCGAGCACGTGCTGCCCGAGCTGCCCGCTCTCAAGCTGGAGCGCGACGAGCACCATCGCCACAAGGACGTCTACGACCACACCCTGACCGTGCTCGAGCAGGCCATCGACCTCGAACCGCGTCTGACCGAGCGCTCCGGCATCGCCTCCCCGGACTTCGTGTCGCGGTTCGCGGCGCTGATGCACGACGTCGGCAAGCCGAGGACCCGCCGTTTCCAGGACGACGGCATCGTCACCTTCCACCACCACGACGTGGTGGGCGCCAAGCTCACCCGCAAGCGGATGAAGGCGCTGCGCTTCTCGAACGACCAGATCGACGCTGTCGGTGACCTCGTCGAACTGCACCTGCGCTTCCACGGCTACGGCTCCGGCGAGTGGACCGATTCCGCCGTACGCCGCTACGTCCGCGACGCCGGCGACCAGCTGGAGCGGTTGCACGTGCTGACCCGTGCCGACTGCACGACGCGCAACAAGAAGAAGGCCGACCGCCTGCGCCGGACCTACGACGACCTGGAAGCGCGCATCGACCGGCTCTCCGAGGAGGAGGAGCTCGCCTCGCTCCGCCCGGACCTCGACGGCAACCAGATCATGGAGATCCTCGGGATCGGTCCCGGCCGCGACGTCGGCGAGGCCTACAAGTTCCTGATGGAGAAGCGCCTCGACAACGGCCCGATGGCCACCGATGACGCGATCGCTGCGCTCAAGGAGTGGTGGGCGGCCCGCTGAGCCGATGGACCGGCGCGTGGCGCACGTCCTACCGCAGAAGGATGTGCGGATGCTTACCTGCCGGTAACCTCCGGACATGGCTGACACGATTGAGAAGTTGCTCGAAGACTCCATCGAGATCGACGCACCCGCCGAGAAGGTGTGGGCGCTGGTCACCGACATCCCCGCGATGTCGAAGCGGAGCCCGCAGGTCGTGAAGTCGACCGTCAAGGGCGGTGTGGTCAAGCAGGGCGCGAAGTTCCGCAATCTCAACAAGCAGGGCATCAAGCGCTGGCCGACGAACGGCAAGGTCGTTCGGTTCCAGGCCCCCACGGACTCCTCCGTCGGCGAGTTCGCGTTCCGGATCAGCGAGAACTGGACCGTCTGGTCCTTCGAGCTGCAGCCGACCGCGTCCGGCGGCACTCGCCTCACCGAGCGCCGCGAGGCTCCCGACGGCGTCTCCAAGGTGTCCCAGGTGCTGACCAAGCTGATCCTGGGCGGCCAGGCACCCTTCACCGCGGAGCTGCGTGCCGGCATCCGCCAGACCCTCGAGAAGATCAAGGCAGAGGCCGAGGCCGCCTGACCGTTCCACCCGACAGGGTTGAATGTCTCGTGTGAGCGACGACGGGGCCGACGAGTCCGGTGTGGACGAGCCGGATGCAAAGCCTGACCTGCCCCGGGCCACGCCGGGCGCGAGTCCGGCGGCCCAGGTCGCGACCGTCGCTGTCGCTGCCGTGGTCCTGCTGGTGCTGGGCGTGGTGTTCCTGCTCCAGGGGCCGAAGGACCGGTCGGCAGCCCTGCCGCCGCCGACGCTCTCCGGAACCGCCGTCCCGGAGCTGCCGCCGTCCGGGTTCGAGCCGAGCCGCACCGAGGCGTTGCCGGAGATCCCCAGCGTCCCGGCGTCGCTGTGCCCGGACATCACGCTGAAGAAGCCGATCACCGTGGTGAGCTTCAACATCCACGGCGGCCTCGCCAAGCGCGGCGGGCTGAGGCTCGAACAGGTCGCGCGCGAGATCAATGCGTGGAAGCCGGACGTGGTGCTGCTCCAGGAGGTCGACGACCACCGGCGCCGCAGCGGCGGTGCGCGTCAGGCCGAGGTCCTCGGCAAGCTGACCGACATGTCCTGGGTCTACGGCGGCAACCAGCAGCGCCCCGACGGTGGACCGATCGGCAACGCGATCTTGTCGAAGTACCCGATCAAGACGTCGGAGAACATCGCCCTGCCTCGCGCCGGTGGTCGCGAGCAGCGCGGCCTGTTGCACGCCGTCCTCAACGTCGGCGGCACCGAGATCAGCTTCTACTCGACCCACTTCGACCACATCTCCGGCGGCGCGCGCGTCGCCCAGGCCCAGGCCGTGGCCCAGCAGATGGCGAAGGACTCCCGACCCAAGATCTTCGGCGGCGACCTGAACTCCACGTCCGGATCGCAGCCCCTCGGCATCATTCGAGGATCCGGCCTCGGCGACGTCTGGGCGATCGGATCGGGCAGCGGCAACACGGCGCCCAATGCCCGGCCTCGCCACCGGATCGACTTCGTCCTGCACGACGGCTGGTTCCAGCCGCTCCAGGCAGCTGTCCTCGCCTCCGGAGTCTCTGACCACCGGGCCGTCTGGACCCGCATCGAGTTCCGCAAGGAGCTGGGCTGCATCAAGGTCGGCGGCTGATGACGAAGGGCCGGTCCCCCGCAGGGGGAACCGACCCTTCGAACAGGTTCGTCGAGTAGCCCGAGTCGCTGGGCGAGGGCTATCGAGACGTCACTCGCCGGAGATGAACTTCTCCAGCAGCAGGCGACCCTCGGTGTCCTCGATCTGAACCGGCGGGCTCTTCATGAGGTACGCCGACGCGGCGATGATCGGGCCACCGACGCCCCGGTCGAGGGCGATCTTCGCGGCGCGGACGGCGTCGATGATGATGCCGGCGGAGTTCGGGGAGTCCCAGACCTCGAGCTTGTACTCGAGGTTCAGCGGAACGTCACCGAAGGCGCGACCCTCGAGGCGGACGTAGGCCCACTTGCGGTCGTCGAGCCAGGCGACGTAGTCGGACGGGCCGATGTGGACGTTCTTGCTGTCCGTCAGGTTGGCCAGCGAACCGGTGAGGTTCGAGGTCACGGCCTGGGTCTTGGAGACCTTCTTGGACTCGAGGCGCTCGCGCTCGAGCATGTTCTTGAAGTCCATGTTGCCGCCGACGTTGAGCTGGTACGTGCGATCCAGCGCCACGCCACGGTCTTCGAACAGCTTCGCCATCACGCGGTGCGTGATGGTGGCGCCGACCTGCGACTTGATGTCGTCACCGACGATCGGGACGCCGGCGTCCTCGAACTTCTTGGCCCACTCGGGGTCGGAGGCGATGAAGACGGGAAGGGCGTTGACGAAGGCCACGCCGGCGTCGATCGCGCACTGGGCGTAGAACTTGTCGGCCTCTTCGGAGCCCACGGGGAGGTACGACACGAGCACGTCGACCTCGGCGTCCTTGAGCGCCTGGACGACGTCGACCGCTTCGGCAGCGGACTCCTCGATGGTCATCCGGTAGTACTTGCCGAGACCGTCGAGCGTCGGGCCGCGCTGGACCTCGACACCGAGGGTCGGGACCTCGGCGATCTGGATGGTGTTGTTCTCCGAGGCGTTGATGGCCTCGGAAAGGTCCTTGCCGACCTTCTTGTCGTCGACGTCGAACGCTGCGACGAACTGGACGTCCGAGACGTGGTACTGACCGAACTTCACGTGCATGAGCCCCGGGACGGTGCTCGTCGCATCGGCGTTCCGGTAGTACTCAACGCCCTGGATCAGTGACGTGGCGCAGTTGCCAACGCCGGCGATCGCTACTCGAACCGAACCCATGGGGTGTGTTCCTTCCTCGGTGCTCATGACTGTGTGTTCATGACTTGTGCTGCGGATGTGTGGTGGTCAAGAAGCCGACGGTGTCGGCGTCTCGGGAGTTGCTTCGGCGCGCGCCTGCCCAAATGTCTGGGCGCCACGCTCGGCGTTGATGAGGTCCGAGAGCCATCGAACCTCTCGCTCGACCGACTCGACTCCGTGCCGCTGGAGCTCGGAGGCGTATCGGTCGGCTTCCTTCTGGGTCATCGCGAGGTCGCGCTGAACCCGTTCCAGCCGCTCCTGGAGTCGCGAGCGTCGTCCTTCGAGGACACGCAGGCGGATCTCCATGTCGGTGGAGGAGAAGAACCGGAACCGGATGTCGAAGTTGTCGTCCTCCCAAGCGGCAGGACCCACCTCCGACATGAGGCGCTGGAACTCCTCGGTGCCCTGAGGGGTCACCTCGTAGACGATCCGTTGCCGCCGGCTCTGGGGGCCCGACGGAACGACTTCCTCGAGGAGGTTGCCGCGGAGCATCTTCTTCAACGCCGGGTAGAGCGAGCCATACGACAGCAGCCGACCCCATCCGAGCATCAGGTTGAGCCGCTTGCGCAGCTCGTAGCCGTGCATGGGTCCCTCGTGCAGCAGTCCGAGGACTGCCAACTCGATGGTGTCGCCACGCCGTGCCATACGACCTATCGTAGCGATATATCCACAGAACGTGAACTTTCGATGGATCGAGAGTGTCCATCGGGGTGCGGCCGGTCGCGAATCGGGGGTCGTGGAGTTGCGCCGTACCCTGTGGTGCGTGGTTGAGGGAAAGCGGAAGTCGTCAGGCTCGTCGTCACGGGGGAGGTCCCGGGCGGGCAAGAAGTCCGGTGCTGCGCCGCGAACCTGGAAGCAGCGGCTCAAGCGGGTCGCGCTGTGGAGCCTGGTCACCGGGGTGGTCTTCGGACTGCTCGGGGTGACTGCGCTGTACATCGCCTACCGCTCGATCGACATCCCGGACCCGAATGCCGAGTTCCTGACGGAGACCACGCAGGTCTACTACGCCGGCGGCAAGACCGAGCTCGGCCAGTTCGCGATCCAGAAGCGGGACTCCATCGACTACGACGAGATGCCCCAGTCCGTGAAGGACGCGGTCGTGGCGTCCGAGAACCAGACGTTCTGGACCGACAGCGGCCTGGACCCCAAGGGCATCCTCCGGGCCGCGTTCAGCAACGCCCAGGGCAACGCCCAGCAGGGTGCCTCCACGATCACCCAGCAGTACGTCAAGATCCTCTACCTGACGCAGGACCGCACCTGGTCGCGCAAGGCCAAGGAAGCGATCCTCTCCCTCAAGATCAAGAACCAGCTGAGCAAGCAGGAGATCCTCGAGGGCTACCTCAACACCATCTACTTCGGGCGGGGTGCCTACGGCGTCCAGGCCGCAGCGCGCGCCTACTTCGCCCGTGACGCCAAGGACCTCAGCCTCGGTCAGTCGGTCGTTCTTGCCGCAGTGCTCAACAACCCCGTCCGGTTCGACCCGGCCAACGGGGAGGACGCCGAGGTTCGTCTCGCGGCGCGCTACGAACGCATCATCAACGGCATGCTCGACATGAAGACCGTCGACCC
Organism: Propionibacteriales bacterium; assembly: GCA_026392415.1. Classification (GTDB taxonomy): domain Bacteria; phylum Actinomycetota; class Actinomycetes; order Propionibacteriales; family Nocardioidaceae; genus Nocardioides. Next base: position 166,784 of record JAPLCC010000011.1, read on the forward strand.
CGACGTCGCCGCCAAGGCGATCGAGCAGGGACTGCCGAAGTTCCCGAAGATCGAGCAGGACGAGCAGTACGGCGGCCAGCGCGGCCACGCGCTGACGATGGTCCGCAAGGAACTGATCCGGCTCGGCTTCAGCCAGGAGGAGATCGACGGCGGCGGACTGAAGGTCACCACCACCTTCACCCGCAAGGCGATGGAAGCCGCCCGTGCGGGCGTCCAGGACGAACGGCCGGAAGGTTTCGGCAAGAACCTCCACGTCGCGGTCGCCTCGGTCCAGCCCGGCACCGGCGCCGTGCGCGGCTTCTACGGCGGGCAGGACTATCTCCAGTCCCAGCTCAACTGGGCGGTCTCGGGCGGGCAGGCCGGATCGACGTTCAAGCCGTTCGCACTGGCCGCGGGCATCGAGGCCGGCTGGGAGCTGAAGGACACCTTCGACGGGAACTCGCCGTTCGTGCTGCCCGATGGCAAGGACGTCGAGAACCAGGGCAATCAGGACTACGGCGCCAAGGTGAACCTGGTCAAGGCCACCCAGGACTCGATCAACACCGCTTACATCGACATGACCCTGGCGACGCCGGACGGCCCCGAGAAGATCATCGAGACCGCCAACGCGATGGGGATCCCGCCGGCCGAGCCGGCAGCGAAGCCCTACGGGTTCCCGACCTCCAGCCCGGGCCTGCAGCCCAACACCGGTGTCGGCCTCGGCTCGCAGACGGTCAGCCCGATCAACATGGCCAACGGTTACGCGACGATCGCCAACCGCGGGGTCGCGGCCGACGCCTACATCATCGAGAAGGTCGTCGACGCCGAGGGCGTGGTCCGCTACACGCACAAGGTCACCGACCACCGGGCGATCCGCGAGGGGGTCTCCGACGACGTCGGCTTCGCCCTCCAGCAGGTCGTGAAGGCCGGTTCCGGGCGTTCGACCCTCGGCCTCGGTCGGCCCGCCGCCGGCAAGACGGGCACCGCGACCAACGGCAAGGGCGAGGTCTCCTCGGCCTGGTTCGTCGGCTACACGCCCCAGCTCTCCACGGCCGTGATGTACGTCCGCGGCAAGGGCAACGAACAGCTCAAGGGCTGGCTGCCGTCGTACTTCGGTGGCGCCTTCCCGGCGGCGACCTGGACCAACGTGATGGAGCGCGCTCTCGAGGGCGAGGAGATCGAGGAGCTGCCGCCGGCGGCCAACGTGAAGGGCGAGGCGCCGGGCGAGGGCCACGAGCCGCCCAAACCGAAGCCGACCAAGAAGCCGAAGCCGTCCGAGACCGCCGAGCCGTCGACCGAGACGCCGTCCGAGACGCCGTCGGAGACCGCGACCACCAAGGACCCGGGTCCGCCCTCGTCCACGCCGCCCGACCCGACGACGGACACCGACGGCGACGGCAACCCGGACATCACCGACCTCGACGACGACGGTGACGGCGTACCGGACGCCGACGACCCGAAGCCGCTGGACCCGGCGGTCCCGGGCAACGCCAACAACCGCGTCCGCACGGGCCGCCGTCGTCGTACTGCTGCCTGAGTCATGCCTCGGGAGCGGAAACCGCACGTCCATGCCACCCAGGACGACCCGGTCGTCGCCGCGCTGAGCGAGGTCGTCGGCGGACCGATGGGTGAACGCGCCCGGCCGCACCGCTGGTGGACGCCGGCGCGGGTGCTGCTCCTGCTCACCGCCCTGACCTGCTGCCTGGGCCTGCTCCAGAAGGCGCCGTGTTCGCTGGCGGAGGGCAAGGACCAGAACTGGGTCTACTCGCACATGTGTTACACCGACCTGCGGCCGCTCTACGTGCCGCGCGGGTTGGCGGAGCATGCGTGGCCCTACTCCGACGACGAGCAGACCCGCGCGCGCTACGAGGTGATGGAGTACCCCGTCGGCATCGCCTACTGGGCGTGGGGCACGGCCTGGGTGACGCACTGGCTCAACGGGTCGCCGGACGTCGAGGAGCGCTACCAGGCACCGGTCGACCGGCTGTACGACGACGACGAGGTCGACGACGAACAGACCATCTTCCTGCTGGTCAACGCGATCGGGTTCGCCCTGCTCGCGCTGCTGGCGGTGTACCTGCTCTCGCGCACCCACGAGCGCCGACCGTGGGACGCCGCGGCGTTCGCCCTGTCGCCGGCACTGCTTCTCACGGGGCTCATCAACTGGGACCTGATCGCCGTCACGCTGGTCGCCGCCGCACTCTGGTCGTGGTCGCGTGATCGCCCGGTGCTGACCGGTGTCCTGATCGGCCTGGGCACTGCAGCCAAGCTCTACCCGCTGTTCCTGCTCGGGGGCATCCTCGTGATCTGCCTGCGGCAGCGGCGCTACTGGACCTTCGCCTCGGTCACCGTTTCCGCGGTGCTGGCCTGGCTCGTGGCGAATGCTCCCGGCTTCCTGACCGGCCCGGACCAGTGGAAGGTGTTCTGGAGCTTCAACTCCGCGCGCACTGCCGACCTCGGCTCGGTGTGGATGCTGATCGACCAGGCCGGTGACGTCGGCTTCACGGCCCACACCATCAACCTGTGGTCCTGGATCCTCTTCGGTGCCTGGTGCCTCGGAGTGTTCGTGATCGGGATGACCGCGGGACGACAAAGGTCGTCGAGTGCCGGTCGCGAGGAACGAGCGGCCGGTGTATCGAGACGTCTCGAGACCACCGTCCCTCGCCTCGCGCAGCTCGGCTACCTGATCGTGGTCGGCTTCCTGCTGGTCAACAAGGTCTACTCGCCGCAGTACGTCCTGTGGCTGCTCCCGCTGGCCGTGCTCGCCCGTCCACGCTGGCGCGACCAGATCATCTGGCAGGCCACCGAGGTCTTCTACTTCTGCACGATCTGGTGGTACCTCGGCGGCTACCTGTCTCCCGCCGGCGGCGGGGATGCCGGCTTCTACTGGGTCGGCATCGCCGTCCGTGTCCTCGGCGAGCTCTACCTCGCGGCGGTCATCGTGCGCGACATGTACCGCCCCGACCACGACCCGGTGGGTGCCGAGGAAAGTCAGGCGCTGACGACGACCCGGTCGAACGCCGTCGCGGTGTAACGCACCCGTACGTCGACGTCCTCGCCCACCTCGGGCACCCGCGAGCCGTGCGGGAGGAAGAGCATCGAGGCCTGCATGTGCGGGGGTTCGGCGAAGAGTCGCTGCTTCCCGTCGATGGAGTACGGCGACCGCACGAACCCGACCGCGTCGAGACCCCCGCGGGCCAGGGTCGCGGCCCGCGCCTTGATGGTCTGCTCGCCGGTGGGCGCCTCCAGGCCGATGCCGTGCGCGGTGCCACCGGCGACGACCAGCACGTGGCCGGACTTCGGGGCGGTGCGGCCGCGGTAGCCGAACGCGTCGCCGCGTTCGACGGCGTGCACGTCGAGGACGGTCGCGGTGACCCGCAGGGCCGCGCGCTCACCGAGCCACAACCCGGTCCCGATCCGCGGCCGGAACCGGAAGTCGCCGTACTGGCTGCGCAGGGTGGCGAGCTCGGCGTCGGTCAGGTGGCTGACCCAGACGGCGGGTCGGTGGTCGGCCGGGAGCTCGGCGGCGACGTAGTCGTTCATCAGGCGGGTGACCTCGCCGAGGTGCGCGCCCTGGCCGAGCGGGAGGTGCAGGGCGAGGCCCTCGACGCGGGCGCCGGGGTGCTTGCGCAGCAGTTCGCCCGCTTCCCAGAGCTCACGGGCGGCCATGCCGTGGCGGCGCATCGACGTCATCCGTTCGAGGACGATGCGTGCGGTCGGGTCGGCGTGCAGCAGGTCGCGCAGGTCGGCGACCCGGCTGACCGTGTGGACCAGGCGGTGAGCGAGCGCCGGCTCCAGCGGCACCCACGGGCGCCACGGGGTCAGGACCAGCAGGTCGCCGTGCCAGCGCTGGGCGACGTCGGGCAGCTCGTCGTACATGCCGACGGCGAGGGCGTTGACGTCGTGGCCGCGGTCGGCCAGCCACTGGGCCTTGCGCGCCAAGCGGGCATTGGTGAAGCCGTAGCCGTTGCCCTTGGCGACCGGCACGATGCCGGGGTGGGCGGACGCGACCGACTCGAGGTGTGCGCGCCAGCGCGGTCCGTCGACGGAGAGAGTGAGGCTCATCCGCGCCTCGCCAGATACAACTGGAACGCCTTGTAGAGCGCCCGGTTGATCGGCAGGTCCCACTCGCCGGCGTACTCCACGGCTTCGCCGCCGGTGCCGACCTTGAACTGGATCAGGCCGACGTGCGAGTCGTCGGAGTCGAGGGTCTCGGTGATGCCGCGCAGGTCGTAGACGGCCGCCTCTGCGGCGATGGCGTCGCGGATCATCGCCCACTGGACGGCGTTGGAGCCACGGACCTCACGCTTCTCGGTGGACGAGGCGCCGTAGGAGTACCACGCGTGCTCGCCGACGCGGATCGCGATCGTGGAAGCCACCAGGTCGCCGTCGTGACGCGCCAGCCACAGCGTGAACCGTTCGTCGGGCGTCGCCGCGTCGGCCGTCAGGGCGTCGTACATCGTCTCGAAGTAGCGCAACGGGCGCGGGGTGAAGTGGTCGCGTTCGGCGGTGTGGACGTAGAGCTCGTGGAAGGCGGCCAGGTCGTCGCGGGTGCCGCGGACGACCTCCACCCCTTCCTTGGCGGCCTTCTTGATGTTGCGGCGCCAGAGCTGGTTCATCCCCTTGAGGACGTCGTCCTCGGTGCGCTGGGCGCCGTCGGCAGTGCGGAGCGGGACCTGGAAGACGAACTGGGGCTGCCCGGCGGCGAACCCGCCCTCGACGCCCTGGTGGCGCCAACCGAGCTCGTGGAGCTGAGCCACCACGCGGGCGCCGGCGGCGGTGCGCTCGGCCGGCGGGATCTGGCTGAGGAGCTTGACCTCGGGGTCGGCGATGCCCTCCTTGACCTGGGCGCTCGACCAGCGGCGGGTCACGACCGGCGGGCCGATCCGTACGGCGAACGCGCCCTCCTTCTTCAGGTGCGCCACCATCGGCGTGAGCCAGTCACCGAGCTGGTCGGTGGTCCAGTCGAACACCGGGCCCTCGGGCAGATAGGCGAGGTAGCGCTTCAGCTTCGGGAGCTTGCGGTAGAGCACCAGTGCCACGCCCTGTTGCTGGCCGGCGTCGTCGAACCAGCCGATCGACTCGCTGCGCCACTCGCTCTTGACCTTCGCCCACCCCGGGGTCTGGAGGAAGCTCGCCGAGGGCAGCGTGGCGAGGTGGTCGCGGTGCTCGGCTGCGCTGATGGTCCGGAGGCTGATCGGGCGCACGCTGGGCATGGGCCCGAGGTTATCGGGTCGACCCGGCGACGCTCACAGCCGTTCGCGGAGCCAGGCGAAGTCGGTGACGTGCTGGTCCGCGCCGCCGGGGGTCTCGCAGACGACGGGTGCCCCGGCGTCGCGGACCACCTGGGCGAGCAGGTCCGGATCGATCCGGCCGGCGCCGAAGTTGGCGTGCCGGTCGGCGCCCGAGTCGAAGTCGTCGCGGCTGTCGTTGGCGTGCACGAGGTCGATCCGGCCGGTGATCGCACGGATGTCGTCGACGATCGTCTCGAGCGCGTTGCCGCCCGCGTGCGCGTGGCAGGTGTCGAGGCAGAAGCCGACCATGTCGGCGCCCTCGGCGGAGGCGATCGCGTCCCACGTGCCCTTGATCCGGTCGAGGTAGCGGGTCATCGCATTGGTGCCGCCGGCGGTGTTCTCGATCAGCAGCGGAAGCTTCAGATCGGTCGCCTCGATCGCCTTGCGCCAGTTGTCGAAGCCCTTGGCCGGATCGTCCTCGTCCGTCACGTGGCCGCCGTGGACGATCAGGCCCTTGGCGCCGATCTCGGCCGCGGCGTCGACGTGCTGCTGGAGGAGCTTGCGGCTGGGGATCCGCTGGCGGTTGTTGGTGGTGGCGACGTTGATCAGGTACGGCGCGTGGACGTAGAGGTCGATCCCGGCCTCCTCGGCGTCGGCACGCAACTTCGCCGGGCCGCCGTCGTACGCCAGGACCGGGCCCTTGTAGGACTGCGGGTTGCCGAGGAAGAACTGCACGAGCGGGGCGTTGCGGGCACGGGCCTCGCCGATCGGGTCGGTCTGGTCGACGTGGGCACCGATGCGCAGCTCGCTCATGGTCGCCATCGTAGGCAGCGCCGACGACACGTCGGCAGTCCGCCTGATTCGCCCCGTTCTGCGCCCACGCAGGTCTAGCGTTCGACCTCGTGAGCACCCTTCATGCAGAGGTCGCCGGCCAGTCGTGGGACTTCGACGGCCAACGCGTCGTCACCATCGGTCGCGACCTGGGCTGCGACATCGTCCTCAGTGACCCGACCGCCTCGCGCCAGCACGCCCAACTGCGCCCCGAGGGCGCGAACTGGGTCCTGGTCGACAGCGGCTCGAGCAGCGGGACCTGGCACAACGGGGTCCGGGTCACCGAGGTCCGCGTCTCCGGTCGTACGGCGATCCGCTTCGGCTCCGCCGACGGAGAGGAGCTGGTGCTCGTTCCCGCAGGTACGGCGCAACGGCCGGCCGCGACCGTCGACGTCGGGGCGATCCCGCCCGGACTGGCCCAGACAGTCCTTCCTGGCGTCGGACCGATCGGCCCGAACTACGTGAGCGGGCCGGGCCTGCTGGTCCGCACCGCCGACGGCGCGAAGCGCTTCCCGCCGGGCAGCGTGGTCCGGATCGGCCGCGACCCGGCGAACGAGGTCACCATCGAGGACCCGTCGGTCTCGCGCCTGCACGCTGTGGTCGAGGGCCGACCCGACGGCTGGTGGTACGTCGACCGGTCGACCGCCGGCACCTTCGAGGAGGAGGACCGGGTGAGCCAGCGCAGGCTGGAACACCCGACGACGCTGATGCTCGGTCACCCCACCGCGGGGGCCGAGGTCGAGGTGATCCCGATCGTGGAGGCCGGCAAGGCCCAGAAGTCGATCGCGAAGAAGAAGCGCAGGCGCACCGCTGCCCTGGTCGGCGCGGTCGCCGCGGCGCTGGTGCTGGCCGGTGGCGGGGTCACGGCGGCTCTCGTCCTCGGTGGCGACGACGAGGAAGCGCCGAAGGACGGGAACACGGCGATCGCCGACGACGGACTGACGACCGCCGAGCTCGACCGGGCCAAGCTCGCGAGCGTGCTGGTCATCGCCGTCGACGAGAGCGGCGAACCCATCTACTCCGGCTCGGGGACGATCATCAGCGAGGACGGGCTGATCCTGACCAATGCGCACGTCGGCAAGCCCAGTGCCCCGGGTCAGCTCCCCCCTGCCGAGGACCCGGCCGGTCTGCTGATCGCGCTGACCTCGGCGAACGACGACGTGCCCGCGGCGGCCTCCTTCACTGCGGAGCCGATCGTGGCGGACGGCGTCCTGGACCTGGCCGTCCTCAAGATCACCGGTGATGCGGACGGCCGGCCGATCGACGGCGACCTCGACCTGCCCGAGCCGGTGGCGCTGGGCGACAGCGACGAGCTGCGCACCGGAGACGAGATCACCGCACTCGGGTTCCCGGCCGTGGCTCACGTGGCCTCCGACGACGCGCTCGAGAGCGGGCTCACGGTGACGCGCGGCGTGGTCTCGACCTTCCTGACGGAGGCCGCGGTCGACAGCCCTCGCGCCTGGATCGACAGCGACATCCGGATCGGCTCGGGCAACTCCGGAGGGGCGTCGATCAATCTCGAGGGCGAGCTGGTCGGCATCAACAGCGCCGTGGTCACCGAGGCGACCGTCGGCGACTCCGGCCAGGGCGGGTCCTTCACCGGCGGCTCGGCGCGGATCCGTCCGGTCAACCTCACCGAGGAGATCGTCGCGATCGCGGAGAAGGGCGGCGACCCGGCGTACGTCTCGCCGTACCTCGACGACGTGCCGGAACCGCCGGCTGACCCGATGGGCCAGGCGAGCGCCGGCCCCGCCGGCTGGTCGGAGGACGGGGAGAGCGACTGCTCCACGCCCAGTACGCCGGCCGACCCGCAGCAACTGGACGGCGTCGAACTGCCGGCCACGTTGTTCGCGCACTTCGCGGTCAGCGGCCTCGCGGACGGGACGGCCTTCGCCGTCGAGCTGCGCAGTCCCGACGGCGACGAGATCGGATCACTGGAGGGCGAGTGGGACCTGGGCTCCGGCGACGTGTGCGCAACCGTCGGGCTCGACGTGCCGGAGGGCCTCGACGGCGCGAGCGCCGTCCTGGTCATCGGTGACGTCGAGATCGAGAACCCGGTGGTCTTCGAGTAGCGCTCGAAACGACCGTGGAAGGGACCGTGCGGCTGGATTGTGAGCCGCACCGCTCGCGCTGTTAACCTCTCCTGTCCGGTGCCGCAAGGCGCCGTACCCACCGAACCGGGCAGATCCGGATCGGTGTGCAGAGCCCTCCTGCCACGGAAAGTCCGCGGCCGCCTGAGTCCAGAGGAGGTGGAGACCGCTTTGCGTAACTATGAAGTCGTGGTCATCCTCGACCCGAGCCTCGATGAGCGTACGGTCCAGCCGTCGCTCGACAAGTACCTCAACGTCATCCGTAATGACGGAGGCACCGTCGACAACGTCGACATCTGGGGCAAGCGCCGTCTTGCCTACGAGATCAAGAAGAACGCCGAAGGCATCTACGCGATCATCAAGCTGACCGCAGAGCCGGCGACCGTCGACGAGTTCGACCGTCAGCTGGGCCTGAACGAGGTCATCCTTCGGACCAAGGTCATCCGACCCACCATCTGAGGATCCCCGTCGCCTGTGGACGACCGCTGTTCAGTGTCGGTCCGACAGGCAACGATGGGGGCCATCACCCGGGTCTGACCCGGGTCTGGCCACTCGAACCCACCCTCATCAGGAGAGCACCATGGCTGGCGACACCGTCATCACCATCATCGGCAACCTCGTCGACGACCCGGAGCTGCGTTTCACCCCGTCGGGTGCGGCCGTGGCGAACTTCCGGATCGCGTCGACGCCGCGCACCTTCGACCGTCAAACCAACGAGTGGAAGGACGGCGAAGGCCTGTTCCTTTCCTGCGCGGTGTGGCGGCAGGCGGCCGAGAATGTTGCCGAGTCGCTCCAGAAGGGGATGCGCGTCATCGTCCAGGGCCGACTCGTGTCGCGCACCTACGAGACGCGTGAGGGCGAGAAGCGCACCGTCAACGAGATCCAGGTGGACGAGGTCGGCCCGTCGCTGACCTGGGCCACGGCCAAGGTCACCCGCGCTGCCCGCTCCGGCGGCGGCGCCGGTGGCGGCGGTGGCTCCTACGGCGGCGGTGGCCGCCCGGCCGCTGGTGGCAATGACGGTCCGTGGGGGAACAGCGGCGGTGCCTCGGCTCCGTCGGGTGGGTCCAACGCAGGGGGCGGGGCGCCGGCTGGCGACCCGTGGGCAGCGCCGGGCGTCTCCGGCGCCGACGAACCCCCTTTCTGAGTGTCCCGGCGCCGAGCTTGCTCGGAGCCGGATCCAGACGCCAGATCGAGTAGTGCCGGGGCCGAGCTTGCGAGGCCCCGACGCACGTACCGAGATCAAGCAACAACACATCAACCATTCCGGCCGTCGCCGCCTGAACAGGCGGGCCCGGCCGGGCTCTGAGGAGGAGCACCACAATGGCGAAGGCAGTCGTCCGCAAGCCGAAGAAGAAGGTTTGCCAGTTTTGCAAGGAGAAGGCGACCGGTGTCGACTACAAGGACACCGGCCTCCTGAAGAAGTTCATCTCCGACCGCGGCAAGATCCGCGCCCGTCGGGTGACCGGCAACTGCGTCCAGCACCAGCGGGACGTCGCGATCGCGGTGAAGAACGCCCGCGAGATCGCGCTGTTGCCCTACACCTCCGCCGGCCGCTGATCAGCGACGCTAGAGAAGGAGACTGAACATGAAGATCATCCTGACCCAGGAAGTCGACGGCCTCGGTGCCGCTGGTGACGTGGTCGAGGTCAAGGACGGCTACGGCCGCAACTACCTCCTCCCGCGTGGCTTCGCGATCCGTTGGACCCGTGGCGCGCAGGCGCAGGCCGACTCCATCAAGCAGGCCCGGGCCGCTCGCGCGGTTCGTGACGAGGCGCACGCCGCCGAGATCAAGGCCAAGCTCGAGGGCCGTCCGGTCGACGTCAAGGTGAAGGCCGGCCAGGGTGGCCGCCTGTTCGGCGCGGTCACCGCTGCCGACATCGCTGCCGCGCTCGGCGAGGCTGCCGGCGAGGCGATCGACAAGCGCACCATCGTCCTCGGCAACCCGATCAAGGCGCTGGGCAACCACGCCGTGTCGGTGAAGCTGCACGACGACGTGTCCGCTGCAGTCGCGCTCAACGTCATCCCCGGCTGACGTAGAACGATCCCGGTGATCGAGGAGGTTGCGTAGCAACCGTCTCGAGAACTCCGCGTGGCCGGTCCCCCTGGGGCCGGCCACGCGGCTAGTTTTGGGCCATGCGCCTACGACGGATCTGGCCCGCCGCTCTCCTCCTGCTCGTCTCGGCACTCGCCGGCTGCAGCGACGACGGAGGTGTCGACGGATCCGGTGTCCCGACGCCGACGGAGACCACGAGCTCCCCCGCTGCCGCCACGTCGAGCCCCGCCGCGCCGACGTCGACGGCGAGCGAGGCTCCACCCGAGCCGACGCTGCTGCCTGCGTGTGACCTGGTCACGACCGATGACGTGGCGAAGGCCTTCGGCGTCAGCTTCGGTGCTGCCGAGCCGGGCAGCGACACCAGCAGCGAGCTGGACCTCCGATGGACGAGCAGCACCTGCTCGTTCGAGGCCCCGGACCTGCTCGAGGTGACCGTGCACGTCACGGGACCCGACGACTTCAACCAGGGCACCTTCGGTTGCCCGCAGCCCAACGACGCCGTCGCCAACGTGGAGCCGGTCGACGACATCGCCGGCGCCACCGACGGCTGGTGGCGGACCAGCCAGGCCCCGCCGCTGGAGGCCGCGCTGCGCGCATGCTCGGCGACGGCACTGGTTGAGGTCGAGCTCGAGTACGAGGACGGCGTCGACTACGAGGGCGACCCGCGCAACCAGTCGGTCGCCATCGCCGAGCTGGTCCTGGCAGCACTCCAGGGCTGACGTGCGCGGAGGTCGAGGAGGTTGCGCAGCAACCGTCTCGAGACCCGGTCCCAAGACCGGTCAGGCCGGCTCGACCTCGGCTTCGAGGTCGGGACCACCTGCCCAGACTGCCGGTCCGTGGACCATGCACAGGACGATCACCAGGAGCACCCCGCCGAGTCCGACGCTGCCGATGCCGTAGAGCCACGTCCAGCCGGCGCCGTCGTACAGCACGTTGGCGACGAGGGCGACCAGGATGGCGACCTCGGCGACGGTCCACCACCAACCACCGCGCGCTCGGGCGTCGCGCGCCTGGCGGGTGAGGGCGTGGCAGAGCGCGGCGAGGAAGCCGAGCGCGGGCAGGGATGCCGCCCAGACCACGGCAGGATCGGCGTCGTCCAGCCACTCCCGGGCCTCGGGTGTGGCGAGCCCGATGGCGAGCAGGAGGCCGAGGACGGCGAGGTACCAGAGGGTCAGTCGCAGCGGGATCGTCGGCACGGCGCGGGCCAGCCTGATCCAGCCGATCAGCACGAAGCCGTTGCCGAGGACTTCCGAGAAGTCGTAGCGGTCGGCGGGCGCCTTGGTGAACACGACCACGGCCAGACCGGCGGCGATCCAGTAGAGCGGCTTCATCGGCCGGCTCCGGTGACCAGCCAGCGGTCACCGGCCGCACGGTGGAGCAGGGTGGCGAGGCGCCCTCCCATGAAGAGCACGCCGAAGACCACCCACAGCCAGGGCAGTCCGGCGCCCAGTCCACTCGTCAGCAGCACGACGGGAGCGTAGCCGCAGAGCACGATCAGTCCTGCGGTCGCCAGGTACCGGCCGTCACCGGCCCCGATCAGGACGCCGTCGAGCACGAACACGACGCCGGCGACCGGTTGTGCGAGGGCGGCGACCAGGAGCACGGGGACGAGTGCCTCCCGCACGCCCTGGTCGGGCGTGAAGATTGCGCCGAGCCACGGGCTGGAACCGGCGAGCAGGGCCCCGGTGAGGACCCCGCTCACGACGCCCCAGCCGATCATCCGGTTCGTGACGGCTCGTGCGGCGGCGACGTCGCCTGCGCCGAGGTGGCGCCCGGTGATGGCCTGGGCCGCGATGGCGATCGCATCGAGAACGAAGGCGAGGAAGCCCCACAGGGTCAGGGCCAGCTGGTGGGTGGCGATCGTGACCGCGTCGTCGCCGGACCCGCCCGTCGATCCCGCCGCGATCACCACGGCGTAGGTCGTGACGAGCAGGGAGGCGCGCAGGGTGAGCGTCCGCACCAGCAGGGGTACGCCGGCCCGGGCGGCCGCACGCACGCCGGGCAGGTCCGGGCGCAGGTCCGCGCCCTCCCGGCGGGCGGCCCGCAGGACGACGAGCACCAGCGCGAGGGCCATGCCGACCTGGGCGAGGACCGACCCGAGCGCGGAGCCCGCGATCTCGAGTCGCGGGACCGGCCCGGCGCCGTACACGAGCAGGACGTTGAGGCCGATGTTGGCGAGGTTGCCGACGACCGCGACGACGAGTGGTGTCCGGGTGTCCTGCAGACCACGCAGGACCCCGGTGGTGGCCAGCACGAGGAGCAGCGGGGTGATGCCGCTCGCGGCGATCCGGAGGTATGTCGTTGCCGGGTCGTTCACCGCGTCGGACGCACCGAAGAGGCTCACCAGTGGACCGGCCAGGAGTGCCGTGGCGACGCTGACCGGGATGCCGATGGCCGCGGCGAGCCAGAGTCCGTCGATCCCCTGGGCGAGGGCTGCCCGTCGCTGCCCGGCGCCGAGCTGGCGGGCGACGCTGGCGGTGGTGCCGTAGGCCAGGAAGACGCAGAGTCCCACGATCGTGGCCATCACGGTGCCGGCGATGCCGAGCCCGGCGAGCTCGCGGGTGCCGAGGTGCCCCACGACCGCCGCGTCGCCGAGCAGGAAGAGCGGTTCGGCGATGAGCGCGAGGAACGCAGGGACCGCGAGCCGGGCGATCTCGCGGTCCAGCGAGCGGTGCTCGGCGCTCCGGGTGAGCGCGTTCAACGGGCACCCCCGCCGACCGGTGGATAACTGGGGTGTGCTTGTGGATACACCCTTCTGTCACCCTCACGGTGAGGGTGCGCCCCGGGAGACCCCCTGTGACACCCGGATGTCCGGAAAGTGAACAGGGTCACACCCGAAATATTCTTCCTCCACAGGCTCGGGAGAACGTTTGCGCAGGTCAGAGGCCACATGGTGTTCCGCATGAACCCTCTCTCCACAGGTTCCTCCCCAGCCCGTACACACCATGCACGCGTGTCGTCCACGGGGTGTCGCAGGTTATCCCCAGCCCCTGTGTACAGCCCGCTTTCGCGGCACGGCTACTGACCCGTAGGTTGCCACTTCGGGTGCATCACGTCCCTCCCGGGGGTCCGCCGCGTGGCTGCCACATTGTGTCGGCCCCGGTCCGTACCGTGTTTGCAAGTTCACTGGTCAATGACCTGGTTGATGACAGAGGGAGAGGGCACCGTGAGTCTCACGGACGACGCGCCGACATGGACGTCGGAGCCGCCCTCGGACTGGGGCGACGGCCCCGTTTCCTATGCCCCGGGCGAGGCGCCCCAGCAGTCGCCCGGTGGTCGCACGCCGCCGCAGGACATGGCGGCCGAGCAGTCCGTGCTCGGTGCGATGCTGATCTCCAAGGACGCGATCGCCGACGTCGTCGAGGTGCTCCGCGGACCTGACTACTACCGGCCGGCGCACGAGTCGATCCACGAAGCGGTCCTCGACCTCTACAGCCGCGGCGAGCCCGCCGACATGGTCACGGTGGCCGGCGAGCTCCAGCGTCGTGGCGAGCTGCAGAAGATCGGCGGGGCGCCGTACCTCCACACCCTGGCCGCCAACGTCCCGATCGCGGCCAACGCCGGGTTCTACGCCGAGATCGTGCGCGAGAAGTCGATCCTGCGTCGCCTGGTCAACGCGGGCACCAAGATCGTCCAGATCAGCTACGCCGGCGAGGGCGACGTCGACAGCATCGTCAACGAGGCGCAGGCCGAGGTCTACCAGGTCACCGACCGTCGCAAGGCGGAGGACTACGCCCCGCTCGGCGACATCATGGACGGCGTCCTCGACGAGATCGAGGCCATCGAGAACCGCGAGTCGGGCATCTACGGCGTCCCGACCGGCTTCGCCGACCTCGACGACCTGACCAACGGTCTGCACGCCGGTCAGATGATCGTCGTCGCGGCTCGACCCGCCATGGGCAAGGCCCTCGCGCTTGATACACCGCTCGCTACGCCTACCGGTTGGACGACGATGGGCGAGGTGCAGGTTGGTGACCAGTTGTACGACGCCAACGGATTGCCGACGACGGTGGTTGCCGCAACCGAGGTGATGATCGATCGGCCCTGCTACGAGCTTGAGTTCTCGGATGGCTCGGTCATCGTCGCGGATGCCGAGCACCAGTGGCTCACCGAGACGCGCGCGTCGCGGCGATCGATCCCCGCTTCGGCTCAGCCGTCGGTCGTGACGACCGAGCAGATCGCGCAGACCGCCCGGATCAACAAGGGCCAGCGTGCCAACCACTCGGTTCTCAATGCGCTCCCGATCCAGGCCGAGGGCGGTCCCTTGCCGATCCCGGCCTATGTCCTCGGTGCGTGGCTCGGTGACGGCCACAGCGCGGGTGCCCGGCTGACGTCGGAGACCGACGAGATTCCGATGTACATCGAGGGCCTGGGCGTTCGCTGCGTGAGCCGCGGAAACATGCTTTATTCACTGCTGCTCCCCGAATGTGAGCCGATTGTTCGTGACTGCGATGTCTGCGGCACGACCTTCACCGCGCGCCATCCGAACGTCTACACGTGCGGTCGGACCTGCGGCCCGAAGAACAAGGGTGCTCACCCCGACCGGATGGACTGCCCCGACTGTGGTCAGCCCGCATCGGGTGAGTCCCAGCAGTGCATCGACTGCTACCGGGACCACGGGTCGTTCACGGCCCTTCTTCGGACCGTTGGAGTGCTGGGCGACAAGCACATCCCGCTGTCCTACCTCCGGTCGTCGGAAGCCGATCGGCGCGAGCTGCTCGCAGGCCTGCTCGACACCGATGGCACCGTGGCCCGCCAGACCGGATCGGTTCAGTTCACCACCACGAGCCGACGACTCGCGGAGGACGTGTACGAGCTCATCGTGAGCCTGGGTTACCGCTGCGGCGTCGCGAAGAAGGCCGTCAAGGGCAGGACGGCCGAGTCGTCGATCGCCTACAAATTGACCTTCGCCACCGTTGACGACGTCTTCCGGTTGCACCGCAAGGCCACTTTGCACAAGGAACTGCGGCCCCGTACGACTTCGCGGGTCGGGCGCCGCTACGTCACCGCGGTCCGGCCCATCGAGTCGGTTCCGGTGCGCTGCGTCCAGGTCGACAACGATGACCACCTGTACCTTGCGGGCCGGTCGATGATTCCGACCCACAACTCGACGCTGGCGCTCGACTTCTGTCGCGCGGCATCGATCCACAACAACCTGACCAGCGCCTTCTTCAGCCTGGAGATGACGCGCGCCGAGATCGTGATGCGTCTGCTCTCGGCCGAGGCGCGTATCCCCCTCAACCACATCCGCAACGGCAAGATGGGCACGGAGGAGTGGGACCGCCTGGCCCGCCACGTCGCCAAGGTGTCCGCCGCGCCGATGTTCATCGACGACTCCCCGAACATGACGATGACCGAGATCCGTGCCAAGGCGCGGCGGTTGAAGCAGAAGCACGACCTCAAGATCCTGGTCATCGACTACCTCCAGCTGATGAGCTCGGGCAAGAAGGTCGAGTCCCGCCAGCTCGAGGTCTCGGAGTTCTCCCGCCAGATGAAGCTGCTGGCCAAGGAGCTCGAGGTCCCGATCATCGCGCTCTCCCAGCTGAACCGTGGTCCCGAGCAACGCGCTGACAAGAAGCCGATGATGAGCGACCTCCGTGAGTCCGGCTCGATCGAGCAGGACGCCGACATGGTCATCCTGCTGCACCGTGAGGACGTCTACGAGAAGGAGTCGGCCCGCCCCGGCGAGGCCGACCTGATCGTCGCCAAGCACCGCAACGGCGCGACCCGCGACATCACCGTGGCCTTCCAGGGTCACTACAGCCGCTTCGTCGACATGGCCCACTGAGGTCTGTCGCTGCACCTGGGATTCCCGACCGATCACTTCCCCGGAGCTCCGACGTCGTTACATGCGACAGTTCAGACGAGTGAGCGCAGGAGACGACATGGACACCACCGCACCCAGCCAGACGGGGCCGATCGGCGTCGACTAGGCCGAGTTCATGCAGGCTGCCCGCAACGGTGACGACGGCCGGTTCGCGCTGCTCACCGAGCGCTTCCGCAGGGAGTTGCTCGTCCACTGCTACCGCATGCTCGCGTCGTACGACGACGCACAGGACATGACGCAGGAGACGTTCCTGCGGGCCTGGGCCAAGCGTGAGTCCTTCCAGGGCCGGGCATCGCTGCGCACCTGGCTCTACCGGATCGCCACCAACGCCTGCCTGGACTTCATCGAGAAGCGGCGCGACCGAACGCCTGTCCCCACCGACCTGCAGGGTGCGGGCGGGACGGGCACCGAGGTGCTCTACCTGCAGCCGTGGCCGGACAGTGCGCCGCAGGACCCGCACACGCAAGCGGTCGCACGGGAGACCATCGAGCTCGCATTCATCGTCGCGGTCCAGCACCTGCCGGCGCGACAGCGCGCGGTCCTCATCCTGCGCGACGTGCTCGGCTGGCCGGCCCAACAGACGGCCGACTCCCTCGAGCTCACGCTGGCCTCGGCCAACAGTGCCCTCGCTCGCGCCAGGACCACGATGCGCCAGCACCTGCCCGATGGGCGGCTCGACTGGAGCGCCCGGACCGCACCGGGGCTGAGCGAGCAGGAGCAGACGCTCGTGTCGACGTACGTCGAGCGGCTCGAGGTCCTCGACCTCGAAGGGTTGGCCGAGTTGCTGCGCGACGACGTGCGGTTCGCGATGCCGCCGCAGCCGGGCGTGTGGGTCGGGCGGGAGGCGGTCTTCCAGACCTGGGTCGACGGACTCAGCGACGCCGACCCGAACGGCTTCCGCTGCCGGATCACGACGGCCAACGGCCAGCCGACCGTGGCGGCCTACTACCGCCAACCCGGCACGACGACGTACGCAGCCCTCGCGATGGACGTGTTGCGGATCGAGGGTGGGCTGATCGCCGAGATGCTCACGTTCGAGCCCGGCATGTTCGAGCGCTTCGGGCTGCCCCAGGAACTGTGAGGCGTGACTGAGGGTCACCTCAGTCGGCTCTGCTACGTTCTCGAACGCCAGTCGTACTCAGCAATGAGTCAGGGAACCCGGTGAGAATCCGGGACTGACGCGCAGCGGTGAGGGTGACGGGCGCGGCACTTTGCCACTGGATCACTGCGATCCGGGAAGGCGCCTCGTCCGGATGATCCCGAGTCCGAAGACCTGCTGGCCGTGGACAAGACGTCCGCGTGATCTGTCCAACAGGCTTCGCGACCGAGCCTCGACATGAGATGAGAACTCATGATGCGTATTTCCCGACCCCTGGCGAGCCTTGCCGCCGTTTCGCTGCTCGCCACGCTCACCGCCTGTGGAGGTGCTCCGAGCCAGGACAACGCCTCCTCACCGGCGAAGGGCTTCCCCGTGGAGGTGACGACCTGCGGCTTCACCACCACCCTCGAGACCAGGCCCACGCGGGCGATCACGATGAACCAGGGCGCGACCGAGGTCGCGCTCGCCCTGGGCGTCGAGGACCAGCTCGCCGGAACGGCGTACCTCGACGATGCGATCCCCGAGAAGTGGAAGAAGGCCTACGACTCGGTGCCGGTGCTCTCCGAGGAGTACCCCGACCACGAGACCGTCCTGAGTGCCGAGCCCGACCTGGTCTACGGCTCCTACATCAGCGCGTACGACGACGAAGCGGCCGGCTCGCAGAAACAGCTGGAAGAGCTGGGCATTGCGTCGATCACCTCGCTCTTCGGCTGCGGCGACGGTGACGCCGAGCCGGAAGGCGGAACGACCTTCGAGACCGTCTGGCACGAGGTCGATCTGGTGGCCGAGGCCTTCGGCGTACCGGAGCGGGCCGAGGCGATCCGCAGCGAGCAGGAGCGAGTGCTGGAGGGCCTGGCGGCGCAGAAGGCGGGCGCCGGCTTCGACGTCTTCTGGTACGACTCGGGTGACAAGACGCCGTATGTCGGCACCGGTGAGGGCGGCCCGCAGCTGATCCTCGACGCCGTCGGCGCCAACAACGTGTTCGCCGACATCCCGCACGGCTGGACCGATGTGGCGTGGGAGAACGTCATCGCGGCCGACCCCGACGTCATCGTGCTGGCCGACGCATCGTGGTCGACGGCGAAGGAGAAGATCGCCCATCTGAAGAACGACCCGGTGCTGAGCCAGCTTCGTGCGGTGAAGGCGGAGGCGTTCGTGACGCTGCCGTTCTCGGAGACCACGCCGGGTGTGCGGCTCACGGACGGCGCGGTCGACGTCGCCGGGCAGCTCGAGAAGTTGCGGGACTGATGTCGCTGGCACTCGCGTCGCGCCGGGCCTTCGGGCTCGGCGCGACGGGTGGCCTGCGCGCCTTCGGGCTCGGCGCGCTCCTCGTCGGCGTCCTGCTGGTGACGGTGGTGATGGGTGTCGGAATCGGCTCCGTCCCCATCCCGATCTCGACGGTGCTCGAGGTGATCGCGCAGCGCTGCGGCTTCGGCGGTGAGGCCACGTTGCTCGACGACCAGATCGTCTGGCAGTTGCGGATGCCGCGGGTGCTCGGTGCCGCGGCCACGGGTGCGGCACTCGCACTCGTCGGTGTGGTGTTGCAGTCGCTGACCCGCAACGACCTCGCCGACCCGTACCTGCTGGGGATCTCCGGCGGTGCAGCCGTCGGTGCGGTCAGCGTGCTGGTGCTGGGTGTCTCGGTCGGCGGCCTGCTCGCCACCACGATGCTGACGCTCGGCTCGTTCCTCGGTGCACTCGGCGCCCTGGGGGCGGTGCTGCTGCTGGCGACCGGACGCGCGGGTGATCTCCCGCCCGCGCGAACAGTCCTTGCGGGCGTCGCTGTCGGCCAGGTGTGCGCGGCGTACACGTCGTTCGTCACGATCATGAGCGGCGACCAGGACGCCGCCCGGCGGGTCCTCGCCTGGACGATGGGCTCGCTGGCCGGCCTGCGCTGGGACTCGGCGACCCTGCTGGTCGTCGTCGCCGTGGTCGCGTCGATCGCCGTGCTCGCCTTCACCTCCGACCTCGACGCCTTCGCCTTCGGCGAATCGGCGGCCAGCTCGCTGGGCGTCTCGGTGAACCGGACCCGCTGGATCCTGTTGACGGGTACGGCGCTGGTGACCGCGAGCCTCGTTGCCTACACCGGCGCCATCGGGTTCGTCGGTCTCGTGGTGCCGCACGTCGTCCGACTGCTCGTCGGGCCGAGCCACCGCCGGTTGCTGCCCTTGAGCGCACTGGCCGGCGCGATCCTGCTGGTCTGGGCCGACACCGCTGCGCGCTCACTGATCGACGGCCAGGAGATCCCGATCGGCGTCGTGACTGCCGTGCTGGGCGCACCGGTCTTCGCCGTACTCCTGCGACGGGAGCGGACCCGATGAGGGCCGTCGACATCACCTGGGGGGTGCCGGAACGCGTCATCCTCAAGGGAGTCTCCGTGGACTGCCGTCCCGGCACCGTCACCGGACTGCTCGGCCCGAACGGGTCCGGCAAGACCTCCCTCCTGCACGTCCTGGCGGGACTCCTTCGCGCGCAGTCCGGTCAGGTGTACGTCGGTGAGCGGAGCCTGCGCGAGTTGAGCTCCCGCGACCGGGCCCGCCAGGTGGCTGTGCTCGAACAGCACGCGGTCACCGGGCTCGACCTGCCGGTACGTCAGGTCATCGAGCTCGGCCGGATCCCGCACCGCGGCCGTTGGCCGGCCTCGCGAACCGAAGGGCGCGACGCCATCGATCGGGCGGTCCGCCTGGCCGAGGTCGCCGACCTGCTCGACCGACGGTGGCAGACCCTGTCGGGTGGCGAGCGCCAACGGGTCCAGCTCGCGCGGGCACTGGCGCAGGAGCCGGAGATCCTGATCCTGGACGAGCCGACCAACCACCTCGACCTGGGCCACCAGATCGACTTCCTCACCACAGTCCGCAGACTGGGCCTGACGGTGATCGCGGCGTTGCACGACCTCGACCTCGCCGCCGCGTTCTGCGACCAGCTGGTCCTGCTCCAGGACGGCGAGGTGGTCGCCTCGGGCGACGCCGCCGAGGTGCTGACACCGGCCACGATCCATCGGGTCTACGGCGTGCAGACCTCCGTCGGTCCGCACCCGGAGTCCGGGCGCCTGCACGTCGTCTGGCACCACCGGGTGCCCGTCGGGGAGTTCAGCGAACCGGTGCGATCGGCAGCTCCACGCTGACCCGGAGCCCGCCTTCGGCGCGTGGCGTGAGGGTGAGCGTGCCGTCGTGGGCGTGGGCGATGCTCCTGACGATGGCGAGGCCGAGGCCGACGCCGGCGTGATCGGTGCGGACGCGTTCACTGCCGCGCTGGAACGGCTCGACCAGCGTGGGGACCAGTTGCGGAGCGAGCTGGTCGCCGGTGTTCTCCACGGTGAGTACGACGGCCGCGGGGTGGATGCTGGTCGTCACCCACACGGTCCCGTGGGCCGGCAGGTTGTGGACGATCGCGTTGTGGACGAGGTTCGTCGTCATCTGCAGCAGGAGCGCATGGGAGCCGACGACGGGAGCGAACTCGCTCGACGTCTCGATGGTGAGCCCGCGTTGCTCGGCGAGCGGGAGCAGGGTCTCGGCCGACTCCTCCACGAGCAGCGACAGGTCGACGGGTTCGCGGGCGAACGACCGGCGGTCGGCGCGACTGAGCAGCAGCAGCGCCTCGGTGAGGTCGATCGCCCGGGCGTTGACGAACTGGAGCCGCTCGACGAGCTCGGTGGTGTCGCTCTCCGGATCGTTGCGCGCGACCTCGAGCAGCGTCTGCGTGATCGCCAACGGGGTCCGCAGCTCGTGGGAGGCGTTGGCCGCGAACCGCTGCTGCTCAGCCACGTCTGCTTCCAGTCGGGCGAGCATGGCGTCGAAGGCGTCGGCGAGCTCGCGGAACTCGTCCTTGCGGCCCTCCATCCGGATCCGGTGGGACAGCGAGCCCTCGGCCGCCACGCGGGTGGCGTTCCGGATGCGCGTCAGCGGCGCGAGCATCCGACCGGCCAGGAGCCACCCCCCGAGGAGTCCGAAGACGAGAAGTGCCGCGAGCGCCTGGGCTGCGCGCGGAACGAAGGCCTTCTGGAGGTCGGACCGGTTGGGGATGAAGGCCGGTTCGAGACCCCGGTCGGGTACGAGCAGGCCGCCGCTCGTGTTGGTCACTTCAGGCACGTAGCGCAGCAGGAACACCCACACGACGGCGAGCAGCAGGATCCCGGCGACCATGAGGAAGCCGGCGTAGCTGAGGGTGAGCTTGAGCCGAACGCTCAGTCCGGGCGGCCTAGCCACTGTCCACCTCGTGCCCCGCGCCGACAGCCGCGTCGATGCGGTAGCCGACACCGGCCACGGTGGCGATGATCCCCGGCTCGCCGAGTCGCTTGCGCAGTGCGGACACCGTGATGCGTACGGCGTTCGTGAAGGGATCGGCGTTCTCGTCCCACGCTCGCTCCAACAGCTCCTCGGCGCTCACGACGCCACCTTCGGCGGCCACCAGCACCTCGAGCACGGCGAACTGCTTGCGCGTCAGCGCGACGTACCGACCGTCCCGGTAGACCTCGCGCCGGAACGGATCCAGCCGCAGGCCCGCGATCTCGCGCACCGGCGGACGGTTGTGTGCGCGCCGGCGATCGAGCGCCCTGAGCCGGAGCACCAGCTCACGCAGCTCGAACGGCTTGGTCAGGTAGTCATCGGCACCGAGCTCGAAGCCGGAGGCCTTGTCGTCGAGCCGGTCGGCCGCGGTGAGCATGAGGATCGGCATGCCGCTGCCCGACGCGACCACGCGTCGGGCGATCTCGTCGCCCGACGGGCCGGGGATGTCGCGGTCCAGGACGGCGATGTCGTAGGAGTTGACGCTCAACATCTCCAGCGCGGTGTCGCCGTCGGCGGCGAGGTCGGCGGCGATCGCTTCCAGGCGCAGGCCATCGCGGATGGCCTCGGCCAGGAGGGGCTCGTCCTCGACGATCAGCACGCGCATGTCGAACCCGATCGTACGAGTCGGCGGATATCGCCGGCGTATCGAAAAGTGCATACGGGCTCGCAACGGCGCGCTGCGTTGGCTGGGCGCATGACCTACGCCAACCCGTCCCCTCCCCGGCGGACCACCGTGCGAGCAGCACGGACAACGGCGGGCCCGGCCTCACGAGCCGTTGCCGTCGGCCTGCTGGTCCTCGCCGCGGGCATTGCGGTACCCCTGAGCCAGCGGGTGCTGGGCTCCTCGTCCTCCACGGTCGGCACGCCGTTCGACGTCTTCTTCGGTGACGACCGTGGTTCGCTCGGCAAGGACGGCGGGGTGGTCCCCGACGGCGTGAGCGTTTTCGACGACGACTACCCGGCCGTGGCCCGCCTCGACGACGATCTCCTGCACGCCCTGCGCGAGGCGGACGATGATGCCGCCGCTGTCGGCATCCAGCTCGAGGTCAACAGCGGCTGGCGTTCGGAGGCCTATCAGGAGCAGTTGCTCGACGAGGCGGTCGACCAGTACGGCTCGCGTGAGGAAGCGGCGCGGTGGGTGGCCACCCCGGAGACGTCCGCGCACGTCTCCGGTGCTGCCGTCGACCTCGCGCCGCAGGGTGCCGCGTGGTTGTCGGACCACGGTGCGTCCTACGGGCTGTGCCAGACCTATCGCAACGAGCCGTGGCACTTCGAGCTGCGCCCGGAAGCGAGCGTGCTCGGCTGTCCGCGTCCGTACGACGACCCGACGCAGGACCCGAGGATGCAGTCGTGAGGCCCCTGTTGTGGCACGAGGGTTCGGTCTCCTTCGTCGGCGTGGCCGTGCTCGCCGTTGTCGCCCTTCCGCTGGCGGTGGCGACGGTGTGGGCGCTTGCCCGGCTGCGCACAAGTGTCGGCACCGCGCAGGCCGCCGCGTGGCGTCGGTCGTTCGCCGAGGTCGGCATCGTCTACGGAACGGTGCCGTGGGTGTGGCTGACGTTGATCCCCGGCAGCGGCGCGGGTGTCGTGCCCGGGCGGGTCAGCCTGGTCCCCCTGCGCGACCTCGAGACGATGTCGGACGTCCAGATCTTCGGCAACCTGCTCATCCTGGCCGCGGTGGGCTTCTGTGCGCCGATGCTGTTCGGTGCGGTCGCGTCGATGCCGCGGATGCTCGCGATCGGGGTCATCTGTTCGGCGACGATCGAGTCCGCTCAGTACCTGCTGCAACTGGACCGGGTGTCCTCGGTCGACGACATCCTGCTCAACGCGACCGGCGCAGCAGTGGCCGCGATGGCGTCGCGGCCGTGGTGGGTCACCCGCGCCCGGTCGGACGAGCGGTCGCCGAGTCCGACGTCGACGACTTCACGGCGTACATCGAGCGATCGGCGGACATGAGGATCGCATCGAGGGAGGACTCCGGGTCGGCCGTCGAGGACAGACCCACGCTGGCGCTGAGGGGGAGCTCGCCCTCCATCCAGCGCATCGGCGCGCTGAGCGCGTTGCTGACGCGCTGCCGGAAGTGCTCGGCGACGCCGAGGTCCGGCAGGTCCGGCAGGACCACGATGAACTCGTCACCGCCCACGCGCGCCACCGTGTCGGTCGGCCGGACGACGGCACGCAGCCGGTCGGCCACCTCGACCAGGGCAGCGTCGCCCGCCACGTGACCGTGTCGGTCGTTGAGCTGCTTGAACCGGTCCAGGTCCACCATCAGGACCGCGAGCAGGCCGCCGCTCCTGCGCAGGCCGGCCAGCGACGTGGAGAGCTGTTCGTCGAGCATCCGACGGTTGGCGAGGCCGGTGAGCGAGTCATGGAGCGCCTGCTCGCGGAGCAACTCCTCCACCTGCTGGGTCGAGACCAGGCCGTGGTTGAGGGCCGACACCGTGTGAAGGGCGAAGGCGCCCCCGGCGAGACAGGCCTGGGCGACCACGAGGCCGTCCTCGGTGCCGAGCGTCGCGAAGGACCCGAAGCCCAGCGCCGTCACCGCATTGACGGTGGTTGCCGAGATCGCAAGGGCGATGGCGGCGGTCAGGGGCCCGACCCGCATCGCCACCACGACCAGTGCGGGCGCCAGCAGGAAGGGCAGTCCCCGGACCCAGCCCTCGCTCTGCCACGGCAGATCGGCAGCCAACGTGACGCCTGCGAGGGCGGTCAGGAGCATCCACTGCTCCAGGCGTTGGGCATGCGCGAGGTCGGGTCGATACCGGGTGAACAGCGCGGGCGCGACGACCAGGACGCCGATCGCGTCGCCCATCCACCACCGCGGCCACGTCGGCCAGAACTCCGAGACGCCCGCTGCGCTCGCGACGGTTGCGCCGAAGGTGGCGCCAAAAAATGGTCCGACCACCACGGCCCACAGGACGAAGCGCATCACGAGCGAAACATTGGACAGGCCCACCACACGACCGCGCCGGGTCAGCAGGAAAGCCCCGACCAGAGGCTCGGCCGTGTTGGCCACCGCCCAGATCAGAGCGACTCCGAAGGAGACCGGGATGGTCAGGTCGACCAGGATCTCGGCGACGAGCACGCCCGAGAGCAGCGCCGGCCAGCGATGGCGAGGCAACCGGACCAGCACGCCGAGGGTGAGACCGGCGCCGGGCCAGAACACCGAGCCCGTGGGATAGCCGAAGGCGACGGCTTCGATCACGAGGAACGACACGACGCCGTACGCCGCTGCCATCAAGGCCGCGTCCCTCAACCAGCCCCGCACGTTCATGTGGGAAAGGTAGTCAGCGGCGTGCGTGCGGCAGCAGGGTCGAAGGTCCCGTTCTCGTCGGTCGGTGTTGCCCTCAGCGGGTCGCGCGCTCGGCCAGGCGTACGGCGGCGTGCTGGACGATCGCCACTTCCTCGCGGTCGCGCGCCGCTTCGTGGGGGACCGCACCCCCGAGCAGGCCTGCCGGTTGCGTGAGCCAGGCCCACACCTGCCAGGGATCCATCGTCGAGGCGAGCAGCGGCTCCAGGACCGGCCCGAGCTCGGGGCGCAGCTCGCCGGCCTCGTCGAGCTGGAAGGCGGGTATCAGCGTGCCGCCGTCGTGGGGCACGACGAGCAGGGCCCGCCGCTCCGCGGCCTTGTGTACGGCGAACCGGGTGGCGTTCTCCGACGTACGACGGATCTCGGCCAGCGACGCGTAACTGTGCGAGGCGCCGGCCAGCAGGGTGGCGCGGACCCGCGCCTGGTGGCGCAGCTGCACCAGGGCCAGCGGTACGGCGTGCGCCGGCTCCTCGCCCACCTGGTGCAGGACCTCGTCGAGGTCATGGATCTGCTCGGGGGTCAGCGGCCCGCCGGTCGCAGGGTCACGCCAGCTGACCGCTCCGTCGATGTCGCGTTCGAAGGTCGGCAGACCAGCTTCGGCGAGCTGTCCGACCAGGCCGAGCTGTTCGAGCCAGGTCGCCAGGCGCGTCGCGATCTCCTGGGACTCCGCCCGGGGTCCGCTCGACCGGCAGGCGTGCTCGTCCTCGTGCATGGACCCCAGCATTCCATCGCGATCACTCCGGCGGCCTACGGGGCCGGAGCACGGCGAGCGCCACGACCAGGGCCCCGACCATCATGGCGACCGGGAGCCAGAACGCCGACTGCACCGCGGCGCTGACGTCGGGGGCGACGGCGAGCCGGGCGCCCGCGGGGAGTTGCTGCAGGTCGCCGATGCCGTCCTCGCCGAGCTGGGGGAGCCGCGCCGACAGCTGTCCGGTGAGGAGCACGGCGACGGCCGCGGTCGTGACCGACGTGGCGAGCTGGTTGAGGACGTTGATCATCGTGCTGCCCGACGGGATGTCCGCGTCCGCCAGGTCGCGGGTCGCCAGCGTGATCGTCGGCAGCATGGTCGCCCCGGCTCCGGTCGTGCCGAGCATCAGGAACGGCACCAGTGACCAGTACGACGCGTCGGCGGCGAGCTGCACGGTGAAGCCGGCGTACCCGATGACCGCGAGCGTGATCCCGGTCGAGATCACCCGCACGGGCGGCACCCGGTCGATCAGCCGACCGGACACCTGGATCGAGATCCCTGCGGCCACGGCCTGCGGCACCATCAGGAGCCCGGTCGCCGTGGCCGACTCGCCGCGCGCCACCTGGAAGTAGAGGGGGACCAGGATGAGGGTCGAGAAGTAGCCGCCGGCGAACAGCACCAGCAGCAGCGCACCGCCGCCGGTGGCCCGGACCCCGAGCAGGCGCACCTTCAGCAGGGGCCCGGCGACCGTCAGTGCGTGGAGCACGAATCCGGCGAGCAGCACCAGCCCGAGCCCGATCGGTCCCACCGACGCGAGGTCCGCGAGGCTGCCCTCGGACAGCGAGGTCCCCAGCACCAGCAGCGCCATTGCCGGGGCAAGCAGGAGGAGCCCGGCGCGGTCGAGGGGGACGGTCGGGTCGCCCGGCACCGAAGGCAGGTTGCGGCGACCGAGCCACAGCGCGACGAGACCGACCGGCACGTTGACCAGGAAGATCCAGCGCCACGACAGGGTGTCGAGGACCCAGCCGCCGAGCGGCGGTCCGAGGACCGGCCCGACCAGGATGGGCAGGCCGAGCAGTGCCATCACGCGGCCCCGCTCGCCGGTCGGTGCGGCCCGCAGCGCGAGTGTCATCGCGGCCGGCATCACGAATCCGCCGCCGAAGCCCTGGAGCACCCGGAACGCGATCAGGCTCGGCGCGTCCCACGCTGTCGCGACCACGGCCGAGCCCGCGGTGAACAAGGTGATCGCCGCGAGGAAGACCGTGCGGGCGCCGTACCTCCGGATGGCCCAGGCGGCCGCGGGGATCACGGTCGCGAGGGCGAGGGTGTAGCCCGTGCTGACCCACTGGATCAGGGGAAGAGAGGCGCCGGTCTCCTGGGCGAGCGGCGCGAGGGCGACCGCCACGACGGTGACGTCGAGCGGGATCATCACCGTCCCGACGATGACGGTGAGCACGACGACGGTGGCGCTCCGCGTGGCGGCGGAGGGGGAGGCAAGGGCGGTCATGGACCCTACGGTCCAACCTCAACTGTTGTTGAGGTCAAGCGGACTTCCAGGCGTGACCGGAGCGCCCGATCGCAGAGCAACCGAGGTGCGGGGTCGCCGTACACGCCTAGGGTGAGCGCCATGAGCCTGCCGCCGCCCGGACCCGACACCACCGCCATCGTCACCGGAGCCTCCTCCGGCATCGGCACGGAGATCGCGCGCGACCTGTCCCGTCGCGGCCACCACGTGACCCTCGTGGCGCGGTCGGCTGACAAGCTCGAGGCGCTGGCGGCCGAACTGCCCGCAGGCGCCGACGTGCTCGCCACCGATCTCTCCGACCGCCCCAGCCGGGCCGGGCTTCTCGACCGGGTCACCGCCAACGGTCGGTTCCCGAACATCCTGGTCAACAACGCCGGGCTGTCCACGATGGGCCCGGTGAGCGCATCGGACCCCGAGGCCGAGATGGGCATGATCGAGGTCGACGTCGTCGCGGTCGCGGACCTCTGCAGCCGGTTCCTCCCCGGCATGGTCGAGCGCGGGCAGGGCGTCGTGCTCAACGTCGCGTCGACGGCGGCCTTCCAGCCGCTACCCGGACAGGCGGGGTACGGCGCCGGCAAGGCGTTCGTCCTCTCCTACACGCAGAGCCTCGCCGGCGAGCTCCGAGGCAGCGGCGTCACGGCGACCACCCTGTGCCCCGGGCCCGTGGACACCGGCTTCGGTGAACGCGCCGGGTTCACCAAGGAGGAGGCGGAGGCCGCGCTGCCGAGCGTCATGTGGGTCACCGCCAAGGAGGTGGCACGCGCTGCCGTCGAGGGCATGGACAAGGGCCGCCTCGTCGTCATCCCCGGCAAGGTCAACCGGGCCGCCGCAGCCTTCGCGCAGGTCACCCCGCGGACACTGTTGCTGCCGATCCTCACGAAGAGCCACCCCGGCCTGCGCTGACCGACCGTGCCGAGGAACGCGATCACACCGATGCCACCCGTGGCTGTCGGCGTCGGCCTGCCCTGGGACGTCGAGGTCGACGACGCGGTGGCCGTCCTCGCCCGGGCGCGCGCGACGTACGGCGACACGTTCGTCGTGGAGAGTGGCCGGGACCGCTACCTGTTCACGTTCTCCGCAACCGGCGTCGAATCGTTCTACGCGCTGCCGGAGGAGCAGGCCAGCAAGGGCGTCGCCGACTACCTGATGCTGCGACGCAAGCTTCCCGAAGAGATCTTCGACGGCCGACGGACACTGCCCGGGACGTTGTTCCGCAAGGGCGACGTGGCGTCGTACCTCGTGAACCTCGAGCGCGCGCTCGATACGACGGTTGCCGAACTGGGCGAGAGCGGCACGACCGACGTCTTCGCGCTGACCCGCCGGCTCGGACACCGGATGGGCCTGGCCTCCTGGGCCGGACCGGGGTGTGCCGACGGGCAGGTCTTCGAGGACCTGGTCGTGGCCTTCGACGCGCTCGACGGTGCTGATGCGTTCGTGCACCCCGATGGGATGCGCGCGGTGGCCGCGTCGGGCCAGGCAGCCGAACGCTCGGCGCTGGCCCGGATCGTCGAACTGGTGGGCGATTCACTGCAGGCCCCGATCGACGAGCAGTCCCTCTTCGGCCGGATCGTCGGCGCCTGGGCCGACCAGCCGGACGTCGTACGACGGCAGGGGATCGGCTACGACGTCGCGCTGATCCACGTCGCCTCGATGTCCAACCTGGCGTCGGCCCTCGGATGGGCGCTGATCGACCTCGTCGAGCACCCGGACCTCCTGGCGGCGGTGCGCGACGGCGACACGGACCTCGCCGGCCGCTGCTCGCTCGAATCGATCCGGTTGGCCCAGCGGTCGATCATGGCGCGCACCGTGCTGTCCCCGGTGACGTTCGATGTCGGCGATGCCGTCCACGAGGTCGGCCCCGGGGCGACCATCGCGACCCTGCTCCCACTGACTAACCAGACGCCTGCGCTGGGGCACGACATCTGGGACCCGGACCGCTGGAACCGGCACCGGTTCGTCGACACGGCTGGGCTCGCGAGCCCGCAGCTCGTGACCTCCTTCGGGCACGGCAGGCACTCGTGTCCGGCGCAGCCGTTCTCGCTCTCAGCGATGACGATGGCGATGACCAGGCTCGTCTCGACGTACGACCTCACCGGCCAGTGGCGGACCTACCCGCGACCGGTGCCCGCCCAGATCGGGGGAGTGGCCCGCTCGGCCGAGCCCTGCCCGGTCTCCTACGTCCGGGCTTGACCTCGACGTAGGACGACCAAGCCGATCTGGACGGTCCCGGGACTGGGGAGTTCAGCCGTTGCTCTTGCACGACACCCCGACCGTGCGGTTAGCGTGGAGCCCATGACTCGGGATCATGACTACGTCGGCACGCGTTCCGCACCGCGCCCCGGTGGGCACTCCACCGCTCCGCCCAGCACCTATCCGGTGCGGCACCTGATCGCCTATCACCGGCTGATCGAGCGTCGCGATCGCGTCGATCCGGCTGTCGCCGTCGCGGAGTACGCCCGGGCGCATCCGGACATCGACCTGGACGCGCGCCGTACCTTCGCCGACTGGCACCTGGGCAGCCTGCTCGAGGACACCGTCGAGAGGCCGGGCGGCTACTTCCGCTGATCCGGCGGCGGACGTGGCGCGGATGACAGGCTCTTGCGGGGGCAGACCTACGCTCGGAGCATGCATCGAGTCGTGGCGGCCGCGGCCTGCGTCGTCCACATGCTCTTCGTCGCCTTCACCATCCTCGGTGGCTTCCTCGCCTGGATGATGCCGTGGGTCTTCATCCCGCACATCGCGGCGGCGGCCTGGGGCGGCCGGATGTCGGTCACCCGCGCGGCGTGCCCGCTCTCCCGGATCGAGGACTGGGGACGGACCGGGTCGGGGCGACCCCTGATGAGTGATCGCGGTTTCATCGCCCACTACTTCGAGGGCAGGGTCTACCCCGTCAAGCTCGCTCGTCGGATCGAGGTCCTCGTCGGGACGCTCGTGGTCGGCTCGTGGCTGGGGCTCGTCGTCCGCTGACGCCGCTCCGGTGCGAGAGCCAGGGAGAATCAGGGCAGGTTCGGCGACACGTCGCTGCACTCGTCCTTGACGGCGTCTGCGAACTTGTCCGCGTCCCCCGTGGCGTCCTTGTTCTCCTCCGCCCAGTCGGTGAGCGCCTGAGCGGCATCGGCCGCCTTCTCGGCGTCACCCGACTCGACGGCGTCGTTCGCGTCCCTGGCCAGTTCGCAGTACTCCTTGGCGAGCTCGCCCTCGTCGGCGCCGCCACATGCCGTGAGCGAAAGTGCAGCCATCATCATCACGCTGCCGAGGCCGAGGCTGGTCTTCTTCATGGGTGTCTCCCTGGGGGTCGTCGAGTTGGATCTCCAGCGGCTGTCCGCTGGCCACTGCCGCAGGCGGCTTCGAGAAGGGGACGATTGACGTGCCCTTCGGATTACACGAGGACGTCGCTCGGTGTTCGGGGGCCGTGCCCGGGCCGTCACGTCACCCCGCGTACGCCGACTCGTTGAGCGCACGTGGTGAGCAACGATCCCGCGGTGGGCAAGAGCCGTCTGCTGAAGGCGCCTCGTGCCGACCTCAGCGGTCGTGACCCGGCCTTCATCCGCCGGATGCTCCCGCGCCTGTGGCTGGTCGCGAGCGTGTGGTTCCGGGCCGAGGTCGAGGGCTTCGAGAAGGTGCCCGACGAACCGGTTCTGTTCGTCGGCAACCACAGCGGTGGCGCCGGCGTGCCGGACACCTTCGTGTTCCTGCTCGCCTACAACACCTACATGACCGTCGAGGGTCGACCGCTCTTCTCCCTCGGCCACGAGATGGTGACGTCCTTGCCCGGCATCGGAGCATTCGCCCGCAAGTTCGGCGTCGTCACCGCCAATCCGGGAGCCGCGACCGACGTGTTCGCGCAGGACGGCTCGGTGCTGGTCTACCCGGGCGGCGACGTCGAGGCGCTGCGCCCGTGGCGCGACCGCCACAAGATCGTCTTCGACGGCCGCAAGGGCTTCCTGCGCATCGCGCACGCCGCCGGCGTGAAGATCGTCCCGGTGGTCGCGACGGGTGGCCAGGACACCTTCTTCGTCCTCAACGACGGTCGGGCGACCGCGAAGCGCCTGCGCTTCGACAAGTTGTTGCGCGTGAAGACGCTGCCGATCTCGTTCAGCATCCCGTGGGGCTTCCTTCCCGGCGACCTGCCGCACGTCCCGCTGCCGGCGAAGATCCGGATCCAGCTGCTCGACCCCATCGACCTCGCTGAGCGGTTCGGCGACGAACCCGACTGGGACGAGGCGTACGACTACGTCACCAGCGTGATGCAGGCCGGCCTCTCCACCCTCGCCGCCAAGACCGTGCTGCCGGTGCTCGGGTGAGCGCCACCGCTCGCGTCACCTCGATCGTCGTCCGCCCGCGCGACGAGGTCTCGGTCTTCGCGACCGACCCCCAGCAGCTGCTGCCGTTGATCAGCGGTTTCGGACGGTTCCGCTTCCTCGGCCTCCGTGACGAGCCCGACCACGAGGAGTGGGAGGCGTTCCTCGACGTCGGCACGCTCCACATCGGCGGCGCCATCGACGTCGACCGCACCGATGAGCACCGCCTCCGATGGACTTCGCTGCGGGGCACCCGCAACGTCTTCGACCTCACCGTCGAGCCCGACGGCGCGGACCGGTCGCTGGTCACCATGTCGCTGACCATCACCCTGTCGGGACTGGTGATGTCGCGGATCGCCGAGCAGCTCGCACGGGGCATCATGACCCGGCACCTCGACGCCGCCATCCAGCAGCTGCGCCACCACCTCGAGTGGGAGCAGGGCGGGGTCGGAGGCGGCTAGAGTCCGACTTCATCGGCGTGTAGCTCAGCAGCAGAGCACCGGGCTTCCTACCCGGAGGGCGCGGGGGCAGCACCCGCCACGTCGGCCAGAAGACCTCAGCGACCGCGAGGAGGGGTGCATGTCCGGCGGCTACGTCGTGGGTCAGCTCAGCAGCGCCTTCCTCACCGCGGTGACCCACGAGGATCCCGAGGTACGGCGACGCGCGGACCAGAGCGCGTCACGGTGGATGAAGGCGTTGCAAGCCATGTCGGACGGCACCGTCGAGGTCGGGTCCCGCGCTCCGGTCGACGGCCTGCCGGCCTGGGTCACGCTCGAGGTCCTGCGCGGCGGGTTCGCCTCGGGGGCAGCGGTTGCCGCCGGACCGCTGACGCCTGAGGAGATCGCGGTGGCGGAGCGGGTTGGCATCCCGGCCGACCGGGGCAGGCTCTTCGCCCACTACCTCACCGACGCGGGCCTGGCCGAGCTCCAGGGGCTGCTCGATGCCGGCACCTACCGAGTCGACATTCCGGAGGACGCGGCACTACTCACGGTGGCATGGCTGATACGCGCCGGTGACCGTGCCGGCGCGCTCGACCTGCTCGAGGTGCTGGCGCCGTACGTCGACCGGTTGCGATGGGTGCCCAAGGTCGCTGCTTCACCGACGGCCCCAGCAGATCACGTCCACCGCCTCACAGCCGGTGAGGCCAGGCATGCGCTCGCCTCGAGGCGCGAGCATCCGCGAGTCGAGGCTCAGCGCGAGGCCCTTGCTGTCTGGAACCCGTTCACCGACCGGATGCTCACGCTGTGGTGGAGCCAGTTCCACGAGGGTCGGTTGCAGCCCGAGAGGCCAGACGAATGGCTCGCCGAGGCCCGTCGTCTCGTCGGTGAGTACGACCAGCTGTCGCTCCGCCACACCCGGTGCACCAAGCACCGGAGACCGAAGGAGAACCTCGCGATCCTGGTCAGCTCCGCGCGGGCGCAACTCGTCGACGGTCACCTCGCGCCCCGTCAGGCCGGCTTGCTCCAGCACGCCGTGACCGCGATGGTCGCGAAGCGTGGTGCGCCGGGTTCGGCAGAACTCGCCGCCGTGCGCGCCCGCGAGCACGTTTTGGTCACCGCTCCGACGTACCGCACCCTCGCCGGTCTCGCGGCGAAACGCCTCGACGTGGCGGATCCGCTGGCGGGTCTCGTTGAACCGCAGGGATTTTCGGGACCGGTCCGCCGGGACGAGGCCGGAACAGACATCCCGGAGGGCAGTCCCATGCCGCCGCTGGTGGCGAAGGTCCTGTCGCGGGCGCGTGCGGCGCCGATCGAGACCCTGCTGGCTGACGGCGTGATCCCCTCAGCAGAGGTGTTGGCCGAACTGGTTCCGCAGATCAGTGCGACCGTCGTGGCGTCGACGTACCCCGATGACACGCTGGCGCGCCTGATGGCCGCGCACTATCGCGCGTTTCGTCGACGACGTTCGCTGCTGTTGATCGACCTCCAACAGCAGGTGCAGGTGACGGAGCTGCCCTGGGTACGAGCCGTCGCACCCCACAGCGTGCCGGGCGTGCACGAGGCGCTCGGAGTGGTGCGCCGGGTGGGCGCGCTGGCTCTGGGCCACTATCCGGGGACCATCCTCCCGAACCCTCTGGTGGAGGAACTGCGGCACTTGCTCGAGCTCGCCGGTCTGGAGGTCCCCCTCACCAAGGAGCTGGCGGCGGACATCTTCATGGGCACCTACTCGGACAAGTTCCGCAGAGCAGCGCAGGCTGCGGCCGGGGTGGTGGGCGGCACGTTGTATGCCGCCTACTACGGGATCGACTACGACCAGGTCCTCCGGCTGCCAGCACCTCCGAGGCCTGCCCCACTCCCGCGGCCCGGGTGGCGCTGGAATCAACCGGAAGCACCGGATGCCCTGACGTTCGGTGGTCTCTGCCGGCAGCGGGCCAGCCTGGCGCCGAACGGGTACTGGTCGGTGGCCGCCAACGGAACCGTCATCGAGCAGGGGCAGATCCTGACCACCCACAACCTGGCCGCTCTGGTCGCGGTGGGCACCCAGCCCGAGTTGTCGTGGTCGGTTCTCGCGGATCGGGCCTTCGACCAGGTCAAGCGCTTGCTCGAGCTGGCCCACCAGCAGGCGCGACCGCTGGCCACCGTCAAGGACGCCGCCTATGCCTGGCGACAGACGATCTTCTTCCTGGCCGGGGCACCGGCCGGGGAGGTCCAGGCATTCCTCGATCGGGAGGCGAGCAGTGCAGCCGCGGTCCGCGGTGTCGATCAGTTGCTGGGCAGGCTCAGGCATGTCGCTGCCGGCGGGCGATTCGACTCCGCCGGTACCTGTCCGGGCGGGCGGCGCTTCCTCGGCTGGACGACAGGACCGCACTGGATCCTGCGCTGAGCGGCCGGACCGCTCGACCAGGCTTTCAGGCGGAGGCCTCCCAGACGAAGCCGTCGGGGTCGACGGCTGCGTCTGCGCCGCTCCCGAGCACGACGCGGTGTGATCCGGTGCCCGGCTCGGTGACGCCGGCGTCCTTCGCCAGCGCGCGCCGACCGTAGAGCGCGAGCTTGACCGGACCGGAGCCGGCCTCGAACTCGACGTACCTGCGGCCATAGCTCTTCGCGACCTTCAGGCCACGCTCGACGAGGAACCGCTTGGTTGCGGCGACGTCGGTCGCGCCGAGCAGGAGCACCAGGTCGTCGTACTTCCTGGCGGCGGGAGCGGTGTCCTTCTTCGTGGACGTGGCGACCTTCCAGATCGTGCCGTCGGGCGCCTGGACGACGCCGCCGTACCCCCAGAACGACTTGGTGGCCGGCTTCAGGACAGTCGCGCCAGCGGCCGTCGCCGCGTCGATGTAGGCGTTGACGTTGGCAGGCTGGGCCACCGTCAGCGAGAGGGTGAAGCCCCGGAAGCCTGTCGAGGGGGCGTCGGACGCGCGGAAGTCGAGCTGGTCGTCGAGGCCGAAGGCGTCGGCGTGGAAGGCCCGCGAGGCGGCCGGGTCGGCCACCTCGAGGGTGAGGGTGGACAGGGCGGTCTGGGTGTCGGTGGTGTTCATGTCCGTGACGCTAGGTCCGGCAGGCTCGACCGTGCTTCTTGATTCCTGACCGACTGCCGCGGCCGGTCAGGGACGGAGCAGGACCTTGCCCTTGCGGCCCGGCTCGCCGTTCGCGGCAGCCGCAGCCCGGACCTCGTCGAACGAGTAGATGTTGTCCACGGGCAGGGTGAGCTCGCCCGATGCGATCCGCTCGATCAGCTCGCCGAAGAGCGCGCGACGCTGCTCGGCAGGCATGGTCTGGCTGACGGTGCTGCCCCAGAAGCCCTTCACGGTCGCCTGCTTGAAGATCAGGTCGCCCGACGAGAGCTCCATCGTGGGCGACTGCATCGCACCGAAGACGACGAGGGTGGCGTTCTCGGCGAGCAGCGACAGCACCTCTCCGCTGGCGGGTCCGCCGACCGAGTCGACGCCTGCCTTGATCGGGGCGCCGCCGGTGAGCGCGCGCACCTGGTCGGCCCAGTCCTCGGTGTCGGTCGCGACGACGTTCGCGATGCCCTGGTCGGCGAGTTCCTCGACACCGGCCGTACGGCGAACCAGGCCGACGACGTTGATGCCGCGGGCGGCTCCGAGCTGGGCAACCATCCGGCCGACCGCGCCGTTGGCGGCGTTCTGCACGAGCCAGTCGCCGGACGAGAGCTCCAGCGACTCCAGCAGGCTGATCGCGCTGAAGGGCATCGAGACCAGCTGGGCGGCGACCTCGTCGGAGAGCCCGTCGGCGACGGGGATCAGGCCGCCCGCCTTGGCGATGAAGAGTTCCGACCACGCGCCGAAGGTTCCGCCGCTCGCGACCCGCTGCCCGACCTGGAACCTGTCGACGCCCTCGCCGAGGGCGTCGACGACACCGACCGCTTCGGTCCCGGCACGCGCCGGGAGCTCGGGCTTGAAGCCGTAGGAGCCGCGCACCGTCCAGAGGTCGTGGTTGTGGATCGCGGCCAGGAGGGTGCGCACGCGCACCTCGCCCGGACCGGGCTCGGGGACCTCCACGTCCTCGACGCCGAGGACCTCTTCAGGGTTTCCGAACTCGTGGTGGATGACAGCGCGCATGGGGCCATTGCAGCACGGCGCGGAAATCGTCAACGGGCGTCGACAGACGGTCGCCTCGCACTACTCTCGCGACATGACGGCCCAGATCGCCGACACGATCGTCATCGACGGCACGCAGCGACTCCTGCTGGCGACCCCGCTCGGCACGATCCTGGGTGCCTGGGGTCTGGCCAATCGCTGGGTGGCGCCGCACACCGCCAACTGGCGCGGATACACCGCCGCATGGTCCGTCGATGCGGACGGTCGCCTGTGGCTGGACGGCGTCAGTGCCCACGTCGGGACCGGCACGCGCGAGACCCGCGAAGTCCACGACTCGGAGGCGCTGGACGGGCGCAGGTTGCCGTTGTTCGCCGACTTCGTCACCGGTCAGCTCCGGGTCGCCGCGGGCGACCCGATCCGCTACGTCCACATGGGGTTCGAGACCGTCTGGTCCGATGAGATGTTGATCGACGTCGTCGAAGGGCGGGTGACCGGGCGGCAACAGCTGGCACCGCCGGGAGCGATGGGCAACGCCGGCCCGTACCGCCTGCAGGAGCCCCTCCTCGCGGGCCTGAGCGGCGGTGCCTTCGGCCAGTTGATCGCGGCCGAGGACGTCGACGGGGCGCCGCTGGTGGCCAAGGCCCCACGCCGCACGGGCGGCGGAATGAGCAACACCAGCGCGTGGATGGACACCCCCGCGGGTCGACGGCCGACCCACCTGCCGGCCGTCGGGTACGACGTCGCTGCCGCACGCCGCACGGTCGCCGAGGTGGGTCTCGAGGAGACCCAGGCGATCCTGCTGGCCGAGGCGGCGATCCTCGAGAAGGACGGCGGCGTCCTGCTTCCCCGCTCCCTCGGACTCTGGACCCATGACCGGAGCGGGCTCGACGTGCTCGTGATGGAGCAACTCGAGGGTCGCAGACCGCAGACCGTCGGCGAGGTCGTCGCTGTGCTCGAGGCGCTGGTTGCCGCGGTCGAGCGGGGCACCTTCGACCACCACGGCGACGTCAAGGCCGAGCATGTCTTCATCGGCCCGGCGGGCGTCCGCTTGTGCGACCCGGCGCCGCGGCTCCCGCGGCCGGGGTGGCGCGCCTTCACGGAGGCCTACAACCCCCGGGGGTGGTCGGGACCGGCAGCAGACGCTGCCGGTTGTGCGACGTTGCTGCGCTACCTGCCGATCGAGGGCGCCGTCGGCTGGCGTTGGTGTGCTGCCCTCCTCGACGGGGAGCAACTGCCGGCGTGGGCGCAGAACCACGCCGGCGCACTGGCGGCCCTGCGTGCAGATCTCGAGGCACCGGCGCCGTTGCCGCCCGGCTGGGTGCGACCAGCGTTCCCCGGCGACTTCACCGTCGCGTCGGTGCCGCCCTCTCCGCCGCCGCCCGTTGACGTGGCCGAACAGCCCGCGGGGACCTACGGTTTCGCGGGGCCCGCGCCTGTCGGTCACGAGGACGTGGTGTCGGCCGCGGGCCGGGGTCATTCCTCCTGCCATGCCCTTCGTGAGGCCTACGGCGAAGCCGCCACGCGGGTGGCTGAGCTGGAGGGGCCGGCGCACAGGGCTCGTCCGGGGCAGAGCGAATGGCGCTGGGAGGTCGAGGGACCCCTGGGCCGCCACGTGCGGTGGGTCGCGGTCCACGAAGGGCGACCGGACGGCGTCCCGGGGTTCAGGCCGGACCTGTGCCCGTCCTGGACCAGCACCGTGCTCGTCGAGGGGTCCTTCTCGTCCGGCCCCACCGATCAGTCGGGCGCGTAGGACAGGTCGCAGGCCGCCATGGCGGCAGCCATCCGGTCGAGCGCGATCGGGCCGACGCCGTGCAGCGCCGCCAGGTCGCGCCGGGTCCAACCGCTCACGGCTTCGAGGGTGTGCAGGTCGACGCCTCGCAGTGCCCGCGTCGCGGGAGCCCCGATGGTGCGCGGCAAGGGGGTGCCGGCACGACGAGGCGCCCTCTCGCGAGGACCGTCCTCGTGGTCGAGCACGGCCTCCCCGCGCGGTGAGAGGCGGTAGCCGATCGCCAGTGACTCGGTCAGTCCGCGTTCCTTGAGCTTGCGGACGTCGACCTTGAACTCCGCCGTCGGACGGCCGAGCTGTTCGGCGAGCTCGGGTGCACGCACCTCCGGGTTCGCGTCGATCAGCCGCAGCGTCGCGCGGGTCCACGGGCCGATCCGGGAGGCCGCGTCGAGGCGGTCGAGCCGGGACACGAGATCGGCCAGCTCCTCGGCGGTCGGCAGCGTCTCGCGCAGGGTCTCGCGGGGGTCCGGGCCGGCGTACCGAAGTCCGATGCGGAAGATCTGGCCGTCCTTGCGGGCGGACAGGGCGTCCTTGAGGGAGGCGAGCGACGCAGCGCCGCACCGCCGGGCGTCGCCGGCGCGCAGCGTTGACAGCGCGGCGGCGTCGACACTGGTCACCTCGATCAGGCCGACGGCAGTGCGCAGGCAGGTGCCGACCTTCACCCGGGGCCGGTCCCATCGGCGGAAGGCGAGGTCGATGTCGCCGTCACGGATGGCGTCGAGCTCGCCGGGTCGAATCAGCACGATCGGAGCATAGGCACCCACCGGGGTACGGCGGCAGGGCGGACCCGGGTGCGGGCTTGACCGGCGACGCCATTCGGTGATTACATCGTCAAATGGCGATGAATCCGGACTCCTGCGAGGTCGACCCCCTGGTCGCCGCGGCCTGCCTCCTGCACGGACTCAGTGACCCCAACCGGCTCGCGATCCTGCAGCACCTGGCGCTCGGCGAACACCGGGTCGTCGACCTCACGGCTCACCTGGGACTTGCCCAGTCCACGGTGTCCAAGCACCTCGCTCTCCTGCGCGCCTGCGGACTGGTCGAGTCGCGGCCGAGCGGCCGGGCCTCGATGTTCTCGCTCGCCCATCCCTCGCTGATCCAGGACATGTTGCGCGCCGCCGAGCGGCTGCTCGAGGCGACAGGAGCCGCGGTCGTGCTGAGCGAGAACTTCGGTCCGGGCGCCCTGCACGACGCCGCCCAGTAGCGGCGCACGGTTTCGAGAGGACTGCACATGGGAGTCGGACACGGTCACGGCCACCAGTCGGCCGGCGGTGCCACGGGCCATGCCGGCGCGCGCCATCGGTGGCGGCTGGCGGTCTCGTTCGCCCTGATCTCGGCGTTCTTCGTCGTCGAGCTCGTGGCCGGCATCGTGAGCGGCTCGCTGGCGCTGATCTCTGACGCCGGGCACATGGCAGCCGACGTGGTCGCGCTCGGGGCGGCGCTCGTCGCCACGAAGATCGCGACCCGCGAGGACAGCAGCGGTCGTCGTACCTATGGGTCCTACCGGGCCGAGGTCTTCGCGTCGGGCCTGGCCGTGCTGATGATGCTCGGCGTCTCCGTCTACGTCGTCCTCGAGGCCGTCACGCGCATCGGGGAGGACGCCGAGGTCGCGAGTGGTCCGCTGCTCGTCGTCGGCTTCCTGGGCCTGGTCGTCAACCTGATCGCGTTGCTGCTCCTGCGTGCCGGCGCGAAGGACTCGATCAACGTCAAGGGCGCCTACCTCGAAGTCGTCGCGGACACGGCCGGCAGCGTCGGCGTACTCATCGCGGGTGGCCTGATCATCGCCACCGGGTCGAGTGTCTGGGACACCGTCGTGGCGTTCCTGATCGGCGGCTTCGTCGCCGTCCGTGCGGTGATGCTCGGGCGCGAGGTCCTGGCCGTGCTGGGTCAGCACGTGCCCGCCGGGCTGGAGATCGAGGCCGTCACCGAGGCACTCGCGGCGATCGAGGGCGTCCGGGACGTCCATGACCTGCACGCCTGGACCCTGACCTCCGGCATGAACGTCGCCACCGCCCACCTCGTCCTGACCGAGGGTGCCGACGGTGGCGTGGCACTGCGCGCCGGCCAGGCACTCCTGCGTGACCAGTTCCAGATCGAGCACGCCACCTTGCAGATCGAGGGCCATCGCTCGACCGACTGCGACGCCGTCACGTGGTGACGGCATAGTCTGCGCGCATGACGCAGATCGATCCCTCCGCACCCGTCCTCGTCACCGGAGGCAGCGGGTACGTCGCCAGCTGGATCGTCCGGCAGCTGCTCGAGGACGGCCGCACGGTCCGTGCCACCGTGCGCAACCCGCAGAAGCCGAAGGGGCTCGAGCACCTGCATGCGCTGTCCGCCGAACACCCCGGCCGACTCACGCTGCACCAGGCCGACCTCCTCGACGAGGGCAGCTTCACGCCCGCGATGGACGGCGTCGAGCTGGTCATCCACACGGCCTCGCCGTTCCTGCTCGGCAAGGTGAAGGACCAGCAGAAGCAGCTCGTCGACCCGGCGCTCGAGGGCACCCGCAACGTGCTGGCGAGCGTCAACGCCACCGACAGCGTCAAGCGCGTCGTGCTGACCAGCAGCGTCGTCGCCCTGCACGGTGACAACGCCGACGTGAAGGGTCGGCCTGTCACCGAGGCCGACTGGAACACCACCAGCAGCCTCACGCACCAGCCGTACCCGTACTCCAAGACCGTTGCCGAGAAGGATGCCTGGGCGATCGCGGAGGCACAGAGCCGCTGGGACCTGGTCACCATCCACCCCGGCCTGGTGCTCGGCCCGGCGCTGACCACGTCGAGCGTTTCTGGCTCGATGGACACGATGAAGCACTTCACCGACTACTCGCTCGCGATGGGCGCGCCCAAGCTGTATCTCGGCGTCGTCGACGTCCGCGACGTCGCTCGCGCGCACATCACCGCCGGCTTCACCCCGGAGGCGAGGGGCCGCTACCTCACCAACGCCGACACGATCAGCATGCTGGGTATCGGCCGCATCCTGGCGAAGTCCTTCGGCAACAAGCTCTCGTTCCCGCGCCTGATCGCACCCAAGGCAGCGGTGAAGCTGAGTGCGCCGATCGCCGGCCTCACCCGCGCGTACGTCGAGAAGAACGTCGGCCACCCGCTTGCCTACGACAGCAGCCGTACGACGGCCGAGCTCGGCATCAACTTCCGGCCCGTCGCCGAGACGATCACCGAGCACTACCAGCAGATGGTCGACGACGGTCTCGCCAAGGCCTGACCGTGGCAGTCAGGCGTGCGCGAGCGACAGCTTGAGGGCGAACCCCAGGAAGATCGCGCCGATCGCCGAGGTGCCGGCGACGGACAGGGCCCGACGGCGACGGAACGTCTCGGCCAGCCGGGTGCCACCGAAGATCAGCGCCGACAGGTAGGCCGCGCTCGCGATCTGGGCGAGGACGCCGAGCGCGAGGAACGACAACGCCGGGTGTGCGTACGCCGGGTCGACGAACTGCACGAAGAACGCGACGAAGAACAAGATCGCCTTCGGGTTCAGCAGGCTGATGACGAGTGCCCGGCGATAGGGCCGCTCGTCCGGTGCCATCGGCGGCGCGCCGTCGGCCACCGCCTGTACGGCGCGGTGGCGTGCCCGCCACATCAGGAAGGCGCCGCGCAGCATGGTGAAGGCGAGGTAGCCGAGGTAGCCCGCGCCGACGTACTTCACGATCGAGAAGGCCAGGTCGTTGGCCTGGAGCAGCGAGGCGACGCCCGCGGCCGAGAGGGTCATCAGCACGGCATCGCCGGTGAACACGCCGGCCGCCGCGGCGTACCCGTCGCGTACGCCGCGCCGCGCTGCCACCGAGAGCACGTAGAGCGAGTTCGGTCCGGGCAGCAGGATGATCAGGATCAGGCCGACGAGATAGGTCGACAGGTCGGTGATGCCCAGCACCGACCGATCCTCCCACGAGTCAGTCGCGCGGCGGGCAGAGACAGAACGGGTGGCCGTCGGGGTCGATCATGACCTGCCACGCGCCGCCGCCGGGCTGTTCGCCGGCCACGGTCGCACCGAGCGAGATGGCGTGCTCGGCAGCAGCGGCGACGTCGGTGACGCGCAGGTCGAGGTGGAACTGTTGCGGGTGCTCCTGGCTGGGCCACTGCGGGCGGGCGTAGTCGGCGACCGTCTGGAAGTTGAAGGCGGAGCCGAGGATCGAGGCCGCGGCATAGCCGTACTCCGGGTAGTCGCCGGTGACCTCACCGCCGGTGAGGTCGGCGTAGAACTTCGCGAGGCGGGCGGCGTCGGACGCATCGATGGTGAAGGCGATCAGCTCGGTGATCGGGGAGGTGGATGTGGTCATGCGCCCAGCGTGCACGACGGCACCGACACTGCCGCTGGCGAGGACCACTACTTACTACGCCTGTGTAGTAATTGCGGCCGAAATCGCCTACGGTGCATCCCATGACGACCTCGACCGAGACCGAGAAGCAGCCGTTCGCGCTCCAGCACCTGCTGGTGGTGATGATCTGGCTCGGACTTCCGTACGTGATCGTCGGGGTGTTCTGGGCCGACGCCCACCGCGAGCACCTCGAAGGGCTGCACGGGATGGACAAGGTCTTCTCCTACCTCGGCGAGATCCTCGTGTGGCCGCTGTTGATCTTCGGAGACATCACTCTCAAGTGACCCGACCGGGCGCGAGCCGGAGCAGCGCGGCAACCGCGCCGGTCAGCCGCTCGGCGGTGAACCGCTCCGGGTCGTCGAGGACGAGTTGACCGAACCGCTCGAGTGTCGCGAGCACGGCGTGCGACAGCACCTCCGCGTCGGTCCGTTTGCCCAGGGCCCCGGCCACCAGCCGCTCCACGACGACCCGGACCTGTTCGCGGTCGCTCTCGACGCGCTCGCGCACCACCTCGGGCGCGTTCGTCGCGCTCTGCAGGATCGCGCGCCAGGTGACGGGATCGTCGAGCAGCATCTGGTGCAGCAGCGGGCCGGCCTGGCGCACGAGCGTCGCCGGGTCGCCGTCCTCGGGT
Organism: Propionibacteriales bacterium; assembly: GCA_026392415.1. Lineage (GTDB taxonomy): Bacteria > Actinomycetota > Actinomycetes > Propionibacteriales > Nocardioidaceae > Nocardioides. Next base: position 209,261 of record JAPLCC010000011.1, read on the forward strand.
TCCTGGGGGAGTGCGCTGAAGAGCTGTAGCAACGCGCGCTGCTGCTGGCGTTCGAGCAGGGACATCAGCAGCGCGCCCAAGCCGTCGAAGGCGCCGTACACGACCGGGCGGGTGACGCCGGCCTCCTTGGCGATGGCATCGATCGAGACGCCGTCGTACCCGTCGCGACCGATGATCCTCAAGGCCGCGTCCATGAGTTGTTCGCGGCGCTCGGCCATGGGCACGCGGGCGGCGTACGGCCGCCTCTTGCGGGCCTGGTCCGACATGCGCACAACCTTAGATGAGCGAAGGGCTTCCATTTACTACACAACTGTAGCATTCTGGGGGCATGGCGATTCTCAACAAGCGCGACATCACTCCGGCCGAGGACTACGGGTTCTTCGGACCCGACTCCGTGGCCTGGAAGGTGTGGGGCTACCCGACCTCCCTGACCATCGGCTTCAGCCGTGCGGTCGTGGTCGAGGAGCTCGACCCGAACCTGGTGGCCTCCGTCGACCGGACCCAGGACATCTACAAGCGTCCGAAGACCCGCTACGACCGGACCATCCACTACTTCGCGCTCGTCGCCTTCGGTGACAGCCGCACCACCACCCGCGCCGCCGACATCCTCGTGAAGGTGCACAGCAAGGCGATCGGCACCGAGCCCTACGGCGGCGGCAGGTACGACGCCAACGACCCCGACTCGCAGCTGTGGATCCTGGTCACCGGCTGGCACTCGGTCCTCAAGGCCTACGAGATGTACGGCCCCGGCAAGCTGTCGGAGGCCGACGAGCTGAGGTTCTGGGAGGAATGTGCGGTCGCCGCCGAGCTGCAGACCTGCAACCCGGACGACGTCCCGCGCAATCGCGCAGAGCTGCACGCCTACTACGAGCGGATGCGTCCGCTGATGTCCGGATCGCCCATCGCGCAGCGGGCGATGCACCACCTCATGGACATCGACGCGCTGATCACGCTGCCGCGGGTGCTGCGGCCGGCCCAGTGGGTGGTCGGAAGGTTCTTCGCGGCTGGCGTCATCGCCACCCTCCCGGAGTGGATGCGCGAGATGGGTGACCTGCCCCAACGACGCGCCACCGACATCGCGGTGCGGCCGATCCTGCGGGGAGTCTTCGCCGCCCTGACGTTGAGCAAGCGCCTTCAGCTGCGGGTGCTCGCCCTGCTCTCGCCGAGCACCATCCCGGTCGTCGCGCCGGTCTTCCGCGGCATCGCGCCGACGAACCCCGAGGTCCTCACGCCCGCGGAGGCCCGTGAACGCTACGGCTTCGACAAGCCCGCCGAGGCGCACCTCGCGTGGCGCCAGAAGCAGCACGAGAAGGTCTTCGGTCTCGGAGAGGCGCCCAGCGACGCCGGCCTGCTCGAGTCGGTGCCGGTCCTGGGACGGTTGGCCTGATGGGGCTCAATCCGGTTGCCGACATCCTCAAGCGCACCGACCGGGTGCTCAAGAGCGCCGACGCGGCCCTGGGCAACGTCGACCAGACGCTCGGCACCGTCGACGGGACGCTGACCGGGGTCGACCAGAAGCTCGCCACCGTCGACGCGACCCTCGCCGAGACCAAGGCGGTGCTCACCGAGGTGCAGACGCTGCTCGGTGACCTCAACGACAAGCTGGTGCTGCTCGACGAGGTCCCCGACCTCAAGGCCAAGCTCGACAAGGTGCTCGCGGCGGTCGAGAAGGGCTGACAGGCTGCAAGAAGTGGTCAGGAAGTACGCCGCGCACGGGGCTGTTCTGCTTGGCTGGTCGGGCCCCACGTTTGTTCCGGCCCGTTTCGGCGATGATGACGCCATGTGGGAGCAGTACCAGCCGCCCAGCGAGCAGCCGACGGAGCCGGTGCAGCGCGTGACCCGGCGACCACCGGTGGTTGCGGGCGGCGCCCGGTCGAGAGGTGCGGGCGCCGTCGTCGGGCTGGCCGCGACCGTGGTGATCGTCGGGAGCGGCCTCGCCATCGCCGGGTCGGGGAACGACGAACCCGACTACTCCGGCTTCTACGACTGCGTGGCCGCCGAGGAGGCGGACGACCCCGGCCTGCTCTCACCGGCCGACCTGTGCGAGATCGGCAACGAGCGACCGCCGGACTACGTCGACGACTACGAGTACGACCTTTTCGAGGACAGCGGCTACTGACGTGGAGTTCACCTTCACCGGCACGGTCATCGAGTGGCGCGGCCCGGCGCCGTACTTCTTCCTCACGGTGCCCGAGGACGACAGCGATGTCATCAAGGAAGCCGCGCGCGGCCAGGAGTACTGGGGCCAGGTCGCCGTCGAGGTCCGTATCGGTGACACCGCCTTCACGACCGCGCTGTTCCCGAAGGACGGTCGTTACCTCGTGCCGCTCCGCGTCGCCGTACGCCGGGAAGCGGGCATCGAGCCCGACATGGAGCTCACCGCGTCGCTGAGCCTGGCTTCGCGGCCCGGCTAGCCTCACGACGTGCCCGTCACCCTCGCCCATCCGGCGGCCGTGGCGTGGGCTGCGGCGCCGCCGGTCAGCGACCCGGGCGTTCCCGCAGGACCACCGGCTCCCGCGAGAACGCCGACAACGTCGCCCTGACCGCATCGGAGATCGGCCAGGACGACTGGGCGGCCGGATCCCACAGCACGACGGTGCTCTCGCCGACGATCGCCGGCTCGCGGTCCGGCGCGACGCGCAGCTCGTAGGAGACCGCCATCGAGGACCGCCCGACGTGCCCGATCCACATTCGCACCAGGAACGGCTGGTAGGCCACGAACCGCATCTCGGCGTTGTAGTTGACCTGTTGCGATCCCATCAGGTCGGTGATGCCGGCCGGCACGTCGCGGAACAGGCCGGGGAGCTCGGAGCCGGGCAGGGGCGCGAACCGGAAGAACAGCAGCCGCGCCTCGTCGAGCACGCGCAGCGCCTCGACGTTGTCGACGTGACCACCGAGGTTCACGTCGCGCAGCCGGGCCTGGATCTCGCACTCGAAGTAGTCACCCACGGGCGCATCCTCGCAGCACGCTCACGGCTCGAAGCGGTAGCCCATCCCCGGTTCGTTGCGGAAGTGCACGGGCCTGGCCGGGTCTGACTCCAGCTTGCGCCGGAGCTGCGCCATGTAGAGGCGCAGGTTGCCGTGGGCGGTCTCGTAGCCCGGACCCCAGACCTCGGTCAGCAGCTGGCGCTGGCTCATCAGCCGGCCCGGGTTGCGCACCAGGACCTCGAGCAGGTGCCACTCGGTCGGCGTTAGCCGCACCTCCACCCCGTCGACGGTGGCGCGAGTGGCGGCGAGGTCCACGCGCACCGAGCCGAACTCGACGGCGTCCTCGCCCGCCTCGATGGGCGTCGTACGACGCAGCATCACCCGCAGTCGCGCCAGCAGCTCGTCCATCCCGAACGGCTTGGTCACGTAGTCGTCGGCGCCCGCGTCGAGCGCGTCGACCTTGTCGGCACTGTCGCTGCGACCGGACAGCACGAGGATCGGGACGGCCGATCGTGCGCGCAGTTGAGCGATCACGTCGACGCCGTCCAGGTCGGGCAGGCCCAGGTCGAGGATCACGATGTCCGGGGGAGCGATGTCGGCCATCGCCAGCGCCTCCACGCCGTCGGCGGCGGTGGTGACCTCATAGCCACGCGCGCGCAGGTTGATGGCGAGCGCCCGCACGATCTGTGGCTCGTCGTCCACCACCATGATCTTGGTCATCCCACACGCTCCCTGATGCCGAGGTCCGGGCTCCCGGGGTCACTGTGAGCGCGCGGCAACGAGATCACCATGGTCAGTCCTCCACCGGGGGTCTCTTCGGGGTCCAGTGTCCCGCCCATGGCTTCCACCAGTCCCCGCGCCAGGGCGAGACCGAGGCCGACGCCCGTGCTGTTGTCATGGTCCCCGAGCCGCTGGAACGGCAGGAACACCCGTTCGTAGGCGTCGGCGGGGATCCCGGGTCCGGTGTCGACGATGCGGATCTCCACCCGGTCCAGCACGCCACTTGCCTGCACCAGTGGGGGCACGCCGGCGGGGGAGTAGCGCTGTGCGTTGGACAGCACGTTCACCACCACCCGCTCGAGCAGGGCTGCATCGACCAGGGCCGCGGGGAGTCCTGCCGTCACGTCGAGCTGAACCGGACGTGAAGCCACGGTCACGTCGTCGAGGGCGCCGGCAATGACGTCCTCGATCAGCACCGGGGACAGATGGATCGGAAGCGCCCCGGCCTGGAGGCGGCTGAGGTCGAGCAGGCTGTCGACGAGGCCGGCCAGGGTGTCGAGGGCACCATCGGCCGTACGGAGCAATTCTCGCCGGTCCTCCCGCGTGAGGTCGACGTCCTCCGACCGCATGCCGGAGACAGCGGCCTTCGCTGCTGCCAGCGGCGTACGCAGATCGTGTCCGACGGCGGCCAGGAGAGCAGAGCGCACCTTGTTCGCCTCCGCCAGCGGCGCCGCCTGCGCGGCCTCCTCTGCCAGCCGGATCTGGTGCACGGCCTGGCTGGTGCGCGCGGCGAAGGCCGCCGCCACGCGAGCGTCCTCCGGCGCGAGCCCGCGACCCTTGAGGGCAAGGATGGTGTCCGTTCCGGCCGCCACCTTGGTGTCGGCGTCACCGGGTTCTGCGGCCGGATCGGGTCCGGCCGAACCGACCAGCTGCCACACCCCGGCACTCTTCTCGAGGTACGCGACCGACGTGAGCGACAGACTCTCGCGGAACCGCTCCAGCAGGGCTGCCAGATCCTGGCTGCCGGTCAGCGGCATGGCGGCGAGGCTGGCCAGGATGTGCGATTCCGCCACGGCTCGCGCCGCCTGACGGGTGCGCCGGGCTGCGAGGTCGACCACGGAGCTGACCATCGTCGCGACGAGGACATAGACGAAGAGGGCGAGCGCGTTGTTCGTGTCGCCGATGGTGAGGGTGTGCACCGGGGGCGTGAAGAAGAAGTTCAGCAGGAACGACCCGAGGGCTGCGGCCAGCAGCGCCGGACCGACGCCGCCCACCAGTGCCACCACGACGACGAGCAACAGGAACAGCAGCACGTCGCTGACCAGGTTGAGGGCGTGGTCGACCGGCAGCAGGGCCAGGGTCAGCAGCATCGGCAGCACCAGCCCCAACACGTAGCCCCGCACCCGGCGGCGCACGCTCAGCGCCCCCGTGCCGACCGGAAGCCGTCTCCCGCCGCCCGCGTGCGAGTGCGAGACGATGTGGACATCGATGTCGCCGGAGGCGCGGATGGTGCGCAGCCCGATACCCGGCGGGGCGAAGAACGTCGCCCATCGGGGACGCCGGCTGTCGCCGAGCACGAGCTGGGTCGCGTTCTCGGCGCGGGCGAAGGACAGCAGGGTCTCCGGGACGTCGTCACCGAGCAGTTGGTGGTAGGACCCTCCCAGCGACTCGACGAGCTGGTGCTGGTGCGTGAGGTGGGTCGGGTCCGCAGCGGTCAGGCCGTCGGAGCGCGTGACGTGCAGGGCGAGCAGGTCACCGGTACCGGAACGGGCGGCGATGCGGGCGGCTCGTCGTACCAGCTGTTCGCCCTCGGGTCCGCCGGTGAGCGCGACCACGACCCGCTCCCGCGCCTCCCAGGTCCCGGTGATGTCGTGGCGGCGCCGGTAGCCCAGCAGAGCGTCGTCCACCTTGTCGGCGACCCACAGCAGCGCCAGTTCGCGAAGGGCGGTGAGGTTGCCCTCGCGGAAGTAGTTCGACAGCGCGGCATCGATCTTGTCGGGGGCGTAGACGTTGCCGTGGGCGAGCCGGCGACGCAGTGCCTCGGCGGACATGTCGACCAGCTCGACCTGGTCGGCGGCCCGCACCACGGAGTCGGGCACCGTTTCGCGCTGCGGGACCCCGGTGATCTTCTCGACGACGTCGTTCACGGACTCGAGGTGCTGGATGTTCACCGTCGAGATCACGTCGATTCCGGCGGCCAGCAGCTCCTCGACGTCCTCCCAGCGCTTTGCATTGCGAGACCCCGGGACGTTGGTGTGCGCCAGCTCGTCGACCAGGACCACCTTCGGGTTCCGTCGCAGTACGCCGTCGAGATCCATCTCGTCGAGCAGGGCACCGCGATGATTCACGGTCCGCCGGGGGATCGTCTCGAGACCGGCGAGCATGTCGGCCGTGTGGGTGCGGCCATGGGTCTCGACGAAGCCCACGACGACATCGGTTCCGCGATCGAGTCGGCGGCGCGCCTCACCGAGCATCGCGTAGGTCTTGCCCACGCCAGGCGCCGCACCGAGGTAGACCCGCAGCCGACCACGCTTCATGTGCTCAGTGTCCCCGATCGGACACGGCGTCGAGGGCGAGGTTCAGCTCGAGCACGTTGACGCGCGGCTCACCGAGGAATCCGAGCACCCGGCCCGCGGTGCTGTCGGCCACGAGGTCACGCACGACCTCGACGCTCAGGCCGCGCTCCTCGGCCACCCGGGTCACCTGCTGCGCGGCGTAGGCCGGTGAGATGTGCGGGTCCAGGCCGGACCCGCTGGCCAGCACCGCATCGGGGGCCACGTCTGCGGGCGAGATGCCGTCGAAGGCCGCGACATCCTTGATCCGCTGGCGGACCTCGGCGACGAACTCCGGGTTCGCGGGGGACAGGTTGGAAGCGGAGCTGGACAGGGCGTCGTAGCCCTCACCTGCGGCCGAGGGCCGCGACTGGAAGTAGGACCTGTCGCCGGCGAAGGACTGGCCGATGAGGGTCGAGCCCACGACCTGGCCGTCACGTTCGACCAGGGAGCCGTCAGCCCGGCCCGGGACGACCGCCTGGGCGAAGCCGGTGAGCGCGAGGGGGTAGGCCAGGCCGAGCAGCAGCGTCATCACGGCCAGTGCGCGCGCCGCGGCGCCGAGCTGGGTGAGCGCACCGCGAAGGGTGGAGGTGGTGGTCATGTCGTCGTCTCCTTCAGCCGATGCCGGGGATGGTGGACACCAGCAGGTCGATGGCCTTGATGCCGATGAACGGGGCCACGACGCCCCCGAGGCCGTAGATGGCCAGGTTGCGGCGCAGCATCGAAGCGGCGCTCGAGGGTCGATACCGCACGCCGCGCAGGGCAAGCGGGATCAGCGCCACGATCACCAGCGCGTTGAAGATGACCGCGGACAGGATGGCCGACTCGGGTGAGTCGAGCCGCATCACGTTGAGCGTGTCGAGGCCGGCGTACACGCCACCGAACATCGCGGGGATGATCGCGAAGTACTTGGCGACGTCGTTGGCGATGGAGAACGTCGTCAGCGCCCCCCGCGTGATCAGCAGTTGCTTGCCGATCTCCACGATCTCGATGAGCTTCGTCGGGTTGGAGTCGAGGTCGACCATGTTGCCGGCCTCCTTGGCACTGGAGGTCCCGGTGTTCATCGCGACGCCGACGTCTGCCTGCGCCAGTGCGGGTGCATCGTTGGTGCCGTCGCCGGTCATCGCGACCAGCCGCCCGCCTTCCTGTTCCCGCTTGATCAGCGCCATCTTCTCCTCGGGCGTCGCCTCGGCGAGGAAGTCGTCGACGCCGGCCTCCTCGGCGATGGCGCGGGCGGTCAGCGGGTTGTCACCGGTGATCATCACGGTGCGGATGCCCATCCGGCGCATCTCCTCGAAGCGCTCGCGCATGCCTTCCTTGACCACGTCCTTGAGGTGGATGACACCCAGGACGCGGGCCGGTTCGTCGTGACGCTGCTCGGCCACGACCAGCGGGGTGCCGCCGGAGGAGGCGATCGCATCGACGATCGTGCCGACTTCCTCCCCGGTCTGTCCGCCGCGCTCACGGACCCATGCCGTCACGGCCGATGCCGCACCCTTGCGGATCTCCCGCTCGCCGAGGTCCACGCCGGACATCCGCGTCTGCGCCGAGAACGGGACGAAGGTGAGGCCGGGCAGCTCGCCCTCCGAGCGTTCACGAAGGCCGTAGGAACGCTTCGCGAGGACGACCACCGACCGGCCCTCGGGGGTCTCGTCGGCGAGGGAGGCCAGCTGCGCCGCATCAGCCAGTACGGCGGCCGCGACGGTCTCGACGGGAAGGAACTCCGCGGCCTCCCGGTTGCCCAGCGTGATCGTGCCCGTCTTGTCGAGGAGCAGGGTGTTCACGTCCCCGGCCGCCTCGACCGCGCGCCCCGACATCGCCAGCACGTTGTGCTGGACCAGGCGGTCCATGCCGGCGATGCCGATCGCGCTCAGCAGCGCCCCGATGGTCGTCGGGATCAGGCACACCAGCAGGGCGACCAGGACGAGCAGGTCCTGGTCGGCGCCGGAGTAGATCGCCAGCGGCTTCAGGGTCACCGTGGCGGCCAGGAAGATGATGGTCAGGCTCGAGAGCAGGATGTTGAGCGCGATCTCGTTGGGGGTCTTCTGACGGCTGGCGCCTTCGACGAGCGCGATCATCCGGTCGATGAAGCTCTCCCCGGGGTTGGTGGTGACCTGGACGACGATCCGGTCGGACAGCACCTTGGTGCCGCCGGTCACCGAGCAGCGGTCGCCGCCCGATTCGCGGATCACCGGAGCGGATTCGCCGGTGATCGCCGACTCGTCGACGCTGGCCACTCCTTCGATGACGTCACCGTCACCGGGGATGATCTGGCCTGCCTCGACGACGACGTGGTCGCCGATGCGCAACGCGGTGGCGGAGACGTCCTCGAGCTGTCCGCTGGCCAGCAGTCGGCGGGCGGTCGTCTCGGTCTTGGCGCGGCGCAAGGTGGCCGCCTGGGCGCGACCGCGGCCTTCGGCGACGGCCTCGGCGAGGTTCGCGAACACGACGGTCAGCCACAACCACACGGTGATCGCCCAGTTGAACACCGACGGATCGAGGATCGCGAGCACGGTGCACAGACCGGCCCCCACCTCGACGACGAACATGACCGGGGTGTGCACCAACACCCGGGGGTCGAGCTTCCGGAGCGCTTCGGGCAAGGAGGTGACCAGGGTGCGGGGGTCGAGCAGGCCTCCGCCCACGCGTCGTGAGGTGTCCGCGACGGGGCTCTCGTCTGCGGCAGGCGTGGTGGGCTCGGTCAGGGTGGACATCGATGTCTCCGGTCGGGAATCAGGGGCGCGGGTGCTCACAGGCCCTCCGCCAGCGGGCCGAGAGCGAGGGCGGGGAAGAAGGTCAGCCCGGCCACGATCAGAACGACCGTGGCGAGCATGCCGACGAACAGCGGCCCGTTGGTCGGCAGCGTGCCGCTGGTTCGCGGCACGGTCGCCTGTTTCGACAGGGCGCCGGCCAGGGCGAGCGTCAGGATGATCGGGATGAACCGACCGGCCAGCATCGCCACCCCGAGGGTGATGTTGAAGAACGGCGTGTTGGCAGACAGGCCCGCGAACGCGGAGCCGTTGTTGTTGGCACCGGACATGTAGGCGTAGAGGACCTCGCTGAGGCCGTGCGGGCCCGCGTTGAGGATGGACTCACGTGGGCCCGACAGGGCGAGGGCCAGGCCGGTGAAGCCGAGCACCAGCAGCGGCATGGTCAAGATGTTGAGAGCGACCAGCTTCATCTCGCCGGCGCGCAGCTTCTTGCCCAGTAGTTCGGGGGTCCGGCCCACCATCAGGCCGGCAATGAACACGGTGAGGATCGCCATGACGAGGATGCCGTAGAGACCGGTGCCGACGCCGCCGGGCGCGACCTCGCCGAGCCCCATGTTGAGCATCAACAGGCCACCGCCGACCGGCGAGAACGAGGAGTGGAAGGAGTTGACTGCTCCGGTGCTGGTGCCGGTGGTCGAGACGGCGTACAGACTGGACCCGGGTACGCCGAAGCGGGTCTCCTTGCCCTCCATGGCAGAGCCCGCCAGGTCGTAGGCCGCGGTCGGGTGCGCGGCCTCGATGGCCCACACCGCGGCGAGCATGACGACCCAGATGACCGTCATCGTCGCGAGGATCGCGTAGCCCTGGCGCAGGTCCCCGACCATTTCGCCGAGGGTGCGGGTCAGGCAGACCGGGATCAGCAGCAGCAGGAAGATCTCGAACAGGTTGCTGACGGCACCGGGGTTCTCGAAGGGATGGGCCGCGTTGGCGTTGAAGAAGCCGCCACCGTTGGTCCCGAGCTCCTTGATCGCCTCCTGCGAGGCCACCGGTCCGCCGGGCAGGGTCTGGTTGCCGCCGGACAAGGTCGACACATCCACGCCGCCGGAGAGGTTCTGGACGACGCCGAGCAGGATCAGCACCACGGCCGCGACGAGTGCGAGGGGCAGCAGGATCCGGATCACGCCGCGGGTCAGGTCGACCCAGAAGTTGCCCAGCCGTCCCGTGTGGGAGCGGGCGAATCCGCGGATCAGTGCCACGGCGACGCACAGACCCACCGCGGCGGACAGGAAGTTCTGGACCGCAAGTCCGCCCATCTGGGCCAGGTGTCCCATCGTGGCCTCGCCGGAGTAGGCCTGCCAGTTGGTGTTCGTGACGAACGAGACCGCCGTGTTGAAGGCGAGGTCGGGAGCCACCTCCGGGAAGCCCAGGGACCACGGCAGGCCGGACTGCAACCGCTGGACGGCGTACAGCAGGACGACGCCAGCGAAGGAGAACGCCAGCAGCGCGACGGCGTAGGTCTTCCACGCCTGGTCGGCCCGCGGGTCCACGCCCACCAGGCGGTAGATCACACGCTCCACGCGCAGGTCGCGCTCGGTGGTGAACACGTGGGCCATGTAGCTGCCCAGGGGGCGGTAACACAGCGCCAGTGCGGCGATCAGGGCGCCGACCTGCAACAGGCCGGCCAGGGTGTCGTTCATTCTAGAAACGCTCCGGGAAGACGAGGGTGGCCACGAGATAGCCGAGAAGGATGGCGCTGATGACCAGCGCGATGACGTTTTCGATGCTCATGCGGAGAGACTCACCATCGGTCGAGAGCGATCAGGATCAGGAAGGCCACGGCGAAGAACGCGACGACCAGTGAGAGGAAGAGGACGTCGTTCACGGCTTCCTCCGCAGGACCGACGTCGCGAGGCAGGCCAGCACGAAGGCCGCCATCAGCCAGAGGTCGGGCTGCGTGAGCCGCAACTGGCCGTAGTCGTGCAAGGCGAAGCCTTCGGCGAATGCCCATCCGGCAAAGCCGATTCCGCTGGCCGAGGCGCGATCAAGAAAGGTGCTGAGGCTCATCGCTGCGCCGAGCAACAACAGCACGCCAACGGCGGCCGGGGGATCGACGGCGGCGACGACACCGACGAAGGCGAAGAGCGCGAAGCCGGCGAGGCCGAACCGGACCGCTGGCTCGTCGATCGCCCTCGGCTCACCGCGCCGATGAAGGGTCTGGACGGATGTCATGTGGTGGAGTCTTCGCCGGTTCCGGGGCGTCAGCCCCGGTCCTAACGCCCCGCTAACGTCGTCCTGACAAGGCCTAACAGGCCTGTGACCTCGCTCCCACCGTGTTAGGAACCTGTTAGGACGAGCCGCAGGGAGTCAGGCAGACCGATTGACTCCTGTCGTGAGTACCTCCGAGAGCGATCCGGACAAGCACACCCGCCCCTGGTGGCAGGTGATGTGCCTGACCGGCGTCGACTACTTCTCCACCCTGGGCTACCAACCGGGCATCGCTTTCCTCGCGGCTGGCCTGCTCAGCCCGCTGGCGACGATCATCCTGGTGTTGCTCACCCTGTTCGGGGCGCTGCCCGTCTACCGCCGTGTGGCGCAGGAGAGCCCGCACGGCCAGGGCTCGATCGCGATGCTGGAGCGGTTGCTCCCGATGTGGCGCGGCAAGATCTTCGTGCTCGTGCTGCTCGGCTTCGCGATGACCGACTTCATCATCACCATCACGTTGTCCGCCGCCGACGCGAGCGCGCACGTCGTCGAGAACCCGCACGTCCCTGACGCCCTCCACGGACAGGAGCTCTGGATCACCCTGGGCCTGATCGCCCTGCTCGGTGGGGTGTTCCTCCGTGGCTTCAAGGAGGCTGTCGGTGTCGCGGTCGTCCTGGTGGTCAGCTACCTGTTGCTCAATGCGGTCGTGATCGGCGTCAGCGCCGTGCACGTGATCCAGAACGGCCATGTCGTCACCGACTGGTCCACCTCGCTGACGGCGGAGCACGGCAACATCGCGCTGATGATCGCGGTGTCGTTGACGCTGTTCCCGAAGCTGGCTCTCGGTCTCTCCGGCTTCGAGACGGGCGTCGCGGTGATGGGCCACGTCAAGGGAGCTCCCGACGACGATGCGGTGCGACCCGCCGTACGGATCCGCAACACCAAGCGGCTGCTCACCACTGCGGCGTTGATCATGAGCATCTACCTGATCGCCTCCAGCCTGGTCACCACGCTGCTCATCCCGACCGAGGCGTTCGAGGACGGCGGCGAGGCCAACGGCCGTGCACTGGCGTACCTCGCCCACGAGTACCTCGGCGACGTGTTCGGCACCGCCTACGACGTCTCGACCATCCTGATCCTCTGGTTCGCCGGTGCCTCGGCGATGGCCGCCATGCTCGCCCTCATCCCGCGCTACCTGCCCCGCTACGGCATGGCCCCGGAATGGGCGGGAGCGGTGAAGCCGCTGGTCTGCATCCTGACCGCGACCGCGTTCCTGATCACCTGGATCTTCGATGCCGACGTCGACGCACAGGGTGGCGCCTATGCCACCGGTGTCCTGGTGCTCATCACCTCAGCGAGCGTCGCGGTGGCGCTCGCTGCGCGCAAGGCGCGCCAGCGCGGCTGGACGATCGGCTTCACCCTGATCGCGGCCGTCTTCACCTACACGACGCTCGATAACATCTACGAACGGCCCGACGGCGTGAAGATCGGTGCGTGCTTCATCGCCGCGATCATCGCGGTCTCGCTGCTCTCCCGACTGACGCGCTCGCTGGAGCTGCGCACCACCGAGATCGAGTACGACGCCAAGGCGGACGCGTTCATTCGCGACTGTGCGCGTCGCACGCTCCGGCTGGTCGCCCATGACCCGGAGCACCGCGACGTCGGCTCGTACCGTGCGAAAGTGCGACAGATCGTCGATTCCCACGACCTGCAGAACGGCGGGGACCTGGTGTTCGTCGAGGTCGTCGTCGAGGACTACTCCGACTTCGAGAGCCGGATCGCCGTCGAGGGGTCCGTCGTCCACGGGCAGTTCCGCGTGCTGAGGGTGCACGCCGCCACCATCCCCAATGCGCTCGCGGCCCTGCTGCTCGACCTGCGCGAGCGATCGGGGGTCCGCCCGCACATGTACTTCGAGTGGACCGAGGGCAGCCCGCTCCTCCAGATGGCGCGGTTCCTGCTGTTCGGGACGGGCGAGGTGGCGCCGTTGACCCGCGAGGTCGTGCGGCGCGCCGAGAAGGACCCCAGGCGTCGACCGCACGTCCACGCCGGGTGACAGGACCGGAGGTAGCGTCGATCGCATGGGACGCAACTATGAGGTGCTCACTGCCGAGGAGTTTCAGGCCGCTGAGGGCGTCGAGGACTGGCAGGTCGTCGGCGTCGAGGTCGTGGCGAGCTTTGCCACCGGCTCCTTCGTCAGCGGGCTGGCGCTCGTCAACGAGATCGGCCGGCTGGCGGAGCAGGTCAACCACCACCCCGACCTGACGCTCACCTACCCGAAGGTCGGCGTCAGCCTCTCGACGCACGACACCGGCACCCTCACGACCGCCGACCGCGACCTCGCCCGGGCGATCTCGGCGGCCGCGCGCGGTCTCGGTGTGGCCGCGGAGCAGCGGCTGGCCTAGCGACCGAGCTGGGGCGCCGACTCGCGCAGCTGGCCGCTGCGCCACAGCGCGTGGATCGCCAGACCGGCGACGACGGATCCCAGCGTGCCGAGAGCCAGGTCGCCGAGGGTGTCCTCGTAGGCGAACGCGTGCTCGGCACCCCCGCTGATGAAGGCGTAGAACTCGGCGAGCTCCCACACGATCGCCGAGGTCGCCCCGACGGCCAGGGCGCGCTCGACGACACGGATCCGGCTGGCGCTGTGGTGCAAGGTCAGCAGGATCACGGTCGCCGCGATCAGGCCGGTGTTGACGAAGTGCATGAGGTCGTCGAACCACACGATCGAGTCGTAGAGGTCCATCCGGTTGCCGAGGATGTCGGTGAAACAGGTCAGCGTCACCAGCAGGTCGGGCACCCATGGGAAGGACGCCCGTTCCTTCCACGCGAGCAGCCAGATCACCGGCACGGTGAAGGAGATGAGCGGGTAGCCGATGGCCCGCGCCTCGGCGGCCTTGTTGCGCAGATTGCTGCCGTCGGGGTCGATCACGACGAGCAGCAGGAGCAGCACCAGCATGCCCTTGGCAGCCACGTCAGCGGTGCGGACGACGGCGGGCGTGGGGTAGCGCACCGCCACGGCCTCGCTCATCGGTGCTCCCTGTCGTCGTCGAGCGCCGAGTCTCGCACGGTCGAGTACCGCGTTCCGAGTCCTTGTGGCGTACGACGCGTTACGGAAGCGGCCCCTGGAGCGACAACTTGTGGCACCGTGTACGAGAATCATCAACGCTGATGGGGGTATTCCTCTCCTCGGCGGCAAGGGGGGAACGCGTGGTCGACGGACTGATGGGGATGGCCGACGTGCCCGCGCCCGTGCTGTACGACGACACGCCGTCGTCGTACGAACGCTTCGGTGTGAACTGGGTCCGGCGGGTGCTGCACCTCGATCGCATCCTCGCGACGGTCGACCAGGTGCTGGGTGACCAGATCGCCCTGGGACCGATCGGGGCCGGACCCGGCCGCGCGTTCGCGAGCATCAGCTTCGTCGGGACCTTTCACCCGACCACGGGCCACGAGGTCCCTGCCGAGCTGCTGACCTACGCGATCAACCTGCCCATCAGCGTGGTCTTCGATCTCGACCTGCCGATGGACCGGCTGACCTTCAACGGCGAGGTCGTCATCCCGCTGGTGCTGGTCGTGCACACCGAGGAGCCGCTGAAGCTGCGCCTCGAGCTCCGGACTCCGACCGAGGAGCAGATCCAGCTCCAGCTCCACACCGACACCCGCCGGGGGTCGATGATCCGCAAGATCGCCGGCATCGACGGTGAGCTGCGTCGGTTCGTGCTCAAGGTCATCGACACCGAGCTCAACAAGACCTACGTCCAGAAGGCGACGAACCTCGACATGGAGGTGCTGATCGCCGAGGCGTGGCCTGCGCTCACGCAGCAGTTCCTGCCGCGGGGACCCGAGGACCGGCGGGGCTGACCTTCCGTGCGGCGTGGCCTGCGCGGGGCTGGGCGGCGACCCGGCGTGCCGGGGCCGAGATCGCGTCGCGGAGACCGCCGATCGTCATGGCGATGAGCGGGATCCAGACCGGGATCAGCATGAACAGGTAGATCGGCAGCAGTTGCAGCAGGTCGGTCATGGTGGGCTCCGTGGGGATCGCGGCGAAGGAACATCTCGGTGGCCACGAGTCTGGTGGGGCAACGCCCTCGCGTCGTCGGAGCGCCGCGACGAAGTCCGGACCGCGAATTGGACCCGGGGTACAAAGCCCGGAAGGGCCGTCAGTTCGTCGGTGCGAGCACCGCGTCGCCGAGCCAGTGGCACGCGAGCAGGGCCAGGTGCAGCTCCAGAGGAGCAACGTCCAGGCCCCGGCCGCGCAGTTCGACAGCCTTCTCCACGCGGTAACGCACGGTGTTCTTGTGCAGGTGCAGTTGCTCGGCCGTCGTGAGGTAGCTGCCGCCCGAGTCGAGGAAGACGAGCAGGGTGTCGCGCAGCCGGGTCGCACCGTCGTCGGCCGACGCGAGGTCGCCGAGCACGTCGGTGACCAGCCTGCGGCTGCCCCCGAGGTCGGCGGCCAGCAGGGTGGCCGCCCGCAGCCCGCCGGCGGCGTACGACGTCACCCGCTGCCCTCGCTCGCCAGCGAGCCGGGCGACGTACGCCGCCGCCATCGCCTGGTCGTGCGTGGTGCGGAACCCGGCCACACCGGAGGCCGGCGCCCCGAGGGCGACCCGGATCGGCCCGCCCTTCGCCAGCAGGGTGTCGGGGAGCTCGGGGGGCGTCGAGGAACTGCCCATCGGAAACCACGCCCAGGCCGTCGAACGGTCGCGCGGAGTCACGAACGGAGCGCCGAGGGCACCGATCTCCTGGGCGATGGAGCCGGCCAGCCGCTCGAGATCGCCGAGCGCATCGGTGGCGGCGTCCACCGCCCAGAGCACCGCTCCGACGTGGTGTTGGCGCATCCGGTGCCCGAGCGTGGTCTCGGCGGTGACCGCGTCGATCGGCTCGCCCGCCAGCAGCTGCTCGAGCAGTTGCGTGCGCACGGTGTTCTGGTGGGCGAGCCACTTCTTGCGCTCGGTCTCGTAGGCCGCGATGACCTGCTCGGTGATCCGGTCGATGTAGCGGAAGGTGACCGTGATCATTTCCTGGATCGCGCGGTAGGCGACGTCGGGATCCTGCTCCTTGTCGCTGATCTCCTGGAAGGACCAGTCCGAGATCCACTGCTGACCGAGCCGGTAGGCCCGGACCAGTGCCGTCAACGGCACGCCGCGCTGGGCGAGGCGGCGGGAGTACTCCCGCGCCGCCACCGGCACGGTCGCGTCCTCCACGTCGAGGTCGTGCTGAAGGAGGTGCGCGACCGTCTCGAGGTTGGCGTCGACGCTGCTGCGCAGCAGGTCCTCGAGGACCGGATCGCTCTTCAGGTCGGGGATGTTCGTCAGGAGGCCGTCGTGCAGGCGGTCGGTCAGCGCCGGCAGCTGGCCCGCCATCGTCGAGCCGAGGGTGGCGACCCGGTCACTCCAGGCACGGTCGAAGGCAGCGCTGGCATGCTCCGCAGCGCTCATGGGGTGCCATCTGTTCCCGTCGACCTCACGACTGCATTGTGCTCCCGATCCAGTGACCGGCGCCACAGGCATCCCTAGAGTCGCTCCATGCCCCTGATCAGAGCGGTCCTCCCCGACGTCGATCCGATCGCCCATGCGGCGCTGCCGTTGCGCGAGCGGATCCGGATCGCCGCGACCTTCTGGGCGGACTACGGCTTCGGCACGCCCCGCTACGTCCACCTGATCTACATCCTCAAGGTGACGGTCTGGTACGCCCTGGGCGGTCTGCTGATCATCTCCGCCACCAGCGACCTCGGCGGCCTGGGCAACCTCGACCAGTGGTGGAAGGAGCCGGTGGTCTACCAGAAGGCAGTCGCCTGGACCCTCCTGATGGAAGTCGTCGGCTTCGGTGGCGCCTGGGGACCGCTCTGCGCCCACTTCAAGCCGTTCACCGGCGGCGCGCGTTACTGGCTGCGCCCCGGAACGATCCGGGTCGCGCCGTGGCGCTGGATCCCCGGCACCGCGGGCGACAGCCGCACTCCCGTCGACATCGCCCTGTACGCCGCCCTGCTGGTCTCCCTCGTCACTGCAGTGGTGTGGCAGGGCGACCGGGTGCCGGCCGCCCTGGCCGCCCTGGCCGCCGTACTGCTGGTCGTCAACGGACTGCGCGACTCGATCGTGTTCCTTGCGGCGCGCGGGGAGCAGTACCTCCCGGCGTTGATCTTCACGGCGCTGCTCGACGGTGCCGACTTCATCATCGCGGCGAAGGTCCTCATCGTGACCGTGTGGATCGGTGCCGGCTTTTCGAAATTCGGCCTCCACTTCGCCAACGTGATCCCGCCGATGGTGTCGAACGCGCCGTTCGTGCCGGGCAAGTTCATCCGGCGCCTGCACTACCGCAACGCCCCCGACGACCTGCGTCCCTCGAAGTTCTCCTGGGGCCTGGCCCACTTCGGCGGCACCTGCGTGGAGATCCTGACGCCGCTGGTCCTGCTGTTCTCCACCAACGAGACGGTCACCCTGCTCGCTGTCGGGGTGATGGTGATCTTCCACCTGTTCATCACGATGACGTTCCCGCTGGCGGTGCCGCTGGAGTGGAACGTGCTCTTCGCCTTCCTCGCGGTGTTCCTGTTCCTGGGCCATCACGCCAGCGACGGCTACGCCCTGACCGACTTCAGCGAGCCGTGGCTGCTCGTCCTGATCGCCGCGGCGATGCTGGTCTCCCCGGTGGTCGGCAACCTGCGCCCGGACAAGGTCTCCTTCCTCGCCTCCCTGCGGCAGTACGCCGGCAACTGGGCCTCGGCGGTCTGGGCCTTCGCCCCGGGCGCAGAGGAGAAGATGAAGAAGCTCGACCTCCCGGCTCCGCCGATGACCGACCAGTTGATGAACCTGCTGAAGTACGACCGTCCGACCGCCGAGGTCTGCATGTCGCTGATCGCCGGGTGGCGCTCCCTGCACAGCCAAGGCCGCGGGTTGTTCAGCGTCCTGCTCGACCGGTACGACGACATCGACCAGCGCACGATCCGCGAGGGCGAGTTCATGTCCAATTGGGTCCGTGGCTGGAACTTCGGCGACGGGCACCTGCACGACGACCGGATGATCGCGGCCATCCAGGCGCGCGTCGGGTTCGAGCCCGGCGAGCTGGTCGTGGTCTTCGTCGAGTCGCAGCCGGTCCACAAACGGGTGCAGGAGTACCGCGTCATCGACGCCGCGCTCGGCGTCGTCGAGCGCGGGACCTGGCGGGTGGCCGACGCGGTCGCCCAGCAGCCGTGGCTGCCCGAGGGTCCCATCCCGCTCGAGGTGACCTGGCGCGCGGAGGCGCCGGTGACCGGGGCCAGCGCGTGACCTCTGCTGTTGTCGTGGGCAGCGGCCCGAACGGGCTGGCTGCCGCGCTGACGCTGGCCGCGGCCGGCGTGCAGGTGAAGGTCATCGAGGCCGCCGATGTCCTCGGTGGCGGCGTGCGCTCCGCCGAGCTCACCTTGCCGGGACTCGTGCACGACGAGTGCTCGGCCTTCCACCCGTTCGGGCTCGGCTCCTCCTTCGGGCGGGACTTCGACCTGGCGGGCGCCGGGCTGAAGTGGCTCTGGGCCGACGCCGAGCTGGCCCACCCGCTCGAAGGTTCCAGCGGCGCGGTGCTGCTGCGCTCGGTCGCGGAGACCGCAGCCGGACTCGGGGCCGACGGGGCCCGGTGGCAACGCACCTTCGGTCCGTTGGCGGAGCGGTTCGGCACGATCAGCGGCGAGTTCCTTCAACCGATGCTGCACCTGCCGCGGCATCCGGTCCACCTGGCCCGCTTCGGTGCCTACTCCGCGCCGCCCGCCACCTGGCTGGGCCGCCGCTGGCGGGAGGACCCCGCACGGGCGCTGTTCGGAGGCGTCGCGGCCCACGCCTTCAACCGGCTGGACCGGCCGCTGTCGTCGGCCATCGGTGTCGCGCTGACCACCGCCGCCCACGCGTTCGGCTGGCCCGTCGCGGAGGGGGGCTCCTCCGCCATCCGTGATGCTGTCCTGCGCAGGTGCGAGGAGTTCGACGTCACGACCGAGACGGGTCGCACCGTCACGACGTACGACGAGATCGCGGACGCCGACCTGGTCCTGCTCGACACGACCCCGGGGGCCGCCCTCGGGATCCTCGGTGACCGGGTGCCCGGCCGGGTGCGTCGCGGGTTCCGGCGGTTCCGGCACGGACCCGGCGCCTTCAAGGTCGACTTCGCGATCGCCGAGGGCGTGCCGTGGTCCTACGAGCCGGCCCGTCGCGCCGGCACCGTGCACCTCGGTGGCCGATTCGAGGAGACCGTCGCCGCCGAGCGCTCCATCGCCGGGGGCGTGCTGCCCGAGCGGCCCTTCGTGCTGGTCGGCCAGCAGTGGCTCGCGGACCCGTCCCGCTCGGTCGGCGACACCCATCCGCTGTACTCCTACGCCCACGTCCCCGCCGGGTACGACGGACCGGAGGACGTCGTGACGGAGGCGATCATCGCGCGCATCGAGCAGCACGCTCCCGGTTTCCGGGAGCGGATCCTGGCCACCCACGTGCGCTCCGCCGTCGGCATGACCCGGCACAACGTGAACTGGGTCGGCGGCGACATCACCACTGGCGCGAACGACGCACGGCAACTGGTCTTCCGTCCGCGGGCCGGCCTCTCGCCGTACTCCACGGGCGTCGACGGGGTCTATCTCTGTTCGGCCGCGACGCCTCCTGGAGCAGGCGCCCACGGGATGTGCGGCCACCTCGCGGCCCGCAAGGCGTTGGCCGATCTGAGGCGCTGAGACGTAAGTCATGGCGACGGTTGGTTAATTCTGCCGAATTCGGGACTTTGGCCCGCGGGCGTCGTTTACGTTCATGAATGGGTCGGTTGTGAGTGGGATTGCAATCCGATGCCTGATTTTTTGTACGACGAGGTCGCGGACCACCGCGCCCGACAAACGTGGGGACACACGATGCTCAACTCTTCGCGGCCTGCGCGCCGCCATTACTCGCGGGGCGGCCGCCTCGCGCTGGTCGTTCCGACCGCGCTGCTGGCCATCACGGCCATGGTCACGCCCAGCTTCGCTGACGACGTGACGCCCGACGACGGTGGCGGGACGCCTGCGGTCACGGAGACGCCCGCTCCGGCGCCCGAGCCGGACCCGGCTCCGCAGCCCGAGCCGAAGCCGGAGCCGAAGCCCGACCCGGCCCCCGAGGCCAAGCCCGAGCCGAAGCCCGAGAACAACCCGGCACCCACCCCGGGCGCGGCCTTCGCCGACGCCAAGGTGATCGAGGAGCAGGCGAAGCCCGCCAACGACGCACCCGTCCAGGCCGCTGCCGACGAC
>JAPLCC010000019.1 GCA_026392415.1 Propionibacteriales bacterium
GGTCTTCCTCACCAACGACGACCGGACCAATGCCCTTGCGCCATGGCTCGAGCTCTACAACACTCAACGCCGCCACAGCGCACTCGACGGCCTTCCGCCGATCAGCCGACTGTCACCAACGTGATGGCCGGGTACACCTAGAACGTCTCGAGGTCCTCGATGCCGATGGTGTCGACGACCGGCGGAGCCGGCGGCTGCGACTGCTGCCGCTTGCTCAGTCGGACCTCGGAGTGCGCACCACAGCCGTGCTTGAACGCGACCACGCGGGCATCGTCGTTGGCGTCGCCGTTGGCGCACACACCGAACATCTCCGAGAGGGGTCCGGACAGACGCACCAGGAAGCCGCAGGAGTAGCACTGGTGGGGTGCCGACTTGGCGATGGCGGCCTCGGGGCCGGACTCGCCGTCGTACCACCGCTCGGCGGCCAGGTCGCGGCCCTCCGGGGAGAGCACGCGCACACGGCCGAGACCGAGGTCCTTGGCCACCTCACGGATCTGCGCCTTCTCGTCGGCGTCGAGCGGGTCGTCGCCGAACGAGTACGTCGGCACCAGGCGCGGGTCCTCGTCGTCGACGGGCAGCAGGTCACCGGGCGAGAGGTCGCCGGGCTGCAGGCGGTCGCGGTAGGGCACCCAGGCGGGCGCAACGATCGCTTCGGCGCCGGGAAGGAGCACGACCTCGACCACGGTCACCTTGCGCTGACGCGAGGCGCGAGTGAGCGTCACGGCCCACTGCCAGCCGAGGTAGCCCTTGCGGCTGCAGCCGAACAGGTGGGTGACGACGCGCAGGCCGTCGACCTGGTGGCCCAGGTGCTCGCCCACGTCGGCAGCGTCGACCTCGTTGAGCAGCGCGGTGCGCGCTTCATCGACCGCCTCAGCGGTGACGGCGTCGGTCAGCTTGCGCTCGAGGGTGGACACGGGGCACAGCATCCCTCATTCAGGCGATGCTCGTCACGTCGGGGCCTGCCTCGGCAAGCCCGGGGGTGTACCTGCGGGGGCAACAGGCAAGATGGACACCGTGAGCTCGCACGGATCCGAACCCCGCCCTCCGGCGGGTGGACCGCGTCCGGAACAGCCCCACTACCCGCCTCCCCCGCCTCCTCCGCCGCCTCCGCCCCCGGGGTCGGCCGGTCCGGCACCGCACGATCCCGACGCCGATTTCTCCGAGACCGGATCCATGCGGGCCGTCGGCACCGGCCTCGGCACCGGCGCCAAGGCGACGGCGCGCGGGCTGAAGGCCACGGCCGTGGTCACTGGTCGCGCCAGCCGGGCGACATTCCGCCAGGCCCGCAAGGCGGCGGGTGCGCAAGGTGCGGAGCGATCGGGACTCAAGCGACTCATCGAACTGGCCGCCTGCAACGCCGCCGGCGACTCCGCCTTCGCCATCGCGCTGGCAGGCACGGTCTTCTTCGCCGGTGCCACGAGTGGCGAACGCGGCCCGGTGCTGCTGTTCCTGGGCCTGACGATGGTGCCGTTCGCGATCGTCGCGCCCCTGATCGGACCGTTCCTCGACCGGTTCAGCCACGGACGCCGCTGGGCGATCGGTGCGACCTTCGCCCTGCGTGCGTTCCTGTGCTGGGTGCTGGCCGGGACCCTCGGCGACGGATCACCCTGGTTCTACGTCGCCGCCCTGGGCGTCCTGGTCTCCTCGAAGGCGTACGGCGTCGCGAAGGCGTCCGCCGTACCCCGTCTGCTCCCGCACGAGATCACCCTGGTGAAGGCCAACGGCCGCGTCGCGCTCGCCGGCGTCGTGGGTGCCTGCGTCTCGGCGCCGCTCGCCGGCGCGGCGTACTGGATCGGCCCGGAGTGGGCCTGCCGCTACGCCTTCCTGGTGTTCATCGTCGGCACGGTCGCCGCGATCGTGCTGCCCGCCGAGGTCGACTCCTCGAGCGGCGAGGAGTCCGTGGACGGCCACCGTGACTCGGTGACCGGCGCCCGACGGGCGGGCCTGCCTCCGCGCGTGGCGTTCGCACTCCGGGCCAACTGCGGCCCGCGTCTGCTGTCGGGCTTCCTCACCATGTTCATGACGTTCGTGCTGGCCACGGAGCCGCTCGACGGCTGGGAGACCAAGACCAAGTCGACCATCCTCGTGGGGCTGGTCATCGGCGCCGCGGGTCTCGGCAACACGGTCGGCATCGTCGTCGCGTCGCTGGCCCGCAAGATCAATCCGGCCGTGATGGTCGTCGTCGCGCTGCTCGCCGACATCGTGGCGCTGGTGTTGGCAACCATCTTCTACAGCCTGCTGCCGCTCATCCTGCTCGGCCTGACCGTCGGCCTGATGCAGTACCTCGCGAAGGTCTCCCTGGACTCCACCATCCAGACCGGGGTACCGGTGCGGGCACACGCGAGCGCGTTCGCCAAGGGCGACACCACGCTCCAGCTGGCATGGGTGGTCGGCGGGTTCCTCGGCGTGATCCTGTCCTACCCGGCCGTCAACAACCTCGGGCTGGCGTTCGCCGCGGTCCTGCTGACCGCCTGGGCCTTCTTCGTGCTGAAGACCAACCCGGCCCGCAAGCCCACGGCTCAACCCGGGCCAAGGGTCCGGGTCTGACGCCCTCGACCCGTCGTTACAGCTCGAGCTCGTCGGCGAGGGCGCGGAGCACCTTGGCGACAGGCTGCGCCGTACGACGGTCCGGGTGGCGACCGTGACGGTAGGCCTCGCCGACGCCGTCGAGCAGGCGGATCAGGTCCTCGACGATCAGGACCATGTCCTCGGGCGACTTGCGCCGGGCCTGCTGCTGGTTGCGGGAGACCGAGGCGGGCGCGTCGATGAGGCGGACCTGGAGCGCCTGGTCGCCGCGGCGACCCTGCGCGATGCCGAACTCGACCTTGGTGCCTGCCTTGAGGGTGGTGACGCCCTCGGGCAACGCGTCGGAGCGCACGTAGACGTCCGCGCCGTCGTCCTGGGAGAGGAAGCCGAAGCCCTTCTCCGTGTCGTACCACTTCACCTTGCCAGTCGGCACGGTCTCGACCTCTCTCAATGATCCTGCGGTTGTTCGCGGCCCGACGGGCACGCGACGGCACATGCTAGTCGTGCCCGGACGAGGGCAGACGTCGTACCCTCGCCAGCGTGGGAAGCGAACCGTCACCGCCGCACCTTGGGCCCCCTCCGCTGCCCCTGCGGACAGACCGGCTCGTGCTCCGTGCGGTGCTGGACAGCGACCGTGAGGCGATCGGTCGCTACTGCGCTCTGCCCGAGGTGACGCGGTACCTCCCCTTCCCCGCCCTCGACGAGGAGGGGCTGACCCAGCGGATGAGGCGCCTCGTCGCCGCGACCGCGCCGTCGGCGCCGGAAGAGTTCCTCGCTCTCGCCGTGGAGCACGACGGCGTGCTGGTCGGTGACCTGATGCTCCGCTTCACCGCGGCCCACGGCCCCGGCGAACCACCCGCGATCGCCGAGCTGGGCTGGGTCTTCGCACCCGAGCACTCCGGCCGGGGGTTCGCGACCGAGGCAGCCCGGGCGCTCATCGATCTCGGGTTCGGCCACTACCCGCTGCACCGGGTGATGGCCCAGCTCGACCCGCGCAACGAGGCCTCCGCCGCACTCTGCCGGCGTCTGGGCATGCGCCACGAGGCGCACACCCGCGAGGACTATCCCGACCGCGACGGTGGGTGGAGCGACACCTCGGTCTTCGGGCTGCTGCGGCGGGAGTGGGAGGCGCTGTAGGGGTCAGCCCGCTGCGCGCTCGACACGCATCATCCGGTCACCGAACCGCACCACGTCGCCGGCCAGCAGCGTGCTGGGACGTCCGGGGGTGAGCGACTTCGACATGCCCCCGCGCACGACGAACGACCCGTTCGTGGATCCGCGGTCCATCACGACGAGGGCACCGTCGGGGGCCACCTGGAACTGGGCATGGGTCTTCGAGAGCGACATGTCGGTCGACCGGAGGGGTACGACGTGGCGGACCGGTTCGCCCGCACGCGGCTCGGGTCGGCGACCGACCAGGGCGAGGCCCTCGACGACGAACTCCTCGCCGGAGTCGAAGGACACCCGCCAGCGGACGGTCGACGGGGCAGGCGCGGCCGGCGGGGGTCCGGCCGGTGGCGTTGCCGCCGCAGCGGGCCGGACATGGGTCTGCTCGGCCGCGGGCCGCACGACCGGAGGGACCACCGGAGCAGGGGGCTGGACGGGAGGGGCGGACGGCGGCGCAGCGGCGACCGGGGGCGGTGGAGCCGGGGTCGGCGCGGGCGGCGGTGCAGCGGTCGGCGTCGCTTCGGGTGGGGGAACGGGCACCAGTCGCATCGCGGTGAGGTTCACGATCTGCTGCGGGCGGTCCTCGACCTCCTCTGCCGCGACCGGCATCGGGCGGACATCGACGACGACCGCGTCGCCGATCCGGTCGTGCAGGGCTCGGCGCTGTCGGGTGGGGTCCGCCGCCGCCGTCCAGGCCAGCGTCGCGAGCCCGAGCCCGACGGTCGGGATCCCCGCGAGGCCCAGCACTGCGGAGCGCCCGATCGCGGGCAGCACACCCAGCGGACGGCCGTCGGTCCGTCGTACGACACGGAGCCCGACGAGGGCCTTGCCCGGAGTCAGCCCCGTCGTGCCGACGACCACGGCGGTCAGCAGACCGATCAGCACCACCGCGCCGACGAACGACAAGATCGCGATCCAGACCTCGTCACGGGCAGCGAACCACCACACGGCGCCACCCACTGCGGCAGCGATCCCCCAGCCGACGGCGCGGTCGAGGACGAACGCCGAGAACCGTCGGTCGAGCTCGGCCGGTGGAAAACTCACCGGCTCCGCCGCGGGCGGGACGTGGGACATGGGTGCGCTCCGAGTAGCGGTGGCCCGTCAGGGCCGGGTGACCTGGATGGTGATCCCATCGCCCAGGTTGATGATCGCTCCGGGGATGAGCTGGACGGCGATGCCGGGCTTGAGATCCTCCGGGCCCAGACCCGGCTGCACGAGGACGGTCCCGTTGGTCGAACCCATGTCGGTCACGACGGCGGTGCCGTGGTCGGCGCCGGTGCCCGGACGAACCTCGACGTGGGTCGAGGAGATCTCGTGCAAGCGGCTGGGCACGGTGATCAAGGTCGGCTGCTCCGTGGAGGTGAAGCGGCGCGCTTCGGGTGCGCGCCCGATCAACACGGCCCGGTCGACGACGACGTTCTGGCCGTCGGAGATGAGCAGCTTCGCGACCGGCTGGGTGACCGCGGGGGCCTGCGGCTGCCCGGGAATGCCGTGGGCCGGGACATCCGGCTCGCCGGCGCCCACGACGGTCAGGCCGTCGTGGTCGGCGAAGGCGTCCGGACCGCCGGGGGGCGGCGGGACGGTGCCGCCGACGGGCTCCCACGAACCGATCGGCAGGGGCGGTGCGTCGGCCACCCCGGCGTCGACCGGCGGAGGCGGCGGCGTCCAGCCGGCCGGAGCGACCTCGGTGGCCCCGCCCAGCGGCGGGAACGACGGCGACGGGACGGCCGGGGTGTCCGGCTCCGCCAGCGGGTCAGCGGCGGGCACGTCGGTCGGCGCGGGGTTGTCCCAGGGCGTCACCCAACCGTCGGGCGCCGCATGCTCGGGCTCGGCAGTCAGCGGGTCGGTCAGCGGGTCGCCGGGAACGGCCTCCATCACCTCGGTGACCGGGCCCTCGTCGAACGGCGACGGCTCGTCCACCATCACGTCGTCGGAGGTCGCGACGTCGTCATCGACGGCCAGGTGGGCGCCGCCGAGAGGCGGGGGCGGAGGAAGCAGGGGCGGCACCCCGAGCGGGGCACCGAGGGACAGGTCCGGGCCGCCGTCAGCGGGTGCGGCGTCGTCCGGCTCCTCGGCCACCGGCTCCTCGGCCACCGGCTCCTCGACAGGCGCGTCCACGACCTCGTCGACCTCGGCCGCCTCGGCCACCTCGTCGACGACAACCGCACCGGGCAGGCCGGCGTCCTCGCTCGTCGCGACCTCGGTGGCCACCGGCGGCCGGTCGATCCGGCCGACCCGAACCAGCCCACCCGTGATCGGGAAGTCCATCGTGTCGCCGTCGTCAGCCGTCTCGCCGGGGACGACCACCGTGAGGGCGGTGACGCCCTCGACGGCACGCTCCACCCAGGTGTGGCTCGCGGCACCGTCGAGCATGACGTCCTCACCGTCTCCGGTGAGCGACGCCGTGACGCCCTGCCCGCGCAGCAGGACGCGCGTGGGACCGTCGTCGGTGCTCACCAGGACGAAGCCAGGGATCCGGCTCAGTCCGGACGCGAGAAGTCCGTCGAGCACCTCGTCGAAGCCCGCGCCGCCGTCGATCAGGGCCCACAGGGCAACGACCTGGTCCTTCTGCGACTCGGGCAGGAGCACCGTGGCCCTGGTGCCGAACACCGCGAACCAGGATCCGGCTCGGTAGGACCAGGCACCGCTGGCGCCCGTGGCGATCTCGCTCATGGGAGAGCTCCCAACTTCTGCTCCAGACTCACCCGCTGCGCATCGGAGTCGTACGGATCTGTGTGGGCCAATCCCACCACATCGACGACGACAGCGGTGGCGTTGTCGTGCCCGCCCGCCTCCAGGGCTGCCGCGACGACCTGCTCCGCGGCATCGCGGGGGTCCTCGCACTCCATCAGGATCGTCCGGATCTGGTCGTCACGGAGCATCCCGCTGACTCCGTCCGAACAGAGAAGCAACCGCTCGGCCGAAGACAGGGGCAGCAGGAAGTAGTCCGCCTCTCCACTCACGCCTCCGGGCAACGCCGAGCCACCCAGCGCCCGGGTGACGACGTTGCGGCTGGGGTGCACTGCGGCGGCCTCCGCAGTGATCTGGCCGGCGTCGACCATCTCCTGGACGAGGCTGTGGTCGACGCTCACCTGCTCGAGGACGCCGTCGGTGAAGCGATAGATGCGGGAGTCGCCGACGTTGGCCAGCAGCCAGCGCGGTCCGATGTCGGAGTCGACCAGCAACGCGATCACCGCAGTCGTGCCGGCCGAGAACGATGCGTGGGCGCCGCCCGCGCGCTGCTCGGCGTCGTAGGCGAGGATCCGGTCCTGGACCGCCCGCAGCGTGGAGGCGATGGCCTCGGCGCCGCGCTCGGCGTCGTACCCCTCCGAAACCAGGCGGGCGAACTCCTCGACGACGATGCCGCTGGCCACGTCACCGCGGTCGTGCCCACCCATCCCGTCGGCGACCACGAACACCGGCGGATTGGCGAAGTAGGCGTCCTCGTTGGCCGAACGGACCAGCCCCACGTCGGTGGCGGAGCCGTGGTGCAGCTCGACCTGGTTCACGCCGATCATGCGACTGGGCCCGGGGTCGGTAGTTTGAGCAGCGTGGGAGTCGGACCGAACGGACACCGGTCGTTGGCCGACCAATTGCGGTCGTGGCCCGACGAGCGGCTCCAGCGCCTGCTCGCAGCACGTCCCGACCTTGCCACCCCTGCCCCTCACGACTTCGGTCAACTGGCGTCGCGCGCCGCGGTGAGGAACTCGATTGCGCGAACACTCGACGGCCTCACCCGGGGCGAACTCTCCGTGCTTGATGCCCTCGTGGTCGCCGGCCAAACCACCGAAGTCGAACTGATCTCGATCCTGCGGGCCGAGCCGTCGTACGTCGCCACGACGGTGGCGCACCTCGTCGACCTGGCGCTGGCCTGGGAGTCGCCCGAGGGACTGCGCGCGCTCAGCGGTGTCGCGGACTGCCTGGCCGGGGGCAACGCGGCCGGCGTGAGCGGACTGCGCCCCCGGTCGCCCGGGCGGCGAGACACCGTCGAACTGGAGACGGTCATCGCCGCACTCCCCCGCGAAGCGCGCTCGCTGCTCGAGCACGTGGTGGCCGAGGGAGGTACGGCGAAGCCCGGCACCGCCCGCATCGGCCTGCGACCCGAGGACGCCGAGACGCCCGCCGAACTGCTGATCGCGCACCGACTGCTGCTGCCGGGCGGGTCACTGCAACCCGGCCTGCTCGTCGCGCCCGGCGAGGTCGGTCTCGCGCTCCGTGCAGGACGCACGACCACCGACCCCGTCGACACGCCGCCGACGGTGGCGTCCGAGGCCCGCTCACCCCGCCTGGCGCTGGGTGCGGCGGTCGGCGCCGCCACCGACGTCGTACGACGGACCGAGACGCTGCTCGAATGGTGGGGCGTCCGGCCAGCGGCCGCACTGCGGACCACCGGCCTCGGCGTGCGCGAGCTGAAGGCGTCGGCGACGTACCTCCAGGTCTCCGACACGGTCGCGGCCCTGCTGGTGGAGGTGGCCGCCGAGGCCGGCCTGATCGGCACCCGCGCCGACTCCGACGGCAACCCCGTCTGGGTGCCGACAACGGACTTCGACCGCTGGCGCGAGCTCCCGACAGCGGAGAAGTGGTCCACCCTCGCCCACGCCTGGCTGGCCAGTGCCCGGCTGCCGTCGCTGGTCGGCGAGCGCGGACCGGACCAGAAGCCATGGAACGCGCTGACGCCCGAGCTCTCGTCGTCCGGCATGCCGGAGGCCAAGCAGATGGCGCTGGCCACCCTTGCCGGACTCCCGGAGGGTCACGGACTGGCCGCCGGCACGGGGCTGCCCACCCTGGTCACCCGGGTCGCCTGGGAGCGACCCCGCCGGCCCCGGACGCGCCCGGACCTGGTCGGCTGGGCCGTCGCGGAAGCGGCCGTCCTCGGGATCACGGGTGCCGACGTGCTGTCGTCGTACGGCCGCGTGCTGGTCGAGGGCGGCGACCCCGCGCCCGTCCTGGCGACGCTCCTGCCCGCACCGGTCGACCACGTCCTGATCCAGGCCGACCTGACTGCGGTCGCGCCCGGTCCGCTCGAACCCGATCTCGCCCGCCGGCTCAACCAGGTGGCCGACGTCGAGTCGCACGGTGCGGCGACGGTCTACCGCTTCACCCCCGATTCGGTACGCCGCGGCCTCGACGTGGGCTGGACCGCCGCCGAGCTGCACGCCTTCGTGCTCGCGGCTTCCCGCACGCCCATCCCGCAGCCGCTGAGCTATCTGATCGACGACGTCGTGCGCAGCTTCGGCCGGCTCCGCGTCGGGGTCGCGTCGTCCTTCATCCGCTCGGAGGACGAGGCAGCGCTCGCCGGCCTCGTCGGTGATCCGCGGGCGGCCGGCCTCAACCTGCAGCGGATCGCACCCACCGTCCTCGTCTCCACCCTGCCCATCGACGTCCTGCTCCCCCGACTGCGTGACCTCGGGGTCGCGCCGGTCGTCGAGGGACCCGACGGGGTGGTCAGGGTCGGGGCCGTCGAGCCGCTCCGTGCACGATCGGCGCGGACCCGTGACGGCGCCGATCCGGCACGCGCGGCCGCGCGCCAGTCGGCCCACGTGGTCAGCGCCGTCCTCACCCTGCGCGGCGGCGATGCGGAGGCGCGCAGCCGGCCGGCGTCGGCGTCGGCGCCCGGCGGCGGCGTGCTCTCGGCCCTACGGGAAGCCATCGAACGGCGCGGCGCCGTCCTCATCGGGTTCACCGACAACCAGGGCGTGGTGAGCGAACGCGCCGTGCTGCCCCTGTCCGTCGAGGGCGGCCGGCTGACGGCGCGGGACCAGGGTGCCCCCGACGACGACCTCGACGCCGAGCGGACCTACGCCGTGCACCGCATCTCGCGCGTGGTGCCGGTCGCCTGACCGGCCCGTAGACTCGTGCGGTGACAGACGGACCGTTGATCGTGCAGTCGGACAAGTCTCTGCTGCTGGAGGTCGACCATCCGCAGGCGCCCGAGTGCCGCAAGGCAATCGCTCCCTTCGCGGAGCTCGAGCGTTCCCCCGAACACATCCACACCTACCGGCTCACGCCGCTGGGCCTGTGGAACGCCCGCGCGGCCGGCCACGACGCCGAGCAGGTCGTCGACACGTTGCTCACCTACTCCCGCTACTCCGTCCCGCACGCGCTGCTGGTCGACGTCGCGGAGACGATGGCCCGCTACGGCCGGCTGCGGCTCGAGAAGCACCCCGTCCACGGGCTCGTGCTGACGTCGACGGACCGCCCCGTGCTCGAGGAGGTGCTGCGCGCCAAGAAGATCGCGGGCATGCTCGGCGAGCGCCTCGACCCCGACAGCGTGGCGGTCCACCCGTCCGAGCGCGGCAACCTCAAGCAGGCGCTGCTCAAGCTGGGCTGGCCCGCCGAGGACTACGCCGGTTACGTCGACGGGGAGGCGCACGCGATCGACCTGACCGAGGACGGCTGGGAGCTGCGCACCTACCAGCGCGAGGCCGCCGAGTCGTTCTGGAACGGCGGCTCCGGGGTCGTCGTACTCCCGTGCGGTGCGGGCAAGACCATCGTCGGCGCCGCCGCCATGGCGCACGCCCGGGCCACCACGCTGATCCTGGTCACCAACACGGTCAGTGCGCGGCAGTGGAAGGACGAGCTGATCAAGCGGACGTCGTTGACGGCCGACGAGATCGGCGAGTACTCCGGCACGGTCAAGGAGATCCGGCCGGTGACCATCGCGACCTACCAGGTCATCACGACCAAGCGGAAGGGCGTCTATCCGCACCTCGAGCTCTTCGATGCCCGCGACTGGGGCCTGATCGTGTACGACGAGGTGCACCTCCTGCCGGCGCCGATCTTCCGGATGACGGCCAATCTCCAGGCCCGGCGCCGGATCGGGCTGACGGCAACCCTGGTCCGCGAGGACGGCCGCGAGGGCGACGTCTTCTCGTTGATCGGCCCGAAGCGCTACGACGCCCCGTGGAAGGACATCGAGGCACAGGGCTGGATCGCGCCGGCCGACTGCATCGAGGTGCGGGTCAGTCTCCCCGACACGTCGCGGATGGTCTACGCGACCTCTGAACCCGAGGAGCGCTACCGGCTCGCGGCCTGCACGCCCGAGAAGATCCGGGTGGTCCGCGATCTCGTCGCTCGCCACCAGGGCCAGCCGACATTGGTGATCGGGCAGTACCTCGACCAGCTCGAGGAGCTGTCGGTCGCGCTCGACGCTCCCGTCATCACGGGCGCCACGCCGGTCAAGGAACGCCAGCGGCTCTTCGAGGCCTTCCGGACCGGCGAGGTCGGACTGCTCGTGGTCTCGAAGGTCGCCAACTTCTCCATCGACCTGCCGAGCGCCGAGGTCGCCATCCAGGTGTCCGGCTCGTTCGGCTCCCGGCAGGAGGAGGCACAGCGACTCGGTCGCCTCCTGCGGCCCGGGGAGCCCGGCCCCGACGGTGAGCGGAAGGTCGCGCGGTTCTACACGATCGTCTCCCGCGACACCGTCGACGCCGACTTCGCCCAGAACCGGCAACGGTTCCTGGCCGAGCAGGGCTATGCCTACCGGATCGTGGACGCTGACGACCTGGATGCGTCCGCCGACCAGGTCTGACGATCAGGCGGCCGTGGCCGCCTGATCCTCCAGGTTCGCCAGCGCCACCGCGAGGATCTCGGTCACGTGGCCGACGGGGTGGACCGTCAGCTGCTCCAGGATCTCGGCCGGCACGTCGTCCAGGTCGGGTCGGTTGCGTTCGGGGATGAACACGTCGGTGACGCCGGCACGCTGCGCGGCGAGCAGCTTCTGCTTCACACCACCGATCGGCAGCACCCGGCCGGACAAGGTGACCTCCCCGGTCATGGCCACGTCCGACCGCACCGGTCGTCCTGTCAGCAGCGACACGAGCGCCGTCACCATGGTGACGCCTGCCGACGGACCATCCTTCGGGATCGCGCCTGCGGGGAAGTGCACGTGCAACGACCGTTCGAAGGCCGAGGCCGCGATGCCGAGCTCGCTCGCGTGCGAGCGGACCCACGAGAGCGCGATCCGGGCGGACTCCTTCATCACGTCTCCGAGCTGACCGGTCACCGTCAGGCCGGCTTCGCCCTCGGCGACCGACGTCTCGACGTACAACACGTCGCCGCCCATGCCGGTCACGGCCAGGCCGGTCGCGACGCCGGGCACCGACGTCCGCTCCTGCACGTCCGGCGTGAACCGGGGCCTGCCGATGAGGTCGGTGAGCTGGTCGACACCGATGTCGACGCTCTCGACCTCCTCGGCGGCGAGCCGGGCCGTGGCCTTGCGGAACGCCTTCGCGAGCAAACGCTCGACCTGACGCACCCCCGCTTCCCGGGTGTAGTTCGACGCGATCTCGCGCAGCGCCTCGTCGCTGATCGTCACCTCGTCGGCGCCGAGCGCGGCGCGCTCGAGCTGCCGGGGCACGAGGAAGTCGCGGGCGATCGCGACCTTGTCGTCCTCGGTGTAGCCATCGAGGGTCACCAGCTCCATCCGGTCCAGCAACGCCGCGGGGATCTGCCCGATGTCATTGGCGGTCGCGATGAACAGCACGTTCGAGAGGTCGAGGTCGAGCTCCAGGTAGTGGTCACGGAAGGTGTGGTTCTGCGCAGGATCGAGGACCTCGAGCAGAGCCGCAGCCGGGTCGCCCCTGTAGTCGGAGCCGACCTTGTCGATCTCGTCGAGCAGCACGACCGGGTTCATCGAGCCTGCCTCCTTGATGGCGCGTACGACGCGGCCGGGCAGGGCGCCGACATACGTGCGCCGGTGGCCGCGGATCTCGGCCTCGTCGCGGACACCGCCGAGAGCGACCCGCACGAAGTTGCGCCCCAGGGCCCGCGCGACGGACTCGCCGAGCGAGGTCTTGCCGACTCCGGGAGGACCCGCCAGAAGGATCACCGCACCGGAGCCTCGGCCGCCGACCACGTCGAGGCCACGTGCTTCCCGACGGGCGCGGACGGCGAGGTATTCGGTGATCCGGTCCTTGACCTCGTCGAGTCCGTGGTGGTCGGCGTCCAGGACCGCACGGGCGGCCCGGACGTCGGTGTCGTCGTCGGTGCGCACACCCCAGGGCAGGTCGAGCACGGTGTCGAGCCAGGTCCGGATCCAGCCGGCCTCCGGGTTCTGGTCGCCTGCCCGCTCGAGCTTGTCGGCCTCGCGCAGCAACGCCGACCTGACCTCGTCGGGCACGTCGGCGGCCTCGATCCGGCTGCGGTGGTCGTCGCCCCCGTCTGCATCGCCGTCGCCCAGCTCCTTGCGGATCGCGGCGAGCTGCTGGCGCAGCAGGAACTCCCGCTGCGACTTCTCCAGGGACTCGCGCACGTCCGACTCGATCTTCTCGCTGACCTCGGACTCCGCCACGAAGTCGCGGGTCCAGTCCACGAGCAGACGCAGGCGCTCGGCGACCTCGGGCGTCTCGAGCAGCTGCCGCTTCCGGTCGTCGGTGAGGTACGGCGCGTAGCCCGCGGTGTCCGCGAGCGTCGCCGGGTCCTCGATCCGGGTGACCGTGTCCGCGACCTGCCAGGCCTCGCGCCGGTGCAGGAGTCCGACCACGAGCTGCTTGTACTCCTCGGCCAGCGCCTTGACCGCGTCGTCGACGGTCCCGCCGTCGACGGTCTCGACCTCGACCCACAGCGCCGCCCCGGGACCGGTGACACCGCTGCCGATCCGGGCCCGATCGCCCGCCTTGAGGACGGCCGCGGGTTCACCGCCGGAGAACCGGCCGACCTTCTCGACGCTCGCCACGACGCCGTACGACGCGTAGCGGTCCTCGAGGCGTGGGGCCACCAGGACCTGGGCCGGGTCACCGGACTCGCGGGCGGCCAGCTGGGCCGCGTCGATGGCGGCGCGGGCGGGCTCGTCGAGCTCGACCCGGACCACCATTCCGGGCAGCACCACGACGTCGGAGAGGAACAGCACCGGAACCGGGAAGGAGGTCGTCATGCACCTTCCAATGCATTCCGGATTGGCACTGTTCCACTGTTCGCGGAGGGCGAACCCGGGAACTCTCAGGCGTACAGCTCCGCCGGCACGATCCGGACTTCGTACGGCGCGTGGGCCACCCACTCCTCGTCCCCGGAGACCAGCGCCGCAACCTCGTAGCGCCCGTCGCGCAACTCCCACGCAGTCAGGCTGGGGACCTCGGGGTCGACGATCCAGTACGACGGCACACCGGCCCGTTCGTACAGCCGCTTCTTGCGCACCTGATCGCGACCACGCCCGTTCGGCGAGAGGATCTCAACGGCGAGCAGTGGTGGCTCCATCAGCCCGCGCTGCGCCGGCACATGGCGTCCCACCACGATCAGATCCGGCTGGACGACGGACGCAACCTCAAGTTCGACGTCGAAGGGCGCCGCGAGGACGACCAGGCCGTCAGGCCGGGCCGCACGGAGGGCCATGTGGAGCTCAGCCGACATCCGCTGGTGATCGAAGGAGGGCGCGGGGACCACGGTGATCTCACCCTCGAGCAGTTCGTAACGCAGCCCGTCGTCGGGCAGCGAGTAGTAGTCGTCCCGCGTGTGACCGGGGCCGAGCGTCGGGGTGGTCATGGGTTCCATGGTGCCTCCTCACGCGGACAGCTCGCCAGCGTTGAGCCGGGCGAGGTCTGCGGCGGAGCGTCCTTGCGCTGCTCCCCAGGCGTCGTAGCGGCCACCGATCCTGCTCTCCGTCAAACGGCCCCCGAAGAGGCTCTGGACCGTGTCATCGACCGCGCGCTCCCGGCTCCGCAGCACGGGGAGCGACGGGAGAGCCCCGGCCTCAGCAAGCACAGCTTTGTTCTCCGTGGCAAGACGCTCCCCGATCCTCGAAGCGAATCCGAGGTGGAAGGAGCGCCGGAACGCTGACGTCCGGGACCGGTCGCCCGCGGCGGCGGGGCGGGCGAGCGCGGCGAGCGCATGACTCGCTTGAACGAGCAGCGAGGTGAACAGGACCTCGACAGCAGCGAGGTCCTCGGCGTGACCGACGACGACACTCAGGTTGAGGCCAGTGATGCCGATCGCCCGGCACCTGTTCGCATCGGCAACGGCAGCCAGCAGCGCCCCCTTGACCACGACGTACGGCGACTCCAGCAGCACCCGTGTCATGCACGGCTCGTCTCCCGCCGCGCCCCGCTCGACCCGGGCGCGATCCACGGCGTGCCTGGCCATCAACTCCTGCGCCTTCGCCGTCAGCAGTTCTGCTTCGGCCCCGAAGTCGGTCGACTCCGCCTTGGCCAGCAGCTTGCGAATCCGGTCGAGTACGGGATCTGCGGTGGTGGCGAGCGCGGGGGCGCCCACCATCACCGCCGACGGATCGACCCCGGGCGCCGGGATCAGGAGCGGAAGGTGGGGCAACCGGGAGAGGACTCGCCATGCGGCCCCGACCGCGTCGTAGCACCGCCGTCGATCCATTCCTTCTCGTCGCCGCCACTGGCGCAACCAGTCGTGCCGGGTCGATTCCTGTCGGGCGTCGAGCCGGTCGATCTGAACCTGCCAGCGCGGATCGATCGCCTGAGAACCTCGGCGATCGTGATCGGCCACGATCGCGACACCAACGAGGCGCGCAGCGACCCGGTCTGTCTTGTGGGCCACCACGTGCAGCACCTCGGCTGGCTGCCAGCCCTGCGACCACGCGCGGGCGAGCACGTCGAGCAGGATCCGCTCGCCCGCGGGATCCACGACCGACACTGACCACAGCGCCAACCGGTCGGATTCTGCGGTCGGTTGTCGTTTCGTCTCGGAGGCACGCCACAGCAACCTCTGCCACGCATCGCGCACTGCCTTCGCGTCGTACCGATCTGACATCTGCTCCTCCTGCTCCCGGTGTCGGAGCAGGGACATTCGCAGTCAGGTCGGACTTCCAGGCGGGCATCGCCGGCTGGTCTGTGGAGGAAGGCGACCACCGACCCGCCCTGTGGACAGGTGGTGGCCGCGCCGGTCAGCTCAGCTCTCGACGTCCTCGGCGAACTGCTCGTGGTTGCGGATGACCTCGGCGATGATCACGTTGAGGATCTTCTCGGCGAAGTGAGGGTCGAGACCCGAGCTCTCCGCCATCGAGCGGAGGCGGGCGATCTGCACCGACTCGCGCGCCGGGTCCGCGGGCGGCATGCCGGCCTTCGCCTTCAGCTGACCGACCTGCTCGGTGCACTTGAACCGCTCGGCGAGCAGGTGCACGAGGGCGGCATCGAGGTTGTCGATGCTCGACCGGAGACGGTGGAGCTCGGCCCGCGCTTCTTCTGCACTCACGGGCTCCATCCTGCCGTACGGGTCGGTAAATGCCGTGTGCAAGGCATTTCCGCGGACCTAGCGTGACCGGTCGACCCGCACCGGCGGGCCCGTGAGAACCAGAAAGGCAGACCAGAGGAGACCACGATGGAGAAGATCACGCCGAAGCTCATCAACTGGGCTTCGATCCTCGAGCAGGGCACGCGCGACCAGGCGGTGACGACGGCACGGATGCCGTTCATCCACCCGCACCTCGCGCTGATGCCCGACGCCCACCTGGGCCTGGGCGCGACGGTGGGTTCGGTCATCCCGACCCTCGGCGCGATCATCCCGGCCGCGGTCGGCGTCGACATCGGCTGCGGCATGATCGCCGTGCGCACCCAGTTCACCGCTGACCAGCTGCCGGCCGACCGTCGGCCGCTGCGCGAGGCCATCGAGCGGGCAGTCCCGCTCTCGGCCGGCGCCGCGAACCGCAAGGTCAGCCGACCCCACACCGAGCGGCGGCTCGAGCAGCTCGCTGCAGCCGCGAGCGAGGCCGGCTTCGAGCCCGGTCGCTACGCGAGCCGGTGGGACCTGCAGCTGGGCACGCTCGGATCCGGCAACCACTTCATCGAGGTCACCATCGACGAGGAGCAGCGGGTCTGGCTGTTCCTGCACTCGGGCTCGCGAGGCGTCGGCAACAAGATCGCCCAGAAGCACATCGCAGTCGCCCGCGACCTGTGCGAGAAGTGGTGGATCCCGCTGCCGGACAAGGATCTCGCCTACCTCGCGGAGGGCACCGACGAGTTCTGGGCCTACATCCGAGAGATGCGGTGGGCTCAGCTCTACGCCCTGCTCAACCGCGAGGAGATGATGGACCGGGTCGTGCGGCAGTTCGCCGACTGGCTCGGACTCGGGTCCGCCGACGACGTGGAGCGGTGCGAGGCGATCAACTGCCACCACAACTACACCGAGCAGGAGACCCACTTCGGTCGTCAGGTGTGGTTGTCGCGCAAGGGTGCGATCAATGCCGAGCTCGGGCGGCCCGGCCTGATCCCGGGCTCGATGGGCACCGCGTCGTACGTCGTCAGCGGGCTGGGCAACAAGGTGGCGCTCAACTCCGCACCGCACGGCGCCGGGCGCGAATACTCCCGCTCACGGGCACGGCGCACGTTCACCCGTGAGCAGCTCCAGACGGCGATGGCCGGCATCGAGTACCGCGACACCGACGCGTTCATCGACGAGATCCCGGCGGCGTACAAGGACATCGACCAGGTGATGGCGGACGCCGCCGACCTGGTCGAGGTCCGCCACACGCTGCGGCAGATCGTGAATGTGAAGGGCGACTAGCGCCACCCTCGTGACAGGGGTCGGGGCGGTCGGATTGAATGTCCCGATGGAGGACGACCATCCCGACCTGCCCTGGCCCCTGTCCGGTGCCGACGCCCTGCGCGACGAGCTCCTCGCCGCGTACGCCGACCCGCACCGCGGGCACCACGGCACCCGGCACCTCCGGGAGGTGCTGGAGCACCTGGGCACCCTGAGCGACCACGGGACGACGTACGACCGCACCCCGGTGCTGCTGGCGGCGTGGTTCCACGACGCCGTGTACGACGGCGAGCGCGACGCCGAGGAGCGTTCGGCGTCGTGGGCGGAGGAGGCCCTGCCGGGCACGGCCGCTGCCGCGACGGTGGCGGAGGTGGCCCGCCTGGTCCGGCTGACCGAGCACCACCGGCCCGAGGAGGGCGACGCCAACGGGGCTGCCCTCTCGGATGCCGATCTGGCGATCCTCGCGGCGCCCGTCGAGCGCTATGACACCTATGTCGCGGCGGTGCGCACGGAGTACGCCCACCTGCCCGACGAGGTCTTCGACAAGGGACGGGCCGAGGTCCTGCTCGCTCTGTCGAGCAAGCCACGGCTGTTCCACACGGCCTACGGCCTCACCCACTGGGAGGCCGCGGCCCGCGCCAACCTGGCCCGCGAACTGGAGTCCCTCGCCGCTGAGGAGTGAGGACCGCTCCGGCGATTGGGCCTGCAACGCACAATGGGCCCGTGGACGACAGCGTGATCTTCGTGGCCAGGGCACAGGTGCTCGCCGACCTGGAGGCCCGCGCCCTCGGCACGCCGAACACGGTGACGATGCTCGAGGAGGCCTGCTCCGAACGCCGGTGGTGGCTGGAGCAATGGGTCGACGGGGCGCCCTACATCGGCGGCCTGATCGCCCAGGACCTCCAGGACGCCCTGGCCGACCAGTTCGGTCGTGGCACCCGCGAGGGCCTGTGGCCGGTGTGCCTGGACTGCGCCGAGGGTCCTGTCCATGCGCTGCACATCGATCCGGACCTCGGCGGGCCGGACCCGCAATGGGTCTGCGAGGAGACCGGCCGGAACGTGGCGCCGCTCGGCGGCCTGCCGACCGGCTGATCCGGGCCGCAACGGGACGGCGCGCTCAGTTGCGCAGGAGCAGGGCAATGGAGTGCTGGTCGCCGCGGAAGGCCGTCCGCGACACCTCGACGGGCGTCTCCCGCCACAGGGCACGCCGCGAGCGAGTCAGCACCACGCCCCCCACCGGGATCTCGAGCAACTCCGCCTCGGCGTCGGTCGCCGTACGTGCAGCGACGTCGTCCTCCGCCCAGGTCGGACGGCGCCCGCGCGACGCGAGGTCGTCGTAGAGGCTGGCCGGGAGCTTCTCGAGGAGTCCGGGGACCATCGTCTCTGGCAAGAAC
Source organism: Propionibacteriales bacterium (assembly GCA_026392415.1). Lineage (GTDB taxonomy): Bacteria > Actinomycetota > Actinomycetes > Propionibacteriales > Nocardioidaceae > Nocardioides. Next base: position 18,528 of record JAPLCC010000019.1, read on the forward strand.
GCATCGGAGATGCAGACCGGGCGTCCGTCGGCCAGGCGGAGCCGACGCCAGTGCACGACCATGTCGTCAGGTCGCAGGCGCAGCGCGACGAGGAGCGATTCGGTCGGCCTGACCCGTTCGGCGACCAGCGTGCGGGACTCGGCGACGATGCCCTTGGCCGCCATGTCCTCGGTGAAGCTCGAGACTCCGGTCGGCAGGCGGCGCGGGACGGCGACGAAGGTGCCCCGTCCGGGATGGCGTTCGAGCACGCCTTCACTGACGAGGGCGTCGAGCGCCTGACGAACGGTCATCCGGGCGACGCCGAAACGGTCGACGAGGTCGCGCTCCGAGGGTGCGGCTGTGCCGGGAGCGCTGCCCTGGACGAGATCGCGGACGTACTCACGGATCTCCACGTGCTTGAGCAAACGGCTCACGATCCCCCCTGAACTGGTGCCACGTTCGGAGATTAGGAGCGGGCTGCCGGGCCGTCCCCCGAATGGCGGATTCTGCTGCCATCGATAGTGAGGACACCCCCGGCCATCGCCGTGTCGTACGAACACCTGTTCGATCGACGGGTTAGGCTCATCACCATGGCAGTCGACTTCCAGAGCAGCCTCTTCGAGACGGTCGCGCCCGACCCGACCACGCACATCGAACGGCGCGAGCTCAGCAGCGGCGCCTGGGTCGACGTCGCCCGCAACTGGCTCACCGATGCCGACGACGTCTTCGCAGCCCTGGTGCGCGACGTCCCCTGGCGCGCGGAGCGCCGGTCGATGTACGACCGCGTGGTCGACGTCCCACGGCTGGTCCACACCTACATGATCGGCGACGAGCTCCCCCACCCGGCGCTGACGACCGCCCGGGAGGTGCTGACCGCCCGCTACGCCGAGGAGCTCGGAGAGCCCTTCCGCACGGCCGGGTGCTGCTACTACCGCGACGGGCGCGACAGCGTCGCCTGGCACGGCGACACGATCGGGCGCGGCTCGACGCACGACACGATGGTGGCGATCGTTTCCGTCGGCGATCCCCGCAAGCTGCATCTGCGGCCACGCGATGCAGAACGACGCAGCGAGGGCCTGGTGGTGGAGATGGGTCACGGCGACCTGGTCGTCATGGGGGGCTCGTGCCAACGCACCTGGGAGCACGCCGTCCCGAAGGTGGCGTCGGCCGGGCCGCGGATCTCGGTCCAGTTCCGACCCTTCGGCGTCTTCTAGCCCTCGTCTCCGGGGGTCTGCTCCTGCGCCGCCAGCTCGGCGTCCGAGCGAAGGATGCAGAACTCGTTGCCCTCAGGGTCGGTGAGGATCACCCAGCCGGAGCCGGGTCCATGGATCCCACGATGGTCGGCGACCTGGGTGGCGCCGTACTCCACAAGACGCGCCACTTCCTCGTCGCGGGTCAGCTCGCGCGGGCGCAGGTCGAAGTGGACACGGTTCTTCACCGACTTGGCGTCGGGGACCTCGAGGAAGAGGATCTCGTGGCCGGATTCCGGGTCGCGGATCATGCACTCCACGTGACCGGGCAGGTTCGGATCACCGTCGATGTCGACGTAGCCGAGCACCGGCTTCCACCACTCCGAGAGTTCGTAGGCGTTGAGGCTGTCGACCGTGGTGTGCGAGATGTACGACGTCATGCAGCCACTCTCACCGGTGGCCGCAGCGACGACAACCCGATTTCCGGCCCGCCCGGTCAGGGGGTGACCGACGCCGTCGGCTCGACTGAGTCGGTGGGCTGGGTCGGCGTCTCGGTCACGGTGACGGTCTCGGTCGGCGTCTCGGGGCTCGTCGGCTCGGTCGCGTCGGTCGGGGTGGCCGAGGACTCCTCCGTCGGGTCGGTCGAGTCGCTCTCGGTCGGACTCGTGGTGGAGTCCGTCGGCGTGACCGGTTCCTTCGGTGCATCGGGCTCGGTGCGGTCGCCGAAGATCCCGGTGATCGAGGTGCGGTCGTCATCGGTGCCGCCGGTGATCGTGGAGACGCTCTTCCCGGCGAGCAGTTCGACGATGCTGATGACCGCCAGCGACAGCACGAAGACCGTGACCGCAACGATCGCGATCCGGCGCCAGGGCAGTTGCGCCCAGCGACTCGGCGCCTCCTCGACGACAGGACCGGAAGCAGACTCCGGTTGGTCGACGTCCGGGTCGAGTGCACTGCTGGCCTCGTCGAGTCGCTCACGGGCGCGGGCCACGTCCTGCTCGGCACGAGGGCTGTCGGGTCGGCGTTCGGCCCTGCGCAGGTCCTGTTCGGCCAGGTTCACCTTCTGCAGTGCAAGTGCCTGGACCTCCACCATCCGCCGCCGGCTGGACTGGATCCCCTGCTTGTAGAGGGCCGTGCTCACGGTCGCCACGACGCTGCCGAGCGCCGCGCCGATGAGGGTGCCGGCCGCGCCGAGGGTCGAGAGCAGCACCGCCACCGTCACGGCCGCAGCAGCGCCCGCGAAGGTGGCCGGCCAGTCGATCGGGGACCGGGCCTCCTCCTGCGCGAGCTTCTCCTGGACCATGACCGGCGTCGGTTCAGTCAGTGCCGTGGGCAGCGATGAACGCGAGGATCTGCTCGGACAGCTCCGGCCGGCACACGATCACGTCAGGGAGGTAGACATCGGCCTGGTTGTAGACCAGCTCGCTGCCATCGACCCGCGAGGTGAACAGGCCCGCGGCGCGAGCGACCGCCACCGGAGCTGCCGAGTCCCACTCGTACTGACCACCCGCGTGCACATAGGCGTCGGCGACGTCGCGGACCACGGACATCATCTTCACGCCGGCCGAGCCCATCGGCACCAGCTCGGCGTCGATCTCCTCCGCAAGCGCCTGCACGAACGCCGGCGGGCGGGTGCGGGAGACGGCGATGCGCGGACGCTGGGAGGTGCGCTCCGGCACCACGGGCGGCGTACCGGTGCTGAAGGTCTCCCCCAGCACCGGCTGCGCCACGGCGCCGGCGATCAGGGTGCCTGCCTGCCACAGCGCGACGTGGACGGCCCAGTCGTCGCGGGGCGGCTCGGAGAACTCGCGGGTGCCGTCGAGCGGGTCGACGATCCAGACCTTGTCGGCGCGGAGCCGGGCGTCCTTGTCGGCGGCGTTCTCGAGCGCTTCCTCGGACAACACGGCGTCGTCGGGTCGGTACGTCGCGAGCAGGTCCATCAACAAGACGTGCGCAGCGCGGTCGCCGGCGTCCTTGAGGGCCTTGCCCTCGAGCCCCTCGGCACGCACCTCGAGCAGCAACTGCCCGGCGGCGTCGGCCAGCCAGGCCGCGAGGAGATGGTCGTCGGCAACAACGTCAGCGGGGGGCACACCGGGCTCGAAGGTCACCGGGGCAGCCTAGCGATCCCCGAATGGGGGTTTGCCACCGCCGAGTGGGGGGATTGTTCCGCCGACTGGGCAGTTTGTCCGACCGAGTGGGCACCTTTGCTCCAACAGCAGGTACCAAGTGCCCATTCGATCGGACAAAGCCCCTACTCGGCGGAGCAAGACCCCTACTCGCGGTCAGGAGTTGAAGCGCTGCTGGGTCTTCTCGAGACCGTCGTTGACGAGGGACTCGACGGCGTCGGCGGCGGTGTCCACCTGGAAGGGCAGTTCCTTGCGCTCGGTGCTGGAGTAGTTCGACAGCACGAAGTCGGCGACGTCCTGGCGGCCGGACGGGCGGCCGATCCCGGCGCGGACCCGGTAGAAATCGCCCGTGCCCAGCGAGGAACGCATCGACTTGAGGCCGTTGTGGCCGTTGTCGCCGCCACCGAGCTTGCTCCGCAGGGTGCCGAAGTCGATGTCCAGCTCGTCGTGGATCGCGATGATCCGATCGGCCGGCACCTTGTAGAAGGTGGCGAGCGCCTTGACCGTGCCACCCGACTCGTTCATGTACGAACGGGCCTTGGCGAGCACCACCCGCGGCGCAGGCGTGCCGGGAGCCCCGAAGCGGCCCTCGACGACGTCGGCACGACCGGTCTTGTGGGCGCGGAAACCGCTGCCCATCCGGCGCGCGAGCTCGTCGACGACCAGATGGCCGATGTTGTGCCGGTGCCCGGCGTACGACGGGCCGGGGTTGCCGAGACCGACGACGAGCCAGACATCGGCGCTGCTTGCGTCCACGTCTTCGGTCTCCTCGTTCTCCTCGGCCGCCTCAGCCCGGGCGGGTACGGCGAAACTCCCCGGCGCGATTGCTCGCGCCGGGGAGATCAGTCGGCCCAGAAACCACCTGAGCCGGCCGAAGGTCACTCGCTGTCGCCACCCTCGGCGGACTCAGCGGGGGCGTCGCCCTCAGCAGCGGCGTCGCCCTCGGCGGCAACCTCTTCGTCGCCGGTGTCGCTGTCCTGGGCACCGGTGACGTTGACGATCAGGGTCTCCGGGTCGGTCACCAGCGTGGTGCCCTTCGGGAGCTCGATCTGGCCGGCGAGGAACTGGGTGCCGGCGACGGCACCCTCGATGTTGACCTCGAACGACTCGGGGATGGCGGTGGCGTCGGCCTCGACCTGGATGGTCTGGTTCTCGGTGACCACCAGGGTGTCGGAGTCGGCCTCGCCGACGACGACGATCTGGACGTCGACGGTCGCCTTGTCGCCGAGGACGACGGCGACGAAGTCGACGTGCTCGAGCACGCGGCGGACCGGGTCGACCTGGACCTGCTTGGTCAGGGCGAGCTGCTTCTTGCCCTCGATCTCGAGCTCGAGGAGCGCGTTCGCGCCGCCGTGCTTGAGCGCCATCATCGTCTCGTGGCCCGGGAGGGTGACGTGGATCGGGTCGTTGCCGTGCCCGTAGATGACCGCGGGGATCTTGTTCTCGCGGCGGATGCGGCGGGCAGCGCCCTTGCCGAACTCGTCGCGGACCTCGGCCTTGATCTTCTCGGTGCTCATGGGAAATCTCCTGGATCGTCTGGGTCTCGGTGGGAGCCCCGGAGAACAGGAGCGCCGCGCTTCCCTCACCCGGTGACCGGCAGGGCGCGCGGCGTCGTGACTAACTACGAGCCGGCCCAGTCGATCACGGAGTCACAGAAGCGGGAGCTCCCTCGCCGAGGCAACCGGAGAAGATTACCCACGGTCGCGGGCTACCGCGAAATTCCGGCTTCAGTGATGCGCGCCTGACCCGCAGAGCTCCCGAGTTTCTGTCGATACTTTCTTATACTGTGTCGAAGTATAAAGATGTATCACGCTCGGGAGGCACGATGCCGAACAACCCCTACACCCCCGGCCAGGTGCCGCGGATCCTCGCCGGCCGCACCGCCGAGATGCGACGGATCGAGGGTCTCCTTGGTCGCGTCGCGACGTTCGGGGAGCTGGGCGGACCGCTGCTCGCCTTCCACGCGCCTCGCGGCATCGGCAAGACCTCGTTGCTGCGCGCCGGTCAACGCCGGGCCGTGGAGTCCGGCTTCGTCACCGCCTGGGTCGCGTGCTCTCGCCAGCAGCCCGTGCTCTCGGAGATCGCGCACAGCATTGGCCGCGCACTCGAGCGCGCGGACGCCGTACCCGGTGGCGCTGCGGGAAACCGGTGGCGTGGCCAGCTCGAGCGGCTGACCGTGGAGGTCGGATTCCCGGGCGCGAAGGTCCAGGCCGAGGTGGCGCGCAAGGAGGCGTCGCCGGCGCCGCTGGCGGCGGTCGGCGTCCTGGAGTCACTGCTGCACGAGGCGGCGTCCTCGGTGCGGAGCAGAGGAGGCGCCGGCCTGCTGCTCCTCCTCGACGAACTGCACACCGCCTCCCCCGAGGAGATGTCCGTCATCCTCAACACCCTGCAGAACCTCGATGGCGAACGCGCGGAGAATCCTCTGGCAGCGATCGCCGCCGGCCTCCCCGTCACACCGGAGGCGCTGACGCGCGCCGCGACCTTCGGCGAGCGCAGCACGTTCGTCTCGCTCGACGTGCTCTCGAAGGTCGATGCCCGGGCCGCCCTCGTGGCGCCGGCCGAAGCCGAGGGCGTCGGCTGGACCGAGGCCGCGCTCACCGCGATCGTGGACGAGTCGCGCGGCTATCCCTACCTGCTCCAGCTGCTCGGCAGCACGACCTGGGAGGCGGCGGCACCGGACGACGGCTCCGTCCTGACCCTCCCCGCGGTGAAGCGCGGCCTGCCGGTGGCGCGCGACCAGATCGCCGCGATGCACCGTGCGCGCTGGGGCGCGGCCTCGCATCTGGAGCAACGGTTCCTTGCAGCAATGGCCGCCGCCGGCGACGGCAACGTCACCCGCGCCGCCATCGCCGCGGCCATGGGCGTGGACTCCCGCGCGATCAGCGTCCCGCGCGAACGCCTGATCGAGAAAGGCGTGATCGAGCCCGTCGGCCATGGCTTGGTCCGCTTCACCCTGCCCGGATTCGGCGCGTTCGTGCGTGGCCTCGACGACGCGTGAATTGCGATAGTCCCTGCGGAACGGTCAGGCGTGGCCGTCGAACATGGACGTGACCGAGCCGTCCTCGAAGACCTCGCGAATCGCCCGGGCGACGAGCGGCGCGATCGACAGGGTGGTGAGCTTGTCGAACTGCTTCTCGGCCGGCACGGGCAGCGTGTTGGTGATGACCACCTCGACGGCGGTGCTGTTCTTGAGCCGGTCGACCGCGGGCTCGGACAGGATCGCGTGGGTGGCGGCGATGACCACGCCGGCAGCGCCCTCGGCCATCAAGGCCTCGGCGGCCTTCACGATCGTGCCACCGGTGTCGATCATGTCGTCGGTCAGGACGCAGATCCGGTCCTTGACCTCACCGACGACGCGGTTGGCGACGGTCTCGTTGGGCCGGTCGGTACGACGGGTCTTGTGGATGAACGCCAGCGGCGCACCACCGAGACGGGCGGACCAGCGCTCGGCCACCTTGATCCGGCCGGCGTCCGGCGAGACCACGGCCAGCGGCTGGTCGCCGTACTTGGACTTGATGTAGTCGGCGAGCAGCGGCAGCGCCATCAGATGGTCGACGGGACCGTCGAAGAAACCCTGCAGCTGGTCGGCGTGCAGGTCGACGGTGATGATCCGGTCGGCGCCAGCGCACTTGAACATGTCGGCGATCAGGCGCGCCGAGATCGGCTCGCGGCCGCGGTGCTTCTTGTCCTGGCGGCTGTAGCCCCAGAACGGCATGACCACGGTGATCCGCTTCGCGGACGCGCGCTTGAGCGCATCGACCATGATCAGGTGCTCCATGATCCACTCGTTGATCGGAGTGGTGTGGCTCTGGATCACGAACGCGTCGCAGCCGCGGACGGACTCCTCGTAGCGGACGTAGATCTCGCCGTTGGCGAACTCGTAGGCCTGGGTCGGCACGAGCGGCTGGCCCAGGAGGTCGGCGACCTGATCGGCCAGCTCGGGGTGGGCACGTCCTGAGAAGAGCATCATGTTCTTCTCGGTCGTCTTCTTCAGACCGCTCACGCGAGTGACTCCCCTGGGTCGCCGGAAGTGATGCCTAGGATTCTGCCCGCTCGGGCCCGTCGGCCCCAAGTCCCCGTCCGTTTTGGGACTGTTCATCCCGTCCGGCCCCGGCAGCCGCCTCGGCCTGGGCCGTTCCGGCCCGCTTCGACTGTGCCCAGCCTGGCAGGTTGCGCTGGGGTCCGCCGCTGACGGCGAGCGCTCCGGGCGGCACGTCCCGTCGTACGACGGTGCCGCCGCCGGTCCCCGCGCCGTCCCCGATCTCGACCGGCGCGACGAACGTGTTGTTGGACCCGGTCTTGGCGAACCGGCCGACCTTCGTGCGGTGCTTCGCAGCACCGTCGTAGTTGGCGAAGATCGTGCCGGCGCCGATGTTGGTGCCCTCGCCGATCTCCGCGTCGCCGACGTAGGACAGGTGCGGGACCTTGGCGCCCTCGCCGATCTGCGCGTTCTTGGTCTCGACGAACGTCCCGATCTTGCCGTCGGCGCCGAGCAACGTGCCCGGTCGCAGGTAGGCGAACGGACCGACGTTGGCGCGGGGCCCGACCACGGCCAGCTGGCCGTGCGTCCGTACGACGCGCGCGCCTTCACCGATCTCACAGTCCTCGAGGGTGGTGTCCGGTCCGATCACGGCGTCCTCGGCGACGACGGTCGCGCCGAGGAGCTGGGTGCCGGGCAGGATCGTCACGTCGGACGCGAGCACGGCGTCGGCGTCGATCCAGGTCGTGGCGGGATCCAGGACCGTGACTCCGGCTTCCATCCAGCGGGTGACGATCCGGCGGTTGAGCTCGGCGCCGAGCTCGGCCAGCTGGACCCGGTCGTTGGCTCCCTCGGTCTGCAAGGCGTCCTCGACGGCGTGGGCGGCGACGGTCAGGCCGTCGGCATGGGCGATGCCGACCGCGTCGGTCAGGTAGTACTCGCCCTTGGCGTTGTCGTTGCCGATCCGGCCGATGCAGTCGAGCAGGAACGCCGCGTCGAAGGCGAGGATCCCCGAGTTGATCTCGGTGATCTCGCGCTGCTCGGGTGTCGCGTCCTTCTCCTCGACGATTGCCTCGACGCCGCCGTCGGCGTCGCGCACGATCCGGCCGTAGCCGTGCGGGTCGGCGACGATGCCGCTGAGGATGCTGACGGCCGCCTGGGCGGCGTGGTGGGCGTCGGCGAACGCACGGAGCGTGGCGCCTTCGAGCAGGGGCGTGTCGCCGTACGCAATGAGGACGGTGCCTCCGCCGAGGGTCTCGCCGAGCGCCTCGAGAGCGACCCGGACGGCGTGACCGGTGCCGAGCTGCTCGTCCTGGACGGCCAGCACGGCGTCGTGGCGGAGCTCGGTGACGTGGGGGCCGACCAGCTCGCGCTGGTGGCCGACGACCGTGACGACCTGCGCCGGCTCGAGGCTGTCGACGGCGCCGAGGACGTGGCCGATCATGCTGCGGCCACCGATCCGGTGCAGCACCTTCGGCGTCTTGGACTTCATCCGGGTGCCGCCGCCGGCGGCAAGGACGATGACGGTCAACTGGTCGGTCACGAGAGCCACCTTAGGTCGTCGGACACACGCGGCCACCTCGAAGGGAGGTCCGGTCGTGGCCACTGTCGATCAACCCGTCACAATCGATCCATGCCCACTGCGAGTACCGCCGACCTCCTGCTCGATGCCCAGGTCGCCTGGCTCCTCGCCCGGATCACCGGCACCGGCCTGACCGACGTCCTCGCCGAGGACGTCGACGACCTGCTCGACGCCGGATCCCGGCTGACGGTGAGCGGCCTCGTCGACCCGGCCCCCGTCAAGGAACTGATCCGTCTGGTCCTGCAGAGCGTGCCGGCGAGCGCCGCTGCCAGCACCGCGGTCGGCGTCGCCGCCGACACGGCGTACGACGGACCGGCGAAGCCGTTCTCGGTGTCCGAGGTGGTCGACCGCGACCAGGTCGACGCACTGCTCAGTGCTGTGCTGGCCCGCCCCGACCTCGCGTCGAAGTTCCTCGACAAGGTGGCCGAGAGCCCGCTGGCGGCGTCCGTGGCGGCCCGGTTCGTCACCCGGATCGTCGGCGACGTGCTGGCCACCAACCGCGCCGTGGCCGAGAAGATCCCCGGTGTCGGCTCCCTCGTCTCGCTCGGCAGCAGCGTTGCGCGCGGGGTCGCCGGTGCAGCCGACAAGCAGTTCGAGGCGCTGCTCGGCGACACCGCCGGCAAGGGCGCGACGTTCGCGATGCGGCGCCTGAACAAGCTTCTCGTCGAGACCCTGGCCGACCCGGCCACCCGTGAAGCAGCGCTCCAGGTGTTCGACCTGTACGCCGACCACCCGCTCGGCAGCCTCCACGAGGTGGGCGAGCGCGAGGACATCCACCGCCTCGCCGGCCTGGTCCAGGATCTCGTCATCACCGGGGCCGCGTCGGAGCCCGTGCTCGGGCTGAGCGACGCCCTCGTCGACGGCTTCTTCGCCGTGTACGGCGAGCACCCCGTGTCCACGCTCGTGGAGGACCTCGGGATCTCCCGGGACGAACTGGTCGAGCACGCCACGGCGCTGCTGCCCGGGCTGCTCGCGAAGGCTGTCGAGTCCGGTGAGGTGGAGCGCTTGATCCGCGCCCGGCTCGCGACGTTCTACGCCTCGCCCGAGGTCGCGAAGATCCTCGGCTCCTGAACCGGCTGCGTCAGCGCGGGTCGAGCGCCGTGGCCTCGCGTACCCACTTCCAGATCGCCGCCACGTCCGCCGGGGTCGCCACCGTCGTCGAACGGTAGTTGGTCGGGCGGATCTCGCGGTCATGCCAGAAGTGGCCACCCTCGGGTGGGGGCTCGGTCGCGGCGAGCCAGGTGATCGTGTCCGCCCCGGCAGCCGGGTCGCGCAGGACGACGCGGGTCACCAGTCGGAACGCCGGAAGTGCGCTGGCGACGCCGGGGGTGTCGGCCCATCCGGGGTGCATCGCATGGACAGCGGTGCCGTCGGCACTCCAGCGCTCGTTGAGCAGCGGGGCGAGCTCCACCTGCATTCGCTTCGAGCGGGCGTAGGCCACCGCGCCCCGGTAGCCGCCCCGGCTGAAGTCGGGGTCGGCGACCGGCAGCGCCTGGGTGTACATGCCGCCCGACGCGACCAGGACGACCCGCGCACCGCCCACGGCCAGGCGCAGGGCCGGGAGGAGCAGCTCGGTCATCAGCACCGGGCCGAGGACGTGGGTCGCGACGGTCAGCTCGTAGCCCTGCGCAGAGGTGGTCCGCTCGGCGGGCAGCACCCCGGCGTTGTGGACCACGACGTCCAGGGCACTGCCGTCGCGCGCCAGTCGCTCGACGAACCCGGCGGCGAAGTGGCGGACGGAGACGAGGTCCGAGACGTCGCACTCCTCGACCTCGAGCAACGCCTCGATCCCCTCGTCGCGCAAGGTCGCCGTGATGCGGTCGACCGCCTCACGGGCGCGACCCTCCGAGCGGACGACGAGGTGGACGACGGCCCCGAGCCGGGCCAGCTCGAGCGCCGTCGCCTCACCGAGGCCACCACCCGCGCCGGTCACGACGGCGCGCTTGCCGGTCAGGGATCCGGGGGCGGGGTCCCCTGCCCAGTGTCGGCGCCGCAGCCGGTAGCCGATCGATGAGTAGCCGGGCACGACCAGCCGGTCGAGCAGCCGGTCCAGGCCGGTGTCGTCGCCCTTGTCCGTCATCGGGCCGGCCCCGCGCCGTTCAGGCCCGATCGACGAAAGAGCGGCGGCAGGTAGCGCACCATCAACGTCGACCAGGTGAGGTGGGTGATCGTAGGTGCCTGCACACCGCCGGAGGCGCGGCGCTGCAGCCCGAACAGGGTGCCCATGACGGTGGCAGCAAGCACCAGCGCGGGGTTGCGGGTGGTCGTCGTCGCGACGGTGTAGACCACCGTCGAGGCGAGTGCCGGCTTGCGATCGCCGAGTGCTGCGTAGAGGGCACCGCGGAAGAAGATCTCCTCGCCCACGCCGTTGGCGAGCGTGGTGAGGAGGACCAGACGGTCGTCCCCCTCGTCGGCGAAGAGCAGCACCCGCGAGATGGCCGCGTCGAGCGGAGGGATCCGGCGCGCGACGAGGGCCGCGGCGTAGAAGAAGCCGAAGGCACCGACCCCGGTGGCGACCGGGGTGATGACAGGGCGGCGCAGCGTGGAGTCGCGGGTCTGGATCCAGCCGAGATGGAGCGGGCCCGAGACGAGGCCACCGACCGTCCAGATGCCGGCCACTGCCGCGGTCGACAGGTAGAACTCCCTCGAACCGGGTCGGGTCGAGAGCGATGCGCCGAGGAGCCCGGCGCCGACCAGGGAGGTCCCCCCGACCACCTTGCGTCGACGCCGCACGACCGCGCTCGACTCACTGCCCGCGACAGGCACCACGTGGGTGATCGACATCGGGAGGCGAGACGCCAGCTGCGCGCGCAACCATCGCCGGCTCATCGTGTTGCGGCCCGCTCCGACAGCGCGAGCCGGACGGCGTCGTCGTACCCCATGGGATCGAACGGTACGACGTCACGGATGGAGCGGTCGCGAACGATGACCTCGTTGACCATGGAGTCGATCAGGTTGCGCCCCGCTCGGGTGTCGACGTCGGTCACGAACGCCAGCCAGCGCGAGGACAGTCCGGGCGTGAGCAGCGGGACCGGCAGGATCGGCAGCCGCCGACCCTCGACCGCGGCGACGCGTTGGAGCATCTGGAGGTACTCGAGGACGTCGGGGCCTCCGATCTCGAAGACCTTGCCGAGGGCGTCCTCGTTGTCCAGCACCCCCACGAGGTAGCGCACCACGTCGCCGACGGCGATCGGCTGCGTGCGGGTCCGCACCCAGCGAGGCGTGATCATCGCCGGCAGGTGCTCCACGAGCTGGCGGGTGATCTCCCAGGAGATGCCACCGTGGCCGACCACGATCCCGGCGCGCAGGACGGTCACGGGCACGCCGGCGTCGGCGAGCAGGCTCTCGACCTGACGCCGGCTGCGCAGGTGCGCGGAGAGGTCGTCCTGGTCGTCGCCGAGGCCGCCGAGGTAGATGATCTGGTCGACCCCCGCGTCGGCTGCTGCCTTCCCGAACGCGGCGGCGGCATCGGCGTCGCGGGACTCGAAGTCGGCCGAGTCGAGCGAGTGCACCAGGTAGTAGGCGGCCGAGCACTCGCGCAGCGCTTCGGCGAGGGAGCCCGGGTCTCCGACGTCACCGCGGACAGCCGTGCCGGGCCCCTGATGACGACCGGGATTGCGGGTCATCACCCGGACGTCGTGACCGCCATCGACCAGCGCCGCCACGAGCCGCCGCCCCACGAAACCGGTTCCGCCGGCCACCAGGACCGGTCCGCTGCCGTTCGTCATCGAGTCCTCCCGGACGTCGTGCTGCCCAAGGCTGTCGCCACGTGGGTCGCAGTCCGGCGCCCGGACACGAGCGCCCCCTGGATCGAACTGGTGTCCCGGTGGTCTCCGGCGACCCACAGTCGGTCCGCGATCACCTCGACGGGTTTGCGGAGCGGGTGCGGTGCGGTCATCGCGGGCAGCGCGTGCGGGACGTCGCGGGTGGCGACGAGCTCCCAGTCGCCGTTGGGGGCCTCGTGCAGCTCGCGTGCCGCGGCCTGCGCAGCGGCCGCCTCGAGGACGGGCCGACCGCCGACGTGGAGCACCGAGGTCGCGATGAGGGCGCGCCCATCGGTCGCGTACTCAGGCGCGGAGGCGGTGAGGACCACGGAGTTGACGACACCCGACCCGTCGGCATCGAGGGTGAGGAGCGGGTCGACGTCCGCCCAGGGCGCCGCTGCGAAGTAGTAGGTCGTGACGGCCCGAGCCTCCGGCGGCGCACCGAGCTCAGGGAGGAGCTCGTGGGCGGTCCACGGGTCGGCGGCCACCACCACTCCCCGGGCCTCGACGACGGTGCCGTCTGTCAGCACGACCCCGCCCTCGACGACGCGGGCAACCGGGGTGCCCAGCCGGATCGCGCCGGCGGGCAACTGCCGGGCGATCTCCTCGGGCAGGGCCTGCATGCCAGCCGACGGCACAGCGGAGCTGCCGTGCACGAACATGCGCATCATGAGGTCCGTGAAGACCCTCGACGTCGTGATCTCCGGTTCGAGAACCACGCCAGCGAAGAACGACGTGAGCACGTCCGCGACGACGTCGTCGGGCAGCTGCGCCCACGCCAGCCGGGCTTCGATGTCGGTCCGCCCCTTGACCGTCGGCGGGCGCGCCACGACACAACTCGCCACGTAGCGGGCAAGGGCGACCTTCGAGCGCAGCCCGACGACCGAGGTGGCGATGTCGCCGAACACCGCACCGGGCGACGCCAGCGGATGGCGGACGTCGTGCAACTCGCCCTGGCGTCGGATGCGGACCCCGCGAGGCAAGCGACGCAGGTCGAGGCGCTCGAGGTCCACACCCGTCCGCAACGCAGGGTAGGCGGTGTTGAGGACCTGGAAACCCCGGTCGATGGTGAAGCCGTCGACGACGTCGGTGCGAATGCGGCCGCCGACCGCGTCCGCCGCTTCGAGCACGACGACCGGGATGCGCTGCGCCTGCAGACGCGCCGCACAGGCCAGACCGGCGAGGCCGGCACCCACGACAACGACAGGCAGGTCGGTCGTGGTCAGCATGCGTGCTCCGTGATCGTCCTGCTCGGGTCCTGGCGGCAACCACCGGCGATCAACCAGGCAAGGGGCGAGAGTCCGGAGGCGAACTGCTGGTCCGCCGTACGCCAGGCCTCGCGGTAGATGACCCGGGTCAGGGACACCGCCGCGTCACGATCCCCCCGGCAGCCAGCGAGCGCATAGCGAAAGATGATCGGGACGGTCCGGTCGTAGAACGCCAGGAAAGCGGAGGCGTCGCCACCGGCGGCGCGACCGAGCAGCGCCGCGAGGTCGACGCCCGCGGCTCCGTCCCGGCACCCGGCGTTCTCGGTCCACTGGTCGCTGTCCATGGAGATAGTTAAACACAAACCTCAGCACTCTGCTTAGATTAGGCTGTGGACATGGATCCGAGCGACGCGATCGCACCCGCCACGGCAGGGGCAGCCGTCGACCTCACCATCGGTGACCTCGCGCAGCGCACCGGCCTGACGCCGGCTGTCATCCGTACCTGGGAGGTGCGCCACGGGTTCCCGGTCCCACGGCGCCTCGAGAGCGGCCACCGCCGCTACTCAACGACCGACGTCGCCGTGATCCAGCAGATCCTGCGACGCAAGGATGCCGGCGTGCGGCTCGACGCAGCCATCAACGAGGCCCTCAGCCACCGGCCACCGAGCAGTCCCTCGATCTTCGCCGAGCTCCGGCGGCGCCACCCGACGCTCGCGCCCCAGCGCCTGCGCAAGACGACCCTGCTCGGCCTGTCCCACGCCATCGAGGACGAATGCTGCGCGACCGCGGACCGACCGATCCTCTTCGGCGCCTTCCAGCGCGGAGACCTCTTCGGCCCCTCGGCCGCTCGCTGGACCGAGCTGGCACGGGTCGCCCGATCCGCGATGATCTTCGCCGACCTCGAAGCAGGCCAGCCGACTTCGGCAATGGCGCCCGTCCAGATCCACCTCGCCGACGACGCTCCGCTCCGACGAGAATGGGCCGTCGTCTGCGACGCCCAGGACAGCACCGCCTGCCTGTCCGCCTGGGAGCTCCCCGGCCAATCGGAGATCGCCGACCGGGACCGCGTCTTCGAGGCCGTCTGGACCGTCGACCCCCACGTCGTACGTGATGCCTCGCGCGTCGCCGCACAGGTCGCGGCCGACACCGGAAACGTGGCCGCCCAGTTGCTCGTCCACGACCTGGCGGACCCGCCTGCGCCCCGCTCCGGCGAGGCGCGAGCGGCCACGGCACTGTTCAACCGCGCGATCGCCTACATCGACCGGCTGCGCTAGCAGCCCCACGGGAGCCCCGGGGGGACCGCGAGCAGCATCGCCGAGTCTGAGATCACTGCCCGGCCATTGCCTTGATGTCGGCTGCACTGAAGCCCGACAGGTCCGGCACGTTCGTCATGACCTCGATCCGGGTGCCGTCCGGGTCGGTGTAGTAGAGCAGCGCCGTCTTCGCCGAACCCTCCGCACCGACGTGGGAGAGCGTCTGGGGATGCACCGCGCCGCCGTTCGCGAGGACGGCCTCGGTGAGGTCATCGATCCCGTCCACCCGGAACGACAGATGGGTGAAGCCGAGCTCGGTCATCGGCTTGCGCTCGCCCGACCCCGAGATCGGGACGTCGACCCACTGCAGGAGCTCGACACGGACGTCGTCACGCAACAGCATCGCCGACCTGAAGGTGCCCTCCTGCTCCATCGTCGCGGCCACCTCGTTGTTCGCGAAGTCGAGCCGATAGAGCTCGACGAACCCGAAGACCTCGGAGTAGAAGCGGATGGACCGGTCGAGATCGGAGACGCCGACGCCGATGTGGGAGAAGCCCTGGATCATGGACCGAGCCTAGGGCGGTCGCGCAGCCATGCCGAGCTCCCCGGGTAGGAGTCGAACCTACGTCGCTAGTCCTGATTCAAAGTCAGGCGGGCCCTACCGGCAGACCAACCGGGGATTGCGGTCCAAAGCCTAGAGCGAAGGCGCCGGGTTCAGGTGGCCGGGCCCAGACAGAGCAGGGTGTCCCGGGTGGCGTTCTTGCGCGGTTGGGTGCCGGTCACGCACTGGTCGGCGGACTTGCCGATCGACACGATCCTGACGGCGTTCGGATCGCCCTCGGCCTCGTCGCAAGCAATCTTCACCGAAAAGCTCTCGGCGTTCTTGAGGGTGAAACAGTCGCCCTCACTGGCATTGAGGTCGAGGCAGAGGTCAGCGAGGTCGCCGTCCTTCTTGTCGCTGCTGGAGATCTTGTAGGGGAGCTCCGCGGCCTTGTCGCAACCGCCCTTGTCGGACGTGACCACGTAGGCGGCTGCGGCGTCGCCACAGTCCTTCTCCTCGTGCTCGGAGACCGCGAGGGTGCCGGACATGGCCAGGCACTCACCGACCTCGGGGGCGTCGGCCGCGGCGACCTCGTCCTCGCCCCGGGTGAAGAGGTACGCAACAGCGACGACAACGAAGATCGCCACCGCACCCGCGACGAGTCGTACGACGAGAGGCTTGCCGAGATGTGCCATGCCAGCAGCGTAGGTGGCTGGTCTCAGGTCAACGCAACAGGTCGCGCCCGATGACCATGCGCTGCACCTGGTTGGTGCCCTCGAAGATCTGGGTCACCTTCGCGTCCCGGAACATCCGCTCGACCGGGTACTCCCGCGTGTAGCCGTTGCCGCCGAGCACCTGCACCGCGTCGGTCGTCACCCGCATCGCCGCATCCGAGGCGGTGAGCTTGGCGATCGACGCCTGGCGTGAGTACGGGCGCCCGGCGTCCTTGAGCCGCGCCGCGTGGAGGTACGCCGCCCGCGACCGCTCGACGTCTGCGGCCATGTCGGCCAGCAGGAACTGCAGGCCCTGGAATTCGCCGATCGTCTTGCCGAACTGCTGGCGCTGCCCGGCGTAGGCCACGGCATGGGCCAGCGCACCCTGGGCGATGCCGGTCGCGACGGCGGCGATGCCGAGCCGTCCAGCGTCGAGCGCCGACAGCGCCACCCGCATGCCGGCGCCCTCCTCACCGATCAACTGGTCGGCGGGCACCCGGGCGTCGTCGAAGAGGACCTGCGTGGTGACGTCGCAGTGCAGCCCCATCTTCTTCTCGGGCGCGCCGAAGGACATCCCGGGCGTTCCGTCGGGCACCACGAAGGCCGACAGGCCGCGCTTCGGGTCCTCGGACGTGCGGGCGAAGAGGATGTAGTAGTCGGCGCAGGAGCCGTTGGAGATCCACTGCTTGGTGCCCTTGACGACGTACTCGTCGCCGTCGCGGCGGGCGGAGGTCCGGATGCCGCTCACGTCCGAGCCGGCCTGCGGCTCGGACAGGCAGTAGGCGCCGAGCCAGTCGCCCGAGAGCATCCGCGGCAACCACGCCTCACGCACCGCAGCTGAGGCGTTGGCGGCGACGACCGTGGCGGTGAGGGCGTGCACGCTCGCGCCGACACCGACGCTCGGCCAGGCCGTCGCGATCTCCTCGATGACCTGGAGGTACACCTCGTAGGGCTGGTTGCCGCCGCCGTACTCCTCGGTGAACGGCAGGCTCAGCAGGCCGGACCGTCCCAGGAGCCGGTAGGCGGCTTCCGGGAACTCGGCGCTTTCCTCGGCTGCTGCGACCTGCGGCGCAAGCTCCTTCGTCGCGATCTCGCGAGCCAGGGCAAGCAGCTCCTCGGCTTCCTCGCTGGGCAGCAGCCGGTCGACGGTGGTTCCCATGGAGCCACCTTGTCAGACCGTTCCAGCGCCGGAGGGCTCAGCTGTCGGGGTAGGTCAACTCGAACCAGTCGTCGACGTCGTAGCGCCCGTTGGTCTGCAAGGTCACCGACTGGATGCCGACCGGCCGGCCCGCGCGGTAGGTGATGAGCGCGACCCCGGCTGCCCGGCGCAGCTTGCTGCCGATGGCGATGGCGTACGCCGCTCCGCCCGTGGTGCCGACCGTGTAGGAGTAGCCAACCTGGCCGTCCTCCCCGGTGACGGCGTTCGGACCGTCCTGGACGTGGGTGTGTCCGCCGATGACGAGGTCGACGCAGCCGTTGGCGAGAGCCCGATCGCCGAAGTCGACGTCGTGGACGAGGATCGTGTTGACCCGCTCGCCCGCCTCGTCGGCGTCGCACGCCGCCTCGGTGAGCCGGTCCGTGACCTCGGACGACGTCAGTCCGGTCTCGTCGCGCCAGTTGCCCAGTCCGCTCGACCGCGGGTCGTCGACGCCGAGGATGCGGGCGTTGCCCGGGCCTTCGATCGGGGCACCGTCGAAGTAGGTCCAGCCGAGGTCCTCCATGTGCGAGCGCACGAAGGATCCGTTGTCGTGGTTGCCAGCGACCGCCCAGCGGCCGTCGTGGTCCTCGAAGGCGGCAGCGACCGAGTCGAGCGAGAAGGCCTCCCACCGCTCCCCCGTGGACGTGTCGTCCCCCGCGTCGAACACGGCCGTGGCGCCACCGGCATCGGCGATCGCCCGCGCGACCCTGTCCATGCCGACGTTGTCGTGGCGGTCCGACACGAGCAGGACGACCGTCTCGTCCGTCTCCGGGTCCCGCAGCTCGAGGTCGGCAGCGTCGTCGGCGGCCTGCGAGTAGAACGTCAGTCCCTGCTGGTAGCTGCTCACGGCACTCGCGATCAGCCGACGGGTCTGCGCCGTCGAGGCATCGCCCAGGACCAGCACGTCGCGCGCCTCCTCCGGCAGGGGTACGCCGCTCCCGACGAAGTCCTGCAGCGAGGTCCAGTGCTCGACCGGCGGATCCGGCTGACCCCATCGCGTGGGTACGACGACCGCCGCCGCCACGACCAGCAGGACCGTCGCGCCGGCCGCACCCTTGCGGGTCGGCAGCACGGCCACCAACGCACGACGGCGCTGCGACCCGAGGGCAGCCCACATCAACAGGGGGACGGCACCGAGCGCCGCGCCCTGCACGAGCGCGGCGAGCGCCATCGAGCTCACGGCTCGCTCGACGACTGCGATCTGGCCTTCGGGCTGGGACGCGATCGCGGCGTACCGGGAGGTGAGCTCGGGCAACGACCCGGTGTCGCTCTTGCCGAGCTGGACCTCGACCCCGATCTGCGACGGCGAGGGCGCGCGCAGGTCCGGCAGCACCGGACCGGTGCGCAGCACCACCTCGCCCGAGAAGTCCGGGCTGACCTTCGCGTCGTGGCTGGCCAGGTCGACCTCGCGCTCGCTGCCGACGAAGATCATCGCCGCGATGCAGAACGACAGCACCACCCAGATCCCGACGTAGGTCAGGACCTTCAGCAGCCGGAGTGGCGAGATCGCGAGGATCGGACTACCTCCGGGCCCGTGCCTCCGCGACCGCGTACAGCGCGACGGACGCAGCAACACCGGCGTTCAGCGACTCCAGCACGCCAGCCATCGGGATCGAGAGCAGTCGGTCGCAGTTCTCCGCCACCAGACGGGCCAGGCCGTCGCCCTCGGAACCGATGACGAGCACCAGCGGGCCGTTGACCAGGTCGGCGTCGGCGACGAGCTCGGGAAGGGTCAGGTCGCCGTCGGCCGCGAGTCCGATCACGAAGCAGCCGGCATCCTGGTAGGCCTTGATCTGGCGGTTCAGGTTCACCGTCTGCGCCACGGGGCAGCGGGCGGCAGCGCCGGCGGAGGTCTTCCACGCCGACGCCGTCATCGATGCCGCACGACGCTCGGGGATCACGACGCCGTGGGCGCCGAATCCGGCGGAGCTGCGGATGATCGCGCCGAGATTGCGGGGGTCGGTGATCGAGTCGAGCATCACGATGAGCGGCTCTTCCGCGGCCAGAGCGGCGGCCTCGAGCAGGTCGTTCGGGTCGGCGTACTCGTAGGGAGGGATGCGCGCGGCGATGCCCTGGTGGACAGCCTTGTCCGTGAGCTTGTCGAGCTCGGTGCGACTGACTTCCATGAGACCGACGCCGTTCTCAGCGGCCAGCCTGAACACCTCACGCAGACGCGTGTCGCGCTCGGTGTTGTCGGCGACGTAGACCGAGGTGATCGGGACCTTCTCGCGCAGCGCCTCGAGCACGGAGTTGCGGCCGGCGATCCACTCGGCGTCGCTGGTGCGGCGCTTGCCACCACTGCCGCCTCCGGCGCGCTTGGCCTCGCGCTTCTTGTACTCCTCGGCCTTGTGCGTCTTGTGGTAGGGCCGGTCAGCCGCCTTCGGCGTCGGGCCCTTGCCCTCCAGACCGCGGCGTACCTGCCCACCCGAGCCGGCCTGCGGCCGCTTGCTCGACTTGCGGATCGCGCCCTTGCGCGAAGAATTGCCTGCCATTGTTCAGCTCACTGTCCAGGTCGGTCCATCAGGAGTGTCGGTGACCTCGATGCCGGCCGACTTGATTCGATCGCGGATCGCGTCCGCACGCGCCCAGTCCTTGTCAGCGCGGGCCTGCGTGCGCTCGTCGAGGAGTCCGGCGACGAGCACGTCGACCGCGGCCGTCAGCCGCTCCTCGGTGTCGTTGCTGGAGGCGCTCGCCGCCCACGCGGGGTCGTGCGGGTGCACGCCGAGGACCTCGAGCATCGCCGCGACGGAAGCGGCGACGTCGGTGACGTCGTCGCCTGCTGCCAGCCGGCGGTTGCCCTCGCGGACGGCGTCGTAGAGCACGGCGACAGCCGCCGGCGTACCGAGGTCGTCGTCGAGGGCTGCCGCGAAGGCGTCGGGGATCTGGTCCCGAGACGGTTGCTGCGCAACCTCCTCGACCAACGAAGTCTCGCGACCCACACCGGCGCGCTCGAGGAACGACTCGATCCGCCGGTAACCCTCGGCGGCCTCGTCGAGCGCCTGGTCGGAGAACTCCACGTGCGAGCGGTAGTGCGCCGCGACCATGTAGAACCGCAGCTCCACTCCACGAACGCGCTGCAGCACCGCGGGGATGCTGAGGGTGTTGCCGAGCGACTTGCTCATCTTCTCGCCGGCGGTCGTGATCCAGGCGTTGTGCATCCAGTACGACGCGAACGCGCCGCCGGCGGCGCGGGACTGCGCCTGCTCGTTCTCGTGGTGCGGGAAGCGGAGGTCGACGCCGCCGCCGTGGATGTCGAACGCCGGACCGAGGTACTTGCCCGCCATCGCCGAGCACTCGATGTGCCAGCCCGGCCGGCCGGCGCCCCACGGGCTCGGCCACGACGCGGTCGTCGGCTCGGACTCCTTGCGGCCCTTCCACAGGGCGAAGTCGCGGGGATCGCGCTTGCCGCGCGGGTCAGCGTCTGCGGCGGGCTCCATGTCGTCGATGCCCTGGTGCGTCAGCTCGCCGTACGACGGCCAGGAGCGCACGTCGAAGTAGACGTCGCCCGACGCATCGGCGGCCGGATAGGCGTGGCCGCGCGCGATCAGTTCCTCGATCAGCACGATCATCTCGGGGATGTGACCGGTGGCAGCGGGCTCGTAGGTCGGCGGAGCGACGTTGAGCGCGGCGTAGGCCTTGTCCAGCTCGATCTTCATCGCGTAGGCGAGGTTGTACCAGGGGCGTCCCTGCTCGGCCGACTTCGCGAGGATCTTGTCGTCGATGTCGGTGATGTTGCGGATGAATGTGACGTCGTGGCCGCGAAAGCGCAGCCAGCGCTGCAGCACGTCGAAGTTCACCGCGGACCGGACGTGGCCGACGTGCGGCTCGCTCTGGACCGTCAGACCGCACACGTACAGACTCGCCTTGCCCGCCTCGAGGGGCACGAAGTCACGGACTTCGCGAGTCGCCGTGTCGTAGAGCCTGATCGTCACCCGCCCAGTCTAGGGATTCACGCGGCCAGCCCGCGCATTGTCAGCAGCCGTAGCCGCCGTCGACGTCGAGTTTCTGACCGGAGATGAAACCGGCGCGGGGCGAGGCGAGGAAACAGACGGCTTCGGCGATGTCGGCGGCCGATCCGAAGGTACGCAGCGGGATGTTGGCGCGGGTGACCTCGAGCGCCCGCTCGTCCAGCTCACCCGAGGAGATCAACCGCTCGGCCATCCCGTCGCTGAGCATGCCGGGGCCGACCGCGTTGACCCGGACGCCGTACCGGCCCTCCTCGACGGCGAGTCCGCGCACCAGCGCCTCGACAGCGGCCTTCGGCGCCGACGAGAGTCCGTCGCGGACCGGGAAGCGGGACGTCGCGGCCGTGGTCACGGCCGTCAGCGATCCGCGCGACTCGCGGAGGAACGGGAGGGCGGCGTGGGCGACGGCGAAGAATCCGGCCGCGTCGACCTGCAGCTGCTCGACCATGGCCGACGGCGCGACCCGCGACAGGTGGACCATCGGCACGTGCGGTCCGGCGGCGTACACGACCGTGTGCAACCCGCTCAGCTCTGCTGCGGCGTGGCCGACGACGCGCGCCACCTCGTCGATGTCCCCCAGATCCAGGCCGTAGGACGCCACGCCCACCTCGACCGGACGGGTGCGATGTGTCACCGCGACACGGGCCCCACGTTCGATGAGCAGGTCGGCAATCGCGCGGCCGAGGCCACCGGAACCCCCGACGACGAGCGCGCCGCCCACCAGGTCAGCGAAATCGCCCACGTCAGGCCTTGGCGTTGATGTCGATCGAGTGCCAGCCGGTCGCGCCGTCGGGCAGCACGTCCGCGATCGCACCGGTCTGCACGTTGCCGCGCCTGTCGGTGGCCCGCACCCGGATCTGGTGCTCGCCCTCGTCGAGGTCGAGCTCGGTGCGCCACTGCACCCATGTGTCGGTGTTGGGGGTGGTCGCGAGCCGGGCCGGCTGCCACGCTCCGCCGTCTACCTGCACCTCGACGCCCGAGATGCCGGTGTGCTGGAGCCATGCGACGCCGGCCACGACGACCTTGCCCGCGGGGACTTCGTCGCCGTTGCTGGGCACCTCGATCTTGGACGCGATCTTCACCGGCCCCCGCTCGGACCAGCCCTTGCCCGTCCAGTAGGCGTCGATCTGGTCGAACCGCGTGACCTCCATGTCCACGACCCACTTCGTCGCCGACACGTAGCCGTAGAGCCCGGGAACGATGGTCCGCACCGGGAAACCGTGCTCGATCGGCAGCGGTTCGCCGTTCATCGCGACCGCCAGCATCGCGTTGCGGCTCCGGTCGCGCAGCTCGGCCAACGGCGTCCCGCAGGTCCATCCGTCCTCGGAGGTCTGCAGCACCGCGTCGGCATCAGCATGGACGCCGACCTCGGCGAGGATCGGCGCCAGGAGCACGCCGCTCCACCACGCGTTGCCGATCAGGTCGCCGCCGACCTCGTTGGAGACACAGTTGAGGGTGATCCAGTCCTGGGTGATCCCGCGGGACACGAGGTCCTGGTAGGTCAGGGTGATCTCGCGATCGACCATGCCGTGGATGCGGAGTTGCCAGTCGGCCGGCTCGATCGTCGGCTTGATGAAGGCCGTGTCGATCAGGTAGAAGTCCTCGCTCGGCGTCTGCCAGGCCGAGACGTTGTCGATCCCGAAGCTGGCACCGTTCGGCACGTCCGGTGCCGTGACACCTTCCAGTCGCAACAGGCGCCGACTCTCCTCGGCCCGGCGCCGGGCGCTTCCGGCCAGTCGACCGAGCAGGCCGCCGAACGCGGCGAAGCCGGCCGTGGCGCCGGCGACGACGAAGAAGTTGCGTCGGGTGTGCATCGGTTCGACGGCGGGGTCGTCGGCCTCGGCCACCATCTCCCAGCGCCGCAACCACTCGGCCAGCACGGCGAGGGCGACGATCCAGAACAGCAGGCCCACGACGACTGGCGCGAAGTCGATGAGGCTCGGCGTCGGCTTGGCGAGCACCGCCACGACCGCGACGCCCGCCAGGACGCCGTACCCGACCATGGCGGCCCACCACCGGGTGCGGGCCAGTCGTCCGAGCACCGCGAAGGTGACACAGAGGAAGATCAGGATGCCGACGACGAGGATCTTCTTGTCGTCCTTGTCGAAGGTGTCGATCGCCCATTTCACGACCGAACCGGGAGTCAGGTTCGCGAAGCCTTCCGCGACGACCACGACCGGCGACTCACGCACGTGGAGCAACGCGGCGGCGGCGTAGCTCATCGCCAGTCCGACCGCGCCGGCCAGCAGGCCAGCCAGCGCCCACCAACCTCGGGATGTCTTCACGTGGTCGATTGTCCCTCAGGCATGATCAGAGCGTGAACCCAACTGGCAAAGGGAGTGTCGCCGCCGCCCTCGCCGGGCTCCGGACCGGCATCGGAACCGACGTCCACCGACTCGTTCCGCGCACCGAGGACGACGCTCCGTTGGCCCTGGGCGGGTTGCAGTGGCCCGACGAGGACGTCCGGCTCGAGGGTCACTCGGACGCCGACGTCGCCGCCCACGCGGCCTGCGACGCACTGCTGTCCGCGGCCGGCCTGGGCGACCTCGGCAGCAACTTCGGTACGGCGGAGCCGCAATGGTCGGGCGCGAGCGGTGCAACGCTGCTCGGCGAGACCCGCCGCCGGGTCGAGGCTGCCGGATTCACGATCCTCAACGTCTCCGTCCAGGTGATCGGCAACCGGCCGAAGATCGGCCCGCGGCGCGCCGAGGCCGAGGCGGTCCTCACCGGGGTGCTGTCGGCGCCGGTCTCGCTGTCGGCCACCACGACCGACGGTCTCGGTCTCACCGGACGCGGCGAAGGGGTCGCCGCGATCGCGACGGCGCTGATCACCGCCTGACAAGGGGTCAGGCCGCGACGGTCTTTCGGTGTCCGACCAGAACGACGCCCTCGACCACCTTCACGTCGTACGCCGGAACGGCCGCGTGCACGTCGTCCAGGCAGCGGCCCGTGCGCAGGTCGAACGCATGCCGATGCGCGGGCGAGGCCACGAACGGGGTCTCCCCGCGGCGGCCGACGATCCCCTTGGAGATGCCCCCGATCGCGTGTCGGGCGA
Source organism: Propionibacteriales bacterium (assembly GCA_026392415.1). GTDB lineage: Bacteria > Actinomycetota > Actinomycetes > Propionibacteriales > Nocardioidaceae > Nocardioides. The sequence goes on from JAPLCC010000019.1 coordinate 43,081, forward strand.
ACGGGTCGTGGTTGCCGAGCGCGTACACCGCGTCGTCGCCCGTACGGAAGATCGCGATCGCCTGCCCATGCACGAGCGCGGTCACACCGCGATCGACCTCGAGCTCGGCCATCCGGCAGACCGGCTGCCATTCCTCCACGGCCCCGCGACCTGTCATGACTGTGAACGTAGGTGTGCTCTGTTCTCGCCAACGTTTCGCTGTGTAACGGGCGTGAAAACGCTTTCTCCCGGACGCTCGGCTCGCGGGCACCCTCGAACGGCCCCGGCGGGCTACCCTCGCCCGGTGCCAACAGCTGCAGTGGTCGTCCTCGGTGCCGGAAGCGGCACCCGCGTCGGCGCCGACCTCAACAAGGTGCTGCTGAACCTGCGGGACCGGCCGCTCCTCGCCTGGTCCGTCCAGACGGCCCTGTCCGTTCCTGGCGTCGACCCGGTCGTGGTGGTCTGCCGACCCGGGGAACGCACCGCCGTCGCGACCGCCCTTGCACCGCACATCGGCGAGCACGAGCTGTTGCTGATCGACGGCGGCGCAACCCGGCAGGCGAGCGAGCAGGCGGCGCTGGACCTCCTCGCGCCGCGCGTCGCGGCGGGCGAGATCGACGTGATCGCCATCCACGACGGCGCCCGACCGCTCGCGGACGCCGACCTGTTCATGCGAGCGATCACCATCGCGCGCGAGTACGGCGGCGCCGTACCCACGCTCGACCTGCCGGGTCTGTTCCCCCCGTCGGTCGACCACCTGGTCGGCGTCCAGACTCCGCAGGCGTTCCGTGCCGCACCTCTGATCGCGGCCTACGCCGCAGCGACCGAGGCCGGCTTCGACGGCACCGACACCGCCGCCTCGTTCGCGCGATTCGCCCCGGGCGGCGGCACGATCCGCGCCGTCCCCGCCGGATCGACCAACCTCAAGGTCACCTTCGCGGAGGACCTGCCGGTCGCCGAACGCCTGCTGGCGGACTGACTCAGCGCGGGTCGGTGAGCGCGGCCAGGACCGCGATGTCCTGGTCCGAACCGACCCGTCGCGCCTCGGGGGGAGCCTCGACGAGCTCGACCCGCTCATCGCCGTACCTCTCGAGCAGGGCCGACACCAGCGCGACGAAGTCGGTCGCGGGCAGCTGCCCGCCCGCGCCGAACATGTCCTGGACCACCGAGGCAGGCAGCACGACCGGAGAGCAGATCGTGACGAGCTGGTCGCGGTCGACCGTCTCGCCGAGCACGTCGTCGCGGACCACCTTGACGGTGTCGGTCACCGGACGAACGCCGACGATGACCACGTCCTCGACGCCGGCCCGATCGGCGCAGCGGGCGAGGAACCACGGCGGCGTCATCGGGCACAACGGGTCGTGGAGCAGCACGACCTCGCCCCGCTCGGCCACGAGCTCCCACGGCACGGAGTGGTCGATCAGGTCGATCCCGGCCTCGCCGGCCGCCCAGGCGGCCGCAGCGACGAGTGACTCGCCATGGATCAGGTGGAACGGCAGTGCGCCCCGGCCCTCCTCGACCACCATCCCCGAGACAGGGGTGTAAATGTCGACGACGTCATACGGATGTGGGCTCATCAGAACCCCACCGTATGACGTCGTCGAACTGAACTGCTTAGGAGGCCAGTACCTCGTCGAGGATGGTCTCGGCCTTGTCCTCGTTGGTGTGCTCGGCGAGCGCGAGCTCGGAGACGAGGATCTGACGTGCCTTGGCCAGCATGCGCTTCTCGCCGGCCGACAGGCCGCGATCACGCTCACGGCGCCACAGGTCGCGGACGACCTCGGCCACCTTCATGACGTCGCCACTGTGCAACTTCTCGAGGTTGGCCTTGTAGCGCCGCGACCAGTTGGTCGGCTCCTCGACATGCTCGGCCCGAAGGACACCGAACACACGGTCCAGGCCCTCCTTGTCCACCACGTCGCGGACACCGACAAGATCGAGGTTGCACGCAGGGACCCTGACAACCAGGTCCTGCTGAGCGACGATCCGGAGAACGAGGTATTCCCGCGCTTCCCCCTTGATCGTCCGCATCTCGATGTTTTCGATGACCGCAGCCCCGTGATTGGGGTAGACGACCGTTTCGCCGACGGTGAAAGTCATATGAGAAAAGCCCCTTCCTAGGGTGGCCTATGCTACCACGTCCCGGGCGGGTCCCAGAATGCGTTTGTGCAGGTCAGGGCCGCAATGGCTGGCTTGACAACAGGGGTGAGGTGTGTTGGAAGCACACAGCTCCCCCGTGAGACAGATCACCTGACGGGCGCACGCGGGGCACCCACTGGCCGCCCGAGGACGGCGATGTGGGAGCAGAGATCGGCGGGCCCGCGCGCACGGGGCCGGACCGTGGTCAATACTGCTCGGCATGGCAAAGACGCAGCGTTGGCGACGCGGCCGCCCTGCCGGGGAGGACACCGCCTCGACGCAGGACGCCTCCACGGAGGCGCCCGCGACCGGGCAGGACGAGGCCGGCCCGGAGGACGGGTCCGTCCCCGACGTGACCCCGGACGACGTCCCCCTCGACACCGACCCGGACGGCGACCCAGACCTCGAGCCAGAGCTCGCCGCCGACCTGCGGGACCTCGAGGAACCGGACGAGGACGACGACCTCGACGACCTCGACGACGACACGTCCGAGCGACCCGCCCTCGGTTCGTTCGACGAGCCCCCGTCCGGTCCGGCAGGCTTCCTGTTCGGCGGCAAGAGCCCGGCGGAGGTCGTACCGCTCCAGCTGCTGCAGGCGGCGCACGCCAAGCAGGCCATCGGCACCTCCCTCGCGATGGGCCTGGTGGCTGCGGTCGCCGGACGCCCCGCCCGCGAGGCCGGCGTCGTCCTGCTCACGGTCCTGGTCGGCCAGACCATCCTCGGCTGGCACAACGACATCGTCGACCGGCGCCGCGACCAGTCCCACGCGTTGAAGGGAAAGCCGCTCGCGATGGGCCGGCTCCAGCCCGAGACGGTCTGGTACGCCATCGTCGTGGCCACGCTGCTGCTCGTCCCGCTGGCCATCACCACCGGCATCCGGGCCGGCTGCCTCTACCTGGCAGCCGTGGCCGTCGGGATGCTCGGCAACGTGGTGCTGCGCACGGGCTTCTTCTCGTGGTGGTCGTGGGCCGCCTCCTACGCCCTGCTGCCCGCCTATCTCTCTTACGGCGGCTGGGGTGGCCAGGCCGTCGGCTCCGCCCCGGAGACGTCGATCGTGGTGCTCTCCGCGCTCCTGGGCATCGGCATCCACTTCCTGCGGGCCGTGTGGGGCCTGGTCGCCGACAACGAGGACGGCTGGACCTACCTCCCCCTCAAGCTGGGACTCAAGCTCGGAGCCACGCGGCTCCTCGCGCTCGCCACGGTCTACACCGTCGTGATCGTGATCCTGCTGCTCGTCACGGGCGCCAGGGTGGGCCTCAGCCGCTGACCCAAGGCTGAACCGGGCACGTCACCGGACATCGGGGACCGCTAGAGTGTGGCCGCTCCCATGGCTTGCGCCACCGGGAGCACAGACCCGGACCCAGGGGCCGTCCCGACGGCCGATGAAGAGAGAGCTGCGGAGGCCCGCCGACATGCACCACCTGCGCCCGACCGCGATTGCCGGCCTGCTGCTGGCCCTCGTACCCGCCGCCATGACCCTGTCGTCCTGCGGTTTCGACTACCCCACCGACCGGGTCAACACGATCGCGGCCGGCGAGAACAACCGCGACCACTCCGTCGATGCCCTCGGCATCCGGGTGCTCGCGACCGCCACCGGCAAGGGCCGGCTGATCGGCGCACTGTCCAACAACCTCAAGGACGACGCCGCCCTGGACGCCGTGACGGCGCCCGACGGGGAGGCCACCGCGACGTTCGAGCCGGTGCAGGTCCCCGCGCGTGAGTCGGTCAACCTCGCCGCCGACGTCGTCATCCCGCTGACCGGCAGCTTCACCGCCGGTGACGTGATCACCCTCGAGCTCGCCTTCAGCACCGGCGAGGTCGCCAGCCTGAACGTCCCCGTGGTCAAGCCGTGCTTCCAGTACACCCAGATCCCCGCCGAGGCCGCTGACGCTGCCGCCGACGAGGAGCACGCGGGCGAGGCTCACGCCGAGGAGACCGGGGACGCACGCTTCAACTGCGCCGACGACGCACCGGAGCCCGAGGGCGAACACTGATGTCGTTCACGCTGGTCCTGCTCCGCCACGGCGAGAGCGAATGGAACGCGAAGAACCTCTTCACCGGCTGGGTCGACGTGGCCCTGACCGACAAGGGCCGCAGCGAAGCTGTCCGTGGCGGCGAACTCCTGGCCGAGGCCGGCATCCTGCCTGACGTCGTCCACACGTCGCTGCAGCGCCGGGCCATCAACACGGCCGCGCTCGCGCTCGACGCGGCCGACCGCCACTGGATCCCCGTCCGCCGCTCGTGGCGCCTCAACGAGCGCCACTACGGCGCCCTGCAGGGCAAGGACAAGAAGCAGACACTCGACGAGTACGGCGAGGAGCAGTTCATGCTCTGGCGCCGCTCGTTCGACATCCCTCCGCCGCCGCTCGACGACGCCAGCGAGTTCTCCCAGGCCGGCGACCCGCGCTATGCCGACCTCGGCGACGACCTGCCGCGCACCGAGTGCCTCAAGGACGTCATCTCCCGGTTGCTCCCCTACTGGGAGGCCGGGATCGTGCCGGACCTGCGCGCCGGCAGCACCGTGCTGGTCGCCGCCCACGGCAACAGCCTGCGCGCGATCGTGAAGCACCTCGACCAGATCAGCGACACCGACATCGCCGGGCTCAACATCCCGACGGGCATGCCGCTGGTCTACGAGCTCGACGAGGCCACCCTCGCGCCCACCGTCCCCGGTGGCCGCTACCTCGACCCCGAGGCCGCAGCGGCCGCCGCGGCCGCCGTGGCCAACCAGGGTCGCTGAGCCGCCTACTTCGAGCCTGGGTCAGGCGGCCGGGACCGGGTTGTGGCCGGTCACCACGAAGATGACGCGGTTGGCGATCGAGACCGCGTGGTCGGCGATGCGCTCGTAGTAGCGGCCGAGCAGGGCGATGTCGACGGCCGCCTCGACGCCGTGCGTCCAGTCGTCGGAGAGCAGTTCCGCGAAGCTGGTACGACGGAGCTGGTCCATCTCCTCGTCGTCGCGTCCGAGCGCGATCGCGGCCTCGACGTCGCGACCGGAGATCACGTCGACCACCCGGGAAACCATGTCCTCGGCGACGGTGGCCATGCGGTTCATCGTCGCTCGCGCTTCTTCAGGCACGGCGATGTCGGGAACCCGGAGCCGCGCGACCTTGGCGACGTGCACCGACAGGTCACCCATCCGCTCGAGCTCGGCGACCATCCGCAGCGCCGCCACGACGGTGCGCAGGTCACGGGCGACCGGCTGCTGCAGAGACAGGAGGCTGAAGGCGTTCTCCTCGACCTGCTCGCGGGCACGGTCGATGGCGACGTCGTCGCTGATGACCTTCTCCGCAATCGAGGAGTCACCGGTCATCAGGGCAGTCGTGGCCTCGCCAACGGCGACCTGGACCTTGCGGGCAATGCCGGCGAGGTCGTCGAAGATCGCATCGAGCTGGTCAATGTACGCGTCACGCATGGGACAGAGCGTAGAGAACAGAGGTGACCAACCGGCGCATGCCGGTGAACGGGGGGTGAACATCGCGAAGCCCGGCCTCGCGGATTCTCATTGCGAACTGCGCCGAGCCTTACGATCACGATGTGGATCCGACGACGCAGGCCTTCCTGGCCGCGCTCCTCGGCGCCCTCGTCGCCGGTGGCGCGATGTTCGCCTGGCACCTCAGCGACCGCCAGCAGCACCTCTACGCTGCGCCCGAGGAGCCGCAGGTGCCCGATGGGGTCGCTGCCGTCCTGTCCGTCCTGCGCAGCAGCGCGGTGGTCGTCGACGAGTCCGACCTCGTCCTCAAGGCCTCCGCCCCGGCGTACGCCATGGGCTTCGTGCGCGGCTCGGAACTGCTCTCCGCCGAGCTCGCCGAGATCATTCGCAAGGTGCGACGTGACGGCCAGATCCGCGAGACCGAGCTGATCGTTCCGCGCCCGGTCGGCGCACCCCGCCACGTCACGGCCCGCGTCGCGCCCCTCGGCTCGCGCCTCGTGCTCGCGCTGGTCGAGGACCGGACTCGCGAGCGCCAGATCGACGCCGTACGACGTGACTTCGTGGCCAACGTGAGCCACGAGCTGAAGACCCCGATCGGCGCGATCCGGCTGCTGGCGGAGGCCGTCCAGGACGCATCCGACGACCCCGAAGCCGTCTACCGGTTCGCGTCGCGGATGCTGACCGAGAGCGACCGGCTCTCGCGACTGATCCTGCAGATCATCGAGCTCTCCCGCCTCCAGCACGACGAACCCCTGGAGTCGCCGGTTCCCGTGTCGATCGACGAGGTCGTTGCTGCTGCCGTCGACGGCAGCAACATGAATGCGGCGGCCAAGGACATCGCGATCGTGGCCGAGGGCGACGAAGGCCTCAAGGTGCTCGGGAGCGAGAAGCAGGTCGGGGCGGCCGTGGCCAACCTGGTCGCGAACGCCGTCGCCTACTCCGAGCCGAACTCGCGCGTGGTCGTGACCCGCAAGCTGGTCGGCGCCCGCGTCGAGGTCTCGGTGATCGACCAGGGCATCGGCATCCCCGAAGCCGAGGTCGACCGGATCTTCGAGCGTTTCTATCGCGTCGACCCCGCACGCCACCGCTCCACCGGCGGCACCGGACTCGGCCTGTCCATCGTCAAGCACGTCGCGGCCACCCACGGCGGCGACGTCCGCGTCTGGTCCGTCGAGGGCCAGGGCTCCACCTTCACCATCACGCTTCCGCAGCACCCAGACCACGACAAGGGCGGGCCGATGATCCGGCTGAGTCCCCCGGCGTCCGGACCGGATTCACCGGTCGGCCGCCCCGAATCACAGGAGAACCAATGACGCGTGTACTTGTCGTCGAAGACGAGGAGAGCTACAGCGATGCTCTCGCCTACCTGCTCCGCAAGGAAGGGTTCGAGGTCGCCATCGCGGCCGACGGCAACGAGGCGCTGAAGGAGTTCGACCGCAACGGCGCCGACATCGTGCTGCTGGACCTGATGCTGCCCGGGATCCCCGGCACCGAGGTGTGCCGCACGATCCGGCAGACGTCGAACGTCCCGGTCATCATGGTGAGCGCGAAGGACGACGAGGTCGACAAGGTGGTCGGGCTCGAGCTCGGTGCCGACGACTACGTCACCAAGCCGTACTCGCCCCGTGAGCTGGTCGCCCGGATCCGCGCCGTCCTCCGTCGCGGCAACGAGGCCGAGCTCCTGCCCGACACGCTCGAAGCAGGCCCGGTCCGGATGGACGTGGAGCGCCACGTCGTCACCGTCGACGGCGTCGAGCAGCGCCTGCCGCTCAAGGAGTTCGAGCTCCTCGAGATGTTCCTGCGCAACCCCGGCCGGGTGCTCACCCGCGGACAACTGATCGACCGCGTGTGGGGCTCCGACTACGTCGGCGACACCAAGACGCTCGACGTCCACGTGAAGCGACTGCGCGCCAAGCTCGAGCCTGAGCCGAGCGAGCCGAAGTACCTCGTCACCGTGCGCGGGCTGGGCTACAAGCTCGAGATCTGATCACCCGGGCAGCGGTTCCGGGTCGCACTCGACCTCGAGCACGACGTCGGCGGCCGGCTCCACGCTGGCGGCCGTTGCCTTCCGACCTCCCGCGGCCACGAGGCAGCCGACGAGGATCAGCGGGAAGCCGACGATCATGCCGTTGGTGATGTCCTCGTCGAGCACGATCACCCCGAGCACGATCGCCACCGCCGGGTTGACGTAGGTGATGATCGTCGAGCGCGTCGGCCCGGCCTCCTTGATCAGGTCGAGGAAGACCACGAAGGCCAAGGCGGTGCAGACCAGGGCGAGCACGCCGATGCTCACCCACGCCTCGGTGGGCAGGTCCGTGGGCGGGTTCGCGATGCCGAACGGCGTGTAGACGACGGCGGTGAGGGTCAGGGCGCACGCCATCACGCCGAGACCCGAGACGTCGGAGAACCAGCGGGCGAGCACCAGGGGTCCGGCGGCGTAGCAGAGCGCGACGCCCAGCATCTCGGCCACGGCGAGCATGTCGACGTGGCCGAGATCGAGACCCACGAGGCAGGCCACGCCCGCGAACCCCAGCACGAGGCCGCCCAGCTGCTTCGCCGAGAACCGCTCGGCCTGCGCAGTGACGAGGAACGCCAGCGCACCGAACAGTGGCACGGCGGCCACCAGCAACCCGGCCAGCGACGACGAGATCCGCTGCTCGGCATGACCGAGCAGCACCCACGGGATCATGATCTCGATGACGGCGAAGAGCACCAGCGGGCGCCACCGGAGGAGCACCGCGGCGACCTCGCGGCGCCACAGCGCCAGCGGCAGCAGGACCAGGGCAGCGAGCGCCGTACGCAGGAAGACGAGCTCGGCCGGGGACACGTGCTCGACGGCGATCCTGATGAAGAGGTACGGGAGGCCCCAGATCAGGCACATCGCCAGGAACAAGGTCCAGCCGCGGTTCGTCACGACCTCACCCTAGGGAGCCGGACCGACAGTCGTCGCGCGAGTTTCGGACGCCGTACGACGACATCCGGCCAAGGTTCCAGAATTCCTCCCCGGCGATGTCGAGAACGTCGACACGGCTCCGTCTCTGGGGTGAAGGTGGCAAGAATGGCCCCTCGGACCCAAGGAGAACACGATGGCGAAGTACCTCTTGCTCAAGCACTACAACCGCACCAGCGGACCTGACTGGCTGCCGGGCACCAACGTCCCGATGGACCAGTGGGCGCCGGAGGAGATCACCGAGCACGTCGCGTTCATGCAGCGCTGGGCTGACGAGATGAGCGAGCGCGGCGAGTTCGTCGACGGCCAGGCGCTGGCGCCGGAGGGCGCCTTCGTCCGGTACGACGGCGAGGGCAAGCCGCCCGTCACCGACGGCCCGTTCCCGGAGACCAAGGAACTGATCGCCGGCTGGATGGTCATCGACGTCGACTCGCAGGAGCGTGCCTACGAGGCCGCTGCACGCCTGTCGGCCGCGCCGGGCAAGGACGGACAGCCGATCCACGAATGGATCGAGGTGCGGCCCTTCTACGGCGAGGCACCCGTGGTCACCGAGTGAAAGTCAGCCTGGACCCGGCGCTGCTGCGGGAGCTGACCCCGCAGGTCCTGGGCATCCTCGTGCGTCGTGGCGTCGAGTTCGCGGCGGCCGAGGACGCCGTCCAGGAAGCCCTCCTCGAGGCTGTACGCCGATGGCCGGACGCCCTGCCTGACGACCCGTTGGCGTGGCTGGTCACGGTGGCCGGGCGCAAGGTGATCGACGAGCACCGCTCGGCCAGCGCCCGCACGCGCCGGGAGGTCCGCGACCACCTCGAACCGGTCCGCGGGCCGGCCGAGCAGACCGACGACACCCTCCTGCTGCTCAGCCGCTGCTGCCACCCCGACCTCACCCCGGGCTCGGCCATCGCGCTGACCCTGCGGGCGGTCGGCGGCCTGACGACCGCCCAGATCGCCCGGGCATTCCTCGTCCCGGAAGCGACGATGGCGCAGCGGATCTCTCGCGCCAAGCGCAGCGTCTCGGGTCAACCGTTCGGGCGTCCGGGCGAGGTCGGCGCAGTGCTCCGGGTGCTGTACCTGATCTTCAACGAGGGCTTCACCGGCGAGGTCGACCTCGCCGTCGAGGCGATCCGGCTGACCCGGCAACTGGCCGCGTCGACGGATGACCCGGAGATCGCGGGGCTGCTCGCCCTCATGCTGCTGCACCACGCCCGCCGGGCCGCGCGGCGGACGGCCCACGACGCGCTCGTTCCGCTCGCCGACCAGGACCGGTCGCTGTGGGACACCGCACTGATCGCGGAGGCGGTCGGGATCCTGCAGGGTGCGCTGGCCCGTGACGCCCTGGGCGAATACCAGGTCCAGGCCGCCATCGCGGCGCTCCACGACGACGCCGCGACGGCCGAGGAGACCGACTGGGTCCAGATCCTCGAGTGGTACGACGAGCTGGTGCGGATCGCGCCCAGCCCCGTCGTGCTCCTGAACCGAGCCGTCGCCGTGGGGTCCGCGGACGGACCGCTCGCCGGCCTGAAGGCGCTCGAACCGCTCGACCCCGCCCTGCCGCGCTACGACGCAGTGGCAGCCTGGCTGCACGAACAGGCCGGCAACCTCACCGAGGCAGCGCGGCTCTACGCGGTGGCCGCGGGCAGAGCTCCGAACCTCGCCGAGGTCAACCACCTGCGCAGGCAGGCGGCACGGCTCTCACGAGCCTGATGGCTCCGACCCGGAAGCGTCGGTCTCGGCCACATCGGTCTCCAGCCAGCCCCGGAACGCCTCGAGGTTCGCCGTCGACTCGCCCCGGTCGATCCGCCACTGCCACTCCTTGCGGATCGAGGACTCGAAGCCGAGCTCGAGGATCGTGTTGAACGACTCGTCCGCATAGGTGAGGACCGAGCCCAGGAGCCGGTCGAGGTCCTCGGGGGTGGCCGAGGACAGGGGCAGCCGGGCGTCGAGGTAGATGTCGCCGTGGCGGTCGAGGGCGAACGCGACGGCGTACATCTTGAGGTTCCGCTCGAGCAGCCAGCGGTGGACCCGCTCGAACTCCTCGTCGGGGCGCCGGCAGACGAACGCGTGCACACCGAGCGCATGCGGGCCGACATCGATGCGCACGGGCGTCTGGAGCTTCTTCTCGCCGGGGAGCGCGAAGCTGAAGACCCCCGGACTCGGCTCCTCGAAGTCGATCTCGTTGTCCGTCAGGTGGGTGCGTACGACGTCGGCCGGATCGGTCACGCTGTCGAGACTAGTTCGTCGCGCATGAGGGCGTGGGCCCGCTCGTAGACAGCCAGGGTCTGCGCCGCGGTGGCGTCCCACGAGAAGCGCTCGGACTGCACGAGCGCACCGGCGGCGAGCCGGTCGCGAAGGTCCGCGTCGGCAACGACCCGCTCGAGGGCGAGGGCCCAGTCGTGCGGCTCGTGGGTGTCGACGAGCAGTCCGCTCTGGCCGTCACGCACGACCGTGGTCAGCCCTCCGACGGCAGCGGCGACGACCGGTGAGCCGGCGGCCTGGGCCTCGGCGGCGACCAGACCGAACGACTCGTTGTAGGAGGGAACGGCCACCAGCGTGGCAGCGGAGTACCAACCGGCGAGCTCGTCCTGTGGCACCGGCGGGACGAACCGGACGACGTCGTCGATGCGGAGCTCGGCCGCGAGGTTGGCCAGCGCAGCGGGGCGTTCGAGGCCGCTGCCGGACGGGCCACCCACGACCGGGACGACCAGCCGTGAGCGCAGGTCCGGGCGCCGGACCAGCAGTTCTGCCACGGCACGGAGCAACACGTCGGGAGCCTTGAGCGGCTGGATCCGACCGGCGAACAGGAGCACGAGCGCGTCGTCGGTGAGGTTGCGGGCGCGCCGGGCCACCGACCGCTCGGCCGGCGACAACGGGCGGAAGACGGTGGTGTCGACGCCGGGGTGCACCACTTCGACGCGCGCCGGATCGGCGTCGTACAGGTTGATCAGCTGCTTGGCCTCGAGGTCGGTGTTGGCGAGCAGCACGTCGGCGGCTTCCACCACCTGCTCCTCGCCGATCACGCGCGCCTCCGGCTCGGGGGTGTCCCCCTCGGCCAGCGCTTCGTTCTTGACCTTCGCCATGGTGTGCATCGAGTGCACGAGCGGCACGCCCCAGCGGTCGCGCGCGAGCGCACCGACCTGGCCGGACAGCCAGTAGTGGGAGTGCACGACGTCGAAGTGCCCGGCGGGTTGCGCCGCCTCGGCCCGGAGCACGTCACGCGCGAACACGCAGAGCTGGCCGGGGAGCTGGTCCTTGGTGAGGCCCTCGAACGGGCCGGCGTGCACGTGGTGGACGGTCACACCGGGCGCCATCGCGACGAGCGGCGCCAGGCTCGAGCTCGTGGCCCGGGTGAAGATGTCGACCTCGATGCCGCGGGCGGCGAGCCGGCGGGCGACCTCGACGACGTAGACGTTCATCCCGCCCGCGTCACCCGTACCGGGCTGGTCCAGCGGCGAGGTGTGCAGGCTGATCATCGCCACACGTCCGATCCCGGACCCTGCAGACTCCCCCATGCCACCTCCTCGTGCGCTCGTTCACCGGGCGATTGGTCAACCCTCCCAGTGTGCCCGGCATTCCCGACCGGCGAGAATGAGGGCATGAACAAGCCGCTCGCCGTCGTCACCGGAGCATCCAGCGGGATCGGTGCCGCCACTGCCCGGCACCTCGCCGCGGCGGGGTTCGAGGTGATCTGCGCGGCCCGGCGAGCCGACCGGATCGAGGCGCTGGCGGCAGAGATCGGCGGGCGGGCGGTGGTGTGCGACGTGACCGACGCCGAGTCCGTCGCGGCTCTCGCCGCTGCAGCCGGGCCGCGGGTCGACGTACTCGTCAACAACGCGGGCGGGGCGTTCGGCTCCTCCCCGGTGGCCGAGGCCGACGTCGACCAGTGGCGCCGGATGTACGACGTGAACGTGCTCGGGTTGATGCAGGTGACCAAGGCGCTGCTGCCTGCACTGGTGGCGAGCGGCGCCGGGACGATCATCAACGTCGGCTCCATCGCTGGCCGGGTGGCCTACGAGGGCGGTGCGGGTTACACGGCGGCCAAGCACGGCACGAAGGTGGTCACCGAGACGCTGCGACTCGAGCTGGTCGCGCAGCCGGTGCGGGTGTGCGAGGTCGCACCCGGGATGGTGCAGACCGACGAGTTCGCACTGGTCCGGTTCGGCGGGGACCAGGCGAAGGCCGATGCTGTCTACGCCGGTGTCGCCGATCCCCTCGTGGCCGATGACATCGCCGATGCCATCACTTGGGTCGCGACCCGTCCGCCGCACGTCAACATCGACGAGCTCGTCATCAAGCCGCGCGCTCAGGCTGCTCCGCACAAGGTGCACCGGGTCTGATCCGTGCCCGCACGCCGCGGACGAGCTTGAGCGCGCGCAGCCAGAACGCCGTCGGCACCCCGGTCCAGACCGTCCGGGACCGGACCGGCAGCGCCGCATGTGCCGGCAGGACCAGGATCACCGCAGCCTGACCGACATCGGCGAGACTCCGGCTCGAAGCGAGGTTGTTGCGGAAGGCGAGCGCACTGCCCGCGCCGCCGCCGAAGGTCTTCGTGACCGGAAGCCCGTGGAGGGTCCGGGCCCGTTCGAGCTGGGAGACCGGCACCCGGTCGAGCTGGTCGTGGATGCGGTCGGGCACGCCCTCGGGCAGGCCCACCGTCTCGCGGGCCACCGCCAGCGAGACCGTCGCCGGCCCCAGCAGGTCGCCGTCGAACACCGCTGGGTCCCTGGCCAGTCGCCGCAGGTCGATCAGGGTCCGCATCCAGATCGACCCCTCGCGGTGGCCGGCCAGGTGGCGCAGCGCGTCGGACCGGCTGAGGGTCGCAATCCGGGCACCCCCGACCTGGACGTGGTCGCGGCGCGGCCACAGCTCGGCGAAGTCCGGGTGTGCGCCCCGGATCGGCTCGAACCGCCAGTGCAGGTCGACGTCACCCCCGTCGCCGAGGTAGGTGAGGGCACTGCCCCAGCGGGAAACGTGCCGCCAGGCCCACATCTCGGGCTCGACCCGACCGCAGGGGTGCAGGGCCCAACCCGACGACGTCAGCGCCCGGTGGGCGTCGGCGACGGCGTCCCGCGCGACCAGGAGGTCGATGTCCCCGGCGCCACGCGCGTCCGCCTGTCCTGTCGTCTGTACGGCGAGCGCCTGGCCCTTGAAGACGAGGACGTCGATGCCGCTGTCGTTCAGGAGCTTGACGGCACGCACCGTCTCGAAGGTCTGCAGCATCAATCGTTTCCGGTTGCGCTGTCGTGCGGAATCGAGCACACGGGTGATCTCGACCGGGAGGCCGAGGACGTCGCCGTGGGTCCGCAGGACGTCGGTGACCCGGTGCCGCCCGATCGCCGCCAGCAGGTCGGCGACCGCCACGGAACCCAGTGGAACCGGCGTCGTCGGCACGCCTTCCTCGACGTCCAGGGCACGCTGGACGAGCGTCCGGAGGACGTCGAGGACGTCGGGGCTGGCGCTCACGACGCCGAGCGTGGCAGCAGCCCGGGAAGTGGGCCATCGGAATCGATGTGCCGGTTAGGTTAAATATTGGCGAATCCGGCTGCGCACCCGTACCTCAGACCGCAGAGTTCCGTTCAACGATCAACGGAGATCTCCCTCTCTTCGTCTCGACCGAAAACAGGAGCTGCACATGAAGCTTGCTTACGAGGCACCTGCCCTCGAATCCCTTGCCTTGTCCGCGACGCACGACATCGAGGTCGACCTCGACGCCGAAGTCGACCCCGTCGTCGACGCTGACGTCGACGTGGACATCGACCTCGGACTCGGCAGCTGAACCTGCGCAACCGACTCGTTCTCGTCGCGGCGTGGATCCTTCTGGGAGTCACCCGCGTTCTCACCGTGGTGCTGCCCTTCCGGGCGATCCGGCACCTGTTGGGCGAGCAACGATCACCTCGTAGTGTTGACCCGGCCTCGGGGCCGGTCCCCCCACCCGTGAATGCGCGTGACATGAACCGCGCACGACAGATCGGGTCGGCCGTGCGGACCGCATCGAAGCGAACTCCCTGGCGATCCGACTGCTATCCGCAGGCGCTCACCGCCCGCACCCTGCTGCGTCTCGCGCGGGTGCCCCACACCGTGACCTTCGGCGTCCGCCGCGATGACGCCGGCGAACTCCGGGCACACGCCTGGGTCAGCGCCGGCCGGGTGGCCGTCACCGGAGGATCTGGCCAGTCCTGGGTCGGGGTGGGCAGCTTCGCCTGGTCGCCCCGCCGCTCCTGATCATGTACGACGCCTACGGCCTCCGCCTCGACAGCGAGATCGCCCTTCCTGAGCTCGGTGCCGGGTTCGCGGCGACGGCCCCGGCGGACATCGAGGTCCGCCTCGGTCCGACCGAGGGCCCCTCACCCGACGCGACCTTGCTGCCCCTGGGCCTGTGGGTCGACGGCGACCGGATCGGCGTCGACGTACCCGACGTCGCCCGCTACGTCTGCGAGGGCGGGCGCCGCATCACCGTCGATCCGGCCCCGGACGTGGAACCCGGCGTCCTGCGCCTGTTCCTGCTCGGCACGGCCATCGGTTCGCTGATGGTGCAACGCGGTCACCTCGTCCTGCACGGCAACGCCTTCCGTGTCGGCGACGCGTGCGCGGTCGTGGTGGGCCATTCGGGCGCCGGGAAGTCCACGCTCGCCGCGGAGATGCACCGCCGGGGCCACGACATCCTCAGCGACGACGTCGTTCCGATCGATGCCGCCGGGCGGGCGCTGGCCGGCTGGCCGCGGCTCAAGCTCTGGCAGGACGCACTCGACCGGCTCGGGGTGGACTCCAGCGGCTACCAGCGGATCCGCGACGCCCATGCGAAGTTCCACGTGCCGCTCGAGCGGCCGCCGCTCGACCCGCTGCCCGTGCGCTGGATCTACGTG
Source organism: Propionibacteriales bacterium (assembly GCA_026392415.1). Taxonomy (GTDB): domain Bacteria; phylum Actinomycetota; class Actinomycetes; order Propionibacteriales; family Nocardioidaceae; genus Nocardioides. Next base: position 58,439 of record JAPLCC010000019.1, read on the forward strand.
CTCGATCGACACAACGGCCCACTGACGATCACCCCGCTGACGGGTGCGGCGATCTTCACCAGCCTGCACGAACACAGCTACCGCAAGGAGATCCTGGTCGGCGCGCACCGGCAGACCCATCTCGCGCGCAGTGCCGCACTCGTGGCTGCCGTCCGACCCGCCCGGCTCAGCCGCCCCCGGGGCGTCGACTCCGTCGTGGCGTCGGCCGATGCGATCCTTGCCGACATCGACCGGTCCCTGTCCGGGACACCTGGAAAGGAACACCATGCGACGACGCACTGACTCATCCCAGCGGTGGGTGCGCGACCCCGCACTGCACGCCGTGGAGATGGACGAGGAGTTCGTGATGATGGGCGTCGAGCAGGGCGAGTACTACGCCATCAAGGGCGTCGCCGCCGCGCTGTGGCGCCACCTCGCGCAGCCGCGTGACCTCGACGAGCTGTGCGCCCTCGTCACCGAGGAGTACGACGTCACGGCCGAGTCGTGCCGCAGCGACATCGCCGCCTTCCTCGACCAGCTCCAGGCCAAGGGCATGGTCCAGGCGGCGAACTAACGATCCGGCTCAGGCCAGCGCGCGGTCCAGTGCCGCCGCGACGTGCAGCGACGTGCAGCCGAAGACGGGCAGCTCGGAGTCGGCCTGCCGGACGAGCAGCTCCAGCTCGGAGCAACCGAGGATCACCCCACCTGCTCCGGCGTCCCACAGCTCGCTGATCAGGGCGACGACCGAGCGGCGCGAGTCGTCGATCACCTTCCCGTGCACCAGCTCGTCGTAGATGATCCGGTTGAGCTCGTCGTGGTGTGCCGGCTCGGGCACGAGGACGCCGAGGCCGTGGCTGGCGATCCGGTCGGTGAAGAAGGTCCGCGACATGGCGAACTTGGTGCCGAGGAGCGCCACCGTCTCGACGCCCTGCTCCTTGCACGCCTCCGCGACGACGTCGCCGAGGTGCAGCAGCGGGATGGAGACGGCGTCCTGGACCTGTTCGGCCACGCGGTGGAACGTCGTCGTGCAGAGCATCAGGAAGTCGGCGCCGGCGCGCTCGACCGAGATCGCCGCCTCACGGAGGATCACCGCGACGCCGTCCCAGTCCTCGGCCTCCTGGAGCGCCGTGACCTCGTCGAAGTCGACCGACGTCATCACGGTCCTGGCGGAGTGGAAGCCCCCCAGACGCTGCTCGACGCCGCGATTGAGCGCCTCGTAGTACGCCGCACTGCTCTCCCACGACATGCCGCCGACGAGCCCGATGGTCTGCATGGGGGAAGTCTAGGGGGCCACGGCCACCCCTTGACGGGGCGTCGACGATGTGAGCCGGAGGCTCCCCCGCCATTAGGCTTGCAGGCGGCCACCGCGCGCGAGCGCGGGTTCAGGCCGCCCCGAAGACCTTCGACGAGAGCGACGCCGTACTCCCATGCCCCTGACAACTTCCGAGGATGGACGATCCCTCCGTCACGACCTGCGCAACGTGGCCATCGTGGCGCACGTCGACCACGGCAAGACGACGCTCGTCGACGCCATGCTGCGCCAGGCCGGTGCCTTCACCGCCCACCAGGCCGAGTCCGTCGCCGAGCGCGTCATGGACTCCGGTGACCTCGAGCGCGAGAAGGGCATCACCATTCTCGCGAAGAACACCGCCGTCCACTACCGGGGCCCGTCGGCCCAGGAGATGGCCAACGGCGACATGGTCATCAACATCATCGACACCCCCGGCCACGCCGACTTCGGTGGCGAGGTCGAGCGCGGTCTGTCCATGGTCGACGGCATCGTGCTGCTCGTCGACGCGTCCGAGGGCCCGCTCCCCCAGACCCGCTTCGTGCTGCGCAAGGCGCTCAACGCCAACATGCCGGTGATCCTGGTCGTCAACAAGACCGACCGTGGCGACGCCCGCATCGACGAGGTCGTCGACGAGACCTACGAGCTCTTCATGGACCTCCTCGACGAGACCCACAGCCACGACGCCCTCGACTTCCCCGTCGTGTTCGCCTCCGGCCGCGCCGGGATCGCGTCGCTGACGAAGCCCGAGAACGGCACCCTCCCCGAGGGCACCGACCTCGAGCCGCTGTTCCGCACGATCCTCGAGAACATCCCCGCCCCCGTGTACGACGAGGGCGCCCCGCTGCAGGCGCACGTCACCAACCTCGACGCCTCGCCCTTCCTGGGTCGTCTCGCGTTGCTGCGCATCCAGCAGGGCACCTTGAAGAAGGGCCAGCAGGTCGCGTGGATGAAGCGCGACGGCACCGTCAAGAACGTCAAGATCACCGAGCTCCTCATCACCGAGGGCCTCGAGCGCAAGCCGGGCGAGCAGGCCGGCCCCGGCGACATCGTCGCTGTTGCCGGCATCCCGGACATCACCATCGGCGAGACCCTGGCCGACCCGGAGAACCCGATCGCGCTGCCGTTGATCCACGTCGACGAGCCCGCGATCTCGATGACCATCGGCACCAACACCAGCCCGCTCGTCGGCAAGGTGAAGGGCCACAAGGTCACTGCCCGCCTGGTCAAGGACCGCCTCGACCAGGAGCTCATCGGCAACGTCTCGCTCCGCGTGCTCCCGACCGAGCGCCCCGACGCGTGGGAGGTGCAGGGCCGCGGCGAGCTGGCGCTGGCCATCCTGGTCGAGCAGATGCGTCGTGAGGGCTACGAGCTGACCGTCGGCAAGCCGCAGGTCGTCATCCGCGAGGTGGACGGCAAGGTCCACGAGCCGTTCGAGCGCCTCACGATCGACGCCCCGGAGGAGTTCCTCGGCACGATCACCGAGCTGCTCGCCGCCCGGAAGGGTCGCATGGAGGGCATGACCAACCACGGCACCGGCTGGGTGCGCATGGAGTTCGTCGTCCCGGCCCGTGGCCTGATCGGTTTCCGGACCGACTTCCTCACCGAGACCCGCGGCACCGGCATCGCACACCACATCTCCGAGGGCTACTTCCCGTGGGCCGGCGAGATCCGCTCGCGCGCCTCGGGTTCGCTGGTCGCTGACCGCTCGGGCGCGACCACGGCGTACGCCATGACGTCGCTGCAGGAGCGTGGCGTCATGTTCCTCGAGCCGGCCACCGAGGTCTACGAAGGCATGATCGTCGGCGAGAACTCCCGCGCCGACGACATGGACGTCAACATCACCAAGGAGAAGCAGCAGACCAACATCCGGTCCGCCACCTCCGACAACTTCGAGAAGCTCATCCCGGCGAAGAAGCTGTCGCTCGAGCAGAGCCTGGAGTTCTGCCGCGAGGACGAGTGCGTGGAGATCACCCCGGAGACGGTGCGGATCCGCAAGATCATCCTGGACGCCAACGAGCGGGCCAAGATCACCAGCCGTGCCAAGAAGGGCAACAAGTAGGGCTCTCTGGAGCCCTGTTTGCGGCTTCCCAACCAGAATCGTCGTCTCAGGCATCCTGAGGCGACGATTCTTGTTGGTGGCCGGGGCTTCGGTCATCGTCACGCAGCCCGGTAACCCAGCCAGAGGCGACGCTCCCCCTCGCTCAGGGCGCGGCGACGCGCGACTGTCGAGGTGTCGACCCACCGGTCCGGCTGCTCGAGGGTCCAGCCGGACCGGACGCCGTGGGCGTCGGCCCGGCGGTACGCCGCCTCAAGTCGCCGCTCGAACGACTGGATGTCGCGGAGGTCGGTCGACATCATCGTCACCGCTTCGAGACCGAGATCGCGGCACAGTTCTTCGCGGTTGAGATCGCGCCGTCGTACGGCAGTCCCGTCGTGCACGACGCCGTTGTACTCGCCGACCACGCCTGTCCGCGGGTCCAGCAGGTCCGGCGTGAACAGGTGCCTGCCGTTCTCGTCAAAGATCGGCGGGTTGCAGAGCAGCCGTGAGGGATGCCGGTCCAGCCACCGCAGCCGCAGCGTGACCTCCTGAGGAGACCAGACGTTCTCCTCGGCCAGTTCGATCGCAGCAGCGAGCCGACGAGTGTGTGGCCGCCCCTTGATCCGGGTTGCCCAGTTCTGCAGCGAAGCGAGATCGATCAGGTCATCCGATGCGGCCATGTCAATGACCCGCACCGTGTCCTCGAGGGAGCGAGCCCGCAGCGCCTCGACGCAGACAGAGCGCTCGGGTCGGGTGATGGGGAGACCGTCGTACTCGATGATGTCGTCGGCGAAGAGCCAGTCGTAACAGAAGCGGACGCCTCGCCGGGGCGCGAGATGACCGGCGTCGCCGATGGCCAGCGGCACCGGCAACAACTCTCCGCGCGCGGTCCGGCCGCCGAACCAGCGACCGTGCTGCCAGCGCAGCGCCGCCCACCCGCTCGCGGCCGAACCGGCCGGCGCACCCGCGACCGCTTCCACGATTCGCTGCACGTCCTGGTCGCTGCGGACGCTGGCCGGAACGAACCTGTTCGGTGAGGTCGTACGCCATTTCGGTCCTCGAGCCTGGCCCGGCGTCGGACCGGCCAGACCTCGGGGGTCCATCGGCACCGGCACCACCACGTCAGATCTCGTGATCTGCAGTTCCATGCGGGCCAGCATTCGCTGATCAACGGTCTTGTGCCGGGCTCCTCCACAGGGTTGGCTGAGTCAGGTCGACGTACCAACCAGAAATGTCGTGAACTCACCCCTGCCGCGACGAATTCGGTTGGTGAACCGCAAGCACGAGACTGGTCGGGTGACGACGACGCGCAGTGAGGATCGCTGGCTCTTCGCGACCCTCGCCGCAGTCACGACCGTCACCGCGATCGTCAGCAGCCTTGGGGCGCCACTGGTCCCCAGCATCGCGAGCCGGTACGACGTCCCGCTCAGCACCGCGCAGTGGATCCTGACCGCGACCCTGATCACGGCGGCCGCGGCCACGCCCGCGCTCGGACGCTGGGGCAGCGGGCGGCTACGTCGGCCGGTGATCCTCGGCGCCCTCGGCGTCGTCCTGCTCGGCACGGTCCTGTCCGCGCTGCCGCTCGGCATCGGTGCGTTGATCGCCGGGCGGGTCCTGCAGGGGGTCGGACTGGCACTGTCGCCGTTGACCATGGCCGTGGCGCGCGACGTCTGGTCGGGTGACCGACTCGCATCCCGGCTGTCCCTGCTGTCGGTGGCGACGGTGGCGGGTGCCGGCCTCGGCTATCCACTCACCGGCCTCCTCGCCGAGTACGCCGGCATCAGCGGGGCCTACGGCTTCGGGGCTGCCCTGGTGGCGATCAGCCTCGCCCTCGCCGTGCGATTCCTCCCGCGCCACGCGGACGGCGTACCCCAGGTGGTCGACCTGCCCGGCGTCGCCCTGGTCGCGGTCGGCATGGTCTGCACGCTGCTCGCCGTCAGTGAGGGCGAGCGGTGGGGATGGTTGTCGGCTCCGGTGCTGTGTCTCGCTGCGGCCGGCGTGGGGCTGCTGGCCGGCTGGATCGCACGGACGGTCCGGGTGACCCGTCGTGGAGGCCAGCCGCTGGTCGATCTCCGGCTGGCCGCCCGCCCCGGCGTGCTCGGCCCGAACGTCGTGGGCTTCGTGCTCGCCTTCGCGATGTACGGACTCCTGACCGTGGTAGTCCTCCTCGTCCGCAACGACGGGAGCGACGGTTGGGGTCTGGACCGCGGCCCGCTGAGCGCCGGGCTCGTCCTGGTCCCCTATGCCCTGTCCAGCGTCGGCGGCAGCCGGGTGGCGCTCCGGATCGCACGCCGGTTCGGAGCCCACGTCCTGCTGCCCATCGGGTCGACGATCTTCGCATCGTCCCTGGTGATGCTGACGTTCGCGCACGACACGTTCACCCTGGCGCTGATCGCGATGGCCATCGGCGGCCTGGGCAGCGGCTTCACCTTCTCCTCGCTGCCCATGCTGATCGTGCCCCACGTCCCGTCCGCGGAGACCGGCAGCGCGATGGCCTTCAACCAGCTGCTGCGGTACCTCGGCTTCGCGGTGGGCTCGGCCACCAGCGTCGCCCTGCTCGCCGTGTACGGCGGCCACGACACCGCGTTCCGCGCCACCACGCTCACGATGGCAGCAGCGTGCCTGGTGGCTGCGGCCGTCGTACCGATGGGACGAGCGCGGCGCTGACCCCGGGCTGCTTGGATGAGCCCATGCTGCTCGACCTCCAACTCGACGGATCACCCGATCGGGCGCTCGCCCGCGCTCGCGAACTCGCGGATGCCGGTGCTGCCGGACTCTTCACTTTCGAGGGCCCCCACGACGTCTTCCTGCCCCTGGCTGCGGTCGCGGGCCAGGTGGAGGTCGACCTGATGACCAACATCGCCGTCGCCATGCCGCGGTCCCCGATGCACCTCGCCCACACGGCGTGGGACCTGCAGTTGATGTCGCAGGGACGCTTCCGGCTCGGGCTCGGCTCCCAGATCCGCCCCCACATCGAGAAGCGGTACGGCGCCCGGTGGTCGCCGCCCGCCGCCCGCATGCGCGAGATCGTGCTCGCGGTGAAAGCCATCCTCGCCTCGTGGCAGGACGGCACCCGACTGGAGTTCCGGGGCGAGCACACCACCCACACCCTGATGCCGCCCACGTTCGTGCCCGGCCCGAACCCGTGGGGACCGCCGCCGGTCCTGCTGGGGGCGCTCGGGCCCCTGATGACCCGCACCGCCGCCGAGGTGGCCGACGGACTCCTGGTCATGCCGTTCCACAGCCACCGACACTTCCAGGAACGGACGCTGCCCGCGATCGCCGAAGGCCTGGCCCTGGCCGGCCGCGGCCCTGACGAGTTCGCCGTCCTCCCGCAGGCCATCGTCGCCATGGGGCGCACGGACGAGGAGGTCGCTGCCGCCCGGGCAGGGGTGCGCGGGCTGCTCGCGTTCTACGCGTCCACCCCGGCATACCGCCCGGTGCTCGACGTCGAGGGCTGGGGCGAGGTGCAGCCCGAGCTCAACGCGCTCTCCAAGACGGGCGACATCGCCACGATGTTCTCGCTCGTCTCCGACACCATGCTCGACACGATCGCGGTCGCCGGCACACCCGAGGAGTGCGCCGCAGAGATCACCCGCCGCTTCGGCGACGTCGCCGAACGGATCTGTTGCTACTTCCCCGGCTACGACCCGCCTGTCGACCAGATCGCTGCGCTGGGCGCCGCTCTGGCCTGAACACCCCGTCCGTCAGCGGCGGAAGGCCGGCTTCTCCTTCGCAAGGAACGCACGCACGCCCTCGGCGAAGTCCGCTCCGCCGTAGACCTCGCGCAACAGCTCCTCCTCGCCCTCGGGTGAGGTCTCCAGCGCCTGCGCGTAGGTGAGGAGCTGGTGCTTGGTGACCTCGAGGGTCACCCGCGAGGCCTGCGCGATGCCGGCGACGAGGGTCGCGATCTCGGCGTCGAGCGATGCGGCGTCGGGCACCGTGGCGACGAGGGCCCCGACGGCGTACGCGCGGTCGGCGGAGACGAGGCGTGACGCGAGCAGCATCTCGCGGGTGAGCGACTCACCGAAGACCGCCTGGCAGCGGTAGAGCACGGTGCCGGACAGCGCATTGCCGAGAGTCCGGGCGATCGGGTAGCCGAACTTCGAGGGCGCGGTCGCGACCCGCAGGTCGCAGTGGGTGGCGACGGCGAGCCCACCGCCCACACACACCCCGTCGATCGCGGCGATGGTGACCTGGGGCAGCGACCAGAGCCGGTCGAACATCTCCCGGATCCAGTTCTCGTAGTCGACGGCGTCGGCCTCGAGGAAGTCGCTGATCTCGTTGCCTGCAGCGAACGCCTTGCCGCCCGCGCCGCGGAGCACCACGACCCCGACGGACCGGTCGGTGGCGGTCTGCTCCCACAGGTCCCGCATCTCGGCGTACATCGCCTTGGTGAACGCGTTGCGGCGCTCGGGCCGGTTGAAGGTCACCTCGAGGACACCGGGGCCGAGCCGGTCCCGTTCGATCAGCAGGTCGTCAGTCACGGGCCGAGGGTACGGCGCGCAGCAGCGCGTCGCGCACGGGCGTCCGGCAGGTGAGGATCCCCAGGCCGACCCCGATCGCGTTGGCGACCGCGTCGCGCCAGTCCATGGTCCGGTCGGCGGTGAGCGTGCCCTGGCCGACCTCCATCGCGATCCCGAAGAGCACCACGAACGCCGCCGCGACCTGCAACGGTCGGCCGGTGCGGAAGAGCTGGACACCGGCCGCCGCCACGACGAAGTACGTCGTCAGGTGCATCCACTTGTCGCTGGCCGGGACGTCGGGTCCGGATCTCGGCGCGCCGAGCGAGAGGTAGGCGACGGTCACGAGCAGTGCGGCCCACAGCCCCAGCCACAGCCCGGGCAGTCGCAACGGCTTCACCGGCGACCGCCGCGCAGGCCGCGCTCACTGACGGCCACGGCGGCGAGCACGCCCGCGATCGCACCGAACAGGTGGCCCTGCCAGGAGATGCCGGGTTGACCCGGCAACACGCCCCACAGCACGCCGCCGTAGACGACGAGGACGACGAGCCCGATCCCGATCTCGAGCGGGTTGCGATCCACGAAGCCCTGCACCACCAGATAGGTGAGCCAGCCGAAGATCAGGCCGGAAGCACCGATGTGGACCGAGTGGTCGCCGGCGACCAACCACACGGCGAGGCCACCGGCCAGCCAGATGATCGCCGTGGCAGCGAGTCCACGGGCGATCCCGGTGGCGAGGGTGAGGAAGCCGAGAACCAGCGCGGGCACGGTGTTCGCGACGAGGTGGCCCCAGCCGCCGTGCAGCAGGGGCGCGGCGACGATGCCGAGCAGTCCCTCGTCGGAGCGCGGCCGGATCCCCCAGCCGTCGAGCCGGTGCGACGCGGCCACATCGATCCCCTCGATGACCCACAGCACGGCAACGAAGCCGACCGCGCCGATGGCCGCCACCTGCCACGCCGGGCGCTCCGGGCTCTGCATTCTCACGTCGTCAGTCTGCCTTCGTTGGTCGAGGAGGTTGCTCTGCAACCGTCTCGAGACCCCACACCGCGACCCAGTACTGCACGCCGAACGGGAGGTCGTCGAACAGGACCTCGGCATCGGCCAGCACGTGACCGGCGAGTGCGGCCAGCGCGGCGACATCGGCCCAGAGCTCGGCGGCCAGGCCGACGTCTGCCGACGTCAAGTCGTCGCGGAGGGCGACGTCGAAGCCCTCGGCCCGTTCGTCGAGATGCCCCGGCGCCTTCTCGGTACGCCGAGCCGAACCGTTCGCGACGACGAGGGTCCCGGTCTCACCGGACTCGACGACAGTTCCGCCGACGGCAGCAACCAGCGCTGCCCCGACCCGGGCACCCGATGCGCCACTGGCGACGACCCGGACGCACGGACCGAGTCGCCCCGTGGCGGCCAGGCACGCCGCGCGCAGGTCGGCGACGGGATCCTCGATCGAGGCATACTCCGGCAGCAGGGCCAGCACGCCCGGGACCAGTGCGGTGCTCACTGCAACCCCCGGATCGCCCGCAGCGGCGGTCGACGACCCGCGATCGACCAGACCATGTCGACGGTCTGCCGGGTCTCGACCACCTGGTGCACGCGGTAGATCCGGGCGCCGGCAAGCGCGCAGACAGCGGTCGCGGCGAGGGTCCCGGTCAACCGGTCCCCGACGTCGAGCCCGAGGGTCTCACCGACGAAGTCCTTGTTGGACAACGACACGAGCACCGGCCAGCCGGTCTCGACCATCTCGCCGATCCGCCGGGTGACCTCGAGCGAGTGGAAGGTGTTCTTCCCGAAGTCGTGGGCCGGGTCGATCACGATCGCCTCTCGGGCGACGCCGGCGGCCAGCGCGCGTTCGGCGTAGGCAACGGTGTCCGCGATGGCCGCGGCCACTACGTCGTCGTACTCGATCCGGTAGGGGCGGGTCCGCGGCGTCACCCCGCCGGTGTGGGTGCAGATGATGCCCACGCCCCACTCGGCGGCGACGTCGACGAGCTCGGGGTCGGCACCGCCCCAGGCGTCGTTGAGCACGTCCGCGCCGGCTTCGCACACCGCTGCGCCCACCTCGGCCCGCCAGGTGTCGACCGAGATCACCAGGCCCGGCCACTCCGCGCGCACCCGGGCCACGAAGTCGACGACCCGGGCCTTCTCCTCGGCGGGCGAGATGTCGACTCCCGGCGCCGCCTTGATGCCGCCGATGTCGACGATCTCGGCGCCCTGCGCGACCACGTCGGCCACCCGCGCGAACGCGGCGTCCTCGGCCCAGGTGGCGCCCTTGTCGAAGAAGGAGTCAGGGGTCCGATTGACGATGGCCATCATCAACGTGTCGTTGTCGCCGAAGGCGTGGCGACCGAGTTGCAGCGTCACAGCAGGTCCTTTGCCGGAGGGCGTTCGTGAATCGGTACGACGTGCTCGACGGGCTCCAGCCCCCGAAGGTACTGCCGCAGCACCGCTTCTCCCGCCAAGGTCGAGGACGCTGCGCAGCAACCGTCGACCCCGGTGGTCGAGGAGGTTGCGCAGCAACCGTCGACCCCGGTGGTCGAGGAGGTTGCGAAGCAACCGTCTCGAGACCCCCGCTCCCATGCCGCCGCGATGATCTGGGTCGCCATGCCGCCGAGGTCACGCAGGGCCTGGTGCCGGTGCGCCCGCACCCCCAGGTCCACCTGCGCGAGAGCCTCCGGGCCACCGGCCCGCACGGTGTCGATCAGTGCGGCCAGCTCGACGGCGTACCCGGTCGGGACGGACAGGTCGGCGAACCATGACCGCCGAACGGCCCATTCACCGGCGAGTGGCTGCACGAGTCCGCCGAGCTCGGGGAACAGCAGTGCGATCAGGGGGCGCGCAACGAGCTCGGTCACCCGACCGCCCTCGATCGGGCCGTCGGCGCCGGGGCGGTCGTAGAAACCCTTGACCAGCTGAACGGAGGGGTCGTCGAGCAACGGGCCCAGAAGTCCGGGTACGAAGTGGGTGTCCCAGTCGTGCAGGTCGGCGTCCATGAAGACGACGAGCTCGCCCGAGGTGACGAACAACGACTTCCACATCGCCTCGCCCTTGCCCGGATGGGTGCCGAGGTCGGGGCGGATCTCGGCCGACCGGTGCACCCGTGCTCCGGCGGACTCGGCGACCGCGAAGGTGTCATCGACGGAATCGCTGTCGATGACGACGATCTCGTCGACCAGCGCGACCGTGTCCATCAGGGCCTCTCGCACCCGGGTGACCACGGCGCCGACGGTGGCCGCCTCGTTGCGTGCCGGGACGACGAGACTGACGCGTTGTCCCAACGCCACCTTTGTCCCCAACAGCCCCTCAAGGGTCCAGTCGTCCCAGTGGGCGGCGCGGATCCCCATGTCCTCAACCTACCCGGCGAGAAGGTTCACCATCTCCAGTCCCCAAGCGTCGGAAACGGTGTTACGGTCGGATCCCATCTCGGGACTGGGTAGCTCCCCCCCTCTCCCAGGAGTTCCTTATGGCTTTACGACGCCTGCGGCGCAAGTGGCGCTGCGTGTTGAAGCACGGCCCGCGCGGCTGCCCGCACATCGAGAGGCACACGCGACGGTCACGTCGGCGGCCCCGCGTGCAGGCTGTCCCGCTGCCCGAGCTGCGGCCCCCGACGATGTCTCGCGTGGCGCCGTCCCTGCTGCAGCATCAACCACCGGTGACCACTCCCGGCCGTCACTCGCTGCTGTGACGCCCAGGAGTCGTCACCGGGCCAGATAGGACCCGATCGCCTCGGCAAGTGCCTTGGCGTACTGCCGTCTGCCCTTCGCGCTCTCCGCGACCCGAGCGTCTGCGGGACTGCGCAGATTGGCGAGCTCGACCATCACCGTGGGGACGTCCGAGTGGTTGAGGGTGCCGAGGTCGGTCCGCACGTCGATCCCGTCGGTCCCTCGGTACGACGACGCAGGGAAGCCCGCGCCCACCAGGGCGTCGCGTACGGCGACCGCAAGTCGCCGTGACGCCTTCGCGATGTCGTCGGTCCAGCCTTCGAGGACACCCGGCCTGATCACGTGGAACCCGCGGGCACCGGCGACCTTCACGCCATCGGCATGGATGCTCAGCCGGAGGTCGGCCGCCGGGCCCCGTTCGCCCGGATTGCCGACGCGGCCACGCTCGTCGATGCAGGGACCCCAGAGGTCATCGGAGTTGCCCGACCGGGTCAGGACGACCCGGGCGCCGAGCTCCCGCAGGCTGTTTCGGGTCGCCACCGCCACCTGCCAGGTGAACGTGGCCTCGGGGTAGCCCCCGTTGGTCGCAGCGCCGGTGGTGTTGCACTGCTTCTTGAACCCGCCCGCATCGACAGGACGGCGGATCTCCAACGGGAAGTGCCGGTTGCCGAGCTGGTGCCCGGGGTCCAGGACGATCACCTTTCCCGCCAGCGGCAACTTCTCCGGAACCGACCCCCGGGCCGTCGGGGATCCGGAGGTCGAGGAGGTTGCGCAGCAACCGTCTCGAGACCCCCCGTCGCCAGACCCACCCGAACACCCGGCGGAGAGCGCCACGACGACGCCCGCGGCCGCGAGGCGCCTGGGGAACCTCGAGCGCACGAACATCGCAGCCAGCCTAGATGCCCCCGTAGCATCGGCACGTCGCCCACTCGAGATCGGAGCTCCGCCGTTTCTGCGCCCTGGCCCCGAGTAGCCCAGTTGCTCCTCGCGCTGTACGTCGTCTTCATGCTCGCGGTCCTGCTGCAGCCGGAACCGCAGTTTGCCTCGGACGGCGTCGACCGGCTCCTCCGCCTCTTCTGGCAAGGGGGAGTCCCGAAGGAGATGGCCACCCCGGTCCGCGTGGAGGCCCTCGTCAACGCCGCGCTGTTCGTGCCACCAGCAGCGTTGGCTGTGCTTGCCTTCCATCGGCCGCGATGGTCCGAAGTGGTCGTCGCCGGCTTCGCGAGCTCGCTCGCCGTCGAACTGATCCAGGGACTGTTCCTGGCGGCCCGATCAGCTCAGGCCATCGACGTCGTCACCAACACCGCTGGCACCCTGGCCGGCGCTCTCGTCGGCCTGGCGATCAAGGTCGCCGTTGAGTCAGCGGTCCGGCACCGCCGACGGACGACTCACTCGTAGCCGAGCACTTCCTTGCGCTTCTCGCCCCACGCGAGGGCGGACGCGATGGCGTCGTCCAGCGACAGCTCCGTCTTCCACCCCAGCAGGCGGTAGGCCTTGTCGGCGTTGGCGAACGCCCCGACGGCATCGCCCGGGCGCGGCGGCGCCTCGGTGACGGGCACCGGCTTGCCGACGACCCGCTCGACAGCGGCGAGCAGCTCGCGCACCGTCACGCCGTCGCCTCCGCCGAGGTTGATGTAGGTGTACGTCGAGCCCTCCGAGGCCAGGACGCTGTCGAACTCCTCGACCGCACGCACGTGAGCGCGCGCAAGATCCCAGACGTGGATGTAGTCGCGGATCCCCGTGCCGTCCCGCGTCGGGTGCTCGGTACCCGTGATCGTGAAGCTGTCCCGCTGCCCGAGGGCCGTCTGCGCCATCAGCGGTACGACGTGCGTGGCGTCGCGCAGGTGGTAGCCGGTCTCCAGGTCCGGGTCGGCCCCGATCGGGTTGAAGTACCGCAAGATGATCGCTCGCAGGTCACTGGCCCTGGAGAGGTCTTCGAGCGCCATCTCCATCATCCGCTTGGTCCGCGCGTACGGCGACGTCGGGTCGACCGCGTCGCTCTCGTTGACCTCGAACTCAGGCGTGAGCGCGTAGAGCGAGGCCGTGGAGGAGAACAGGATCCGCGGCTTCCCCAGCCCCGTCAGCGCATCGAACATCTCGAGCGACTTGGCCACGTTGTCCCTGTAGTACTCGTACGGCAGGTCGACGGACTCGGGTACGACGATCCGGGCCGCCATGTGGATCGTGGCCTCGATGTCCGGGTGCTCCGAAACGATCCTTCGCAGCAACTCCCGATCGACGATGTCGCCCTCGTAGAAGATCCGGTCACCCACGAACGTCCGCGGGCCACTCAAGAGCGAGTCCAGGATCACGGGCACGTGGCCCGCCTGTTCCAGCGCCTTCGCCGTGATCGATCCGAGATAGCCGGCGCCGCCGGTCACGAGAACCTTCATGGGACCTGACACTACTCACTGTGCGCAGCATGGCCGGTACGCCGAGGCTGCCGGGGATCCTCGTTCGGCGTTCGGCGCGGCTTGATTCTGGTAGCGTCCGGAACCGTGCCGACGGACCTCCATCCACTCATCTGACAGACGGAAGTGGACATTCACGAGACGGAGCAGTCGCCGCGGCCTCATGTGCTCGAAGTCATGGGCTCGCTCGACACCGGTGGCGCCGAAATGATGGTCGTGAGCGCGGCCGAAGCCCTCGCTGGCCAATGCACCGTGGACTACCTGGTCTTCAACGACCGTGCCGGCGGGGTGCACATCGGTGCGCTCGAGGAACGTGCCCGCAACGCGGGCGGCACGGTTCTGCGCGTTGATCCGCTCCGCAAGTCCGGTCCGGTCAAGTTCGTCTCGGAACTGACAGAGCTCCTCGAAGGGCGCGACTACGACGCTCTCCACAGTCACATCAACCTGGCCTCGGGGCTGGTGATGAAGGCCGCGCGAGCCGCCGACATTCCGATCCGGATCGTTCACTCGCACATCACCAAACCTGCTCCACGATCGATCCCGTGGCGGATCTACGGCGCGCTCTCGCGTCATCTGTTGCGCCGGTACTCGACCGGGTTCGCAGCCTGCAGCGACGTGGCAGGCCGGACCTTGTTCGGCGACACGTGGGCGAAGCGTCACGGAACGGTGATCCCCAACGGCGTGAAGGTCGATCTCTTCCTCCATGCACGCGACCACCGCGACGCCGTCCGCGGCGAGCTGGGCCTGGCGCCGGATCAGTTCGTGGTGGGGATGGTTGCGAGGTTCTTCCCCCAGAAGAACCATCAGTTCATGCTCGACGTCCTGGCGCTGGACAAGGCTCGGGGTGGGGATGCCTTTCTGCTGTTGATCGGCGACGGGCCGCTCCGCTCCGACCTCGAGGAGAAGATCGCTGACCTCGGGCTGGGCGACCGGGTCCGCCTTCTCGGGCTGCGCACCGACGTTCCGCGCCTGTTGGGTGCCCTCGACCTGATGGCGATGCCGTCGAGGTACGAGGGCGTTCCCGTCTCGCTCGTCGAGTGCCAGGCGGCCGGCGTTCCTGCTGTGGTCTCGGACGCCGTCACCACTGATTGTGATCTCGGGTTGGACCTGATCACCTGGCTCTCGCTCGAAAGCCCCGAACCCTGGCAACGGCAGCTGGAGCGGCAGGTTCGACCTCCCACACCCGACCTGGTCGCCGAACGCGTGGCAGCCGCCGGGTACGACGTGGAGTCCTCTGCCCGCCGACTACTGTCCCTGTACCGATGACACCCCGGAGGAACCGTGTTCGACGGCCTGCGTGAGCGCATGCGGCAGCGACCCTGGACGTCGGTCCTCGAGGCGAGGGCGCTCCGGGTCTACCACGGCGGCCGGACGGCCCTCTGGTCACGGATGTCCGACGAGAAGTTCGCTCAGCGATCACACCGCGGCGCCACCGGCGTGGGCCTCGACCTGGCCAACCCGCGCACGTTCGACGAACGACAGTGGTGGCTGAAGCTCCACCACCGCGATCCCCTGATGACGCAGTGCACCGACAAGATCGGTGTCCGGGACTACGTCGAGTCCAAGGGACTTGGTCATCTCTTGATCCCGCTGCTCGCCGTCCACGACAAGCCGGAGGACATCGACTGGGCCTCGTTGCCGGACCAGTTCTACGTCAAGACGAACAACTCCTCCGCCACGAACATCCGGTGTGAGTCACTCGCCGAGTTCGACACGCGGACGGCCACCAAGCTCCTGAACGTGTACCTGAAGCGCAATCACTACGCACTCAGCCGGGAGTGGAACTACCGCGACATCGAGCCTCGCATCATGATCGAGCCGATCATCCCCAGCGCGGGGGACTCCGGGTTGGTCGACTACCGATTCCTCTGCTCCCACGGCGTCTGCAAGGCAATCTTCGTGGACGTCGACACTGCGGATGAGCGCGGCGGGCATCGCGGCGATGCTCGACGCAACGTCTACGACCCCTCGTGGAACCTGCTGGACGTCCGTGTCACGCGCCCTCGCATCCTCGACCGCGAGATCGAGAAGCCGGCCCGGTTGGACGACATGATCCGGTATGCCGAGCTCCTGTCGGCTCCGTTCCCGTTCTGTCGCGTGGATCTCTACAGTCCTCGCGACGACGAGGTGATCTTCGGCGAGATGACGTTCTTCCATGCCGGCGGCAACAATCGGGTCGAGCCCGAGTCGTTCCAGCTCACCATGGGCTCCTGGATCGACATGAGCCACACGACGGCACCGGTGCGCGACTAGTTGCCCACTAGTCCGGTGCCGCAGGGTCGGACTCGTGGGCGTTGCCACGGAACGGCTCCATCCCTGCACTCATCGCCTCCTGGCTCACCCCGGTGCCGCGGAACACCGTCACGACGGTCTCGAGAATGATGCGCAGATCCAGGGGGAGCGAGCAGCGATCGACGTACTCGACGTCGTGGGCGAACTTCTCCTCCCACGAGATCGCATTCCGCCCGCGCACCTGCGCATACCCCGTGATGCCCGGGCGCAGCTCGTGTCGGCGGAACTGCTCAGCGGAGTAGAGCGGGAGGTACTGCATGAGGAGCGGCCTCGGCCCGACGATGCTCATGTCGCCCTTGAGGACGTTGATCAGCTCGGGCAGCTCGTCGAGGCTGGTCCGTCGCAGCATCGCCCCGAACGGCGTGAGTCGCTGGTCGTCGGGGAGCGGTTGCCCGGACGCGTCGACCGCGTCGGTCATCGTCCGGAACTTGAGGATGCGAAACGGCTCGCCCCCCAGGCCCGGCCGGAGCTGGGAGAAGAGCACCGGCGATCCCAGCTTGCGCCGGACGAGCAGGGACACCACGGCCAACACCGGACTCAGGACGGCGAGTGCCACGCAAGCCGTCAGCAGGTCGAACGCCCGCTTCCAGGCGGGCGGCCGACGTGCCGGCGTCCCGGGCTCAGGCTGCATGGCCGTCGTCCTCACCCGGCTGACGCAGCCTCGCCCGGACATGACCCGCGAGGATGGCTGAGAACTGGATGACCCGACCGCAGTGCTCGACGTGCCAGACCGGCCGATCAGCGACGACATTGCCGGACAACAGCGGACCGTTGACGTAGAGGCCCTCTGCGCCCGCCATGCCGTTGTCGACGCTGAAGCCCCTGCCTGCTGGAGTCGCGGGGAGCAGCCCGGAGGTGAGCAGCGACTCGATGAAGCGCGACGTGCTCGGCGATCGCAGGGGGGCAGGCCCGCTGCAGTTCACGACGACGTGCATGGGTGTCTCGAAGGTCGACATCTCACTCGTCCCGGGTTCCACGTAACGCACGGAGACCCCGTCGGATGCTGGCTGGACATCGTGGTACCTGCCGGCCACGGTCGCCAGTCGGCCCTCGCGGATCAAGAAATCTGCTGCATCACAGTACTCGTCCCCCGCGCGGCGTTGCAGACGTCCGATCTCGACGCCCGCGAAGGCAGCGAACTCGCGCAGCTCCTCCGCGTCGAGAGAAGAGAGGAGCGCGCCGACTGCCTTCGACACGTTCGGCAGGCTGTCGGAGATGGTCACTCCTGCACGCTTCGCCGCGGCGACGTCAGCCTGTGCTGCTTCGCGGA
Organism: Propionibacteriales bacterium; assembly: GCA_026392415.1. GTDB lineage: Bacteria > Actinomycetota > Actinomycetes > Propionibacteriales > Nocardioidaceae > Nocardioides. The sequence continues at coordinate 75,839 of JAPLCC010000019.1, forward strand.
TCGAAACAGCCGTGACCCGCGAACGCCGGGTGAGGTCCTCGAGGTGGACCGCATCGAAGCTCGGCGCCTCGAGCTTGTGGAACCTCTCGGGGAGCTGGCCCTGCGGCGAGAGCACGCGGACGTTGGCCCGGACGCTCTCGAGAGCCGGGTGGTTGGTGAGGGCGTACAGGAACTCCAGGCATCCTGCATTGGCTCCGACGACGAGGATCTCGGGCCGCCCGTCCACCCGGGCGACGTGGTCGGCGATCTGGGCAAAGGTCTGGTCGAGGCCCGGGACGTAGGGGTTGTCGACGAGGAGGGCCGGCACGGCACCTGTCTCGCCGAACAGTCCCCGTGTCGGGGGCATGCCGATCGCGACCACCACCTGGTCGGCCGACACGAAGGTCTCCTCGTCGTCGTCGACCTCCGCGCGGACCACTCCCAGCCTGTAGCGGCCGCCGCGGCGCGCGAGGCTCGTCGCTTCGGCACTGAGGAGGGTCATGCTCTCCAGCACGCCCTGCGTCCGCCCCTGACTGATCAGGTCCTCGACCCGAGCGCAGAGATAGCGTCCGAAGAAGAAACGAGGGATGTGCAGACGGCTGCAGGTCCCGGCGCGGAGATCGCTCTCGGCGCGTACGAGCCACTCCTCGGTCCGGAGGCCGCCCTGTGCTCCCAGCTCCTCCAGGAGGGTGTCTGCATTCGTCGACAGCCAGGCCACGAACTCCGGCAGCTCCGCCTCGGGAAGGAACTCGTCGAGCGGCGTGATGGTGAGCGATGGCCTGCCCGACCTGGCGCCATAGGCGATCCCGGTGAAGAACTCGCCGGACTGGTCGAGGTGCAGGATCCGCAGGGGCCGCGGTCCAGGCTCGGCCAGCAGTCCTTCGAGGAGGCGGATGGTCGTGAAGGTCGCCGAAAGACCGGATCCGACGAAGGCGATGTCGAAGCGCTCGTGGCTCGGCTCGAACGGCTCGAACGCGACCTTCTCGTTGACATCGGTCATCGGGGCGCGTCCACAGCTGTCCCGCCAGCGATGGGGACGTGCTGTGCAGGCACACCCACGGCACGGGTGCCGTCAGGGATGTCGCTGATCACGACAGCCCCCGCACCGACGACGCACCACTTGCCAATCGTCACGTTCGGTATCACCGTGGCACCGGCTCCGATGAACGTGCCTTCCCCGACCCGTACGTGCCCGCACAGCGTCACGTGCGGCGAGATCGCGACGTAGTCCTCGATGACGTTGTCGTGATCCACGCTTGCTGCGGTGTTGATGAGGACGTGATTCCCGATCACCGTGTTCGCCTGCACGACGGCTCGATGCAGGACGACGGTGTCGTACCCGATGCGCGCCGTCCTGGCGATGGTCGTCGTCGGGTGGATCGCGGTGACCCAGTCGACCTCACCGAGCATGGAGACGAGTTCCTTGCGCTCGGCGTTGTTGCCGATGGCCAGCACCAGGGGGGCCTCGAGGGGTGGGAACGAGGCCTCGCCCGTGAGCCGCACCCCCGGCAAGGTCTTCTCCACCGCGAAGTGTTCACGGTTGGGATAGTCGTTGACGTTGGCCTCGACGGAGAGGCCCATCTCCTCGAGGACGTCCCTGACGACCTGCGAGTGCCCACCGGCGCCGTAGACGTAGATGGCCCGGCCACGAAGGGATTCGGCGAACGCCACGTGCGTTCGACTGGGGACTGGATTCATCGCATCGCAGCCTAACTTGCTGTCGTCGGCGCAGGGGGCAAACGATCCGATCCTCCGCGAGAGCCTCACCTGGACGTGACGCTGCCCACGTCCGGACCACGGGATCCTCGTCAACCGTCTGACGAATCCCGGAGCGGTCCATAGACTGCCTCGGGGCATCGGCCCACCCGATCAGAAGCATCCAAGTTAGGCAGCCCGACACGTGACCATCAGCACCCCTTCACCCAGAATCGGCGTGCTCGGACTCGGCTACGTCGGGCTCCCGTTGGCCGTCGCCTTCGCCCGGTCCTACGACGTCGTCGGCTTCGACATCAACAAGACGCGGGTGAGCGAGCTCGCTGCCGGCCACGACCGGACCCTCGAGGTGTCTGCCGGCGACCTGTCGTCCAGTCGCCTTCGGGTGACCGACGATGCCGATGCGCTCAAGGACGTGGACGTGTACATCGTCACGACTCCGACCCCGATCGACGAGCACAAGAATCCTGATCTCACCGCACTGCTCTCCGCGACGCGGACGATCGGCGAGAGCCTGCGGCCGGGCAACGTCGTGATCTACGAGTCGACGGTCTATCCCGGCGCCACCGAGGACGACTGTGTGCCGGTGCTCGAGCAGGTCAGCGGGCTCCGCTTCAACGAGGACTTCTTCGCGGGCTACAGCCCCGAGCGCATCAACCCGGGCGACAAGGAGCACCGGTTCGAGACGATCCTCAAGGTCACCTCCGGGTCGACGCCCGAGATCGCCGACTTCGTGGACGACCTGTATGCCTCGGTCGTGACGGCCGGCACCTACAAGGCCTCCTCGATCAAGGTCGCAGAGGCGGCGAAGGTCATCGAGAACACCCAGCGCGACGTCAACATCGCCCTGGTCAACGAACTGGCCATGCTCTTCAACCGACTCGGGATCGACACCCAGGAAGTGCTCAAGGCCGCCGGCACCAAGTGGAACTTCCTGCCGTTCCAGCCGGGCCTGGTCGGAGGTCACTGCATTGGTGTCGACCCCTACTACCTGACCCACAAGGCACGGTCGGTCGGATACCACCCCGAGGTGATCCTCGCCGGGCGCCGCCTGAACGACTCGATGGGTGGGTACGTCGCGAGCCAGCTGGTGATGACCATGCTCCGCAAGGGGATCGACCTGCGCAGCGCACGTGTCCTCATCCTCGGGCTCGCGTTCAAGGAGAACACACCGGACCTGCGCAACACCCGCGTCATCGACATCTACAACGAGCTCACGACAACAGGCCTGGAGGTCGACATCCACGACCCGTGGGTCGATGCCGACGAGGCCTCCCATGAGTACGACGTCGCCGTGGTCAACACTCCCGCGGCTGGGGCCTACCAAGGCATCGTGCTCGCCGTCGGGCACGACAGGTTCCGCGTTCTGGGCGCTGACGGCATCCACTCCTACGGCGACCCCGAGGGGCACGTCCTGTACGACCTCAAGGCGGTGCTGGAGCCCGAGGCGGCCGACCTGCGCCTGTGATCCTCAGCGGCGCAGGATGGAACGCACCCGGAGCGGGAGAGCGCGACCTTCCCGGGTCCTTCCGAAGAACAGCGCGAAGACGACGGTCACGACGCCGACGCTGATGGCGCCCACGACGAGGACCTCCACGAGCCCCCCGGTGTCCACCAGTGCCGCCGCCTGCAGGGCAAGCACGAGGCTGACACCGATGGCCCCGAGGTGGGCGACCTGGCGCGCGAAGTAGCCTCCCGGTCGGGCTCCGAAATGACGGCGGTAGAGCAGGCGCGGCTCCACCCAGATGCTGGTGAGCACCCGAGCGACGACCGTCGCGGCAGCGATGCCCGCCACGCCCCAGATCTGGGCGAAGGCGACACCGAGGGCCACGTTGAGGGCCGCGCAGGCGAGCAGCAGGTAGCGGATGTCGCGAAACATGCCGGTCGCCTGACGGAACGTGAAGACGGGCATCATGAGCCCGAGGACCAGGAAGTTGGCGGCCACGGCAAATGAGACCTCGCGAGCCATCACGTAGTCGGCTCCCACCCAGATCCGCACGAGGTCGTCGAGCGTCACCGCGAACCCGACGGCGCAGGCGCCGTAGATCCAGGCTGCGAGCAGCTGCATCTCCTCGAACACTGCCTTGGCCTGCGCGCCCGCGGCGATCACGTGGTGGCCGACGCTGGGTGTCAGTGCCGAGAAGGCCACTTCCAGCACGAGCGTGACGCTTCCGACGATCAGCAGGTAGTTGGCGTAGCGGCCGCCCACGGCGGCGCCGAGAAGGCCCACTGCCAAGATCGCTGAGGTGTTGTTGATCGCGACCCCGCTGATCCGGATGACGAGCATCGCGCGCACCTGCGCATAGAGGGTCTTGCGGTCCGCCGAGGACACCTGCACCGTTCCGGGGCGGCGGAGACAGGGATACAGATCTCCTGCGCGGCGGTAGGTGTAGATGCCGTAGCCGATGGTGGCCGACGCCTGCAGCAGGACGTACACGAGGTAGCTGTCGAACAGAACGATCGCAAGGATCTGCAACACGATGCGTGCGCCGTTGAAGGCGAGACCCCAGAGCTTGGTGAGGTGGACCTTCTCGTCAGCGATGAGCAGCGTCAGGCGACTGGCGAAGAGATAGTTGGCCGCCACACTGACCAGCAGGACGGCGAAGTACTCCTTCAGCCCCTCCACCGGGCGCGAGGTGTTCGCAAGTCGGTCGAGGAACGGCAACAGCAGCCCGCCCGCGCAGAGGACAGCGACGGCCACGAACCGGTACATCCGCGCGAGGAACTCCACGAGCGCAGTCACCCGGTCCTCGTCGCCGTCACGCAACGGCTGGTACAGCGAATAGGCCACCGCCGCGGACAATCCCACGTCGGCCAGGCCGACCACGGCGAGCACGCTCACGAAGAGAGCGTCGACGCCCGAGAGCTCGATGCCGAGGTGGGCGACGAAGACCGCCCGCGCGACGATCCCCAGCGCCAGGAGCACGAGCTGCGCGAACAGGCTCACCAGCGCGTTGCGCGCCGAGGTGGCCGTTCTCGATCGCGTCATCGCAGCGCGGTCTCTCCGGTGCCGACCGTCACCCATCGTCGGCCGACCTGAGGACGCTGACCAGACGTGCCTTGAACGCTCCATCGGGCGCCGACGCGGGTTCCACGTGCCCGATGTCCTGCGCCAGCTCAGCCAGCCAGCCAGCCATCGCGGGCTCGTCGGGTAGGAATCGAACCGATGGCACGCCGCTCAACCAGGTGCGGTGGAAGTCGCCCACCTTCCCGGTGGCGCTGTCGACGACGACACACGGCGTGCCGGTGATGACGGCGAAGATCATGCCGTGCAACCGGTCGGTCACGACGACCTCCGCCGCACGAAAGTCCGACCAGATGGCAGCCAACGCTTCGTCGGCGTCGGCCTGGTCCAGCCGGACATCGCCGATGTGGGTGTCACGTTCCCTCACCGCGGCGACCGCCGCCAACGCAGCGATCACCTCGGACCGCCGGCTCGGCGAGATCAGCGCCTCTCGGTCGCGCCGCAGGCTCACGATCACGCCGGCGCGCTCGACAACCGGTCGGCTGCGGTCCAGGCAGAGCACGACATCGGGGACGAGCTCGACCGCGCATCCTGGAAAGGTCTCCCGGGCCCGCTCGTAGGACGCCTCCTCACGGACCAGCAGAGTCAGATCACCGTGTCTCTCGAGGACCCGTTGGGAACGACGCCTCGACCACCGGCCGTAGGACGTGTCGCTGAACTCGATGCTCTGGGGGAAGGAGATGATCCGCTGTCCAGGGAAGGACCTGACGACCAGCTCACGCAGCCACTGGATGTCGTCGTAGAGGTCCCCCGTGTTGCCGCCGCCGATCATCGTCACCAGATCGTCTGGTCGGAGTTCGCTCCTGAGTGTCTTGACGGACACGGTCGTCCGACTGATCGGGACCGGGATGACCAGACGCTGCGGATACATCTCCTCGAGCAGCGCCACCTGCGCCTGGGTGATGGCGAGGTCGCCGAGATTGCCGTAGTCGGCCGCGAGCATCACGAACACCCTCGGGGACGAGACGTCCCACGTCGGGGGAAGGGGCAGCGCACGAGTGCGTGTGTGGTGGAGTCGAAGCTTGGCCCGGAGCAGCTGACGCTGTGCAAACGTCCGCATCTCACCGCGCGCCGATCCCCTCATCGCCCTCTCCGTCGCGGGCGTCGTGCGGAGACCGCTCCGAGCAGGAGGAGGCCGCGCGTTCGGCGGCGGCGAGCCTGGGCGAGGACCCAACGATCCTGGCGGCGCAGCGCGCTCGTCGACGTGCAGCCGGCCACCAGTTCTGCCACGTCGGCATCGGCGAGCATCGCCCGCAGGAGCGAGCGCTGCGCTCGCCGGCCTCCAGGCTGTGCAACCACCGATCGGGCAGCCATCGCCACAGCCCGCGCCGTCATGGTCGCGACGATGCCCTCGACCCGCTCCGGCGCCACCCGCCAGTGGACCAGCAGGTCACGGGTCTGGTCGATCGCCCGTGCCTTCAACGCCAGGAGGTCGGGGTAGTACGCCGACCCGAGGGTGACGCGGGGCCGCTGGACGTAGTGGACGAAGGCTGCGGGCTCGACGGCCACCACTTCGGCGGTCCGGAGCGCCGCGGCGTTGAAGAGGATGTCCTCGACGAGCGAGGTCCCCTCCTCGAACCTGAGCGCGTGCTCGTCCAGGAAGAGACGCAGATAGATCTTGTTCCAGGCGTAGCCCAGGAAGTTGATCAGCTGGAGGTCGATCTCGGGCGGCGGGCTGCCCGGCCCGATCGTCCGGGCACTGGGAATCAGCTCGTCGCAGCGCACGACCTCCCCGCTGTCGTCGCGGTGCTCGACCTTGACGCCGGTCACGACGACCTCGGCCCCACTCTCGCGCTGCGCTCGGACCAGATGAGCAAGCCAACCCGGCTCCGCCCAGTCATCACCGTCCAGGAAGCAGACCAGCTCCCCCGCCGCAGCGGCGAGCCCGGAGTTGCGCGCCGCGGAAAGGCCCCCGTTGTCCCGGTGGATGACCCGCACCCGCGCGTCCTTGTCCGCCCACCCGTCACAGATGTCCCTCGAGCGATCCGTCGACCCGTCGTCGACGAGGATCACCTCAAAGGACTCGAAGGACTGGTCGAGCACCGAGGACACGCACTGGTCGACGTAGCCCTCGATGTTCCACACCGGGACGACGACCGACACCACCGGAGGCATCATCCGCTCCTCGACATGACCCACTGGAAGGGGATCAGGGCTGGCTGCGACGTCGTCTCCAGATACCAGAAGGCAGCGAAACCCCCCACGGCCAACAGCGTGAGAAGGCTGCGGTTGCGTCCCGTGGCCCCGAGGATCGCTGGAAGGGCGACCGCGACGTAGACGAGGGTGTAGATCGAGAAGCGGGCGACGTAGGCGCTGTTGAGCGACGCGACGAGCACGACGGCATGGATCAGCATGATGTTGGAGTAGAAGCTGGCCCTCTCGGTCAGTTCGTCCTTCTTGGCGAAGAGAAGGAACACCACGCACGGCGCGAAAGCGATGGCGATCCGCAGGGGGTTGATCTGTTCGACGAAGTAGGCGGCCGCCGAGGTGTCGTCGTCCTTGATGGCATCGACCAACTGGCCGAAGACTTCATAGGAGTTCAGGGCCAGGAAGGCCACGCCGACGAGCAACAGCGTCCCAGCAGGCCGCAGCGGCCTGCGGGGCACCCAGTACAACAGCAGCATCACGATCGCGCTGACATGGAAGAGCATCGCCAGGAACACGACCAGCACGTACGGACGGAAACGCCGCTGCAGGATGAGCTGGTGCCCGGCGAAGAGGACCGCGCAGGCGAGGTACTGGCGGATCCCGTTGAAGGATCCCTGCCACGAGGCGCATGCGATGTACAAGTAGATGGCGAGCGCCGGACGATCCGTGCTGCGGAAGATGGTCCAGATCGTGAGGCCCACCGTGATGACGGCGGCGATGGCGAACATGGTCGCCGGGTCGTCCCGGGTGGCGTGAGCGATCTTGGCAATGACGCGGATCCCGGGCTCGTCGAAGATGCCCATCTCGGCCCTGGGCGTGGCGACGTACAGCGGGTAGAGGTTCTCGTAGTTCCCGAAGTCCGTCCCGACACGCCACCTCAGGGCGGCCATGAACGTCAGGACGGAAGCCGACGCCAGCAGCAGGATGCCCGGGGCCGAGATCGGGGGGCCCTGAGCCCTCGTCGCTTCGCCTTCCACGGCCGTCACGCGCACCGGGGCGGCGGCTCGACGCCCCTGGTGGGCGAAGGCTACCGAGAGCAGGATCGCGACGTAGTAGGGAAGCACGTCACTCCGTGCCCGGCGTGCGACGCGACGCCGCCCGGGCGAAAACGGTGTGCTGCCACTGGCGATAGGCGCCGATCAGACGGTAGGGCACGAGGCCCTTCCCGAGCGCCAGGGTCGGGGCGAGGTACCAGTGCAGGGGAAAGCCCAGCAGGCGGAAGCCGACCAGGATGGTCTGGTAGGACCGCCACCGGACCCGGAGGGTGCGCCGGCGGATCGCCGCCTCGTCCTCCCGGACCAGGTAGAGCGGCTCGGGGAGGTTGTGCCCCACCATCTCGCGGTGGAAGAAGCGGAACCACAGGTCGTAGTCCTGGCCGCGCTCGGTCCGCGGCGACACGGTGTAACCGCCGAGATCGGCATAGGCAGCAGCGCGCACCATCACCGTCGCGTGGGCGAAGGGAACGCCGTGGCGCAGCGACGTCCGATCTGGCCGCTCGGCCAGGACCAGGACGTCCTTGGGCCCACTGCGGTCGAACCGCTGGATGGCGGTGCCGACCAGGCTCACCTCGGGATGGTCCTCCAGGTAGGCCGCCTGACGCTCGAACCGGTGAGGCAGCGACACGTCGTCACCGTCCATCCGAGCGACGTACTCCCCCTGCGCAACGGCCAGGCACCGGTTCAACGAATGGGCGAGCTTCGAGTTCACCTCGTTGCGCAGGACGACGACCTTGCCCGCGTGACGGCTGGCGAACTCGTCGAGCAGGGCCGGCGACCCGTCCGTGGATGCGTCGTCGCACACGACCAGCTCCCAGCGCGGGTACGACTGCGTCTCGATCGATTCCAACGCCTCGGCGAGGGTGTCCTCGCAGTTGTAGGTGGCCATGACCACGGACACCAGTGGCACCGACTCCACCTCGTCGCGTCCGTGCGCCGCCGCCGCCGTCATGCGGTCCCCGATCGCGACCTCATCCATGCGACCGTCTCGCGCAGGCCGTCGATGAGCGGGACCGGCTCGATGTCGGGGAACAGTGACCGCACCAGGGTGCTGTCGGCCTGCGAGTCCCTGACGTCGCCCGCGCGGGTCGGAGCATGCTCGCGGTCGAGCTCGTGGCCGAACTCGCCCTCGAGGAGGCCGATGACCTCCAGGAGCGAGAAGCGCGTCCCGAAGGCGAGGTTCACCGGGCTCAAGGAGATCACCCGGCGCTCGACGGCGTCGCAGATGGTCTCGACGACCGTCCCGACGTAGGTGAAGTCGCGGGTCTGTAGACCGTCACCGTGCACCTGGAGCGGCACACCCGTGACCGCTGCGTGGGTGAAGGCCGGGACCACGGCCGCGTAGGCGTGGCCGGGGGCCTGGAGCGGCCCGAAGACGTTGAAGAACCGGAACGCCAGCGTCGGCAGGTCATAACAGTGCTGGAACGAGATCGCATAGGACTCGGCGGCGAGCTTGCTCACGGCGTACGGGGACACCGGCATCGGGGTCATCGTCTCGACCTTCGGCAGCACCCGATTGGCGCCGTAGACCGACGAGGACGACGCGACGATCACCTGGGCGCTGGCCTCCCGAGCGGCCTGGAGGACACGCAGCGTGCCCGTGGCGTTCGCCTCATGGCTCGGCACGGGCTCCTTGACCGAGCGCGGCACGGAGGGGATGGCCGCGAGGTGCACCACCGCATCGGCCTCCCGCACGGGCGCGAGGGACGCGTCGTCGAGGATCGACCCCTCGACCAGATCGACGGCCACGCCGTCGAGATTGCTCTCGAAGCCGGTCGAGAAGTCGTCGATCACCGTGACGTCGGCGCCGTCGGCGACCAGGCGGCGCGCCAGGTTCGCCCCCACGAACCCAGCTCCTCCAGTGATGACCACTTTCATTGCCGACCCATCCCCTTCATCAACCGCAGGACGTTCTCACTCATTCGCACATCGCCGTCATTTCTTGGACCACATTGCTTCCATGTGCGCCAGGTGCAGTGGCCACACCACGTCAGTGTCGAACTCGGCGATCGCTCGCTGCCGGGCTGCTTCCCCGAGCCGGTCAGCCAACTGGGGTTCGCTGGCGATCTTCCAGACGGCCTCAGCGAGCGCCTCGGCGTCCCTCGTGGGTACGAGCAGGCCGGTCTTTCCGTCGACGACGGCGTCACGTGCACCGGTCGCCGTCGTGGTGACCGCCGGCAGGCCGAGCGCGGCCGCTTCGATGATCACCTGCCCGAAGCCTTCCCTGAGCGTGGGCAGGCAGAGAAGAACCGACCGACGCATGTACGGGCGAGGGTCGCTGACCGCGCCGACCACGTGAAGAGGGAGCTGTCCTGCGACATCGGCGAGGGCGCGGCCCAACTCTCGATCCTCTTCCGGCCCGACCACCAGCAGTGCGACGACGCGGCCTTGATCATGGAGAGACCTGAAGGCCTCGATCAACGTGTCGACACCCTTGTCGCGGTTGATCCTCCCGACGAATGCCACGCAGGGCACCCCTGCGTGCGCAGAGAGGAACCGCTCCGCCGCATCGTCGACGGGGGGCAGGTCCTCGGACTCTCGATCGAACCGTCGCGTGTCGACGCCGAGCGCGCTGCCGGAGCCGACGGTCTCGACCTCGAGCGCGACTCCTTCTTGCTCCGCGAGCCTGGCGAGGCTGGCACTGTCAGCGACGACAGCCGTCGACGCACACCCGATGACCCTCTCGAACTGGCGCAGGACAGCACGCTTCGCGCCGGTCTCCGTCTCGTGGCGCAGGCCCCACAGCTCGTACACACGGACCCTGACACGCAGCAGCCACCCAGCGATGGCACCGAGCAGGGCCGCCTTCGGTGTCGAGTAGATCAGGACGTCGGGACGCAGAGCCCGCAGAGCGGCCAGCAGCCGAACGAGGGACACGACGTCCCGAAGCGGCGAGGGTTCCCTGCGCATGGGGATCGCGATGGTTCGGATCCCTTCGGCTCGGCCCACGTCCTGCAGCCTGCCGTCATCCGAGGCGATGAGTGTCACGTCCCAGCCGTGGTTCGCCAGATAGCTGAGGTAGCCCCGGAGGAACACCGCACTCTGGTCGGAGGTCACGACGAAGACAACACTGCGGGCACCTGACTCGGCCCTCGGCCGTCCTGACTTTTGCTCAGACATCGACCCTCGCATCAGCCCGCCACCGCGGCGATGGCCTGCTCGACACGGGCAAACTCTGATTCCGTCATACCCGAGCCCGAGGGCAGGGTCAGACCGTTGGCGAACAGTCTCGCCGAGGTTCCGTCGAGCGAACCCCGGAGACCGGCATTCACGGGCTGGAGGTGCATCGGCTTCCACAGTGGTCGTGACTCGATGTCTGCTTCCGTCAGGGCGGACCCGAGGTCCTGCGCGGTCCAGTCGGACTCCGCCGCGTCGACGATGATGGCCGTCAGCCAGCAGTTGTCACTCGCATCGTCCGCACCACCGAGGATCCGGACGCCGGGGCTGCCCGCAAGCGCGGCGCGATAACGCTCGCGCCAGGTGCGGCGACGCTCGATCATCGCGTCGAGTCGGGTCAGCTGAGCGCGCCCGAGAGCGGCGAGGAGATTGGACAGGCGGTAGTTGTAACCGACCTCGGTGTGTTCGTAGTGCACGGCAGGCTCGCGCGCCTGTGTGGACAGCTTGCGGACATGATCGGCAAGGGCCCGGTCGTTCGTCAGCAACATGCCGCCGCCCGAGGTCGTCATGATCTTGTTGCCGTTGAACGACGTGACCGCGGCGTCACCGAAGGAGCCGGCCGGCGCTCCGTTCCAGGACGCCCCGAGGGACTCAGCTGCGTCGGCCAGCAGCCGGACACCGGCTCGTTCTGCGATCTGCGAGATCGCCGTGTAGTCAGCCGCCTTGCCGAACAGGTCGACCGAGATGATCGCCGGCACTCGACGTCCCTCGGACCGGAGCAGCGCGAGCGCGTCCTCGAGCAGGGCTGGGTTCATGTTCCCCGACTCCGGCTCGGAGTCGACGAAGTACGGCTCTGCCCCGACGTACCTGATGGCGTTGATGGTTGCCGCGAAGGTGAGCGTCGAGGCAGGAACGACGTCGCCCGGACCGACGCCCCACGACAGGAGCGCCAGATGCAGAGCAGCCGTGCCCGACGAAAGACCCACCGCATGGGCGACGCCCACCCGGTCGGCGATCTCCTGCTCGAATGCCGTCAGGTCGGGACCTGCGGGCGCGATCCAGCCGGACTGCATCGCGCGCAGGACGTACTCCTGCTCCAACTGACCGACATCTGGCGGAGACAGCAGGATCGGGGGGCTGACTGACACGAGGCCTCGATCGTTGTTCATCTACTGCAAGTCTAGGTAACAGACGACCCATTCGCCGCGCTTCGCCCAACCTCAGGCAGGCGCCGGTGTGACCAGGTTTGCGTCGGACTCGGCGCACAGCGATCGGAGTACGGCAGCGGCATCACTGTGCGTGCTTCGCGCAGCAACCGCGAGCACGTCCGACGTGGGCCGCGCGGCGACCTTGACGTGGGAGATCAGCGGGTGGACCGGCCGGTTGTCGAGTTCGGCGTCCGAACGCAGGATCTCGTCCATCTTCTCGCCCTCGCGCAGGCCGGTGTAGACGATCTCGATCTTGCGACCCGATTGACGAATCAGCTCGAGTGCGACGTCGTTGATCTTGACCGGCTCGCCCATGTCCAGGATCAGCACCTCGCCGTCGCTACCGATCGCGCCGGCCTGGAGCACCAGCTGCACGGACTCGGCAACGGTCATGAAGTAGCGGGTCACGTCGGGGTGCGTCACGGTGATCGGTCCACCCTGCGCGATCTGGCCGGCGAACGTGGTGAGCACCGAACCGCGGCTACCGAGGACGTTGCCGAAGCGGACGCTGATGTAGGAGCCCGCGTCGCGTTCGGCGTAGTCAGCGGTGAGCCGCTCCGCGGCTCGCTTGGAGAACCCCAGGATGCTGGTGGGATCCGCAGCCTTGTCGGTCGAGATGTTGACGAACCGCTCCACGCCGACCCGACGGGCCGCCTCGAGGACGTTGGCCGTACCGACGACATTGGTCTTGACCGCCTCGAGTGGATACTGCTCGAGCATCGGCAGGTGCTTGAGCGCAGCGGCGTGGAAGACCACCTCCGGCCGCCTCTCGTCGAAGATGCGGTTCAGGGCGTCCGCGTCACGGATGTCGGCGAGGATCACGTCGGGCGAGTCCAGCAGGGCGTGCCCGTGGATGGACAGTTGCACGCCGTGCAGACCGGACTCGTCGCGGTCCAGCATCATCAGTTCGGCTGGATGCCACTTGGAGATCTGGCGCGCCAACTCGGATCCGATCGACCCACCCGCGCCGGTGATGAGCACCCGCTTGCCGTTGAGGAAGTCGGCGATGGACTCGATGTCGGTCTCGATCGCGCTGCGGCCCAGCAGGTCGGCAATGTTGATGTCGCGGATGTCGCGGATGCTCACCCGGGAGCCCAGGAACTCGTCGACCGGCGGCAGGACCTTGATGTCCACGTTGATGGCCGCACACCGGTCCGACAAGTCGCGGATGAGCTCGCTGGGGGCAGTCGGGATGGCGACCACCACGCTGACGGCGCCGTGGTCGGCGACAACGCTCTCCAGGTCGGCCAACGTGCCGCGCACAGAGACTCCGAAGTGCCGCAAGTGGCGGCGCCACGGGTCGTCGTCGAGGAAGGCGACGGGAGCGAATGGCGCACCCGGCGTCGTCATCATCGAACGGACCAACTGCTGGCCCGCCTCACCCGCACCGACGACGACCGTGCGCCGCGTGTCTTCGCCACGTGCCCACCCGGTGCGGACGGCCTGGGAGCGCCAGAGCGCCCGGGCGAGGATCATCATCGTCGCGGCCATGAGCGGGGCGCCGAACGCCACCGTGCGCGCGACGGGCTGCGGGTCGACGATCAGGTTCACCATGGAGGCTTCCACGCTCGAGGCAGCCGCGATCAGGCAGATCATCACGGTTTCGTCGGGTCCGCCGACCACCGAGCGGCCGCGATACAGCTTGACGTACCAGCTCAGAGCGAAATGCACCACCAAGGTGAGACAGCACAGGCCGACGGCGGCGAACGTGGGGAACGCGGCGCCGTCGCTGTAGCGCAGCGTGGCCAGGAGCAACGTCGCCAGGATGATGGCGCACGCATCCGTGACCATCATCAGCCGAACCCGGTATTGCCGCAGGAGCGCGACCAGGCGTTCAGAGTTTCCCCACACGTCAGCAACCCCCCATAGGTGCCTCAGAAAGACGGTGCTGGACTTGTCCCGATCCACCAGCCGCTGGTGGCCAAGGCTATCGGCAGCGGGCCGGGCCCTCGGCCGGAATTCGACAATCCTGAGGATTCTTAACTTGCAGGCTCAGTGACGTGGGCGACATCCGCTCCAAAGTGCGGACGCTGCCCTCGCCGACCGCCTTCGATGCCGACCTCCTAGGCTGGAATCCCCCCACCGAACCCGGAGGCGACGTGTTCGCGCTTTCCTGCCACACCCAGACCTACGACTGGGGCTCCACCGACGCCATCGCCGCCTTCCAGCGTCGGGCGTCCGACGACGTGCGCGTGGCCGAGGTCTGGATGGGCACGCATCCACTCGGGACCGCACGCATCCGCGACGCAGACGGCGCCGAGCGCCCGCTGACCGAGGTGGCCGGGGACCTGGGTTTCATGCTCAAGGTGCTTGCCGCGGACCGGCCACTGTCGATCCAGGTCCACCCGGACGAGGACCGCGCTCAAGCAGGCTTCGCGGCCGAGGAGGCCGCCGGTGTCCCGCTCGACGCTGCCCACCGGGTCTTCAAGGACCCCCGCCCGAAGCCCGAGATGGTCTACGCCCTCTCGACGTTCGACACCCTGGTCGGCCTGCGGCGTACGTCGGAAGTCGTCCGCGTGCTGCGGACCCTGGAGCACCCGCTGACCAAGGAACTGTCGGAGACGCTCCTCGAGAACCCCGGCTTCGGCGGCATCGTGAAACTGATCGAAGCCCTGGTCACCGACCCTCCCCCGGCGGAGGTCGTGGTCGAGATCGTCGCCGAGTGCCAGCGCGCCCTCGACAACGGTCTCGACATCAAGCGCGCGTACGCGACCGCCGTGGAGATCGCGGAGAGCTCGCCCGGTGACGTGGGGGTCATCATCGCGCTGCTGATGAACCGGCTCACCCTGCAGCCCGGTGAGGCGGCGTACCTCGCGACCGGCATCATCCACGCGCACCTTCGCGGACTCTGTCTGGAAGTGATGGTGTCGTCGGACAACGTCCTGCGCGCCGGTCTCACCACCAAGCACATCGATGCCCAGGGCCTCGTGCAGTGCCTCCAGGAAGGCACGTCGCGCGCCGCACGCGTCGAGCCCCAGGTGGTCAACTACTCCACCGACGTCTTCAACCCCGGCGGCGCCTTCGCACTGTCCGTCACCCAGAGCTCCCCCGCAGATCCGGCGGGCGTCGTGCTGCCGGCCTCAGGTGCGCGCATCCTGGTCTGCACCGACGGAGCGGTCGCGGTGGTCAATGCACGCGACGACATCCTCCGACTCGAACGCGGCGACGCGGTGTACGCCGACGACGGCGACGGCACCCTCCGGGTCCTGGGCACGGGCGAGGTCGCCCAGGCGTTCGTCCCGGCCGGCGGCAGGACCGGCCAACTCTTCGACCTTCTCTGACGGGTCACCAAAAATGCCGTTCCGGCACGACGACCACGACACTCGACTAGCGTTTCGATCCGGACCACTCGGGCTGGGAACAGACCGCTGAGCTGAGAGTTGAATCGTCGACATGGGGATGATCGTCGAGAAGGTCGACGAGCTTGGACGACCGCTGCGGGTGGACCTTCAGGGCCTTCGTGGCCTCGGCGTCCTTCTCGTGGTCATCGGCCACCTCTGGCTGTGGCCCCCGGGCGCCTTTGCAGCACTCGACATCTTCTTCGTGCTGTCAGGCTTCTTCATCACGGCGATCCTGATCGACCAGTTCGCGCAACAGGATCGCCTTCGTCTCGGCACTTTCTACCTGGCTCGGTTCCGGCGACTGGTGCCGACGGCGCTCACCGTCATCGTCGTCACCGTCTTGTTGACCAAGTTGCTCTACAACCCGGCCAAGGCCGACGAAGTCACCCAACAGGGAATCTGGGCCGCGCTCTTCGCATCGAACTGGTACTTCATCGAGAACAGCACCAACTACTTCGCCAACCTCGGCAACGCGTCCTTCATCCACTACTGGTCCCTGTCCGTCGAAGAACAGTTCTACGTCGTCTGGCCGTGCCTCATCCTGGTCACCCTGCTGACGGCACGGCGACGAGCCTGGTCCCTCAGCACCTCCCTGCTGGTGGTGTTCGGTACGGCGACAGCGGTGTCCTTCGGCTACTCGATGTGGCACTCCGCTGCGCATCCCGTGGCCGCCTACTTCTCGACCTTCGACCGGGTCTGGGAGTTCGGCGTCGGCGCCCTGCTCGCCGTCGCGAGACCCCTCTTCAAGGACCTCCGCGAGCGGATCTCCACGGGGATCATGTGGACCGCCAGCGCAGCCCTGATTGCCTCCCTGGCCTTCCTCGACTACAGCATCCAGTACCCCGCGCCCTGGGGTCTGCTTCCCGTGCTGGCATGCGCGGGCCTGATCGTCGGTGGACATTCCGGACGGGTGCCCAACCGGCGGATGTGGCCGATCACCAACGTGCCGATGGTCTACCTGGGCACGATCTCGTACTCGTTCTACCTCTGGCACCTGCCCGTGATCTTTCTCCTGCGCGCCTACTTCGCCGAGGACACGCAGTTCTATCGGGCCGTCGCCTTCGCCGTGAGCCTGGTGGTCGGATCACTCTCGTTCCACCTGCTCGAGCGGCCCGTTCGCCGGGCGCAGTCCCTGATGACCCATGCCGAGCGGGCGCACCTGCAGAACAAGGCACCGATCGACCTGCGCCCGGTCATGCTCGGCTGGATCGCGGTCGTGACCGTCGCAACCGTGGGACTGTACGGACTGGTCGCTGCACAGAACCCGTCGACCGCGGACTCGTCGTTGTCTCGTGGACCCCAGCCCACTGCGCCGACGACCGACGACCCAACGGCAAGCACCCTGGAACGTCACCAGGAAGCACTCCGAGCGAGCCTGACCGCCTCCGACTTCCCGACCTTCGATCCGCCCCTGCAGGATCTCGCGAGCGGCAAATGGCTCGGTCAGTTGAACGACTACCGCTGCCGGCTCGACACGATGTCCACCCTCGGCGACTGCCGCCACGGGCCTGACGACGCCAGCCAGACCGCAGTCCTCATCGGAGACTCCTACGCGAGCAGCCTGGCACCGGGCATCATCGCGGCCCTGGGCAAGGGCTGGACCGTGCAACAGTTCGCCAACTCCGGGTGCCCTGCGTGGACGTTGCCCGAGTACTACAACGCCGACGGCACCCCGTACCCGTTGTGCGCCCGACGCCAGACGGAGGCACTTGATTTCGTCCGCCGAGAAGAGCCCGACCTGGTCATCCTGGTCTCGGCCGCCGATGCCTATGTGGCGGGCGCGCGGAACTTTGACATCGACCGCCAGAATTCAGACCTCGCCTCCTGGGCGCTCGGGCAGACCCTGAAGAAGCTCACCGACCTGACGAAGCGCATCGTCGTGATCGAAGGCACCCCCAACCACAAGAGGCTCCTCGACTGCGTCACGCGGTTCGCGGAGCCCGACGACTGCGTTTCATCACCCACGAGCGACTGGGAACTGGGGAGGGCCGGGGAGCAGAAGGCCGCTCGCGAGTACGGCGCCACCTACGTCCCCACCCTGCCGTGGTTCTGCATCAACGGGCGGTGCCCGGCATTCATGGGACGAACTCCCGTGACGGCAGACGGGCGGCACGTGACGCTCGCGTTCTCACTGCGCTTGACCGCGCTCCTTCGCGAGGCCCTGCTCGGGACAGACGCCGACACCACACCCTGAGGCCATGGCAACCGACGGCGAGGGCGGCCCGCGACGTCAGCGCCGGCGCAAGCCGGCCAGCGCCGGACGTACGTCGGCGAGATAGACCAACGCGGCGACGGTCATCGCGAGGTTCACGATCGACAGGTTCACCGGAACGAGCTGCAGCAGCACCCCGACACCGAGGATGGCGGTCCAGGTGGCCTTGTTGAGCTTGTCAGCCGCGTTGTAGGACTCGCCGGAGTAGAGCAGCGCACTGACGAACGCGAAGATCTTGATCACCAGCAACGCGAACGCGATGCCGATGTTGATCCAGACCTCGACGTCGCTGATGGCGCCTACGAATCCTCCGCTCATGATGGTGTGATCCTAGCCGCCACCGGGAAAACGACCACGACCCCGAGGCTCTCGCCCCGGGGTCGTGATGGAAGTGGAGCGTCAGCTCACTTGGCAGCAGCCTTCTTGGCCGGAGCCTTCTTGGCGGCAGCCTTCTTCGCGGGAGCCTTCTTGGCGGCCGGCTTGGTCGCCGGAGCCTTCTTGGCAGCAGGCTTCGGGGTGGTCTTGCGGAGCTTGACGACGACGCTCTCGCCACGCTTGGCGAGGTCGGCGTACAGCGCGGTGGCGGTGGCGACGTTCTCGTCGACCTTCACCTTGACGGTGCCCTGCACCTTGGCCGGGAGGGCCTTGGCGTCAGCCTGGAGCTCGGCGAACTTCGCCTCGGCCTGGCCCTTGCGGTCAGCGAAGGTGCTGGCAGCCTTGTCCTGGAGGGTCTTCGCCTCGGGGATCTCGAAGCCCTTGACGGTGCTCTGGACGTCAGCGACCTTGGCGGTCACCTTGGCCTGCACGTCGGCGACGTAGCCCTTGACCTTCTCGACGGCGAGGTCGGTCGCACCGACACCGGCGTAGATCGGCTTCTGCGCAGCCTCGGGAACCTCGGGGAGGTCGATGGACTTGATGTCGATCGTGGGAATCTCGATCTTCGGGAGCTCGAACTTCGGCATTGCATTCACCCTTCGTTGGTGACGTGGTTGGGATTCTTCTGGGCAGGCTCTTCTGCTGCGTCGGAGGGAGCCTCGGCTGCATTCAGTGCCAGGAACGATGCGTAGACGTCGAGCAGCGACTGCTTCTGCCGCTCGGTGAGGACGGCGTCGCCGAGAATGGCGAGTTCCACCGACCCCGCCAGGCCGTCCTCAGGGTTGAGGATGCCGGCCCGGATGTACAGCTGCTCCGCAGAGATCCGCAGCGCCTTGGCGATCTGTTGGAGCACCTCGGCGGACGGCTTGCGAAGACCGCGCTCGATCTGACTGAGGTAGGGGTTGGAGACACCAGCCTGGTCGGCGAGCTGCCTCAACGAGAGCCGCGAAGAGAGCCGCTGCTCCTTGAGATAGTCACCGAGGGAGCCGACCGTCTTCCCCACCTTGCCTTTTGCCATGCCCCCATAGTGCTAGCAATAGTTAGCAAACTGCAAGCAGGCGGCGACGTGAACTCCTTCACACGCGTTTCCAGATCAACTCACTGGACTCTGTACGATCGCCGATGTGTCGAGCCCGCCCGTTCCCCAGCACTGCCCCACGCCCCGGGAGCTCGACGACCTCGAGCTGCTGACTTCGGGCGCAGCCGGTCCCATCATGGGCTTCAACGAACCCGGCAGCCCGATCACTCTCGACCTACCCGAGCCGCTTGCCGTCCACCTCGACGAAGGCCATGAGGTCGAGCTCGTCGATCCCGAGGGACTGCCCCTCGCCCGCGTCTCCCAGACGCTGCGCGGACTCAGCGTGACACCGCTCGCCCACGCCCAGTTCGGACCGTTCCGCAGGCTCTACCTGACCCCTGACGCTGCGCGGGCGGCATACGCCGGTCGCACCGTCGTGCCCGTGACCGACCTGGTCACCGCCACCCAGTTCGAGCAGCTGCGCTCCCTCGGACCGGTGCTACTGATCGCTCTCGTCGGCAAGGGAAGCCCCGCCGTCAGCGCGATCGGCCTGTTGCGCGCGACCCTCGAGGTGGCCGACCTGCTCGACGCCGCCGTGGTCGCCGTACCCCTCGCTGACCATGGCCTCGACGCCCACCCGGCCCTGCGCAGTTCCGTGCTCGCGGCGTACGCCGGTGCCGACCCCCTCGTCGAGCTCGTCCCCGGTGGTGCCCCTCTCGCGCAGCTCGCCGGGATCGCCGCACAGGAGCGCCCCGCACCGGCCGACCAGGGCCTCGTGCTGTTCTTCACCGGCCTGTCCGGCAGCGGCAAGTCCACGCTGGCGCAGGCGCTCATCGATCGCCTCCTCGAGCAGGGCCACCGGTCGGTGACCAGCCTCGACGGCGACGTCGTCCGGCGGAACCTCTCGGCCGGCCTCACCTTCTCGAGGGAGGACCGGGAGACCAACATCCGCCGGATCGGCTGGGTGGCGGCCGAGATCTCCCGCCACGGCGGCGTCGCGGTCTGCAGTCCCATCGCACCGTTCGACGAGACCCGCCAGCAGGTCCGGGCCATGGTCGAGGACGCCGGCGGCGCCTTCTTCCTGGTCCACGTCGCCACGCCGCTGGAGGAGTGCGAGCGCCGCGACCGCAAGGGCCTGTATGCCAAGGCACGTCGCGGCGAGATCCCCGAGTTCACCGGCATCTCCTCGCCCTACGAGGAGCCGGACGACGCCCACGTCCGCGTCGACACCACGGGCCGCAGCATCGAGGAGGCCCTCGAGGACGTCACCCGCGCGCTGCGCGAAGCGGGCTACCTCGACGTACGTCTCGACACCGCCGACCTGGTCGGATCCGGCTACACCACGACCGGCACCGGCCCCGACCACGGGCTGGCCGCATCGGCCGGCACCTCCAGCGGGGTCGCCCGACCTCACTCGCCGTCGTCGCCGCTGCGGGTCCTGTTCGTCTGTACGGCGAACATCTGCCGGTCGCCGTACATGGAGCTGCGTGCGCGCACCCTCCTGGGCGACACGCTCGGCGTGCAGTTCACCAGTGCCGGCACCCACGGCTTCCGTGCACACGGCGTCGACCGCACGATGGCCGGTGTCCTCGCCGACCGCGGCGTCGGCGCGGACCTGGTGTCCGCATTCGCCAGCCGGCCGCTGACCCGCGACCTCATCGCGCAGGCCGATCTGGTCCTCTGCGCCGAGTCGTCCCATCGCGCCTTCGTCCTCGAGGAGGCGCCGGGCGCCTTCCGGAAGGCCTTCACCCTCGGCCAGTTCGCCGAGTCCGTCGAACGCGTCGATGCCTCGCTGACCGGTGCGGCACTGGTGACGGCCGTGGGCCATCGACGAGCCGGCGCCATCGACGCCCACGACGTCCGCGACCCCTACCGACGCGGCCGTGCCGCAGCGGAGGCCTCGGCCGACCAGATCGACACGCTCCTCCAGGCCGTGCTCCCGCGGCTCACCAGCGCCAGGACAGGAAACAGATGAGCGAGTGGATCACCCTCACGGCGTTGTCGATCGCCGTCGCCGGCTTCCTCGTGGGCATCGTCGTCGGCCTGACCGGGATGGGCGGCGGCGCACTGATGACCCCCGCACTGATCTTCCTCGGCGTCGGGCACACGTCTGCCATCGTCACGGCCGACCTGACCGCAGCCGCCATCTACAAGACGGGCGGCGCGATCACGCACGCGCGTGAGGGTTCGCCCAACCTCCGCCTGGCTGGCTGGCTGATCGCAGGATCGGTGCCGATGGCCTTCATCGGGCCCTATCTCGTCAACGCGTTCACCGACGACCCGAAGCAGCTGGAGCAGACCCTCAAGCTCTGCATCGGCATTGCGCTGCTCTTCGCCGCATCGACCTACGCGCTGCGGCTGTACATCAACCTGCGACGGGTGCGCAACGGCGGCGTGCTGCCCGACGACAACCCGCGCATCCGGCCACTGCCGACCTTCCTGGTCGGCATGCTGGGCGGGCTGCTCGTCGGCGTGACCAGCGTGGGGTCGGGCTCGGTCATCATGATCGCGCTGCTGATGCTCTACCCCGGGCTCTCAGCAGTGCGCCTGGTCGGAACCGACCTCGTGCAGGCCGTGCCGCTCGTCCTGAGCGCTGCACTGGCGAACATCGCCATCCACGGCCTGGACTGGGGCCTGCTGATCCCGCTGGTCATCGGTTCGGTGCCCGGCACCCTGATCGGCGCGCGGATCGCGCCCCGCGTCCCGCAGTCGTTCATCCGGCGCGGCATCGTGATCGTGCTGACCATGTCCGGGATCGCCCTGCTGTTCAAGTCAGGGCTGCACCCGTTCGGCGAGGGCCACGAAACCCTGGAAGCACTGCTGGTCGCTGGGGTGGGCCTGGCGATGGTCGTGTTGGTGCCGTTCATCTGGGGCCTGATCCGCAAGCGCAACGGACTGCCGATGTTCGGCGCACCGACGGTGGCCGAGATCGAGAACCTGGGCGCGAAGGGGCGCAGGACCAGCGCCTGAACGACAGGTCAGCGGGTCCCGAGCGGGGCCAGCGGTCGACGCGCGTCGCCCTCGAGGGGGAACGGATGCGCGGCGGCTGCATGGGCGAGCCCGAACGTCACCATGGCCGCGGCTGCGAACCAGAGGGCACCGATACCGAACAACATCTCCATGAGAACCACCTTTCCCCTCCAAGGTAGCCCTCGGGTACAACGAAACCCATCAACCGATCGGTGGGGCACGCCGTGGTCCCTTCGGACCATCCCCCGCCGTCGAAGGACCGGCTTCAGGATTCGGCGCGCCACCAGCCCGACGCGCTGATCAGTCGCAGCGAGGTCTTCTCGCCACCGAAGGGACCTGTGAACTCCGACAGACCCTCGACGGCCGTGCAGTCGAAGGTTCCGGCGTACGACGACTTCGTGAGGTCCGCCAGGGTCACCGAGCAGGTCTGCCCGGCAGGATCGGCGAAGTGCGCCTTGTCGATCTGGACCCCGATCCCGGCGTGCAGGTCGCCGAGCGCCAGTGCCTTGTCACCCCTCGCCGGGAAGGATCCGACATCGACGGTCAGGCCGAGGTCGACGTCGCCGAACCTCAGGTTGATCTGCGTGTCCTTGCCCGCCGTCGCGTACTGACCGGTGACCGCTGCCTTCTCGACGACCCTGCAGTCCTTCGTGCCGTCGGAGAGCTCGTACTCGACCGCAAACGCACCCGCGTCGTAGGTGCGTCTCTTCGCCGCGGGGCTGAAGGCGCCCTTGACGGAAGGTGCCGCGCACGGACCCGGCGCGACCGCCTCGTTCTTCTCCGGCTCGTCCGCACCACTGCAAGCGGCGAGCAGGGGCAGCGCGACCGTGATCAGGGCAAGGGCACAGCGACCCGGTGTCTTCATGGGTAGATGGTGGCAGCCGGGGCCGCCCGATGGACGTCAATCCCGGCCATAGATATCTCGGGTGTAGACCTTGTCGGCCACGTCGTCGAGAACGTCGGTGCGACGGTTGGCGATGATCACGTCGGCCCGCTCCTTGAACTCCGCCAGGTCCTTGATCACCTTCGAGTTGAAGAACCGCTTCTGGTCGAGCTCCGGCTCGAAGACGATCACCTTCACACCGCGCGCCTTGATCCGCTTCATCACACCCTGGACGGCGGACTCCCGGAAATTGTCCGAACCTGCCTTCATGGTCAGTCGGTAGATGCCGACGACCTTCGGGTTGCGCCGCAGGACGTCATCGGCGATGAACTCCTTGCGCGTCGTGTTGGCCTCGACGATGGCACTGATCAGGTTCTGCGGCACTGCCTGGTAGTTCGCCTGGAGCTGCCGGGTGTCCTTCGGGAGGCAGTAGCCGCCGTAGCCGAACGACGGGTTGTTGTAGTGCCCGCCGATCCGTGGATCGAGGCCGACCCCCTCGATGATCTGGCGGGTCGCCAGCCCGTGGGTCGCGGCGTAGGTGTCCAGCTCGTTGAAGTAGGCGACCCGGAGCGCGAGGTAGGTGTTGGCGAAGAGCTTGATCGCCTCGGCCTCGGTCGAGCCCGTGAACAGGACCGGAACGTCGTCGTCGAGCGCGGCCTGGAGCAGGAGCTTGGCGAACATCCGGCCCGGTTCGGTGTCCGACCCGATCACGATCCGCGACGGGTGGAGGTTGTCGTGCAGGGCACGGCCCTCCCGCAGGAACTCGGGGCTGAACAGGATGGAGGCGCCGGGGTGCTGGTCGCGCAACGTGTTCGTGTAGCCGACCGGCACCGTCGACTTGATGACGACGGTCGCGGCGGGGTTGACTGCGAGAGCGTCGGCGGTGACGCGTTCCACCGTGCTGGTGTCGAAGTAGTTGGTCTCGGGGTCATAGTTCGTCGGCGTCGCGACCACGACGTACGACGCGTCGGCGTAGGCCGCCTCGCGATCGCGCGTCGCGTGCAGCGAGAGGCCGCCCTTCGCGAGGTACTCCTCGAGCTCGACGTCGACGATGGGCGAGCGGCCCTCGTTGACCGCCGCGACGCGCCGGGCGTCGACGTCGAGCACCGTGACGTCGTTGAACCGCGACAACAGCACCGCATTGGAAAGTCCGACGTAGCCCGCTCCGACCACAGTGATCTTCATGATTTCGACGGTGAGCGGCCCCGCTGAACGAGGGCGGACGTCCACGTGAAGGGCGTGTGGCGACCAGACGCACGCTCAGCTTGCATCCACGCTCAGCTGCGCGGACCCGACTGGTCCCAGTCCCACAGGCACGAGATCGGCAGCCCCCACATGCCCGGCCGGTACTGGTGGCCACGGGACGCCGTGTTGAGCACGATGCCACCGCGGAACCGCGAGCCCGCCCGGACCGCCAGCGCCTCGAGGCGGTCGAACTGGTGCGGCCTGAAGCTGCTGGCCGTACGCACCTCGACGCCGTAGACCGTGTCGTCGGGGAGCTCGATGACCAGGTCGACCTCGAGGCCGTTTCGTTCCCGAAGGTGGCTCATGCGGTACTCGACGGTGCTCGAGGCCTGCTGCCGGACCAGTTCGGTTGCGACGAGGCCCTTGAGGAACGGGGCCAACCGGCTCCGGCCGTGCAACTCGACGAGGTCCGCCTCCGGGACCCCGGCGAGGTGCCGGGCCACGGCGACGTCGTCGAACACCACCCACGGGCGGCTGATCGCACGCTTGGCCACCGTCGAGCGACACCCGGGCACCAGGCGGACCACGCCCAGGTCCACCAGCACGTCGACGTACGGCGTGAGCGTGGTCGCCGGGATCCCGGCCGCGGCCGCCACCCGTGCCTTGTTGAGCTCGGACGACGGCGGGTCGGCGACTGCCTTCAGCAGCGCGAGCACCCGGTCGGGATCGATCCGGCGCAGCGATCGCGCACGTCGGTGCGCGAGCCGATGCAGGTCGCGATCGATGCCGTCCCGGGGAGCCATCAGGTCGACGTACTCAGCGATGCCCAGGCTCGAGCGGACCTCGCCGGGGACCGATGCCCTCGACCCCAGACGGGCGAGGAAGTCGGCGGGCATCGACGCAGTCTAGGAGCACCTCGCCTCAAACTCGTAGATTTGTCTACGACGGGCGATCGAATGCGTCAGTGAAAGGTTCTGCATGGCACGATGCCCCGGTGACTCAGACACGTACCGACTACCGCCTGAGCCAGCTGGACCAGCTGGAGGCCGAGTCGATCCACATCTTCCGAGAAGTTGCAGCCGAGTTCGAGAAGCCGGTCCTGATGTTCTCCGGCGGCAAGGACTCCATCGTCATGCTCCGTCTGGCGGAGAAGGCCTTCTACCCGGCGAAGATCCCGTTCTCGATCCTCCAGGTCGACACCGGGCTCGACTTTCCCGAGGTCATGGAGACCCGGGACCGTTGGGTCAGCCGTCTCGGGGTGAACCTCGTGGTGGCCAGCATCGACGACGCGATCAAGAACGGGATCATCCCCGACGCCGCGAAGATCAGCCGCAACCGCCTGCAGATCCCGACCCTGCTCAACGCCATCGAGGAGAACGGCTTCACCGCCGCCTTCGGTGGCGGTCGTCGTGACGAGGAGAAGGCCCGCGCCAAGGAGCGCGTCTACTCCCACCGCGACGAGTTCGGCCAGTGGGACCCGAAGATGCAGCGCCCCGAGCTGTGGAGCCTCTACAACGGCCGGCTCCACGAGGGCGAGCACATGCGAATCTTCCCGATCTCGAACTGGACCGAGCTGGACGTCTGGGACTACATCGGCCGCGAAGGGATCGAGATCCCGAACATCTACTTCAGCCATCAGCGTCGCGTCTTCGAACGCGACGGCATGCTGATGAGCGAGACCCCCCTGAACCCGATCCGCGAGGGCGAGGTCGTCGAAGAACGCACCGTCCGCTTCCGCACCTGCGGCGACATCACGCTCACCGGCTGCGTGGAGAGCACTGCCTCGACGATCGCCGAGATCATCGACGAGGTCGCCATCGCCCGCAAGACCGAGCGTGGCGCCACCCGCGGAGACGACCGCTTCTCGGAAGCCGCCATGGAAGACCGCAAGAAGGAAGGCTACTTCTGATGGGCATCGACACCACCCGCGACACCACCCACCGCATGGACCTGCTGCGTTTCGCCACTGCAGGCTCGGTGGACGACGGGAAGTCGACCCTCATCGGGCGGCTCCTGCTCGACTCGAAGGCGATCTTCGAGGACCAGCTCGAGGCCGTCGAGGCGACTTCGCAGTCCAAGGGCTACGACTACACCGACCTGGCGCTGCTGACCGACGGTCTTCGTTCCGAGCGCGAGCAGGGCATCACGATCGATGTCGCCTACCGCTACTTCGCGACCCCGAACCGCAAGTTCATCATCGCCGACACCCCGGGCCACGTGCAGTACACCCGCAACATGGTCACCGGCGCCTCGACCGCCGACCTCGGTCTCGTGCTCGTCGACGCCCGCCAGGGCCTGACCGAGCAGTCCCGCCGTCACGCAGTGATCCTGTCGCTGCTGCGGGTCCCGCACCTGGTGCTGGCGGTCAACAAGATGGACCTCGTCGACTTCGACCAGAAGGTCTACGACGAGATCTACCGCGAGTTCACGCAGTTCGCCACGAAGCTGAACGTCCCGGACCTCGAGGTCATCCCGATCTCCGCTCTGTCGGGCGACAACGTGGTGAACCGCTCCGAGAACATGCCGTGGTACTCCGGCCCCACGCTGATGCACCACCTCGAGCACGTCCACGTCGCCTCCGACCGGGACCTGATCGATGCCCGTTTCCCGGTGCAGTACGTCATCCGTCCGAAGTCGGACGAGTTCCACGACTTCCGCGGGTACGCCGGGCAGGTTGCCGGTGGCGTGCTGAAGCCCGGCGACGAGGTCGTCGTGCTGCCCTCCGGCATGACGTCGAAGATCTCGAAGATCGAGCTCTTCGACCAGGAAGTCGCCGAGGCGTTCCCGCCGATGAGCGTGACCGTGCACCTCGAGGACGACGTCGACGTCTCGCGCGGCGACATGATCGCCCGGGTGAAGAACGCGCCGACGCCGAGCCAGGACATCGACGCGATGGTCTGCTGGATGACGACCGCACCGCTGCAGCCGCGCCAGAAGCTCGCGATCAAGCACACGACCCGCAACGGTCGCGCCCTGGTCAAGGACATCCAGTATCGACTGGACGTCAACACGCTGCACCGCGACCAGGAGACCAAGGAGCTCGGTGTCAACGAGATCGGTCGCGTCACCCTGCGCACGACGGTCCCGCTGCTCGTCGACCCCTACTCGAAGAACCGCACGACCGGGTCCTTCATCCTGATCGACGAGGCGACCGGCATCACCGTCGGCGCCGGCATGATCAACGGCTGATCAACGCTCCGGCCCGCGCGGCCCGGGTCGACGTTCGTCGTCGATCCGGGCCAGCGCCCGGCGTTCGTGCCAGAGGATTCGCAACGACCGGGGAAGGTCGCCCAGACCCGTCAGAATCCTGCGCAGGCGGGCCCGCCACCGGCGAGAACCGTCCGGGCGCGCCCCGTAGTGGCGAAGCACCGCGTCATCGTCGGGGAGCACTGCCCGGCGGAGGATGCCCGGCCAGTCACTCACCTGTGAGCGACGGAGAGCCAGGAGCCAACCCAGGCCACGCGTCTCTCTCGCCTGGCTGCTCACCCGCCACTCCGCAAGAGCCTGGGTGGTGGCCCGGTCGACAGGCTGGGCAACGGGCATCCCGATGCGCGCGAGAAACGGTGCGACGACCTGCGCGGCACCCGTCCGGTCCGCCAACGCCGCCAGCCGAGCTCGATCCTCGGCACCGAACGAGCCCGCATCCCACGCACTGATGAGGCCATCGAGTTCGCGAACGTTCCGTGCCTGCTCGGGGCTGCGCAGCGCGTGCAGGGCTGCCACCACGGTCGCTCCAGCCAGCCCGGTGGCGGCCACGTCCTGACCCGCGATGCGGACCAGCACGCGCTCCTCCCAGAGCACGTCGAACACTTTTCCCGCATCGGCAAGAAACCCAGGAAAGCCGTGATGCAGGTCGATGGTGACCGGCCACGCCGGATGCGCGAGCGTGTCCGAGTGGGAAGGCAGGGATCGCGCCGAATCCTCACCCGAGATGGAGAGCCAACCCAGCTGGATCAGTCGGTCCTGCACGCTCTCGAAGTCGGCGGGGGCGACCAGGGCATCGACATCGACGGAATGACGTTCGGTGCGTAGCCCGAAGGACGCGGGAACCGCGCCCTTGATCGCCAGGACCCGGGCACCGACGTCCCGCGCTACTCGGTCAACCAGGACCTGACCCAGCGGCACTGCCTCGATCACCTCGAGGACAGCGCCTGTGGGTCGGTCGGTCACACCGTCTGGTTGTACTGGCCCGCCGTGCCCGTGCCAGCCTTGCCGATGCTGACGACGAAGGTGAGCTTGACGATGCCGTTGCCCTTCCACTCCGTCCAGAGCGGGGTGGGCGCGATGGTGAAGTTCAGCGTGCTGGACTGGCCCGCGGCAAGTTCGGCGTGAACAGCCAAACCCTTGTCCTTCGGCACCAGGTCGTTGCCGGCGCTCATCGCCCAGCCGTTGGTGTTTGCCCGCCAGATGCCGTGGCGCGTGTCCACGGTGATGATCGTCAACTTGGTGAACAGGACCGCGATCGCGCCCGTCGGACCCGTGCCGTTGTTCTTGAGAGTCATCGAGCCAGTGAGGTTCTTGGTCTTGCCAAGAGGGGTCGGGATCCGGACCAGCGACTTCGCGGTCACGAGCATCTGGGCCTCGGGCGCTCCACTGACAGCGGCTGAAGCCGGAACCATCGTGGCGATCTGGATCGCAGGCACGGCCCACGCGGCATGCGCGCCGGCGCGGATGATGGTCCGACGGCTCGGAATGAGCCCGGAGTCGTTGTCATGCGTCATGTCGCGTCCCCCCACGGAACGAAGGACCTCCGGGTTTGGACGGGAGCACTGCTGTCTGAAGGTCGAGACAAAGGTTAGCGGGGTATCGGCAGGTCCGGACCGGGATCTCGGCGAAAAGGGGTAAAGTCTGGCGATTCCCAGGTAAAGAAATGCTCACCCGGGGTCCGTCTCGACCAGATTCTCGGCCCCCAGCTCACCCAACAGCCGCTCCAGCGCCTCGATCGGAGCGTCCGGAAGCGGCACCACCGACTCCAGGTCCGCGATCAGGGCGCGCGCCTCGCGCCATCCTCCGCCGTCCAGGAGACGATGCACCGCGGAGGCCACGGGGTTGAGGACGAGAACGCGCTCGCCCAACAGGATCATCCGTTCGTCGGCGACGTCGAGGATGTCCGTCACCGGTAGCGAGCGCACCCTCACCGTCGGTCGCCCACGGCAGCGCCGGCCAGCAACCCGGCAATCACCGGATCGAGCTCGGCGACGTCGCCGTACGCCACCGAGTACAGGTTCTCGAGCCCGTCGAGGATGTCGTTCAGGAAGTGCAACGGTCGGGGCAGTCGACCGAGGTACGACGTCTGCTCGGCAACCTGGACCAGCGCCTGTGTACGCCCCACGGACTCGACACGCGGCGGGGACGTGCCGTCCCGCTTCAGCAGGACGATCGCCACCAACCGGATCGGGTGACCGGGGGCAGGCGCCACGAGGCCCGCCTGGTCAGGTCCGACCTGTTGTTTGACCAACGCCCCCGGCACGACCAGCGAGAGCGGTTTGGGGTGCACAGCCACCAGCCCCCGTGCGTCGACACCGACGGTCTCATCGGAGAGGTACGCCCAGGTGCGTCCGAGATGCGCGGCCGCGGTCGTCTTTCCGGTGCCCGAGGGAGCCACCAGAGCCACGGCCCGACCGGTCGGGTCGGCAAGCCCGGCGGCGTGAAGCATCCACAGGTC
The DNA here is from genome assembly GCA_026392415.1 of Propionibacteriales bacterium. Taxonomy (GTDB): domain Bacteria; phylum Actinomycetota; class Actinomycetes; order Propionibacteriales; family Nocardioidaceae; genus Nocardioides. The sequence continues at coordinate 105,673 of JAPLCC010000019.1, forward strand.
GCGCGATCGTACGTCGATCGCGGCGAGAGTGATCCTGGAGGAGAGGTCGTGCTGAACACGCTCGCTCGGATCGGACAGGCTCACCTCGACGGTCGCGTTCGGTTCCACGAAACCGTCCACGAGAGCACGCGACCACAGGCGTCGAAACTCCTCGGGGGCCTCGGATCCCGGGGGAAAGCGCACTGCAACGACCGTGTCGAGCGCACGGACCAGGACCGTGGCACCGTTCCGATCCAGCGGATTCTCCACGGAGTGCACGCGATCACTGTAATGATTCGGCGTTGCCTCGGGTTCAATCGGCACACCAGCGTGCGAAGGACGCGCCCCGGCGCGAGGACAGGAATCTCATGGAACTGCAGGACTACCTGCGCGCGTTGCGAACGCACTGGCTGGGCGTCGTCGCGATCATCGTGCTGGTCGGTCTCGGCGCGATGGCCTACACCGTGACCCAGGAGAAGGTCTACGCCGCCAATGCCACCGGCTTCGTCGGCACCGGCGCGACGGAGAACCCCGCCCTGGGGTCCGTCAATGACCAGCTGGCCAAGTCCCGCGCCACGTCGTACGTCGACATCGCCACCAGCCGTGCAACGGCCCAGCAGGTCATCAACGACCTCGGCCTGCAGACCTCACCCGCCAGTCTGGTCGGTCGGGTGGCCGTCGAGCAGCTCGTCGACACGGTCCTCATCAAGATCACGGTGAAGGCGGGAACGCCTGAGGACGCCCTTCAGCTCGCTGATGCCTGGGTCGCTGCTCTGGCCGACCAGGTCGCCCTCATCGAGTCGCCGGACGGGCCTCCGGCCGACGGGACTCCTCGCGTCGTTCCGGTCGAGTCGGCAGCCCTGCCGACCAGCCCCGTCTCGCCCAATCCTTCGCGCAACGGGATCATCGCTCTCGCACTGGGCCTGCTTCTCGGTGTCGCGTACGCCGTGGTGCGCCAGCAGCTCGACCGGCGGCTGCGAGGCAACGACAACATCGAGCGCCGTACCGGTCAGTCCGTGGTGGGGACGATTCCTGCGGCAATGATCCTCGAGCACGAACGGGGTCTCGCCGGTGGTCTGGCGGTGCGCGGCGCCCGCACCGTGACCTCGCCCGCGGCCGAAGCATTCCGCAAGCTGCGGACCAACCTGACCTACATGCGGGTCGACGACCCGGTCCGTTCGATCGTGGTGACCAGCGCCCGACCCGGTGATGGCAAGTCGACCGTGGCCGCCAACCTTGCCGCGGCCCTGGACTCCTCAGGAGCTGCCGTCGTGCTGGTCGACGGTGACCTGCGACGCCCTTCCGCAGCCGCAGCATTCGGTCTCGACAGCACCGGCGCAGGTCTGACCAGCGTGCTGGCCGGCCTCGTGCCCCTGGAAGAGGCCATGCAACGGCCCGAGGGCTACCGCAACCTGCGCATCCTGCCTGCAGGGCCCCCGGCCCCCATCCCCAGCGAGCTTCTCGGCTCGCACGCCATGCGCACACTCCTCCAGCAACTGCGCGGCGAGGGCTACGTCATCGTCGACGCTCCTCCCCTGCTTCCTGTCACGGACGCCGCCGTTCTCAGCGTCGCCGTCGACGGAGCCCTGCTCGTCATCTCGGACGGTCGGACTCTCGACACCGACGTCCAGCAGTGCATCGACTCGATCCACGCCGTCAACAGTGAAGTCCTCGGTCTTGTGGTCAACCGGACGACACGACGCAGGGGCATCTACGGGTACGGGTACGACGACTATGTCGACTCGGCCGCGGACAACCGCCGCGAGTTGCAACCGATCGAGGAGCGCGACGCCTCGGAGAGGGCAGCCGCCGCGGAGAAGGCAGCGAGGTCTGCGGCGAAGGTCGCGAAGTCGAGGGTCAAGACGAAGACGGAGTCCGGTCCGAGCCGACGTGCCTCGTCACGGCGCCGGTCGCGCCAGGACAGGTCCAGCTCGAGCTCGTGAGCCCGCCTTGAACGGTGCGAGGGTGCTGGCTGTCGGGGCCCACGTCGCGCAGGCACGGTCAGATCAGCGGGTCGCGCTCCTGGACCTGGACCACCTGGACCGGCCCGCCGTGATTCTGGAGGATTCCGCAGCAGCCATCTGGGAGGCCGTCGACGGCGAGCGCTCCGAGACCGATGTCGTTGCCACAGTCGCAGACCAGTTCGGTCTGGACCCGCGGTCGATCACCGTCGATGTGCACGAGCTGCTCGACGATCTCCTCGCCCGGGAGCTGCTCGTCGTGGTTCGGTGACGACAGCCCCTCAACGACAGGCGCTGCTGACGGTCGTCGAGTTGTCCCGCGGCTCGATGCCGGGCGTGACCACCAGATCCGCGTCGCCGCTCTGCCCCTGACCGCTGGTCATCTGCCAGGAGAGATCAACCTTCTGGCCAGGTGCGAGTTCGACGTAGGTCATCCCGACCGGCCTGCCCTGCTGGTTGACCTCGACCAGGTTCATCGGCTCACCATTGAAACGGAAGCCCTCGATGCTGCCCCCGGCTGGTCCGAACACCCGCACGGTGAGGATCTCGTTCCCAGGTTTCACACCGTAGATGCCACCACCCGTGACCGAAGCAGGGAACTTGCCCGCATCGGCAGGAGCCGTCGACGACAGCGACGTCGTTGCCTCGAAACGCTGCACTCCGTCCTTGCAGGACGTTGCGCGGACGTCGACCTCGGTGCGCAGGAAGTACGACATCTTCGATGCCGTGGTGTCGTTGTAGGTGATCGCGATCTGCGGTTCCGTCACCGCTGGGTCGACCACGAACTCACCGGCGAGGTCAGTGCCAGCGATGTCACGTTGGAGGCGAGGGTCGAGAAAGTGGGCCAGCAGACGACGTTCGTCGGCAGACCGCGCCAGCGCACGGAGCAGGGCGACCGGTGACCCCTTGCCCAGTGTGAGTCGGTCGAACGTGGCCACGGCAACCTCGGCGAAGAACGCGTCCTGGGCGTCACGGCCCAGTCGCAGGTAGGCGCGGTGCAGCAACTCATCGACCACGCTGTCTCCGCTCACCGCAACGTCCTTGACCCGGATCGGGCCAGTGGCGTCGAGAAGGTAGGACATGGCGACGGTGTCAACGAACAGCACGCCGTCCACCGCGAGGTCGGGATAGGCCCGCAACGAGTGGGCCCTCATCAGCTGGGAAGCCCGGGGGATGTCCGGGGTCATCACACCGTTGACGAAGTAGGTCCCCACGGCGTCGCCGTAGAGCGCCCGCTCTGCCGCGGAGAGCGGCAACACCGGCTTCTCGACGAGACCGTACGCACCGGAGCCCTGACGAACGATCTCCAGCTTCCCGTGGCTGGCCCGCAGATAGGCCACGGCTCCGGGCAGGCCGCCGGCCCCGCGCACCTCGGCGTTGTTCTGGAACGCCAGCAGGTAGGTGCGAGGCTTCTTGTCCCCCAGCACCGCGGGCAGGATCTTCGTTGCGACCTCGGCGGACCGAAGGGCGCCCGAGGCCCGACCGATCTGGTCGCGGAAGTCCGTGAAGCGTCGATCCAGGGGCCCGACATAGTCCGAGGGCTCCTGGGTGGCGAGCCGCGCATCCGCCTCGGTGAAGGCCTCCTCGGCCTCCGCCACCGGCCCTGCCAACTCCTTCACGACCGCAAGATCGACCGCGCCACCCTTGGGTAGCAACTCATCGAACCGGTCGGACACCGTGACGAGCGGCTCGATCCCGTCAGCGGCCAGACTGTCCAGCACCTCGCTGGTGACCCGGATCCCCTCGGCGTCGTCGCCGAAGACCGGAAGGTGGGTCAGCAGACCCCACGTCACCCCGGACGTGCGGTCGGCAGCCGCACTGCTCGCGGCCCGGAGAGCCTTGAGCTCAGACTGGAGCGCCTCGGGGTCGCGGCCTTCGACCGCTTCCTGGATGGCCTGCGCATGGCGCACTGATTCCGACAGGTCGCGACTGACCTGCCAGGCCTGCCACCCGGCCCAGAGCGCGAACAGGAGCCCCAGCGCGAAGAACCCGGCGATCGCGCGCCGCACGTTACGTGGCGTCAGCACTGCCGAGCGACGCGATCGCTGACTTGGGTCACGAGACATGGTTCACCAGAAAAGTTCCGAGGCCCCCGTCCGGAGACGGGGACCTCGGCACTGACGTCAGTGGACTGCTGCTCTCAACTGACCGTGACGTTGACGTTGACCGTGGAGTTGGCCCAGAAGTCCTTCGCGCTGGTGAAGGTCACCGTGCACGCCCACGTGCCGTTGTTGGGGGCGCCGTTGCCGGTGCTCGGGAAGTGGACCCACATGCCCGCGGCATAGGTGGTGTAGCTCTCCGTGTTGGTGCTACCTCCCTTGGTGCAGCTGACCCCCACAGACCCCGTGATCTGGTTGGGGTTCGCCACGCTCACACCCGCAGGCGCACTCACCGTGAGCTGACCCAGCCGAGCCGCGTTGGACTGAGCGGTCTCCTTCTTGGCGTGATCCAGATCCGTGTTGGTGAGACCAGACGTGGTGACGGTCGGGACGATGGTCACCGTGAAGCTGCCCGAGGTCGAGTCCTGGTGGACGCTGTCGCCACCGTCGTACTCGGCAACGCAGGACCACGCCGCCAACACCGGGTCAACCGCGGCCGCAGGGTCCTCGACTCCCAGATCGGGAAGCTTCACAGCCAGCGCGCCCGGACCCGCATAGGCCACCCATACGCCGAGCTTGGTCACATTGGGGGAGATCCGACTGCAGTTGATCCGGACCAGACCGGCCGGCGAGGTGATTCCAGAGGCCGGCGTGACCGTCACGTCTGCCACGGGCGTGGTGGGGATCTTGCCGTACTCGAACGACGTGACCACCGACGAAACGGACGTCGTGGTGCCGACCGTGCCGGTGTACGGACCAGGTTCCGCCTGTGTCGGAGCAGCAAACGCCACCACTGATGTTGTGACGGCGATGGCGCCGAGCAGGAACTTCTTCATGGTCCGTGTCCCCCATAGGCATGGATCAGGTGGATGTCCGTGCCGCCCGACTCGACCAAGACAGATCCAAGCCTCTCACGCCCCGGACACCCGAAACTGCCAATCCGGGTAAAACTTCGAGCCGCTGGTCAGCGCTGCGGGCGGAAGTGGAGCCCGATCTCGGGGTCAACCATCACTTCCTGTGCGGCCGGCATCCCGTCGACGACCAGCTCGGCGGTCACATCGGTGTTGCGCTTGAGCAACCCGAGCGCGATCGGGCCGTACTCGTGGTGCCGGGCCGAGGAGCCGACATTGCCGACGGAACGACCGCCGGCAGCGGGCACGATCTCTGATCCAGCGGTCGGCAGCCGGTTCTCGGAGCCGTCGAGGTGGAGCAGGGTCAGGCGACGCGGCGGACGGCCGAGGTTGTGCACGCGCGCGACGGTCTCCTGTCCGCGGTAGCAGCCCTTGTCCATGTGGACCGCCGACCACGGCTCGTCGCTCGCCAGCCAGCCGACCTCGTTCGGGATCGTGCGGTCATCGGTGTCGAGACCGAAACGCGGCTCGCCACGCGCGATCCGCAACGCCTCGAAGGCCCACAGGCCCGCGGCGGGACCAGCAGCTTCGGCGTACGTCGAGAGCTGCTCGCGCGGGACGAGGTCGTACTTGCCGGACGGCCGCCACGCCACCGCGAGATCTGCGGTCAGGTCCTCGACCTCGACGCGGGTCATGAACTTCATCCGCTCGAGGTGGGCGATCAGGGCGGCGGCGCGTCCCGGCTCGGTGTGTGCGGTGAACGCCGCACCATCGTCGAGACCTGCGAACGCGTGCTCGACGTGTCCCTGGGGACTCAGCACGAGGGCGGTGACCCAGCGACCTGGCTCGAGGCCCTCGAAGAACTGGGTGGTCAGCGCATGCAACCAGGTCAGCCGGTCCGGGCCGCTGATCCGCAGGACGTCACGGTGCGACAGGTCGACGAAGCCCTCCCCCGCCACCAGGGAGCGCTGCTCGCCGAAGAGGCTGCCGTAGTGGGCGGCCACGGCTGCGTCGATGCCGTCGCCGGCGACGGCACCCGGGAGGGCGAGGAGCGGGCTGGCGTAGGTCATGTGAGGTCCCTGTAGTGCTCGAGGAGGCGGGTGAGCGTGCCGAGTGCCGTCTGCATCTCCTCGATGTGGATCGGGTCGAGGGTGCGGAGCATCTCCTTGATGTCCGTGCTGGACACGCCAGAGGTACGCGGCAGGTACTTCACTTCACAAACGTCGGCGAGGTCGTCAAACTTCCCGGCCCAGTCGTCGCCCATCACGAAGACGTCCACGCCGTGCTCGATGATGTCGGCCCGCTTCTGCTCCCAGGAACCCTCCGGGATGACCAGGTCGACGCCACGGATGGCTCCCACGATGGCTGCACGGTCGTCGTACGAAACGACCGACTTCTTGCCCTTGCCGGCGTTGAACTCGTCGGTCGAGACGCCGACGACGAGCCGGTCCCCCAGCGCAGCCAGCCGCTCGATGAGCCGCAGGTGACCGATGTGGAACAGGTCGAACGTTCCGTAGGTCAGCACCGTTCGCTGAGCGGTCATCGAGATTCTCCTTCGCAGGTGGCACAACGGCCGAAGACGGTGAGGTGCCCGAGATCGGGCGTGAAGCCGCGCGCAGCCAGGACCGCGACGAACGGCGCAGCCTCGGTGGTGTCGATCGAGGTGACACCGTGACAGCTCCGGCAGACGAGGTGGAAGTGCTCGTGGCCCCGCGTCGAGTGGTACGTCGGCGCGCGGTCGGAGAGATGGGCATGACGGACGAGGCCGAGCTCCTCGAGGACCTCGAGGGTGCGGTAGACCGTGGAGGCGTTCACCGTGCTCGCGGTCTCCTGGACCCGGGCCAGCACCTCGTCCGGGGTCGCATGTCCCAGTTCGTCGACAGCGGCCAGGATCAGCTCGCGCTGCGGGGTGAGGCGGTAACCGCGTTCGCGAAGTGCCGCGCGCCAGTCCTGGTCCCGAGACGGTTGCTGCGGGTCTCGAGACCGTTGCTGCGGGTCTCGAGACGGTTGCTGCGCAACCTCCTCGACCACCGGGTTCTCAGGCACGCTGGAGCCTCGCCCACAGGTGCGGTTGCAGGGCCTGTCCCATGGCCGCCATGTCGAAGGCGTAGAGCAGGTCTCCCTCGACGTTGCCGTAGAGCCGGCGCCCGGCGGAGTACTCCTTCGCCGTCTCCGTGCGCGCCACGGCGTCGGTCACCATCTCGAACTTGCCGTTGCTGGCCTCGCCGGTCCAGATCTCCGCAACGCCTGTGTTGTGGGTCAGCAGGACCTCGAACTTGCCGTCCCCCACGGCGCGGATGAACCCGGTCTCGATGGCTGCGTCGCGCACCTTCTCGCCCGCTTCGTCGATGATCCACGCACGCGCCATGTAGTGGAAGAAAGGACGACCGTCGTGGGTGAAGATGAGCTCCTGACCGAACTCGAATTTCTCGATCGTCGGGTAGTCGCCGTGGCCGTTGCCGCGCCAGGTGCCGAGCATCCACGCGATCGGACCACAGTTGGGGTGCAGGTTCTCGGGAAGTTCGAAGGCCACGGCTCCAGTCTAGGGACCCTGGAGCGGTGTCCCGGTCCGTAGGCTGGCGCACATGGCACGCGAGCTCGTAGTGAAGGTCACCTGTGGTGTCGACGCGCCCGAACGATGCAACCAGGGCTTCACGGTCGCGGCCACCGCGGCCGCCTCAGGGGTTCGCGTCTCGCTCTGGCTGACCGGCGAAGCAGCATGGCTGGCCGTCCCCGGTCGTGCGGTCGAGGTCGACCTGCCCCTGGCCACTCCGATCGCCGACCTGCTCGAGGCGGTTCTCGCGTCCGGCACGGTCACCGTCTGTGCGCAGTGCGCCGCACGGCGCTCGCTCACGGTCGAGGACCTCGTCGACGGTGCCCGGATTGCCGGGGCTCCTGTGTTCGTCGAGGAAGCGCTCCGGGACGGCGTACAGGCGCTCATCTACTGATCCCGGGCGCCGACCTATACTCCGCACGTGGCGCGTCTCCCTGCTCTCGTGCTGGCTCTCGGTCTCGCCAGCGCCAGCCTCTCGGCCTGCGGTCCGGGCGACGACACGGCCGACCCCATCGACCCCGTCCGGAAGTACGCCGCCCTCGGCGACTCCTACACCGCGGCGCCGGGCATCGGCAGCTCCAACGGGGACGACGGCTGTCTGCGGTCGACCAACAACTATCCGCACCTGCTCGCCGCCCGACTCGACCTCGCCCTGGACGACGTGAGCTGCTCGGGCGCGACCTCCGAGGCCGTCGAGGGCCAACAGACCAATGGGGTGGGCGTCCTCGACCCCCAGATCGAAGCCGTCGACGCCAACACCGAGGTCATCACCGTCGGGATCGGGGCCAACGACTTCAACCTGATCGGGCGCGTGGTCGTCAACTGCGTGCGTCTTGCCCGCACCGAGCCGGACGGGCAGCCCTGCACCGACCTCGACGCACTCACGGGCAACAGCAGCGTCGACAGCCGTCTGGGCGAGGTCGAGGACCATCTCGTCGCGGTGCTCGAGGCGCTGCGGCAACGTGCGCCCGATGCCCAGATCCTCGTGGTCGGCTATCCGCAGATCTTCCCCGCCACCGAAGCCTGCGAGAACCTTCCCCTGGCTGACGGCGACGTCGCCTTCGCCCGCGCCTTCAACACCGGCATCAATGCCGCGCTGTCGTCAGCAGCGAAGAAGGCCGATGCCGACTACGTCGACGTCTTCGCCGCAACGGAGGGACGCGACATCTGCGGCAAGGACCCCTGGATCGCCGGCGCGAAGGTCGACGGCAAGGGGCTCGTCTACCACCCCTACGCACCCGAGCAGGAGCTCGTCGCCGACCTGGTGGCCAAAGCCCTCGACTGATGCGTGCCGTCCTCCAGCGCGTCTCCTCGGCCTCCGTCGTGGTCGACGGCACGGTCGTGGGCGCGATCGACTCCCCCGGCCTTCTCGTCTACCTCGGCGTGACCCACGACGACGGTGCCGACGAGGTCGAGTGGATGGCTCGCAAGATCCGCGACCTCCGGCTGCTGGACGACGAGCGGTCCGTCGCCGACGTCGGTGCGCCCGTCCTCGTCGTCTCGCAGTTCACGCTGTACGGCGATGCCCGCAAGGGTCGACGACCCACCTGGGTCGCCGCCGCGCCGGGCTCCGTCAGCGAACCGCTCTACGACGCGGTCTGCGCGGCGCTGGCGGCCGCCGGCACCCGCGTGGAACGGGGTGTCTTCGGCGCCCACATGGAGGTCTCCTCGGTGAACGACGGTCCGTTCACCGTCGTTCTCGAGACGCCCTGACTCAGGTCGTACGACGCGCGAGGCGCAGGCCGAGCAGGTACATCTCGCAACCGAGACAGAACGCGAACACCGCGTTCAGGAACGCGGCGATCACGGCGAACCCGGCGAACACCTGACCGAGCAGGATCGCGCCGGTCGCGAAGCCGATCGTGGATCCGATCGCGAAGACCAGACCGACCGCCTGCGCGAAACGCGGGGGCGTGGGGTCCTCCAGCTCGGACGGCGGCGCGAGGCGCGGGCGCACGACCTTGCGGAAGAACAGGCCCGTGGGGGTCTGGTGGACCCCCAGTCCGGCACCGAGGGCGAAGAACACTGCCTGGACACCGGTGATGACGGCGGCCGCCGCGGGCGCGTCCTCGGACAGCAGCAGGGCCACGGCGAAGATGACGAGGGTCACCGATGCAGTGAACCGGGGACCGCGCGGGTCGATGCCGCGAGCGGTGGAGCGGGATTCGATCGTGGTCATGAGATCTCTCGGGAGCTGGGAGGAAGCGCAGCGAGCACCTGCTCGCGGCGGGGCGCCCCGGCTGCGCGGGTGAGCTCGTGGCCGTCGGCACCGAGAATCAGCGTCGTGGGGGTCCGACGGATGTCGAGGGCCCGGACGAGCGCCAGGTGCTCCTCGGCGTCGATCTCGATGTGCGCGACGCCGTCGTAGCGTTCCGCGACGTCGGCCAGGACCACGCGGGTGGTGCGGCACGGAGCACAGAAGGCGCTCGAGAACTGGACGAGGGTGGCCTGTTCGCCGAGCGCTACCGACGGCAGGGAAGCGGTGACCGAGGACCACGCACTGAGGTCTCGAGACGGTTGCTGAGCAACCTCCTCGACCGACGGGTGCGCAAAGCGGCCGTCGACCCGCCGCCGGTGCAGGCCGAAGGCCACCGCCACGAGGACGGCGAGCACGAGAATCAGCAGACCGGGGTTCACAGGAGGCTCCAACACCGACGGCGGCTCCCGGATTCCGGAAGCCGCCGTCGATTCGTCATGACAACTCAGATGTTGATCTGGACCTCGGCGACCGAACCGGTCGCCGCCTGGACGACCCGGTCGACCGGGTCGGCCTTCGGGGCCAGGGTGCGCAGGGTCCACTCACCATCGCCGGCGAAGAACCGGAAGTGGCCCGTCGCCGAGGTCGGGACCTCAGCGGTGAACTCGCCGCTCTTGTCGAGCAGGCGCACGTAGGCACCGGAGACCGGAGTGGCGTCCTCGCCCGCGCCCCGCAGGACCTGGCCCTGGATGACGGCTTCCTTCGTGACGTTGACACCCTCGAGGGACAGACCGCCGATGACCGCGCCGCACATCAGGCGACACCCGGCTCGTCGCCGAGCGCGATCGGAACGCCGACGAGGGAGCCGTACTCGGTCCACGAGCCGTCGTAGTTCTTGACGTTCTTCTTGCCGAGCAGCTCCTGCAGCACGAACCAGGTCAGCGAGGAACGCTCACCGATGCGGCACAGCGCGATGGTGTCGAGCGACTCGTCGAAGCCGACCTCGGCGTACAGCTCCTGCAGTTCCGCCTCGGACTTGAAGGTGCCGTCGTCGTTGGCGTTCTTGCTCCACGGCACGTTCACCGACGTGGGGACGTGACCGGCGCGCTGCGACTGCTCCTGCGGGAGGTGGGCCGGCGCGAGGAGGCGACCGGCGTACTCGTCGGGGCTGCGGACGTCGACCAGGTTCTGCGAACCGATGGCGGCCACGACCTCGTCACGGAACGCACGGATCGAGGTGTCCTGATCCTTGGCGACGTAGGTGGTCGCGGCGCGGGTGGGCAGCTCGGCGGTCAGCTCGCGGCTGTCCAGCTCCCACTTCTTGCGGCCGCCGTCCATGAGCTTGACGTCGTTGTGGCCGTAGAGCGTGAAGTACCAGTAGGCGTAGGCCGCGAACCAGTTGTTGTTGCCGCCGTAGAGGATCACGGTGTCGTCGTTGGAGACACCGCGGGCCGACAGGAGCGCCTCGAACTGCTCCTTGTTGACGAAGTCGCGACGGACCTGGTCCTGGAGGTCCGTGGTCCAGTCGAGCTTGATGGCACCCGCGATGTGGCCCTTGTCGTAGGCGGTGGTGTCCTCGTCGACCTCGATGAGAACGACGTTCGGGGTGTCGAGGTTGTCCTCGACCCACTGGGTGGAGACGAGCGAGTTCTCGCGGCTCATGGTGATTCCTTCTGGTGGTTGCGATGTGAGGCGGAAGTGCGAATGACCGGGTGGTCCGGCGTACGCCGGGGAGGCGGGGCCCTTGGGAGGACACGCCGGGGCTGCGTGAGTACGGCGGCGCCGAGCCCGTGCCAGGAAAGGCAGAACGGCTCGGCCCTGAACGCTCAGGCTGGGAAGGGCCCCGTCAGCAGGGTCGACACAGTGCCGAGCTGACGCGGCAGTTGTCCACCGCGCGCCGCTTGGTCAGCAGCAGGATTGTCGACATGGGAGGGAGCCTAGGCGCTTTCCCGCGCCGACCCCACCAAATGTCTCGAATATCGAGACGGCTGTCCACTATTTGAGATCAACGGATCCGGCAGGCCGACTCGACGGTGCCGTTCGAGCTCCCGGGGAAGGCTCCGGGCGTCACTGCGAGGTCGACGTCGCCCTCCTGGCCCGGCCCGGCCCGCATCACGAAGTCGATGTGATGGCGGCCCTGCGGCTCCAGCTGCACACCGACCCTGGCCAGCGATCGCCCCGCGAGCTTCTCGATCACGGGGTTCACCACCCGCTGGCCGTCGATCGACAGCGACAGGATCTCGCCGCCGATCGGCGAGGTCACGTAGACCACGAGCAGCTGGTGGCCCGGCTCGACCCTGACTCCGGGGAAGCCCTCGCCAGTGATCGACGGCGGCAACTCCTCGGCTCCGGGAGGGGTGTTGCTGTGGAAGTTGACCGTGCCGGCGAGGTCCTGGCGCCCGCCGATGCAGGAGCGAGCGAACACCTCGGCGTCGTACTTGAGGTAGTACTGCAGCTTCGTCGGTCCGGCGTCGTTGATGTAGATCCCGACCCCCGGCCGGTCGCTCGCCTCGTCGGTGAACGCGCCGGCGATCTGGGTGCCGTCGATCTCGCTCTGGCTGTCGGGCTCGAAGCTGTGCATCCGGATCCGGCCCTCCGACACCCCCGCCACCAAACCCCGGATCGCTTCGACCGTGCCGCCGCGTCCGCCGGTGAGGGCCTCGAAGACCGCCTTGGCGACCGCCTGCTGGTAATCACTGTGGACCGCGCGATTGTTGGTCCGGAGGTAGATCTCGTTCTCGACGGCCCCGACGACGTTGAACGAGGCGATCGGCGGATAGCCCGGCACCGGGACCGGGCCCGTGCCGAGCAGGAGATACGACACCACGACCGGATCGACGAAGAACATGCCGTCGAGACGACCACCGATCTCGCGCTCCCACCGGGCGCGGATGATCTCCGCCGACCGCACGAAGTCAGGGGTCAAGGTGGCGTCGACAGCAGCGACTCCGAGGATGTCCCCGAAGATCCTCCGCTCCTCAGCCGTCAGCTTCACCACCGACGCCGTGTCCCCGCCGAGATCGGACATGTCGGTCTGCTCGACGATCTTGACCTTGCCCTCGTGCATCCGGACGAGGGACAGGGCACCCGGCAGACCGCCGCCGCTGCGCAGCTCCGCGTTGTTCTGCAGGACCATCAGGTAGTAACGCGGGCGGTCGGTGCCCATCATCCGCGGGATGATCTTCGCCGCGCGATACGTCGACCCGAGGGTGGTCCGGGCATCGGTGACGATCGTGCGGAGGTCGTCGTAGCGCTCCCGGATCGGCCCGACGAAGTTGCTGGAGTCGATCGCGCCGAGCTCGGTCGCTGCGTCGTCGAACGCGGCCTGGCTCTGCTGGGCGGGCTCCACCATGCCCTCGATCTCCTCGACCGGGAAGACCCCGTTGACCGGCTGGAAGGACTCCGCCTGGACCAGGTCCGCGGCCTTGGCGATCGGCGGCAGGCCGTCGCGGCCGATGTCTGCGAGCACCCCCGAAACGGTCGCGACTCCCTCGGCGTCGTCGCCGAACAGCGGGATCGCCTCGAACATGAACCAGGTGATTCCGGACGTACGGTCCTCAGCGGCCTCGGCCGCCTCCTGGTAGCGCTCGGTCGCCTGCCGGACGCCATCGGTGTCACCGCGGATCAGGGCCGCACGGAGGATCTGGGCCTGGCGATCCACCTCCTGGAGATGCTGCATGGCCGATACGGCCACCCACACGCTCCAGGCGACCACGACGCCGAGGAGACCCAGGCCGGCAAGGGTGGACTTGCGCCGCAGGGCGCGACGAAGCTTCCGTCCGAACCGCTGCAGACGCGAGCCGCGGCGACGGCGAATCTCAGGCGACATCCGCCCGCCCATCCGCCATCTGAAGACCCCTCCTGCTACCTCACAACCGACCGATCCTCGGCCAGCCTAACGGTCGGTGAGCACCGTCAACGTAGGATCACGGACGTTGTTGACAGCGTGCATCGTCGTAGCAAGGACGGGGTCTTGGACTTCAAGCAGTTTCTGATGGTGTTGCGGCGTCGCTGGATCAGCGTCGCCGCGCTGGTACTCGTGGCGCTCGCTGCAAGTTCGGCCATTACCTTCACCCGCACCCCGGCCTACGAGTCGCGCGCCCAGATCTTCCTGACGGTCGACGTCCGGGACACCACCGACGCCTACGCCGCCTCCCTGTTCGCCTCAGGTCGCGCCAGCTCGTACGCCGACCTCGCCAGCAGCACCGAGCTCGCATCGCGCGTGATCGACCAGCTCGGCCTCAACCTGACGTCCGAGGAGCTCGCGTCCCGCATCAACGCCGAAGTCGTCGAGTCGACCTCGCTGATCGAGCTCCGCGTCGTCGACCCCGACCCGGAGCGTGCACAGCTGATCGCCGGCGTGGTGACCACCGAGTTCACCAAGTACGTCGCCGACCTCGAGACGCCCACCGCGGGCAGCTCGTCGCAGATCGTCGCCAAGGTGACCGACGAGGCCAGCCTCAACCGATCGCAGGTCAGCCCCGACGTGGTGCTGAACCTCGTCGTCGCGGTCCTCATCGGCCTGCTGACCGGTGTCGCACTGGCCGTCGCCCGCGACCTGCTCGACCGCACGATCCGCACTGCCGACCACGTCGCCGAGCTCACCGAGTCCCCGGTGCTCGCGAGCATCGGCTTCGACGGTGACATCCGCACGGCCCCGCTGCTCACCGACCTCGGCGGCTTCGCTGCGCGCACCGAGGCCTTCCGTCTGCTCCGGACCAACCTCCAGTTCATCGACCTGGACCACCAGCCACGCTGCCTGGTCATCACCAGCGCCGTGCCCGGTGAGGGCAAGACCATGACGTCGACCAACCTCGCCGTCGCCCTGGCCCAGACCGGACGCAACACCCTGATCATCGACGCCGACCTCCGGCGCCCCCGGGTGGCGACCACCCTGGGCCTGGACCCCGCGGTCGGCCTCACCACCGCCCTCGTCGGCAAGACCGAGATCCACGACGCGATCCAGGTGCACGAGGCCAGCGGACTCCACGTGCTGGCAAGTGGCGCCAAGCCGCCGAACCCGACCGAGATCCTGCAGTCGAAGATCACCCAGGACCTGATCCGGCGCCTGCGGTCGTCGTACGACATGGTGATCATCGACGCTCCGCCGCTGCTGCCGGTCGCTGACGCCTCGGTGCTGGCCAAGCTGGCCGACGGCGTGATCATCGTCGTCCGCCACGGCAAGACCACCAAGGACCAGGTCAACGAGGCGATCAACCGCCTCAACCAGGTCGGCGCCCGCCTCTACGGCGTGGTGGTCAACATGGTCGCCAAGCGCGCGATCGGCTCGTACTACTACTACTACTACGAGGAGTCCAGCCCGTCTGGACGCCAGGCGACCGGCAAGTCCAGCAGCAGCGGTCGCCGAAAGGCCTGATCAGGCCTTCCGCACGAAGACCATCAGCGTCGGGGCGAGCCGCGGAGGCGTGAGACGGTCGACGAGCTGGGCGACCCGCCACGCTGGCGCTGCGTCGCCGAAGTACGTCGGCTCCGAGGCATGCCCGTAGACGACGAGCTCGTTCGGCTCGGGGAACAGCCGCGACAGGTCTCGCCGCGTGTTCATGCTGTAGCGGACCGGGAACACGTCCTCGGCCTTGCGCGCGGGCTGCAGGCGCCTCAGGACGCGCGTGTGCAGGTCGTTGGGCACTGCGCGCGCCCCGATCCCGATGATGCCCCACTTGTTGGGCGTGCGGGCCGCGAGCCAGCCGCCCGGCTTGAGCACCCGGAGCAGTTCGCTGGCCACCTGGTCAGCGTCTTCCTCGGCCACGTGCTCCAGCACGTGATCAGCGAGCACGACGTCGAACGACCCGTCCGCGAACGACAGCTTCTCGCCCGGCGTGATCACGTGGGCGCCGGCCAGCGACCTGTTCTCGAGGACGACCGGATCGACGTCCACGCCGTAGACCTCCCCCACCCGCTCGTGGAACGCGCGCAGCCGCTTGTGCAGCGCCGGCAAGGGCTCGGTCGCCCACAGGCCACGACCGGCGCCGAAGTCCAGCACCTTGCTGTCGGTGTCGAGCAGCGCGTTGACGCGGGTGTAGAACTCGATGAAGCCGTCGTAGCGGGTGTACCCGCCCGCCCGGACCTCCGGGTAGAGCCGACTCAGGGTCGGTCCGGGGCGGAATGCGTCGTCCGGTGCGGTCATCTCGTTGCCTTCACTGCTCGCGGCGCACCAGGAGTGCGCACGTAGGGGGTCGAGGATAGGTCGTGGGTCGGCGTGGACCGAGAGGTCATCAGGACTCACCGGCCATCAGGGCGTCCAGCGCTTCGAGCACCCGCGCCGGCGGGATGGAGACGTCGTCGAGGACGCCGGCATTGGGTCCCTCCGGACCGTTGCCGCCCTCGGCCACGAGGTAGCGGTAGTCGGCGTCGATCGCCTGGCAGATCGACCACAGGCCGAGGTGGACGTAGGTGGCGGGAAACATCTCGAGCACCTGCACACCGGACGGCGAGAAGGTGACGTTGCTCAGGCCCGCACCGTGCGGCGCCACGATGACCTCGGCCCCGTGGAACAGGTCGATCTGTTCCTGCACGCTGAACGTTCCGGGGTCGACCATGGTGAAGCCGCGGCGCTCGAGCTCGGGCCACAGTGCGGCCTCCTCGACATAGCGGCGCGTGCGCGGCGTCGTGCCCCGGGTGAGGTAGAGCCGCCGCGGCGCGTCCGGGCCGCCGGCGCCACTGGTCGGCCGCAGCCGGTCACGCAGCCACGCGACCGAGGCGGGGGGTGCCTGCAAGGCCCAGTTCGGGTTGCTGGGCACCAGCAGCCGGTCGGCCGAGACCGTCCGGCCGCGCTCCGGCTGGATCAACCGCCCCTCGACGCCGGCGAGCTCCAGCAGCTGCCGCTGGTAGCGGGCCTTGTGGGAGACCACCACGGCGTCGTACCGCTCGCCGGGAAGGGTGTCCTCGAGGACGCTGAGGCGGGCGATGGCGTCGTAGAGGAAGTGGTAGTAGTTCTCGCTCGTGCCGCGCGTGGTCAGGCTCAGGACCGTGCCGTCGACGTGCTCGACCGGCCCGAGCGTGGGACGCAGGAAGATCGGGTGCTCACGCCAGTCGAAGACGCCGAAATACGTGCTGGTCTCGTGATCGAGGACCTTGCCCGGCGTGGTGGTCGCACCATAGTCACCGGACAGCCGACCACCGGCGACCTCGAGCGTGAACGTCGCCGGGACTGTCACGGCAGGGACGATCGGGCTCGGCGCGGTCGCCGTCCGGACCGCTTCGAACAACCAGTGCTCCGCCGGCTGGCCGCGGGTCGCGGAGCGGACGAGCGGTACCTCGGCCCGGCCGGGGTGGACCACGACGACACCCGGCTCCCCCGCCGCGGTGTCCACCGAGCGCTCGGTCGCGCGCAACGGCACTCCGCGGCTGCCCAACAACCGGGACAGCACCCGGAACAGGTGTCCGAACAGGCGGGTGAGCGCCCTGTGGAGCCGCTTGAAGAAGGGCCACCATGGCCGCAGCCAGGAGGGAAGGCTCATCGCGAACCGAACCTGCTGACGAAGCGTTGCGCTGCAATCGCTGCCCGGCTGTTGATCAAGGACCGGCCAGCGTGGCGCACCCGTGGGGACCTGACCAGCCGGCGAGCCAGCATCGCCCCGCGGCCACCGACCCGGCTCAGCACCAGTTCGAGCTCGCGCTCGACCTCGACGTTGAGAGCAATCGACGTGGGATGCGTCAGCGGGAAGCCGACCTCCTCGGCGGCGTGGTCGCGGCGACCGGCCGCGACGCCATGCGTGGCGTCCTCGCCCCACCCGACGTTCTCGACCATGTTGACGGCCGGAGAGGTCGCGAACCCGCCCAGGCTGATCATCGTGATCCACCAGTGCTTGTCCCAGCCGTGGGCGATGGTGTCGGTCGACGCGACCGCGTCAGCGAAGTGACGTTGCCCCGAACGCGTGACCAGCATTCCCGGCTGCGGGGTCCACGGCACGGTCCGCACGGGCAGGTCGTCGCCGACATGGTCCCGGGGGAACAGCTTGCGATGCCGCTGCCAGCGATCCGCCCACGTCGCCCAGCCCCAGACACTCGCCCAGGCGGTGAACGCGTAGCTGTCATCACCGAAGAGGCGACCCGGGACGCCCATCCCGCTGCCGGAGACCTGCCACACCCGGGGATCGTCCCGATACCGGTCGAGCAGCTCCTCGGCGTACCGGAAGAAGGACGGCGTGGCATGGCAGTCGTCCTCCAGGACGATCGCGCTCTCCACCTGGGAGAACAGCCAGTCGAGGCCGAGCTCGACGTTCGCCTCGAGGCCGAGGTTCTGGTCGGCGTACCTCCGATGGACCTCACACGGCCAGTCGATGTCCTCCAGCACCGCACGCGTCGCCGCGCACTTGGCTGCGTCATCGGGCCGAGAGCTCCGGGGCCCGTCCACGATGAGGTAGAGCTCGCGGGGTTGCGCCGACCTGATCACGGCCAGCGTTCGGGCTGTCAGCTCTGGCCGATTGAAGGCGATCAGTGCCACGGGAGTGGTGAGCAAGCGGGTCCTCGAGTCGGGCGTGATCCGTGCGGGTGGCCATCAGACGACGACATTCCACCAGATCCCGCGCATGTTCGTGCACGGGTCCAGTTACAGTTTCGCCTCGTGCCCCAGATTTCCCCCGCAGCTGCCCGTGTCTGGCTTCGCCGTCAGGCCAAGTCCAGCGCCGCCCGTGCCGGTTTCATGGTCAGCCGGATCGACGAGGACGGTCGGCGGGCGGTCAACGTCAGTCACAACGACGCGGTCAGCCTTCCTGCCGGCAGCGAGCAGGCCCTGCGCCAGGACAATCCGCGCCTGGTCGAACTGCAGGCGACGTACGACGGGCTCGACGTGGCGGCTGCCGTTCACACGCAGTGGCGTCGCTCGTTCCTCAACAAGAACCTCTCCCTGGCCTGGTTCCGTGGCGACAACGCCTACGTGTGGCAGTTCCGGCACCTCGGGCACGCCGTTCGGCTGCGGATGTACCTCGCGATGCTCGACGTCCTCGAGCGCGACTCCCTCGACCTCTTCGACAAGGTCTCCGAGGACGGGCTCTTCGGTGCCTTCACGTTCGAGTTCGGTGACCGGCCGCCCGTGAGTCGCGACCTCCTCGACAGCATCAACGAGATCAACTACCTCAACGACCAGATGGGCCTGGCCTCCGTCAAGGGTCTGCGCGTGCTCGACATCGGCGCTGGCTACGGCCGACTGGCCCACCGGATGTCGACCGCACTGCCGAACCTCGAGGCCTACGACTGCATCGACGGTGTCGCCACCTCGACGTTCCTGTGCGAGTACTACACCCGCTTCCGCGAGCTGCCGTCCTCGGTCCGGGTCGTCACGCTGGACCAGCACGAGACCCTCGGCGAGCGCTACGACGTCGCGGTCAACATCCACAGCTTCTCGGAGTGCTCGCTCGACGCCATCCGCTGGTGGCTCGACCGCATCGCGGAGCGCGACATCGAATGGCTCCTCATCGTGCCGAACACCCCGGACGAGCTCCGGAGCACCGAGATCGACGGTTCGATGATCCCGTTCCGTCAGGACGTCCTCGACCGGGGCTACGAGCTGGTCGACGACCGGCCGATCCACCAGGCCGACGAGCTCCGCGAGCTGATCGATCTGCACGACCGCTTCTACCTGTTCCGCAAGATCAAGTAGTCCGTCTGGTCGCAGCGGTGGCGGACGCGCCCTAGATCGACCAGGTGGCGAAGTCCTGGCCGGTCAGCTGGCGCAGCCGGTCGGCCTCGGGCTTGAGCGCGATCTCCAGTGATGCGCGCAGGGCCGGGTCGAGCAGCGGGACCTCGAGGCGGGCGCCCGTCCTCTTCCAGGCAAGGTGGCTCAGAGCAGCACGCGGTCCCGCCGGCATCCACTGGGCGGCCCGCCCCAGCGGTCCGCGACGGATCTTCAGGAGCCAGTCCGGCAGGGCGCGCCGGTCCTCGCGCACGTTGAACCGTACGAAGTCCTCGGCGCTGGCCTCAGGGCGCGCCAGGTCGAGGAAGTCGAAGATCCGGCCCATCGTGCCGACCACGTCACTGGCGAGATCGGCGAGATCCAGGACGAGGATCCTGTCGCGATCGAACCGCCGCAGGTAGTCCTCGAGCTGCGTGGCGTAGCGACTCGAGTCGATCAGCCCGTTGGTCAGCTCCTCGGGATCCGCGAGCTCCTCCGCCAACGACCTGTCCGTGGCGCGCCACTGCAGCTGTTCGACGTACTCCGCCACCAGCCGCTCGATGGGGTCCCGCACCAGATAGATCAGTCGCGCGTCCGGAATCAGGTCGGCCATCCGGTCGACCACGCCCGGAAAGCAGGCCGACTTCGTGTAGAACGGAGTGGACTCGGCCCGATAGCGGGTGCCGGGCTGGAACTGGTCCTGGTAGGCGCCGAGCCAGGAGCGGTGGTCGGGGTCGGTGAAGAAGCGCATCTCCTTGTCCACGGAGACCGCGATCTCGGGATGGACGTCGAGGTAGTTGTGCACGCTGGTGGTGCCGGCCTTCATCGCCCCGATGACCACCAGGTTGGGCAGCCGCGCGGGATCGGGCTCGACGGCGACCGCGTCGCCGCGCGCCCGGCGCTGGCGGACCGGGATCCGCACCGAGCAGTTCGCGCAGGCGTCGAGCCCGTCCGCGTCCGTCGCCACGGTCCAGCCGTTGGCGCGCAGGCCCTGCGGGGTGTTGATCGTCAGATTGGGTGGCGTGCAGACGTCACACTGCATCGACACGTATCCGTCAGTCAGACGTGCGAGAACGGTCATGGGCGGTCTGCACAACAGTGGGGAGAGGGCGACACGCCGCACACCCTAGCCCCACGACGACGCAGGTTTGGGCCACTGGCCACGGTCCCGGCCAGGGCTGTGTAGTCTCACCGCGTGCGCCAGGCCCTCACGACCCTTGTGTTCCTGTTGCCGCCGAGCCGGAGCAAGAACAGGCTCCTTCGCAAGCTGGGGCACGCCGTGCCGGACAGCGCCGTCATCGGCATCTGCCTGGTGCGCCGCGTCGATCGCTTCGAGATCGGCGAAGGCACCCTGATCCACCACTTCAACCTGTTCCGCGACCTGCGCCTGGTCAAGACGGGCGTCGGCTGCCGGATCATGCTCTTCAACCAGATCGTCGGCGACTCCGGCTACGAACCGGGTGCGGTCCAGACGGAGAACCTGCGCACCCTGCGCATGGGCGACGACTCGCACATCATCAGCCAGCACTACCTCGACTGTGGCGGCGGCGTGGTGCTCGGCGACCAGTCGTGGGTGACGGGCATCCGCTCCACCCTGCTCTCCCACGCCTTCGACCCGACCAACGGCGGCGTCATTCTCGACCCGGTCACGATCGGTGACCGCGCCGTGGTCGCGACCTCGTGCACGATGCTGCCCGGAACGGTGGTCGGCGAGGGCGCGCTGCTCGCAGCAGGTTCGACCACGTGGACCGGCCAGGACGTCAAGCCGGGCCACCTCAGCGGCGGAGTCCCCGCCCGACGCCTGTCGGTGATCGACATTCCCAAACATGTCTACAACCGCGCCCGTTACCAACGACCCGGGGACGTCGTTGGCCCTCCGGAACCCCCCACATCTGAGTTGAGGTCGGAATGAACGAAGTTGAGACCAGGATCGTCGCGATCATCACGGACCTGCTGGAGCGCTCGGACCACGGAGACCTGAAGGTCACCGCCGACGCACGCCTCCACGGTGACGACGGGCTCGGGCTGGACTCGCTCGAGACCGCAGAGCTGTCCGCGATCCTCGAGGACGAGCTGGGCACCGACCCGTTCGGCGCCGGCCTGCTGCCCGAGACCGTCGGCGAGGTCATGGCGTTCTACGCCGACCAGGCCGCGGCCTCCGCATGAGCGCACCTCGAACCGTCATCGTCACCGGCGGCAGCCGGGGTCTGGGCCAGGGGATCGTCCAGTCGTTCCTCGACGCCGGTGACCGGGTGGCCACCTGCTCACGGTCCGAGACCGACGCGGTCCGGGCCTGGCAGTCGGACCCGCAGTACGCCGGCCGTTTCCTGTTCCGCGAGGCCGACCTGGCCGACCGCGAGCAGTCGACGGCGTTCGTCAAGGACGTCCTGGCGGAGTGGAAGTCCGTCGACGTGCTGATCAACAACGCCGGCGTCGCCCGCGACGGCATCCTCGCGCTGTTCTCCGACGACGACACCGACACGGTCATCGACCTCAACCTCAAGGCGACCATCCATGTCACCCGCCAGGTCGTGCGCAACATGCTCGCCCACGGCGGCGGCCGCATCGTCAACATCTCCTCGATCGTCGGTCTCACCGGCTACCGCGGCCTGACCGTCTACGGCGCCACCAAGGCCGCCCTCGACGGCTTCACCCGCGCCCTGGCTCGCGAGCTCGGGTCCCGCAAGGTCACGGTCAACAGCATCGCCTCGGGCTACCTGCGGACCGAGATGAGCCACGGCCTCGATGGCGGACAGCTCGACCAGATCGTCCGTCGTACCCCTGCCGGCCGCCTCGGTGAGCCGGCCGACATCGCACGCGCCATCGACTTCCTCGTCGACCCGCGCAACGACTGGATCACGGGCCAGGTGCTCGTCGTGGACGGTGGCCTGACCGCCTGACGGTCAGGCCCGGTGCCTGCCCGGGCGGGCCTTCTCGGGGGCCTTCTCGGGATTGTGCTCGGTGGTCGGCTCCGTGGCCCTTTCGGGGGCGGCG
Source organism: Propionibacteriales bacterium (assembly GCA_026392415.1). GTDB lineage: Bacteria > Actinomycetota > Actinomycetes > Propionibacteriales > Nocardioidaceae > Nocardioides. The sequence goes on from JAPLCC010000019.1 coordinate 127,939, forward strand.
CCGCCCTTCCAGCCGATCGCCACCCACCAGCACGCGGTGGTGACGCCCGTGCCGATGGCCATCGCCCACAGGGCACCCTCGGCACCGCCGAGCGCTGCGCCGACGACCATGCACACGCCGGCCAGGACGAGGCTGACGATGTCGGTCACCATCGCCACCTGGATCCGGTGCCGTCCGATCAGCGCTGCGCGCAGCCCGCTCTGGCCCGCCATCAGGAGCACCTTGAGGCTGACCGCCAGCATCAACGGCTCGACGACGTCCCACGCCTCACCGAGCACGGCGCGACCGATCACGTCGGGCAGGAACACCAGGACCACCATGGTCAGCACACCGACCACGAAGCAGATCATCATCGCCCGCCGTACGTGCGGCCAGAAGCTCTCGCCGGTCTCGCGCTCGCGCGCGATGTCGGCGGCGGCCGAGGTCGAGACGGACGTCTGGACCGCGGTGCTGGGCGCAGCAAGGAGCGTGGCCGCCCGGAATGCTGCGACCGCGAGAGGGCTGCTGAAGAGCGACATCAGGGATGCCGTGAGCAGCAGGGTGCCACTGGCCGCGACGCCACCGACCAGGGAGCGCCACGAGAATCCCCAGTGCTCGCGGACCCAGTCCAGGCCGTCGCCGGCGGGGGTGCCGTACTGCACGAACACCCACAGTGCGGCGAGCGCACCGGAGCCTGCCCAGATCGCCACCAGCCAGGTGAGGGAGTCGAGGTCGAAGGCGATGATCGCGCCGAAGCCCGCCGCCAGCAGCACGACCCAGAGCGTGTCGAGGACGATCGACTTCTCAGGACGCTGGCGCCCGATGCCGAGATAGCGACCCACGTCGTGCACGAGCAACAGCGGCATGGGCACCGCGAGGGCGAGGATCGGCCCTGCCAGGGAGTTGTCCGCGGCCAGCAGGGCAAGGCCGGCGATCAAGCACAGGAAGCCGGCCACCAGGCCGACCAGGAAGGTGGAGGCGAGGATGCTGCGGGGTCGCGTGTCGGCGTCCTCGGGGTGAACCACGACCGTGGTCGAGATCAGGCTGCGGATCGCGACCTGCGCGACGGTGAAGACCATCATGATCAGGCTGAAGCGACCGAAGTCCTCCGGCTCGAAGGCGTGCGCGACCCAGATCAGTGCACCGATGTTGGACAGGCTGGAAAGGATCTGGTCGATCGTGATCAGGCCGACGCGGCGGCCTGAACCTGCAGTCGCCTGGGACATCAACTTCCTGCCGACATGGTCTGGACCAGGTCGAGGTAGCCATCGATCAGGGTGGCGAGCTGCTCGGGCGGGAGCCGGTTGTCGTCCGTCGAGATGCTGTGGACGAGCTGGCCGCGATAGCTCAGCGTCGCAGCGAACACGACCTGGTTCGGGACGGACGGCAGCTGGCCGCTGACGAAGCGCAGCCACGCAGGGTCGGTGCCGGGATCGACCACACCCATGTTGCTCACGACCACGCACGGCGGAGCGGCGGTGAGAGCCGCCGCAACCAGGGCCTTGCCGGCCTCGAGGTCCTCGACGTGCTCGACCCGGGTGAGATGGAAGAAGAGATCGGCCTCGCCGCGGCCGAGCGCCTCGCGAATGGTGGAGGCCACCTCGGTGGCCAGTCCCCAGACGTCGTCGATGTCGACCCGGTAGGGCCGGCCGAGCACGGCCACCGCCATCGACGGCGGGCGCCCCGGGTCGCCGGTGGGCAACGAGACGTCGGCCGGGACTGCGATCTGCAGCGTGGCCGCCGGGTCGGCATCGCACAGGTGCCGCGCCACGGAGGCCAGCCAGGCCGCACCGACCGTGGAGAAGGCGCCGGAGCCATGGACCTTCCCTGCCTTCACCAGCCTCGTCGCACGCTCGGGCTCGAACACGATCTGCTGCAGGCGGGAGCGACGCTCACGGCCCACCTCGGGCCACCATGCGGGCCCGGGCTGGCCGAGCTCGACGCTGCGTGTCTTGAGATCGCGGAGCAGGTCGATCAGCTCGCGCCGGTCCTGCTGCCAGGGGTGCTGCTCACCGGGCGGAGGCGCAGCCGACAACTCCTGCTGCTCGGGGATGTCCTGACCGTCGAGGAAGCGGACGAAGGTCTGGATCTCGGTGATCCCGATCCGGCCGTCCAAGAACGAGTGGTGGCCGACGAAGAGGACGCGGGAACTGTCCTCCGTCGCACTCGTCAGGTAGCGCAGGCGCAGCGGGATGCCGAGGTCGTAGCGGACCGCCGCCTCCTCGTCGAAGACCGAGTCCCACAGCTCCGAACGGAGCTCGCGCGTCGTGAAGTACTCACCGTCCGTGCCGGCGTCCGCGATCGTGAGGTCCTCTCGCGCAACGGTGCGGGCGAGCACCCGCAGGGCGCGGAACTCCTGCCACCGCTGGGCGACGAACTCAGGATCGAAACAGCGATCGAGGTCGGCGCTGATCAGGACATTGGCCGGCCAGCACTGGTCGAGCAGCGTGTAGTACTTCTCGGCGACCGTCATCGGTCGGTGGGAACCCACGTCGCTCTCCTTCGGGGCCTGGGGGTGGCGGCGTCATCTTGTCACGCGAACCGTCGCCGCCGACCGCCTCTCGTGAAAGGAAACGGTTGGGGGACCCCCCGGTCACGCCCGCGGGGGTGCTGGATACTGGTCCGCATGATCCGGCTCCTCGAAGCGGCTGCTGCGAGAACGCCTTCGCAAACCGCGGTCATCACCCCCGAAGCTGTCGTTTCGTACGACGACCTGCTCGCCGAGGCGCGGGTCGTTGCGGCCGCACTCGCCCACCGCGGGATCACGCGGTTCGCGATCGTCGAGCCCGACGCCGCATGGGTCCTGCGCCTCCTGGGCGGCGCCGCCGCGGCCGGTGCCGAGCCGTGCCAGTACCAGCCCGACATCGACGCCACCCAGTTCGCCGAGCAGGCGGCGAACCTGGACCACGTGGTCGTCGTGAGCCGGCGCGAGGACCTGGTCGGGGACTTCACGGTGGTCCGACCGGAGGACCTGCTGACCGAGACCATCGGCTCCTCCGACATCACGGCGCAGACCACGCCTGCGGGCGACCGTCAACCGTTGATGATCCGCACCACGGGCACGACGGGACTGCCCAAGGCCGCCCGGCACGACTGGAGCGTGCTGGCCCGCACCGCTCACGACGCTCAGCCGCGCCCCGAGCAGCGCTGGCTGCTGGCCTACGGCCCACACCAGTTCGCAGGCATCCAGGTCCTGCAGCACGTCGTGTCCATCGGCGCGACCCTCGTCGCACCCTTCCCGCGCCAACCCCGTGACGGGCTCGAGGCGCTGCTGGCAGGAGACGTCACCTGCGTCAGCGCCACACCGACGTACTGGCGCTTCCTGCTCGCCGAGGCGCGAAGCCGAAGGGCGGACCTTCCGGCGCTGTCCCAGATCACCCTCGGCGGCGAGGCCAGCTCACCCGACCTGCTCGCAGACATCCAGGCAGCGTTCCCGACCGCCAGGATCTCCCAGGTCTATGCCTCCACGGAGTTCGGCTCCATCGCCTCGGTGCGCGACGGCCGCCCCGGACTCTCCGCGGCCAGCCTCTGGAGCGACACGAACCCCGACGGCCTGCTGCGCGTGATCGACGGCGAGCTGTGGGTCAGGGCCGGCACCGGCATGCTCGGCTACGCCGGGGACGTGACCGAACCCAGCGACCCCGCCACCACGAACGACGAACCCGACTGGAAGCCCACCGGCGACCTGGTCGACCTGGTCGAGGACCGGGTCGTGTTCCGCGGCCGCACGTCCGAAGTGATCAACGTCGGCGGCGTGAAGGTGCACCCGCTCCCGGTCGAGGACCGGATCACCCCGCTCCCCGCGGTCGCCATGGCGCGTGTCTTCGGTCGCCCGAACCGGCTCACCGGCGCCATCGTGGCCGTCGAGATCGTTCCGGAGGGCGGCCTCGAAGGCGCCGACACCAACGAGATCCGCCGACAGATCACCGCTGCCCTTGCCGACCTGCCGCCGGCGTGGCACCCACGAAGCGTCAAGCTCGTCGCGTCCTTCGAGACCCGCGGGGAGAAGACCGTGCGGGGCCTGCAGGACTGACGTCCGCACTGAGGGCGACGGGCGGCATCTCTCGCTGGCCCTGCCCGCGATCCCTCCGTCCCGTCGGTTATCCTCCGCATGAACCGCTGGCCCGCTCAAAGCCAGCTCCATCTGGCATGGAGGTCCGTTGCCGCCTGACTTCGCCTATCAATCGCTTCGGCGACTCGCCACTGTTCCCGGTGCTCGCCACCTGGTGCAGCGAATGCGCAACGAGCAGGACGAGATGCGCCTGGCCATCGGCCGGCTCGAGACGCACCTGCTCGACGTCCGACCGGCGCCGGCCACCCTCGAGGACGTGGAGTTCCGCGTGTTCTCGCAGTTCGGCGAGGACGGGATCATCCAGCACCTCACCCGCAAGGCGAAGGTCTCGGACACGACGTTCGTCGAGATCGGGACCGGCGACTACCGCGAGTCCAACACGCGCTTCCTGCTGCAGAACAACAACTGGCGGGGACTGATCATCGACGGCGGCGAGGAGCACGTGAAGTTCGTGCTCGGCACGTCCCTGAGCTGGCGTCACGACGTCGAGCCGGTCTCCGCGTTCGTCACCACCGAGAACATCAACGACCTGATCTCCGGTGGCGGCTTCACCGGAAGCCTGGGCCTGCTGTCCGTCGACGTCGACGGCAACGACTACTGGATCTGGGACGCGATCACCGTCGTCGACCCGGCCATCGTCGTGGTCGAGTACAACGCCGTCCTGGGGCCGGACGCCGCCATCACCGTGCCCTACGACCCGGCCTTCGTGAACTCGTCGGCGCACTACTCGCAGCTCTACTTCGGCGCGTCGCTGGGTGCGTTCGTCCACCTCGCGAAGAGCCGCGGGTACCGCTTCGTCGGATGTGCGAGCAACGGCGCGAACGCCTTCTTCGTCCGCGAAGACGTCGCCGGCGACATCCCGGAACAGACAGCTCGTTCGGGCTATCGCGAGAGTCGCTTCCTGACCGCGCGCAACGAGGACGGCACGCTGTCGCGGATCCGCTCGCGGGCGGACCGGGTCGCGACGATCGGGCACCTGCCGGTCATCGACGTGACCACGGGCGAGGCGACCACGGTTGCCGAGGCCGTCGAAGGCGGCGTCGGAGGGACTGCATGAGGCATCGGCTTCGCGTGCTGAAGGCGAAGACCCTGGCCTGGATCGGGTTCCTCCTGCTCGTGGTGGCCGTGGCCCGTCGTCGGGTCGACGAGGTGTGGGTCGGCGACTCCAACGCCGTCATGATGGTCAGGGGAACCTTTCATCCCCTGGGCGTCGGCCGCGGCGCCGAGCGCCGTTGGGTGTGGCACCTCGGCCCGCGTCTCATGTTCTCGATCGCACGCGACGGCTTCAAGCCGGGCATGGTCCGCGCGCTGCGGGTCCTCAAGCTGGTTCCGGGTCACGACCGGGTCAACTGGTTCTTCAGCTTCGGCGAGATCGACCTGCGCTGCCATCTCGCGCCGCGGATCAAGGAGAATCCCGAACTGCCGTTCGTCCCGGCCTACGTCGCGCGAGTCCGGTCGCTGGTCTCCGTGATCGGATCGAGCCATGCATTCGTCGTGGTGCCCGTGCCTCCGGCCGTGGAGACGTTCATCGACGAGGGCTTCCCGATCAAGGGATCCCTCGACGAACGTCTCGCAGCGCATCGCCTGATGCGGGCCGACCTGCTGGCCGTCACCCGGGCCGAGCAGACCGGGCCCAGGATCGCAGCCCTGGACCTGACCGACGCCCTGAGTGACGCAGCCGGGCACTACCGAACTGACTTCACCTACGACGGCGTCCACCCGACCGACGCCGGACGGGCAGCCGCCCGCGAGGTCGTCGAGCTCCAGCTCCAGTCCGTCTGACCGGTCCCGGTCAGGACAGCGTGCTCGGCACCAGTCGCTGGATCACCGAGCGGCCACGGTCGTCGTCCTCGTGGACGACGGCGACATCCCAGTAGACGCGAGCGCGGGCCGGGCCGGGCTGGTCCTCCAGACCCTTGGCCGCAGCGACGATCTCGTCGGTGGTGGCCTGCCCGAGCGCCGCACCGCCGTTGTCCCACACCGCGACATGGCGGTAGCCGAGCTCGGCCAGACGCGGCCAGACCGCGAGCGGGTCAAGGTCGGCCAGGCGGGTGAGGTAGGGGTCGTACTCGAAGAACAGCACCGGTCGCGCATCCGCCCAGGCCTCCGCGATGGCGGGCACAAGGTTGACGTCGTAGCCGTCGGTGTCGGACTTGACCAGGCGCAGGTCGCGGAAGGCAGGGTGGTCGTTCCGCAGTCGCGTCGCCGAGACCGTCGGCATGGCGTCGGCAGCGACGCCCTTCACGAACCGGGTGGTGCCGCCCGTGCGCACGGCGGTGCCACCGCTGCTGCCCTCTTCGACGACCAGCAGGGCCTCGACGACCGAGACCCGCTTGTCGTGGTCGACGTTGCGATGCAGGAAGTCGAGGTAGGCCCGGTCCGCCTCGATGCACAACACCTTGCCCTCGGCCGCGTTCAGGATCTGTACGGCTGAGTCACCGACGTTGGCGCCGACGTCGAGGACGGTCAGGGGCGGCGCCGCCTCGGCGAGCCCGCGCGCCAGTTCGACCAGGTTCTGCCCGTACAGCGGCCCCCAGGTGGCGTAGTCGGGCAACCGGTGCGACCAGGGCAGCACCAGACGTACGCCCTGGACTTCCCGGATGACCGGCCGGAACGGGAACCGGTCGCGGATCATCCAGCTCAGTCGTCGTTTCGCCGTGGAGACCATCGCGTCAGGCCGCATCATCCACCGAGCTCCTTCTTGTGCTGCACGAGGCGACCGAGGTGTTCGACGTCGGCGTCGACCATCAGCTGTGCCAACTCGATCGCGTGGGTCTTTGCCTTCCATCCCAACACGGAGTGGGCCTTCGACGCATCACCGATGAGCGCGTCGACCTCGGTCGGGCGCTCGTAGGACTTGTCGTAGCGGACGTGGTCCTCCCAGTCGAGACCTGCGTGGGCGAACGCGGCCTCGCAGAACTCGCGGACCGTCGCACCGACTCCCGTCGCGAGCACGAAGTCCTGCGGCTCGTCCTGCTGCAGCATCCGCCACATGCCTTCGACGTACTCGGGCGCATAGCCCCAGTCACGAACGGCGTCGAGGTTGCCCAGGTCGAGGTGATCGGAAATGCCGAGCTTGATGGACGCCACGCCGAGGGTGATCTTGCGGGTCACGAAGCTCTCGCCGCGCCGCGGCGACTCGTGGTTGAACAGGATCCCGGAGACGGCGAACAGGTCGTAGGCCTCGCGGTAGTTGATCGTCACCCAGTGCGAGTACAGCTTGGCCGCGCCGTACGGCGAGCGCGGGTAGAACACGGTCGACTCGTTCTGCGGCGGCGGGGTCGCGCCGAACATCTCGGACGTGGAGGCCTGGTAGAACCGGCAGTCCAGTTTGGCGGCCCGGATCGCCTCGAGCAGCCGCAGTGTGCCGACGGCGTCGGTCGAGGCGGTGTACTCGGGCAGTTCGAAGGACACCTTGACGTGGCTCTGCGCGCCGAGGTTGTAGACCTCGTGCGGCGCGATGTCACGCAACTGGTTGCTCAGGCTGACCCCGTCCGTCAGATCGCCGTAGTGCAGATGCAGATCGTTCGACCCGTGGAGGTGGTCGATCCGGCTGCGGTTGAGGGTGGAGGACCGACGGACAAGTCCGTGCACCTCGTAGCCCTTGCTGAGCAGCAGTTCTGCGAGATAGGACCCGTCCTGACCGGTGATGCCGGTGATGAGTGCGCGCTTCGTCACGGAGGCACAGTATCGTCGCGTCCCATGCGTCTCGTCGTGGATGCGGTCGTTGGGCTTCCCGGCAGCGTGGCGATCGTGCTTGAACACCTCACCCATGGGTGGTCTGACACCTTTCCGGAGGACCAGATCACCGTGCTGTTCGGCCCGGACAGCCACCAGTTCGAATTGCCCGAGGGGGTCCGGGTGGAGAACCTGGATCGTCCGCGAGGGCCGTTGGGTGGTCTGTGGTTGCGCTCGATCGCGATTCGACGCGCTGCCGCCCGCCTGGGTGCCGACGCCGTGGTCGTCGGCGTGCCGGCTTCCGCCCTGGCCGGCACGCGCGCGCCGCGAGGCGTGATCCTCTACGACCTGAGGTTCGAGCTCCGACCCGACCAGTTCTCCCGCAAGGCCCGGATCGCCCGCACGATCTCGTGGGCATGGAGCCTGCGACTCGCGGACGGCATCTTCACCATCTCCGAACGCACCCTGACCGACTTCCGCGAGCTGCACCCCTCACTCGCTCGCCGGGCGGTCGCGGCCCCCCTCGGCTCCGACCACGCGCTGTCGTGGCACCGGCCGGAGGCTGAGGATCGGCCGTATGCGATCGCGTTCGGGCACTTCAGCAACAAGAACGCCGACGCGGTGATCGCCGGGTGGGCGGAGTTCGTCACCTCCGCCGGCCCCGACGGCCCCGGCTGGCTGCTCCGCCTCGTGGGCATGGGCAGGGCCGACCGCGCCGCCGCCACCGAGGAAGTACGACGGCTCGGCATCGAGCAGCACGTCGAGCTGATGGGCTGGCTGGACGACGACTCGTTCCAGTCCTGTTTCGCCGGCGCCGGGCTGGTCCTTTTCCCCTCCGACTTCGAGGGCTTCGGACTGCCGGCGGCCGAGGCGTTGCGTCTCGGCATCCCGACCGTGGTCTCGGCCGACCCCGCGCTGGCCGAGGTGACCGGCGGGCACGCTGTCACGGTTCGATCGACCACGGCGGCCGACCTGGCTGACGGGATCCGGGACGCTGTGGCGCTGACACCTGAGCAGCTCGCAGCGGGCCGGAGGTTCGCCGAGGCGTTCACCTGGCGTCGCACTGCCGAAGTGATCAGGGCAGGGCTGACGCCGTCTGCCGGGTGACCGGCTGCTGTACTACCGTCCGATCCCTTCCACCCGACCGGGAGAACGCCATGACCACCTGCCCCGCCTGCGCCGGAGCTCGCGTCCACACAGCAGTCGCCTCCCGGGCAACCGGCCGCCGGATCAGCGACTGCCGCGACTGCGGCGTGCACTTCTGGCAGGACCACGAGGACGCCGAGCGCCTCGAAGCCATCGAGCTGCAGATCGAGTGGTCCGACGACGACTACAGCAACTGGGTCGACATCAAGCGGGAGAAGGTCGGGCCCGAGGCCTGGCGCGAGGCGCTGGGCTGGGTCCGCGACGCGCTGCCCAGCCGGGCCGCCGACACCGCACCGGTGATGTACGACGTCGGGGCCGGCGACGGCGAGTTCCTCAGCGTCGCCCGTGACGACTTCGGGTTCTCGGTGACCGGAAACGAGATCGTCGCCGGCGCCGTGAAGCTCGCCAAGGACCGGCACGACGTCGACCTCGACCTCGGCGACCTGTCCAGCCTCGGCCACAAGGAGACCGTCGACGCCGTCACCCTGTGGTGCGTCCTCGCACACGTGACGGACACCGATCAGCTGCTGCGCGACACCCACACGATGCTGCGTCCGGGTGGCGTGCTGTTCCTCCAGACGCCGCACTGGACGAAGGCGGATGCGCTCGCCCATGCCGCGAAGCGGGCCACTGGTGGCCGCTTCAGCAAGGTTCCCGATCGCCGGATCGCCCAGCACCACTGGATCCTGCACACCCGCGCCAGCATCACGGCACAGCTGACCCGACTCGGGTTCGTCGACGTGGTCGCGGAGCCGCGGCTCCGCTACACCCTGACGTCGGAGGCCTACATCGCCTCGATGAGCCCGCCGGCGTGGTCGGTCCGCCCCGCCTCGAAGATGCTGGACCGGTTGATCGCCAGCCCGGTCGCCCCCCGCATCGTGCTCGACGTCCGCGCACGCAAGGCGGACTGAGGACGGCGGGAGACCCGCCCTACGACGTGGGCACGAGGTAGTCGATCGACTCCTCGATGCCGGAGCGCAGTCGCGCGAGGTCGGTGGCGACCATGGCGTCGATCGTCGCCTCGAAGGTCGTGGTCGCCCTCCAGCCGAGCGCGCGGGCCGCAGGTTCCGGGTCTGCCACGAGGACGGCGGTGTCGGCCGGCCGGACGAGCGACGGGTCCTGCTCGACGTACCCCTCGGCACTGCCGAGTCCGGCAGCGACGAACGCCCGCTCGACGAGGTCGAGGAGCTGGTGCGGTCGGCCGGTGCCGATGGGCAGGTCGATCGGCTCCTCGGCGCCGACCATCAGCCGGATCGCCTCGACGTAGTCACCGGCGAAGCCCCAGTCCCGGACGACGTCGAGGTTGCCGAGCACGAGGCGGTCGGAGAGGCCGAGTGCGATTTCGGCAGCACCGCGTGTGATCTTGCGGCTGACGAACGTCAGGGCCCGCAACGGGCTCTCGTGGATGTAGAGCCGACCGACGGAGGCGGCGAGGCCCTTGTCCCGAGCGTCGTACACGACCTCCTCGGCGGCGGCCTTCGAGCGCGCGTAGGGACTGGCGCTGGCATCACCGCTGACCTCGGCCGACGACGCCTGGAACAGGCGGACCTGCCGGCCGGTCCGGTCCCGCTGGGCGAGCAGCGCCTCGACGAGGATCTCGACCGCAGTCTGGTTGACGGCCTGCGTCAGCTCCGGCTCGTGCCAACTGCGCCCGACCGAACTCACCGCCGCCAGGTTGTAGACCTCGTCCGGCTCGACGTCGGCGACGAGCGCCCGCAGGCCGGCACCATCTCGCAGATCGAGGGAGCGCAGCTCGGCACCGGAGAGGTAACCGTGCCGCGCCTGGCCGTCGACGGCACCGGACACCGTTCCGACAACACGAACTTCGTCTGCGAGAAGGGAGCGGGCGAGGTAGATTCCGTCCTGCCCCGCGACGCCAGTGACCAGGGCAGTGCGCACGTCCGCAGTCTAGGGACCCGTCGACCACGTGCCGGCAGCGCAGGGAGCAGACTGGCCGTGACAACCCGCCCCCCGATTCGTTGTCTGGTCATCGCTGGGGGGCGGTCCTATCCAGATCCTTGAGGAGAATTGCATGAGTTCGGGCCCCGTAGACGTCCTGGTTGCCGGTGGCGGCGGATTCATCGGAGGACATCTCGTCGCTGATCTCCTCGCTCAGGGCAAGACCGTCCGCTCGATCGACGTCAAGCCGCTGGACGAGTGGTACCAGGTGCACCCCGATGCCCAGAACGGTGTCGGCGACCTCTCGCTGCTCGCCGATGCCGAGGCAGCCACCGAGGGGGCGCGCGAGGTCTTCATGCTCGCCGCCGACATGGGTGGCATGGGCTTCATCGAGAACAACAAGGCGTTGTGCATGCTGACGGTGCTGACCAGCACCCACATGCTCCAGGCCGCCAAGAAGTTCGACGTCGAGCGCTACTTCTACTCCTCCTCCGCGTGCGTCTACGCCGCGGACAAGCAGACCGACACCGCGGTCACCGCCCTCAAGGAGTCCGACGCCTACCCGGCACAGCCCGAGGACGGCTACGGCTGGGAGAAGCTCTTCTCCGAGCGGATGGCCCGCCACTTCACCGAGGACTACGGCCTCATCACCCGCACCGCCCGCTACCACACCGTCTACGGCCCGGAGGGCACGTGGACCGGTGGCCGCGAGAAGGCGCCTGCCGCCGTGTGTCGCAAGATCGCCGAAGCCGTCATCACCGGCAAGCACGAGCTCGAGATCTGGGGCGACGGCGAGCAGACCCGCAGCTTCATGTACGTCGACGACTGCGTGCAGGGCTCGCAGCGCATCCTCGCGAGCGACCTCGAGGAGCCGATCAACCTCGGCTCTGCCGAGCTGGTCTCCATCAACCAGCTGTACTCGATCGTCGAGGACATCGCCGGCATCAAGTGCGAGCGGAAGTACGACCTCAGCGCGCCCCAGGGCGTCCGCGGCCGCAACTCCGACAACACCATGATCAACGAGGTCTTCGGCTGGGAGCCGTCGATCACGCTCGCCGACGGTCTGGCCAAGACCTATGCCTGGGTCTACGACCAGGTCAAGCGCGCCCACGGCTGACGAGGACTGAGCAGTTGCGGATTCTGGTCCACGACCACAGCGGTCACCCCTTCCAGGCGGAGCTGAGTCGCGAGCTCGCCCGTCGGGGACATGACGTCACCCACTCGTACGTCGAGGGGTACGTCTCCGGCAAGGGCAAGCTCGAGGCTGCCCCCGGCGAGACGATCACGTTCGAGGGCATCGGCGGAGCCAAGCCGATCGACAACCAGCGGATGGCCCAGCGCCTGGTGCGCGAGGTCTCCCGCGGGTTCGAGCTGGTCCGTCACGTCCGTCGGGTGGGTCCCGAGGTCACCCTGGTCTCCAACGTGCAGATCCCGACCCTGGTGATCTTCGCCTTCGCCATGGCCGTGCTGCGCAAGCCGTGGGTGCTGTGGCACCAGGACGTCTACGCCATCGCGGTGAAGTCCTTCAGCGGCAGCAAGTTGCCGAAGCACTTCGCTGTCGTTGCCTGGGCCTTCGAGGTTGCCGAGCGCTGGTGCTCGCGCCGCGCGGCGGCGATCGTCGTCATCGCGTCGTCCTTCGTCCCGGTCCACGAGAAGTGGGGTACGGCGGCCAAGGTCACCGTGATCCCCAACTGGGCCCCGCTCGACGAGATCCGCCCGGTCGACCGCAAGAACGACTGGGCCATCGAGCACGCCGTCGACGACGTCCGCACGCTCCTGTACTCCGGCACGCTCGGCCTCAAGCACAACCCCGAGCTGCTGGTGCAGCTCGCGAAGGCGACCGCCGACGCCGGCCAGCCGGTCCGGCTGGTCGTGGTCAACTCGGGCCCCGCGGTCGACGTGCTCCGGGCCGAGGCGGAGCGGCTCGACGTACCGATCACGCTGCTGCCGTTCCAGCCCTATGAGCGGCTGCCCGAGGTGCTCGGCAGCGGCGACGTGCTCGTCGTCCTGCTCGAGAAGGAGGCCGGGGCGTTCTCGGTGCCGTCCAAGACGCTCTCCTACTTGTGCGCGGGGCGCCCGATCCTCGGCCTGATGCCGGGCGAGAACCTTGCTTCGTCGCTCGTGACACGGGCGGGCGGACTGGTGCTGCCGCCCGCCGAGACCTCGGTCCCCCAGGCGGCCGAATGGCTCGTCGAGGTGCTCGAGGACAGTGAGATGCGCGCCGAACTCGGCGAGGCATCGCGCGATCTGGCCGAGCAGGAGTTCGCTCTTGACGGCTGTGCGACCCGGTTCGAAAGGCTGCTCAGCGCCCAGCGGCGCTGAGCCGTCCACACAATTAAGGACGAATCTCGCGATGTGACGTATCTCCTTCGCAACTCGCTCGTTGGGTTGTGTGCAGGGACCCCCCACCCTGCTTGGGAGACCAAATCTCGGGTCTGGTCTGTGGCAGGAGGTAACAGTTGAGGAAGCGCGCGTTCGACGTCGTCGTCATCAGTCTGGCCGCCGTCGTCTGGATGCCCGTGGTGATCGTGGCCTCTCTGGCCGTACTGATCTTCTCGGGTCGACCCATCTTCTATCGATCCCGCCGCTGGGTCGGAGCCGGAACCGTCATCGAGATGGTGAAGCTCCGCGTGATGGTTCGCAATGCGAACCAGATCGTCGCTCCCGTCGACAGCGGTAGGTTCCTGAACACCCCTCTCGACTCCCCGCTCTACACCCCGATCGGCCGCGTGCTCGATCGGCTGGGCCTCAACGAGATTCCGCAGTTCGTCCACGTGCTCAAGGGCGAGATGAGCATCGTCGGCGCCCGCCCGCTGACCGACAACGTCCGCGGCGCACTCAGTGACCAGCACTCCGACCTCGACTCGCGCTGGGAGACCCCGGCCGGGCTGACCGGGCTGCCCCAGCTCGTCGGCCGGCACTCGCTCACCGACGGTCAGCGCCTGCACCTGGAGTCGGCGTACTCCCGCCAGACCGCGGCCAGCCCGAGCATCGCGCTCGACTTCAAGATCCTGTTCTACACCGTCCTCATCACCTTCGGGGTGCGCAAGCCGATGTCATTCGACGAGGCACTCCAGCTCGCCGCGCCGCGCCGCCAGCGCGCCACGGTGCACATGTCGGACCTGGCCACCCCGCACTACGGCGCCGAGGCCGACGTCGCCTGAGGGCCCCTGACGAAAAGAGCTGCGGCGCACCCCTCGGGGTGCGCCGCAGCTCTTTTGTGGCCTCTCGACCCTCAGCGCATCTGGATCGCGACCTGGCCGAAGTAGTACCAGGAGTGAGCCAGCACGTCGTACTCACGCTGGTAGGCGGAGCAGTAGTTCTCCAGCGCCTGGAACTCGTTGAGCACCGAGGAGAACTCGTCGAACACCACGATCGTGCCGGGCACCAGCAGCGCGTTGAACCGGGTCAGGACGTAGAGCGCCGAGGAGTAGAGGTCGGCATCGATGTGCACGACCAGGCGGGACTGGGGCGTGAACTTCTCGAGGAAGGGATCGACACTCTCCTGGAACCACCCGGCGATGAACTCGACCCGGTCGTCGTCGATGTCCGGCAGTGCGCCGTTGACGTCGAAGTGCGACTTGACCATCTTGTTGTCGAACCGCTTCCAGGTCTCCGGCAGGCCCTCGAAGGAGTCGAAGCCGTAGAACCGGGACTCGGGATTCTTGTTGAGGTTCGCCCAGTGACGCAGCGAGTTGCCCTCGAACACCCCGAACTCGAGGTAGTCGATCGGTTGGTCGCCGATCAGCGTCGCGTGGAGGTGGTCGTACATCTCTTCACGGTGGTCGAACGCAGGCGTGCCTGCCGTGACGTGCTCGCGGCGCCAGGTCTCGATCTTCGGCAGGTTGACGATGGTGTCGAGCCGGAGACTGTCCTTGCCGACCTTCGCGATGGCGACCTTCGACTTGAGGCGGGCTTTCGCCATGGCGCGCTGAACTGCTTGAGGCATTGAGGTCACTCCGCGCGGCGATGGTCGGGGAGGGTGCGCCGCTTTCGGCAGAATCATAGGGGCTCTGGCCAGCGGATCCTCGGGTGTCTGGTCAGCGGATCTTCGCCGCGGCCGGAGGAGCCGGTTCGGATCGGTCCGCGCCCATGCGTGACTGGATGGCGAGCAGGATCGCCGGGGCCATCGGCACCCAGAGGGTGCGGTCCTCGAGGCCGGGGAACGTCGGCGTGAGGGCGATGAACGCCCACACGACGTAGCCCAGCCGTCGGTTCGGATGGTTCCCGATGATCGGGCGGGCCAGGGTGTAGAGCACCAGGAGGTACCCGAGCAGGCCGAAGATGCCCGCGCTCGAAGCAACGCCGAGCACCACGTTGTGCACGAACAGCGCGTCCGAGAAGCCGTTGCCGACGATCGGATGCTGCAGGAAGAGGTCGATGCCGAAGTCCTGGGCCTCCGTGCGAGCCCGGTCGGCTCCGATCGCATCAGCCGACCCGGCGAGGCGGGAGATCGCCGAACCCTCGGCGGAGTTGCCGACGATGAAGGGGAGCGAGAAGACGGCGAGCGCGCCGAGGATGGCGAGCGCGAATCCCTTGAGTGCCGAGCGCTCGACGAACGGGAACATCAGGACCAGGCCGGCGATCACGACGGTCGCCGCACGACCACCACTCATCACGACGGAAGCGAGGCTCCCCGCCATGGCCATGGCGACCGCGACGCGGTACCAGACGGCATCGTTGCGGCGCCAGAGGTACATCAGGGCCGCGAAGGCCATCACGCCGGCTCCACCGAACTCGTTCGGGTGGTGCGACAGGCCCTGGTAGCGGTTGCCGACCCCGCCCCCGATCGGCGCGTACAGGAGGCTGAACATCTGTCCGACGACGTAGCTCCACAGCAGGACGTCGACCATCTTCCAGGTCGGCGCCCACAGCGCGAACAGGCCGAGCAGGCCCACGATCACGATCAACCACTGGACGAACTGGACGGCGCTCACGAACGGCTCCGGCGAGAAGACCGTCGAGAGGGTGCCGGTCACCATGATCAGCGAGACGCCGACGACGTACATCAGCGGGAGCCGGAGGGAACGGCGCAGGAGGGTCGGGACGAGCAGCATCACGGCGAGGCCGAAGAGGACATCGGTGATCGAGATCGGGCTTGCGGCGCCGCCGGGCGAGATGCCCTTGTTCATGGGCGCGGTCGCGAACGCGAGCATCATGACCAGCATCGCCGTGCGCTCACGGCCGAGGACGGCCAGCACCACCAGGAAGCCGGCCGCACTGACGGCGAGGATCGCGAGCAGGAGGCCCTCCGTCGCCACCACCGCCAGGCCCGCTGCGAGCAGGGCCATGACCAGGACGACCAGGCGCCGTTCCGTGGGCCCGGGCTGGCCGATCGAGGTCGACTGTCCCATGGAGTTCGGGGTCCTCACGCTCGGCACAGCTCTCCTCTCCACACCCGGGCCGTCCTGTCGTCGGCGACCCTGGTGAGTCTAGGGGACGGGTGCCGGGGTGACCGGCGCCTGTCCGGAGGTGTCAGCCCCCGGCGAACGGCGGCAGGAACTCCACGGTGTCCCCCGGCGCCACGACCACCGCGGCGGGGTCGCTCGAGGAGACCGGACGATCACCGATCAGCACCGAACACGCCCGGAGCACGTCGGGGAGTCGACCGTCGGGGTGCCGGCGTACGACCTCGGCGAGCAGTTCTGTCAGGGACAGCGGACCCGGGACGTCGATGTCCTCCTCCGGCACGCCCGCAGCAGATCGTGCGGCTGCCCAGTAGCGAACCCGGATGACCTGCGTCTCATTCACCGTTCTGTCCCTTCCCGGTTGCACCGTTGTTTCGGTATCGTCCCCCACAGGAAAACCGGCCGGGGCCCAGCGTTGCGTTTCGGTCTCACACCCGGCACGCGCCCGCAGTGCCAGTGAGGAGACCAGAGTGAGCACTCTCCTGCTTCTGACCAGCGCCCTGCAACCGTCGGCCGACGTGCTGCCCGGTCTCGCGCTGCTCGGCCACCAGGTCAAGATCCTGCCTGCCGAGGGCAGCGCCCTCCTCGAGGCACCCGAGTCCGACCTCGTCCTCGTCGACGGCCGCCACGACCTGGCCAGTTCCCGAGACCTGTGCCGCCTGATCCGCACCACCGGCACCGACGTGCCCGTCATCCTGGTGGCCACCGAGGGTGGCCTCGCCGTGGTCAACCACGACTGGGGCATGGACGACGTCGTCCTCCACACCTGTGGTCCCGCCGAACTCGAGGCCCGGATCAAGCTGGCCATCGGCCGGCTCGCCGCGGCCCGTGACGCCGCCGACCCCGATGCCCACGTGATCCGCTCCGGCGAGGTCGTGGTCGACGACGCGACGTACACCGCGAAGGTGGGCGGACGGGTGCTCGACCTGACCTTCAAGGAGTTCGAGCTCCTCAAGTTCCTGGCCCAGCACCCGGGCCGCGTGTTCAGCCGCCAGCAGCTGCTCCAGGAGGTCTGGGGCTACGACTACTTCGGCGGCACCCGCACGGTCGACGTCCACGTCCGGCGACTGCGCGCCAAGCTCGGCCCCGAGAACGAGACGCTCATCGGGACCGTGCGCAACGTGGGCTACCGGTTCGTGCTGCCGTCCAAGGACGCCGAGGCCGACGCCGCGCGCATGGCCGAACGCAGCGCGCTCGACGCCTAGTTCGCGTCGGGCTGCTCGTCGAAGTGGTCGCTGGTGTGCATCAACCGGGTGATCCCGGCCTTGAGGTCCTCCCCCAGTTCACCCCATCCCTCCTTGTAGCCGTAGACCGACGCGAGTGAGCGGGCGTCGTAGTCTCCGTTGAAGATGTCGACGTCGGCACAGGTGATCAGGGCCGGGTGGGCCACACCCACCGCGGCGGAGATCCGGGTGAGTTCCTTGCGCATCGTGCGCAGGTAGACGCCGGCACGGTCCGCCTTGGACGTCACGTCGAGGCCACGCACCAACCACGGGTTCTGCGTGGCCACGCCCGTCGGGCAGTGATCCGTGTGGCACTTCTGCGCCTGGATGCAGCCGATGGAGAGCATGACCTCGCGCGCCACGTTGATCATGTCTGCGCCCAGCGCGAAGGCGACCACGGCGTTGTCCGGGAGCCCGAGCTTGGCCGATCCGATGAAGGTGATGTCGTCGGTGAGCCCGAGCTCCGCGAATGTGCCGTAGACCCGTGAGAAACCCATCCGGTAGGGCAGCGAGACGGAGTCGGCGAAGATCAGCGGGGCAGCACCGGTGCCGCCCTCGCCACCGTCCAGGGTGATGAAGTCGACGCCGCGATCACCCGGTGACATCAGTCGCGCGAGCTCCTCCCAGAAGTCCATCGCGCCCACGGCCGACTTGATGCCGACCGGCAGCCCTGTCTCGGAAGCGAGCAGCTCGACGAAGTCGAGCATCGAGTCGACGTCATGGAACGCCGTGTGCCGCGACGGCGACGAGCAGTCCTTGCCCTCCGGGATTCCGCGGATCGCGGCAATCTCCGGCGTCACCTTCGCTGCCGGCAGCAGGCCCCCCAGCCCCGGCTTGGCTCCCTGGCTGAGCTTGATCTCCAGCGCCCTGACCGGCGCCGTGTCGATCATTGCCTTGAGCTTGTCGAGGGAGAAGTTGCCCCGGTCGTCGCGACAGCCGAAGTACGCCGTACCGATCTGGACGATCAGGTCCGCGCCATTGCGGTGGTACGGCGAGATCGAGCCCTCGCCGGTGTTGTGCAGGCAGCCGGCGGCCGCAGCACCCTTGTTGATCGCGGTGATCGCGTTCGACGACAGCGACCCGAAGCTCATGGCCGAGACGTTGACGACCGATGCGGGCCGGAACGCCTTGGCCCGGCCTCGCGGGCCACCCAGCACCTTCGCGCTCGGCAGCGTCCAGTTGTGGTCCTGGTCGCTCGGCAGCTTGTCGGCGAAGGTGCGCTGCTTGATGTAGGCATGCCCCTGGGTGTGCTCGACGTCGAGGTCGGTGCCGAAACCGAAGTAGCTGTTCTGCTCCTTGCTCGACGCATAGATCCAGGTGCGCTGGTCGCGACTGAAGGGCCGCTCCTCGTCGTTGCCCGTGACGATGTACTGCCGGAGCTCGGGCCCGATCGTCTCCAGCCAGTAGCGCGCGTGCGCCACGATCGGGAAGTTCCGCTGGAGAGCGTGCTTCTTCTGGACCATGTCGCGCACGGCGACCGCGCCAAGGGCCACGGCTGCCCCACTCACCGCGTGGCTGAGTTTCATGGGCCAGTCCTACAGCGTCACGGCGTCACATGTAAACGGTCTGTGCCGTGCGAGTTCCAGAGGCGTCACCCCACCGCGATAGCGTCGTGACGTGCCCGCTGACGACCTCCTGACCGCTGCGACGGCGCTGAGTGCCATCGAGGAGGTACGCCGTGCGTGTCTGGAGCACGACGGCGCGGATCCGCTCGACGAAGCCGCTCATTTGCGCCTCAAGCACCGCGGGCTCGACGACCTGGGCGCCTGGGTGACCGGCGACGGGTTCGCCCTCAGGCGGGGCGACGAGCTGGACCTGGCAGTCGCGCCGCCTGCCCGCGGCCGGGGCCTCGGGCGCCGGCTCGCGGCCCTCGCCTGTGCGGCGCCGGGGCCGCTGGCCGCCTGGTCGCACGGCAACCATCCAGCGGCCGGGGCCCTGGCAGCACCGCTGGGCTTCGCCCGGGCCCGGGAGCTCTGGGTGATGCGCCGCCCGGCCGCCGTACCCCTGGGGGCGGCGGAGCCGCCTTCCGGTGTGGCGATCCGTCACTACGTGGCCGCTGACGCCGCGGCGTTCCTCGCCGTCAACGCGGCCGCCTTCGCCCTCCATCCCGAACAGGGCGGTCTGGATGCCGACGGACTCGAGGAGCGGATGTCCGAGCCGTGGTTCGATCCAGCCGGTCTGCTCCTGGCGATCGGCGAGCGCGACCAGATCCTCGGCTTCCACTGGACCAAGCAGCACGACGCAGCGACCGGAGAGGTCTACGTCGTCGGGGTCGCGCCCCAGGCCCAGGGCCGCGGCCTCGGGCGGGTGCTCACGCTGGCCGGCCTCCACCACCTCGCCGCGGGCGGCGTCGACGAGGTGCTGTTGTACGTCGAATCGGACAACGCACCGGCGCGCCAGATGTACGCCAGCATCGGGTTCACACACGCTCCTGAGGACACCCATGTCCAGTACCGCCGTGCGCACGTTCTGGAACATGCACCGTAACCCCGGCCGGCGTGAGTAGATTTACCCTTCATGAGTTCGTTCACCGACGGCGAGCCCGGGTCTGAGGACTCCGGGCACGACGACGCGCCCCAAGGACGCGGTCGGGGGCGGCGCGGCAGATTGTGGCGACGCAACGACCAGGACGCGCCCGTGGTCGGTGAACTCGAACCCGACGAAGTCAAGGAATTGCTCCGCCGCAGCCACACGGCCGCAGTCCTCGATGTCGGCGAGGACGCGCACCCCAGCGCGCCGGCCGAGCACGACCCTGACGGACCGGTCACCGAGGACCCCGACAGCATCGTGGCGCGGGTGGGCCACCGAACCGGACCTGTCGCGGCAGACCCCTCGGATCCCGACGACATCGACTGGGGCTCGCTGATCAGCCCGTCGGAGCCGTCGAGCGCCGTCCCGGACGCGCTCGACGCTCCCATCGTCCCGCCGGACCCGACGCCGGTCGACATCACCGGAGCCTCCGACTGGGCCAGCGTCATCGACCGCGCCGTCGGCCGCCGTATCGCACTTCCCGACGACGAGGACGCCGCCGAGGCCGTGGCGACCGGCCGCGGCCTGTCCGAGCGTCTCGAGCGTCTTCGCAGCGAGCCCCAGGCGGAGGACCCGCTCGTGACGGCGCCGGCGCCCACGGACACCGAAGAACCGCTGTCACCGGTCGAACCTGCCGCGGAGCCCGTCGAACCGGCAGCGGCCGAGGAGATCGACCCGACCGACTGGTCGGCGATCATCTCCCGTGCGACCCGGCGCCCGATGGGCGATCCGCTCACCGATCCCCTGGAGCCTGCCCTCGAGACCCTCCCGCTCGGCACGGTCGACGACGACAAGCCCGCGCCCGACGCGGTGGCCGATCCAGAACCGGAACCGGTCCTCGAAGCCGAACCGGTCCTCGAAGCCGAACCGGCCCTCGAAGAACTGCACCTCGACGAGGCACCGGTCGAGGATGCCGCTGCCGACGAGGTCACTGCCGACGAGGTCGCAGTGGTCGACGAGGCGACCGAGGAACCCGCCGAGGAACCCGCCGAGGAACCCGCCGACGAACCCATCGTCGGGCGTCGGTCGCTCGGCGACCGGACCTCCGACGAGGTCGCCGGCCAGCGCGTCATCGCCGACGCCGTCGACGGCGGCTTCGCCGAACCCATTCCCGCCGTCGCCCCCAAGGGGCTGGCCCGGCTGCGCCGCCGGGGCACCGGTCCGAGCGCAGCACCGAAGCCGAACCCGAGAATCATCCCCGAGTTCGTCGATGCCCCGATGCTCGAGGAACCGATCCCCAACGTCGACGGTCCGCGCGAGGTTCCGCGCCGTCCGTCCGAGGTCCTTGCGCACGCGCGTGCCGAGATCGAGGCGGAGCTGACCCCCACCCCGGTGGAGGCCGACCCCGAGGCCGTCGCCGACGGCGCCGTACCCGAAGGCCCGGACAACGCGGAGGTCGTGGCTGCGCTCGCCGCACGTCTGCGCCGCGACGCCGAGCTCGCCGCCGCCGAACAGGCAGCCGAACGCCTTGTGGCAGAGGAAGCGGCCCAGCGTGCCAACGAGGCACGTGCCGAGGCCGACCGACTGGCCCAGGAGCAGGCCGAGACTGCTGCAACCGCGCACCGGGCGCGGATCGAGGCCGAAGAACTGGCCCGCGCCGAGTTCACTGCGCGAGAAGCTGCCGAGCGCGCCGCCCGTGAGCGTGCCGAATCCGCCGATGCCGAGACCGCGCGCCGCGAAGAGGCCGAACGCCACGCGATCGACCAGGCCGAACGCGCCTCGGCGGCACACGCCGAACGCTGGGCTGCCGAGGACCGCGCCCGCGAGCAGGCCGAGCTGGCTGCCGCAGCCGCTGCCGCACGTCAGGTCGCCGAGGCTGCAGCCGAGGCGCACGCCGCCACGGCCCGTCAGGCACACGACGACCGCGCGATTGCCGAGGACCGGGCCCGGGTGATGGCCGAGGCCGCTGCGGTCAGCGCTGCCGAACACGCCGAGTTCGCTCGCCGCATGCTCGAGGAGCGTGAGGCCACCGAGCGCACGTCTGCCGAGATCGCTCAGGCCCGCGCACTCGCCGAGGACGCCGCGCGCCAGCAGGCCGCGCTGGCCCAGGAAGCACACCGGGCCGCCGAGGCGGCCGAGGATCGCGCCCGCATGCTGGCTGAACAGGCCGCAGCGAGCGCCGAGGAGCATGGTGCACTCGCGCGCCAGGCGGTCGAGGAGCGTGCCGCCGCCGAGCAGGCCGCGGCCGAACACGCCCGGCTCGCGGAGGGTGCCCACCAGGCCCGCCAAGCAGCCGAGCAGGCCGCACTCGAGCAGGCTGACCTCGCTCGGATCGCACTCGAGACCGCCGAGGCAGCCGAACGGCGGGCCGAGGAAGCAGCCCAGCGCGCCGAAGTACAGGTCGCAGCGCGAGTCGCGGCCGACGAATCCGCTGCGCAGCAGGCACAGCGCGCCGAGGAAGCCCATGAGGCTCGACGCCTCGCGGAGGTCGCCGCCCGCGAGCAGCTCGAACTGGCCAGCGAGGCCCAGGCCGCCGCCGCTTCCGCTCACGCGTCCGCGACCGCGCTGGCCGAGGAGAACCGGGCCGCCACGGAGGCGCTGAACCTCGCGGCCGAGTTCGCCGCCGGGGCGACGCAGGCACGTATTGACGCCGAGACCCGTGCGGCCGCGGCGCTGACGGAGCTCGAGACGACCGCCGCCATCCACGCCGACGCCGTGACCTCGCTGCAGTCGGAGCTCGTGCAGGCGCAGGAGATCGCGCTCGAGCACGCCCGCGCCCGTGCCGAGGCCGAGGGGATGGCCGCCGAACAGGCGCAAGCGCGCGCAGCGGCCGAGGCCCTTGCTGCCGAGCAGGTCCGTGCCCGTGCCGCGGCGGAGACCCGTGTCACCGAACTGGCCATGGAACGCGAACAGGCCATCGCCGATGCAGCCGCGGCCCGCGCCGAAGCCGAAGCCGTGGCCGCCGAGCAGGCAGCAGCGCGCGCCGTGGCCGAGAGCCGCGCCACCGAACTGGCCATGGAACGCGAGCGGGCGATCGCCGAGGCAGCCGCAGCACGCGCCGAAGCCAATGCCGTCACTGCCGAGCAGGCAGCAGCACGCGCCGTGGCCGAGAGCCGCGCCACCGAACTCGATCACCAACGCGAGCAAGCCATCGCCGACGCTGCAGCGGCCCGCGCCGAAGCCGACGCCATCGCCGCGGAGTTGGCGGCGGCACGCGACGAAGCATCGGCCCGCGCCGCGTCGCTTGCCGAGGAACGCGAGCGGGCCATCGCCGACGCAGCCACAGCCCGCGCCG